>NZ_CALIST010000018.1 GCF_938041645.1 uncultured Campylobacter sp. | reverse complement strand
TAAAATTTTTAACGGAAATCTTAACGCAAAAGCAGAATTTCAGTTAAATTTTAGACTTGCAAACTCTAGTTTTGCGAGGAGTTTTTTAGTTAGAACTTTATATTTTGAATTTTAAATAAAATTTAAAAAGTAACTTAAAATTTAATTTCCATCTCACTGCCTTTTCGTTATAATTCATTAGATTTAAATCCTGTAACAGGCGTTACTACAATAAAAGATTTAAAGCGATTTCTTCACAAAGGAAAACCATGGAGAACAAACGCAGGGATTTTCTTAAAAAATCTCTAAAAATCGGCGCAGTAGGTGCCGTGGGCGTTGCCGCGTCTCAGGCTCTAGCGAAAAGCGAGCAGGACTATGGCGATACCGTTCGTGGCAAATCACCGAAAAAAGAGGTGCTTTACTGGGAGAGTGAAGCGTGGAAAAAATACTATAAAGTAGCTTACTAGGAGAATTTTCATGAGTGAGAATGCGATCGGAAGGAGATCGTTTTTGAAACTCGCTGCTTTAGGAGCGAGCAGCGTAGCTGCGTTTGGCGAAAATAATACGCTAAGAGCCGCTACTGAGCAAGAGATCAAAAACCCATTTCCAGGTTCCGTTATGAAGCGAACGATATGTTCGATCTGTTCCGTAGGCTGCGGTATCGAGGCTCAAGTGGATGAGAGCACCAATACCTGGATTCGCCAAGATATGGCAGTAGATCACCCGATCTCGCAAGGCAGCCACTGCTGTAAGGGAATCGATCAAATCGATCTAACCAAATCTAAAATGCGTCTTAAATATCCGCTCAAAAAGGTTGGCGGCAAGTGGGAGCGCATCAGTTGGGAACAAGCGGTTGATGAAATCGGCGATAAAATGCTTCAAGTCCGCAAAGAGGACGGTCCAGATAGTGTGGTATTTCTGGGTTCGGCTAAATTTTGCAACGAGCAGGCATATTATTTTAGAAAATTTGCAGCCTTCTGGGGTACGAACAGCAACGACCACGTAGCCAGAATTTGACATAGCGCAACAGTCGCCGGTGTGGCGAATACTTGGGGTTATGGAGCTATGACAAATCACGTAGGTGATATGGCGAAAAATTCTAAAATGATCCTTTTCATAGGTGCGAATTCTGCGGTTGCAAATCCAGTGGGAGCTATGAAGCACGCTCTTCAGGCTCGCGATAGAAACGGCGCGAAAATCGTTGTAGTTGATCCAAATTTTACTAGAACTGCGGCTAAGGCCGATATGTATATTAGAATTCGTCCGGGAACCGATATAGCGTTTGTGTACGGAATGCTGCATCTAATCTTTAAAAACGGCTGGGAAGATAAGGAGCTAATAAAAACCAGAACCTACGCTGTAGAGGAGATTAGAGCCGAAGCTGAGAAGTGGGATCCTAAAGAGGTAGCCAATGTCACCGGCTGCAAAGAAGAGGAGCTGATAGAATTTACGAGGATGTTCGCTACCACAAAGCCCGCTACTTTATGCTGGGCTCTAGGCATTACACAGCACTCGATCGGAAGTTCTAATACTAGAATTTTGGCTCTTTTGCAGCTCATACTAGGCAATATGGGCAAGCCGGGCGGCGGCTGCAACATCCTTCGAGGCCATGATAATGTTCAGGGCGCTACCGATATGTGCAATCTCTCCGATAGCTTGCCTGCATATTATGGGTTAGCCGATAACGCCTGGAAGCACTTCTGCAAGGGCTGGGGCGTAGATTACGAGCAGTTTATTAAAAGATTTGCCGTCTCTACTAAGCAGCCGCACGAAAAGCAGGGTGAAAAAGTGCCTGGTACGAATTTTACCGAGTATTTTCACTACGATCCGAGCATCGAGCAAGATGTGATAAACTGGCGCAACGAAAAGGGCTTTTCGCTATCTAAATGGTGGCAGGGCGTTTTGAAAAACGAGCCCGTTTTAAGTAGTGGCAATGTCCGCGTTCTTTGGGTGCAAGGCACAGGAATTACTTCTATGGCTCACGTTCGAGAGACTCAAGAAGCATTAGGTAAGATCGATATGCTGGTGGTCGCCGAGCCGTTCTTAAACGAAGTAGCGATTCTAAACGATAGACCGGATGGAATTTATGTTTTGCCGGTAGCTACGCAGTTTGAAAGCGAAGGTCATCTAAGCGCTACAAACCGTAGCGGTCAGTGGAGAACTCAGATTGTTAAGCCTCTATTTGAGAGCAAAGAGGATCAGGAGGTAATGTTTTTATTCGCGAAAAAATTCGGCTTTTACGACGAATACGTTCGCGGCATGAAGATGGGCATCGTTGATAGCGAGCTTAAGCAGGTTAAAGACGATTTTGTTTGGCCTGACGACGCTACCGATGAGATCGCACGCAATACTCAAAGTATTGGAAATAACGGTCGTACCGCAGCTAGATTTCGCAGACAACAGAAAAATTGGCATCTATTTGATCCCGATACTTTGCGCGGCATAGGCGGAGAAGTAGAGGGCGAATACTACGGGCTTCCATGGCCTTGCTGGGATACGCAACACCCGGGCACGCCGATCCTTTACGACGTAACTAAGCCTTATGCCGACGGCGGTATGGGATTTAGAAACCGCTTCGGCTTAGAACACGACGGCGTTTCGCAGCTAGCCGACGAGAGCATTACTCTTCCGGGATCAAAAATTCAAGGCGGACATGCAGAGATTACCAAGGCAAATATCGAGCAGGTTTTAGGCATCACGCTAAGCGAGGAAGAGAAAGCCAAGATGGGACCTACGTGGAGCACAGATTATAGTGGCATTATCGCTAAGAAATGTCGCGAGTTTGGAATTTGTCCTTGCGGAAACGCAAGAGCCAGAGCCAAGGTTTGGCAGTTTGCGGATCAAATTCCGAAGCACCGCGAGCCGATCCACTCGCCTAGATGGGATTTAGTAGAGAAATATCCGACTTTTGCGGATCAAAAACGAAATTTCCGCGTATTTACTAGATTTATCTCCGAGCAGAAAAAGCAGGACTGGAGCAAGGACTTCCCTACTATTGTAAGCTCGTTAAGGCTTGTAAATTTAAGCGGTGCGGGTATGATCGAGCGAACGAGCAAGTATCTTTCGGCGATTACTCCAGAGATGTTTGCGCACGTAAATCCTAAGCTTGCCGCTGATAAAGGTATCAAAGATGGCGAGATGATGTGGATTCATTCACCGCAAGGCACGAAGATCAAAGTCAAGTGCATCTATTCGGAGTCCGTCACGCCTGATCGTATCGTTATGCCGTATAACTTCGCGGGAATTTTCCAGGGCGAGGATCTAAGCGACCGCTATCCTGAAGGCACTAAGCCATATATCAGAGGCGAGAGCTCAAATACGATTACCAACTACGGCTTTGACATAAATACGCAAATTTCGGAATTTAACGCCGGTCTTTGCAGACTAGAAAGAGCATAAGGAGATAAAATGCCGGCAAGATTAAAATTTTACGTCGATGTCGAGCGTTGCATCGCTTGCTATGGTTGCCAGGTAGCCTGCAGCTCGGCGCACGAGGTTCCCGTGCAGATCAATAGGCGCAAGGTTATCACTTTAAACGAGGGCATAGAGGGGCAGGAGGTTTCAAGCTCTATTGCTTGCCAACACTGCACCGATGCGCCTTGCGCGCAGGTTTGCCCGGTTCAATGCTTCTATATCAGAACCGACGGTGTCGTTTTACACGACAAAGATAAATGTATCGGCTGCGGATACTGCCTCTATGCGTGTCCGTTCGGCGCTCCGCAATTCCCTAGAGACGGAGCTTTCGGTATCAAAGGTGCGATGGATAAATGCACTATGTGCGCGGGTGGACCGGAGCCTACGTTTTCGCACGAAGAGCTACATAAATACGGCCAAAACCGCATCGCAGAGGGCAAGGTTCCGATTTGTGCGGCGATCTGTTGCACGAACGCTCTAATCGTGGGCGACGCGAGCAGAGTTTCGGATGTTTATCGCAAGCGCGTACTTACGCGCGGCGTGAGCCTATAAGATTTTGGAATTTTAAACGTCTACGATTTAAAATTCCGCCTCTTTTACAGAAATTTCAACCGAGCGGCGGCTTTAAATTTAGCGGTCGCTCGGCGCAAAATTTTATTTAAAAATTCCACTCTTGCCCATTCGCCGTTAGATTATTTCAAAAAATCGCCTCTTGCTGACATTAAAATTTTAAATTTATGCTACAATCACTCAAATTTAGGATTTGAAATCTTAAGCGAAAGGATCCGTCTTGAAAAATAAAATTTCACTTTTTTTGGTCATTTCGGCGTTTTTGATTTTTACAGGTTGCTCTAAAACTGTACCCGTAAATAGCGGTATTGTGCGCACTTCCGAGCCGCTTCACATTATGGAATTTCCGCAGGATAAACTCATAAGCGTAAATTTCACCAATACCTCTACGACGGATTCAAATTTAACCCAAGCAGTGATCCAGCATCTGCGTGCGGATGGATTTAAGGTCGTAAATAAAAGTGCGGCGAACGTCCAAATCGGCGGCAATCTCAACTACTTCCGCAAGGCGGATTTTTCGCGCAGATCGTGGGATAATCCGAGATTTAGCTTCGGAATGGGCTTCGGCAGGTATTATAGATATACGGGCGTAGGCGTGGGCTGGGGGATGCCGTTCGGTTATGATCCTTGGGACGACGACGATTATTACAGAGACTACTTCTACGACTCGCAGATTAGCCTCTACATAAGCGTTAAAAACAAGGGTGCTTGGAGGGATTACGTAACTAATCTCAACTACCAAAGCATCAAGAATCCGGGCTCTAAAGACTCGGTAATGGATGCGCTAAATTTTAAAATTTACGAATATATAAGACAACTGATTAAGCAGGGAAGATGATAGTAAAAGAGAATAAAAAGCCCGTAGCGATGACGCTTGCGGGATCGGCGATTTTGGCGCTCGCTAGCGGGTATTGCTACCACGCGGGCTTTGGCGGCGCGGCGCTTTTTGCTTCCGTAGTCGCGGCATTTTGCGCGTTTTTTTGCGCGCTCAGACTCGGCGCTAAAAATTATTTGCAGATCGGCGAGAACGCCCTTACTATCGTGCGCGACGCAAATTCCGAAAGCTTCGAATACAAAGATATCGCAAATTTAGGCATCAAAACCTTTGTCGCGGGCAGAAACAAAACGGAGCTTTTAAATTTTGTATTCAAAAAAGCGCCGCAGGCGCAGGACCGCTTTAATTTTTTACGATTTTACAGCGACACGGAGGCCACGCTGCCGGGCTCGTTTGAAATTTCGATCTACGAGCTAAGTAAAATTTTGCGCGAAAAAGCCGGTCTTTCGCAGAGCTCCGAGGAAGAGCAAACCGCCTCAAAAACTCGCAAGGGCGCTAAGGGTTCTAAAAAAAGCGCGGGTAGCGGTAAAAATTTTAAAGCTAAAAACCTACGCGATGAAAATTCCGCTTCGCAAAATTCCGATATGCAAAATTCCTACGGCGCACAAAATTTAGATGAAAATTTAGGCGCGCAGAATTTCGGCGTGGCGCAGGATTTCGCCGCACAAAATTCTAATGGCGCCGCCGATTCAAACAGCGCGCAGAATTTGAAGGGCGCTTCAAATTTAAACGAACAAAGCTCCGCCGCGCCGAATAATACAGTTTCTTCAAATAATGCCGCTGCGGGTGAAAATTTCACAGGCGCCGAGGATTTCGCGTCTAAAATTTCCGCGGGCGATAATGAGCCTGACGCTGCGCTCGAAAGTACGGCGCTAGCTGACTCCGATACCGTCGATACCGCAATGCGAAACTCCGCCTGCGAAAGTAAAAATAAGTAGAGGCGCGGCCTTGAACTCCTTGCCGATCGGAATTTTCTTGCAAGGAGCCGCGCTGATGCTCTCGCTTATCGTCGCGATCGGCGCGCAAAATATCTTCGTCATCTCCCAAGGCCTTGCGAAAAACCACGTCGCGGCTGTTTGTACGGTCTGCGCGCTAAGCGATGCCGTATTTACGGCCGTAGGGATATTTTTAATCGGTGGCGCTCTTAAGCAAGGCTCGCTTTTTACCCAAATTTTAGGCATAGGCGGGATCATATTTCTGCTCTGCTACGCGCTAAGCTCGTTTTTTAGCGCTTATAAGGGCTCGCATTTTGCCAAAATCCAAAACTCTGCAAATAGCCCGCTGGCGCCCGTCGTAGCCAAAGCCCTTGCGGTGACGCTTCTAAATCCGCACGTGTATTTAGATACCGTCGTGGTCGTGGGCTCGCTCGGCGCTACGATCGCGGATCCGCAAAAGCCGTGGTTTTACGCGGGAGTTATGTTCGTATCGTTTGCGTGGTTTTTCGGCTTAGGCTACGGTTCAGGGGCGCTTTCGAAGCTTTTTGCAAGCAGCAGAGCATGGCGCATAATCGACGCATTCGTGGGAGTTTTGATGCTATATATGGCGTATCTGATCGCGAAGTTTGTCTTTAAAATTTAAAATTTCACGCTAAAATTCCGCACTCTTGATAAAGGATATATGATGAAAATTGAAATTGAAAGCGGGCTCGAACTAAAAGAGGCCTTGTGGCGCGTAGAGAAAGCTCTGCGACTAGTGACCGACAAGGACGGCAAAGTCACATCGAGCGCGACGCTTTACGTGGGCAAACATTCGCTTTTAAATTTACTCGATACCAACCAGATCGAAAATATCCAAAACGCCTATGCGCGCGCCAGGACGGAATTTCGCGCGGAGATGCTGGGCGTGCTAGAGGGCTTTTTATCGCAAGAGGACGCCGAGAAAAACGCCGAATACGCGCTATTTAATCAGCTCTACCAAATGGCGATGACCGCGGGCAGAAAGAGCGATATTTTTATCCATGTCCAAGGCATCAGCGAAAACGAGGTCGTGCTGCGCGTGTACCAACGCTTCGAGCTGGAGGGTGGCGAGACAATCTATTATGCAGGCGGTGAGTTTAGCTATACTCTGGACGAAAATTTCGGCAAGATTTATCGCTACGAAATTTGATTTTGGCGGTGCGGCGTGAGATCGATGCCGCCTCGATCCTAAATATCGTACTACGCTTTTTTGCTGCAGCGCGTAAATTTAGACGCTCAAAACACATTGCGAGTCTAAATTTAGACAAACTTTCTGCAATGATGGCAATTTCACCTGGTTAAAATTTATCGTAATTCCAAATTTAAAGCTTGTATAAATTTCGCCGCGTTACCGCCGGCGTTTGAGTTCGCCTTGCTTTACATTCGTCAAAATTTTAAATTGAGCTCGAATAAATTTTGCTCCTCAGGCACACAAATTTTGTCGGATCGCATTTTTATGCAAAAGAAAAGATAATTAAACGAAGCCGAATTTAACCAAGGTGCGTATATAGGAAAGCGGGCTCAAAGATGATACGCTAGGTGGCGGTTTGCTGCCATTGCTTACTTTAAAAATTTTAAGCATTAATACGTGCAAAATGTAAAAACAAAGAAAGGAAAACGCAATGCTAAGTAAAAAACTAGGATAATAAGAGCGCTAATGGGACTAGCGATAATGATCGCCGGAGCGGTGTTTAGCAGCTGGTGGGGCTGGTCGGACTAGTGCCCTTTATCGTGAGCGTCACGGGATCTTGTCCCGCTTGCTACTTTTTAAACCGCTGTTCGCTAAAGCGTTAAATTTAGCCGCGGTATGCGGTTTTGCCGTGCGCCGAGAAAATAAGCGCGATAAATTTAGCGGCGAAGCGAACGAGCTTTAAATTTTAATTCTCCGCGCTTCGCCGGGGAGGGGGGGATGTTAAATTTAAACTAGCCCTTTAAAGTCTAAAATTTTATCGCGCGATACAAAGCGGTAAATTTAATCTCGTGCCGCCGTCAATCGGCATGCCGCTATCCGCGTAAATTTTAGCGCTAGCCGCTTTCGGCGCTCTTGTTGGAGCTGGCTTGCGCTCCGCGCCCGGCTACAACCAAACTCTATGATTAATTACACCTAGCCTCTTAAAATTCATCTTAAATTTGCTAAAATTGCAGCAAAATTTAAAATTTAAAGGAGCCCAAATGTCAAATATCTTAATCATAGGCGCGGGCGGCGTGAGCCAAGTCGCGACCGTAAAATGCGCGATGAACGCGGACGTTTTTAGCAAGATCACCCTTGCGAGCCGCACCAAAAGCAAGTGCGACGCGATCGCTAAATTTATAAAAGACCGCCTAGGCGTGCAGATCTATACTGCCCAGATCGACGCGGACGATACCGATGCCGTAGTCGCTCTCATCAAAAAAACGGGCGCCGATTTGCTGCTAAATGTCGCGCTGCCGTATCAAGACCTAACGCTCATGGACGCGTGCTCTCGTGCCGGCATCCCATACATCGACACCGCAAACTATGAGCACCCAGACACCGCTAAATTTGAATACAAGCTGCAGTGGGCGAAGGACGACGAGTTTAAAGCCGCAAACACGATGGCGCTTCTGGGAAGCGGCTTTGATCCGGGCGTGACGAACGTATTTTGCGCCTACGCACAGCAAAATCTCTTTGACGAGATCGGCGAGATCGACATCCTAGACTGCAATGCGGGCGATCACGGCTATGCGTTTGCGACGAATTTCAACCCCGAAATCAACCTGCGCGAAGTGAGCGCAAAAGGCCGCTACTGGGAGCGCGGCGAGTGGAAAGAGACCGAGCCGATGGAAATAATGTTCAAATGGGACTACCCGAAAGTCGGCGTCAAAGATAGCTACCTGCTCTACCACGAGGAGCTAGAAAGCCTCGTTAAAAACATCAAAGGACTGAAACGAATCCGCTTTTTTATGACATTTGGGCAGAGCTACCTCACGCATATGAAATGCCTAGAAAACGTCGGCATGCTGCGCATAGACGAGGTCGAGCACAACGGCGTAAAGATCGTACCGATACAGTTTTTAAAAACTCTACTGCCTGATCCTGCGAGCCTCGGTCCTCGCACGAAGGGAAAAACTAACATCGGCTGCGTGATACGTGGCTTAAAAGATAGCAAAGAGCGCCAGGTCTATATCTACAACGTCTGCGATCACGAGGCTTGCTACGCTGAGACGGGCGCGCAGGCCGTGAGCTACACGACTGGCGTGCCAGCGATGATCGGCTCGATGATGGTTGCAAAAGGTATCTGGAGCGGCAAAGGCGTCTTTAATATGGAGAATTTCGACGCTAAGCCTTTCATGGACGAGCTAAATAAACAGGGCTTGCCGTGGGAGATCATCGAGATGAAACCTGGTGAGAGATACGAAGTCTAAATTTGAGGCTTGTCTTTTTCTACTTATACTTCGTTGAAATTTGATTTTTAATGCTCACGTATCACATATACGCTCCGCTTAAAAATCAAATTTCATCTCAGCTAGGCAAAAAATACTGCGCCTTATTTTGGTGGGTATATTTAAATAGATTTAAAATTTTCGCTCTACGACATATTGTATGTCTAGTCTTGGGACGAAATTTACTTCTTCTATTCAGCTACGAGCATAGCGACGTAGAAAACATTTAAAATCATCTCACGATACTTCGCCCTATCTTTAATCGCATTCAAATTTAATTTAGCTAAGCAGTTTACCTGCCTAGCCTACTTTTAAAAATCAAATTTCATCTCAGCTAGGCAAAAAATACTGCGCCTTATTCTGCTACGTTTAAATTCTAATTCAAATTCACTCAGTCATGTATTTCATATACGCTCTCGCCCTCAAATTTTATTCGTCTCAATCGGGGACAATACCGTGCGTCGAATACTGCTTTAAATTTGGCTATAATCGCATAAAATTTTATCGGAGTAGATATGAAACGAATTTTAAAAGCGCTGATTTTTAGCATGGCATTTTCATTTCTCATTGTGGGTTGTGCTAGTAAAACCGCGCCCGTAGAGCTTGAAGGCAAGGAGCAAATTCGCGCGATCCAAATAGAGGCAAACCGTACGGTAATGATCGGTGACGCTTACGACTACGAATTTAGCAGTGATTATCGCGCGACGAAAGCGGAATTTGAGCACCTAAAATCGCTCTATTCACATGCAGTGGAGGTAAATAGAATTTCGATCGCTACGGATGCATTTAATGAACCTCACGCAAGCGCGCTACTTTTTGAGCTGTGGCTTGACCGCGAGAGCCTGCCGCTAGCAGATCAGCTTGTGCTTTACAAGCATCCAAATTTTACGGGCTTTAAAGATCGCGAAATTTTACAATTTAGCTTCAAAATTTTAGGCGTTCCTACGCGCGTAAAAGATCGCGATCGGATTCTAAAAAAATATGCGCTTGCTAAGCCGTTAAGTTTAAACGCGGTAGTATTTGTTGATAGCGGCAGGCTGAGCGAGGAAAGTATGCGTAAAAACGGTGAGACGCAAGACGCAGTTTTAACTATGTTTAGCCCCGTCTGGATGCCCATCGCTGCTGTAATGCAAAGTCTCGGCGCGCTATTTGATAACGAGTAAATTCTGCCAGTAAAAATTTTGATACTCGCTTGCTCTTACGTTGCAATATGAGGGCTGCGTTTTGGGCGGGTACGCCGCGGACGATGTCTTGGATCATAGCGCTGTTTGTTTGGCTAAGCGCGCTCGCGGCGTATTTAAATAAGTAAATTTTAAATCGCAGCGAAATTTTATAATTTGCCATCGAGTTCAGCTCTGTTTTAAACAGACGAGCGGTTTCTTAAATTTAAACTCTAGCTAAATTTAGACCGAAATTTTTAAGTAAACTTTGCTATAATCGCCGAAATTTTGAAAAAACCGAGGAGAAAATATGAAATTGATTTACGCCGCTTGCGTGCTCGCCGTGTTTGCTTCGGCTCAGACCGAAACTGTGCAGGTGCCGGACTTTGCCAAAAGCTCGATGAAGACGCACGAGCAGGCCGAGGAAAAACTAATCGCAAATGCCCTAAAAGGCGATCTAAGCCAGATCGCAAGCGACCTAAAGATCGATAAAACGCTAAAAGGCGGTGAGTCACTTGTCATTAACGGCGCGCATTACAGGACGATCGAGGGCGATAGCACGCAGTGGAAAGAGGGCGATGCTGTGCGCCTGCTAAGCGGCAACAAGGACGGCAGGTGCCTAAGCTCGATTATGCTTAATTTGCGCACGAAAACCGTCTGTAAATTTATGTGTGACGCGTATTAGGCGAGAATTTCGTCTAAACCACAAAAATCCACCGGCTCGGCGCAAGTTTCTTGCAACGAGCGGTTGCTTCTGCTATTTAGCCATAGCATAGATCGCTAAATATATGCCTATGAATAAAACATTGTTATATATTTTTTTAAAAGCGTTCGTTATGTTTATTGTCCTATATTTGTTCATTCCGCAACCAGAAGATGGAATTTATAATATGCTAGATATACGCATGTTTATTGGCTTAGTGTTGTTTTGTATCTGCCTTATATTGGATATTTAGTTTACATCTTTCTCTATCTTTACGTATCGTATTTTTTGATGGTCGCCAAAATTGCATATCACAAATTTAAATTCTAAACGGCTTGACTTGGGTTGTTTTTAAAATTTCGCTTTAATATCGATAAATTCTGCTATAATAAACGCAAATTAAACAATGCCGTTAAAGACGTAACGCGGGCGTGATAAAGCAAGTAAAATTTGTAGAGGCAAATTTTGCCTGCCGCTCGGTACTTCAAATGGCAAATCAAGGAAAAAGATGCAAAAATTTAGAATTACAAACGGCGAATACTCACGCATGGATATTTTTTTGATCATGACGCTGGTTTATATATTCGGCGTGGCGTGCAGGTTTTTTTGGATATATTGGGCTAGCGGGATCGAACAGTTTTCTTTTGACGGCGAGCTCATCATGACTACAAATGACGCCTTTGCAAACGCCGAGGGTGCGCGCGATATGATAGCGGGCTTTCACCAGCCGGGCGATCTTAGCCCGTACGGCGCGTCGATCCCAACTCTAGCATTTTTACTTAGCAAAATTTTACCCGTCAGCCTAAATAGCGTTGCGATCTATATGAGCGTGTTTTTAGCGCCGCTGGTGGCCGTACCGATTATTTTAATAGCAAGAGAGTATAATATCCTGGGCGCCGGCATCATCGCGGCGCTACTTGCCACCATATTGCCGGGATATTATATGAGGACTTTAGGCGGGTATTTTGATAGCGATATGTTAAATGTTACTCTGCCGCTGCTAACGCTATGGGCTTTGATTAGGCTCATAGGGCGAAGCGAGCAGAGTAGCTTTGCTTTGCCTGCCGTCTTTATGGCGTTTTATGATTGGTGGTATCCCAGCTCGTATTCTTTAAATATGGCGATTATAGTGATATTTTTAATCTATACTTTGATTTTTAATAGACACAATGAGGAAAATTACAAAGCGATTATTCTTATGGTCGCAGCGGTTATAAATTTTGGCGCGTATTACGAAGGCGAGACAATAATTGTAAATTATATTTTATTGTTCAAAATCTCACTGATTGCATTGCTATATTTTTTAATGATTAAAATTCCAAGCCATAAAAGCAAAAAAGCTCTTTGGATTTTGGGTACGATCGCCGTAATTACGTTCGTCATATTCGGCGGACTTGTGCCTATAGCAGTACAGCTTAAAGCATACATCTTAAAGGATGTAAGCAAAGAGGAAATTTTCTACTTCTACGGCGTTAGAAATACGGTCAAGGAGGTTGCCAATGCTAATTTTATAAAATTTGTGCTTGAATCTAGCGGGCATCTATTTATATTTATATGCGCCGTAGGAGGGTTGGCTCTACTACTGATAAAATTCCGTTCGTTTATATTAACCTTGCCGATGATAGCGCTTGGAGTTTTAGCACTTTTCGGTGGAACTCGCTTTACAATGTACGCTACACCGATGATAGCGCTTGGATTTGCTTATTTTATATATTTCACGCTGAATTACTTTGAAATACGCACCTGGCTTAGAAGTACTTTGTTGGCTATTTTAACCTGTTTGGCACTAATGCCTAGCATGGATTTTATTTATGAATTCCGAGTTGCGCCTACGCTTACGAAAGGCTCTATAAATCCTCTTGCAGAGCTAAAAAATAAAGCCAGCAGAGAAGATTACGTGCTATCGTGGTGGGATTACGGATATTTAATCAGATATTACTCCGATGTAAAAGTAGTAGCTGATCCCGGAGGTAGACAGGCAGGAGAATATACTTTTATGAGTGCGTTTTCCTTTAATAAAGATGAGGTAAGCTCTGCTAATATGGCAAGGCTTAACGTAGAATATATACAAAAGTTGCAAGGTAAAAAATTTGATCCTAAATTGGAAGATAAATTTAAACTAAATCTATATCAAATTCAAAAAGATTATGGCGAAGCCGATATCAATAAATTCCTAAGTTCTTTAAGCGATAAGAATTTCAAGCTTCCACGGAAAACTAGGGATATATATTATTATTTCGTACCGCACATGATAGATATATTGCCTAATATCTTAAAATTTTCTACTGTAGATATAGAAACAGGTAAAGAGTCTTGGAATCCACTGGCTGTTATAGGCTATGATATTGAAATCGGTGAGGATGGGAAAAGTGCTAGCATAAATGGCGAGTATATGTTACCTAGTGCCGATCCCGAATATCTGATTCATAACGGCAAAAAGATACCGATCAACACATATTATCAAGTGAGCGAGGTAAACGGTAAGCTCGTTAAATTATCTAAGCAATTAGATAAGAATGCCGATCTTTATGTGATATTCTTACCGGACTACGAAAGAATATTGATTTTAGATGAAAAAGTCTTTGAATCGACTTTCATTCAGCTCTTCGTGCTAGAAAATTACGACAAAGACTTGTTTGAGCCGATTTATCTAAGCAATTCGGCGCGGATTTACAAGTTATTAAGATAAATTTATATCCAGAGGAATACCGCGTAAATTCTTATTACGCTATACTTTTACAAAGCATATGTTACTAAGCGATAAAAAATTTATAATGTAAATTATATGGAGATTTAGAATTTATACTGGCTATAAATAAATTACAAAAATACTTAAAATTTTGTCACTAAAAATCGTAAATGTTATGTATTTACTTTAAATTTAGCCTAGGTTTCGAAGCGTGTCGCTATCATTAAGATGAAATTTCACCAAAAGGAGTAAAAATGAGAAATTTAGTTGCAAAAGTGGCGCTTCTTAGCTCTTTAGCTGCAGTAAGCGCGATGGCGGAGGGACTTTTCATAGGTGGCGAAGGCGGATACAATTTCAAAAACCAAGCTGCAGGTTTTGATGACGGACAGCCGCAAATCGGCGTTAAGGCCGGATATGACTTCGGCACGTTTAGGGCCTACGGCGGGTATTTTTACGGATTTAAGGGCGAGGATTCCAGCTCGAATGCCGATTCGAAAAGAAAGGTTAAATGGAGCACGCACGATTTCGTAGCCGGTGCGGATTTTACGCCGGAGCTTTTCGGTAGATTTAAGCTCGTCCTAGGCGCTTACGCTGGGCTTTCGGTACTAGATACTGAAGTTAAAATAGACTATAGCAATGGCGGCTGGGTTAGAGCGGACGATACGCTGGGTGGCTTCATTTTGGGCGGCAAGATAGGTACTGCGTATGAATTTGGCTCCAATAGCGAGATTGAAATGGGCTTTAAAGCAAGCAAGGCGTGGTACAAAGACGGCGATTATATCGAAGATAACGACGGTAAAAAATACGGCGTTTACGCAGGATATAATTATAAATTCTAAGAATTTTCATATTTGAGGCATTGCACTGCTTTCATGGAGCCTTGATGCTCAGTGGCTTTGCGGTGTGTCAGGTAAGGCTAGCTTCGTCGCAAGGCTTTACTAAGTTTTAGTAGAATCTTGCGATGAGGTTTAAATTATGATGAATTTAACGCCTTTAAATTCAATCCTAAAATTTTAATTTATAGAATTCCTCGATAAAAATTCCATTTCAGATTTTATCGAGAAATTCCACCCCTGCGCTTTTGGATAAAATTTCGTTCATTTTCGAGATTAAGTTAAAATTTTAATGACGTCAAAAGAAATTTTAGATAAAATCAACACTTTCATACCAAAATTTTACTCAAAGGATAGAGATGAAGAGTTACGTTACGGGCTTTCCGCGTATCGGAGAGCAGCGCGAGTTAAAGAAGGCTTTGGAGAGCTATTGGGCGGGCAAGTGCGATTATGACGCGCTAGAGCGGGTTGCTGCAGAGCTAAAAGATCGTCACATCAAATATCAGCTGGATGCTTGGAGCGGCTTAATTAGTGTAAACGACTTTTCATACTACGATCTGATGCTCGATACCAGCGTGCTTTTCGGCGTGATCCCACAGCGCTTCGCAGCTCTTTCGGCGCATGAGCAGTATTTTGCGATGGCGCGCGGCAGTAAGGACGCAGTCGCGATGGAGATGACGAAGTGGTTTAATACAAACTACCACTATATCGTGCCTGAGATCTCTGCGTATACGGAATTTAGCCTAAATCCTAGTAAAATTTTAAGCGAGTACAAGGCCGCAAAGAATAACGATTTTAAGGATTCCTGCGCGCTAAAGATAAATTTAATCGGACCTATCACCTATCTTGCGCTTAGCAAATCAAGCGACAAAAGCGATCCGCTCGCGCATTTAGATGCCCTTGTCGCGAAATATGAGGAGCTGCTAAAGCTTCTTAGCGAGCTTGATAGCGAGGTCGTGGTTCAGATCGACGAGCCGATTTTCGTAACGGATCGCGCGGCTGAGCTAGCGCCAAAGATCGCGCCGATCTATCAGCGCCTAAGCAAGGTCGCAAGCAACGTAAAAATCATCTTTATGACCTATTTCGAGCACGCGACCGAGGCTGTGCGCGAGATAGTAAAGACCGATGTATGGGCGATCGGGCTTGATTTTGTTTACGCAAGCGAAGAGAATATCAAAAAAGAGCTTCAAATTTTAAAAGACGCCAAGACCGTGCTTTTTGCGGGCGTGATCGACGGGCGCAATATCTGGAAGAGCGATATCGACAAAAAGCTAGCTCAGCTCAAAGCCATCGAAGCCTACGTGCCTAAGGAGCGTATCTATGTGGGCACTTCCTGCTCGCTTTTGCACGTGCCCTTCACGCTAAAATACGAGGACAAGCTAAGCGCCGAGATCAAATCCTGGCTAAGTTTTGCGGTCGAAAAACTTAGCGAAATTTCGATTTTAACCCATCTTTTCTTTGAAATTCCTATGTGCGAGCACGGCATGAAAGCTTACGAGCAGAATCAAAAATCCGCCAAAACTCGCCAGAGTTCGCTGCTCATCCACGACGAGAAGGTCTCTGCGCGCGTGAACTCGCTAAGCAAGCTTGAGCGCACCGATCGCTACGAGGATCGCATCAAGGTGCAGAAAAAAGAGCTTGGATATGGAATTTTACCTACCACTACGATCGGCTCCTTTCCGCAGACTGCCGAGCTTCGTCAGGTTCGCAACGCCTATAAAAAGGGACTTTTAGCGCGCGAGGATTATGAGAAGCAGATCAAAGCCTATATCGACGACTGCGTCAAATTTCAAGACGAGATCGGCCTAGACGTGCTGGTCCACGGCGAGCCCGAGCGCAACGATATGGTCGAGTATTTCGGCGAGCAGATGAGCGGATACGCGTTTAGCGCCAACGGCTGGGTGCAGAGCTATGGCAGCCGCTGCGTGAAGCCGCCGTTACTTTTCGGCGACGTTAGCCGTCCAAGACCAATGACCGTAGAGTGGATCAAATACGCCCAAAGCCGCACTAAAAAGATTATGAAGGGCATGCTAACGGGACCTGTTACGATGATGAACTGGAGCTTCGTGCGCGACGATAAGCCTCGCGATCAGATAGTAAAACAGCTCGCACTTGCGATTTTCGATGAAATTTCGGATCTGCAAGACGCAGGTATCAAGATCGTTCAGGTAGATGAAGCGGCGTTTAAAGAGGGCTATCCGCTTAGATCCGAAAACATTCCTGCATACGAAAAATTTGCCGTTAGTGCTTTTAAGCTCGCCGTCAGTGCCGCAAGCGCTCATACGCAGATACATACGCATATGTGCTATTCGGAGTTTAACGACATAATCAAAACGATAGAGGCGATGGATGCCGATGTCATCAGCATCGAGACCGCTCGCAGCGGTAACGAGCTGCTTCGAGTTTTCAAATCGGTCGGCTATAAGCAAGAGGTCGGTCCGGGCGTTTACGACATCCACAGTCCGCGAATTCCTAGTGTGCAGGAGCTCGTAAGCCAGATCCGCGCGCTGCTTGAGGTGCTCCCGAAAGAGCAGCTGTGGATCAACCCGGACTGCGGCCTAAAAACCCGCAAATGGGAGGAGGTTCGCCCGAGCCTAAAAAATATGGTCGAAGCGGTAAGGATAATCCGCGCAGAAGCATAAATCTAGCGCAAAAAAAGACCTTGCTGCCGGGCAAAATTCCACCCGGCAGTCCCGTTTTGCGATAGAATTATGTAGAGCGTTTATTTCGAGTATGGATTGTTAAAATAGCTGCGCGAAATTTTACTTCGAACGAGCATTAAAGGGCGATGCGAAATTTCACCGCGTTTGCTTGGCAAGCATATTTGATAGCCGCTAAGTAATGCAGCAATATGAAATTTAGCGCGAGATTTACGGATTTCGCAGTTGGGCAGGCGCGGGATTTTTTTAAAATGCGGCGTAAAATTTCATCTCGACTGATAGCTTAGAATTTCATCGCAACTGCTCACTTGCTTGAGACGCGGAGCGTAAATTTTATCGCGATTGCCCTGAAGGCAGGCTGGGGCAAGCGATAAAATTTTAAAATTTTCGCAAATCAGTTCTTGCGCACACAAACCTCGCCAGCCGAATAAAAAAAGCTGAAATTTGCAATTTTACGCGGCATTTTATGAACTGCTTTCGTCGCTAGATTAGAATTTCAAAACGCAAGCTAAAGCTGGTATCGTTGCGCTAGAAATTTTAAATTGCAAATTAAAATTTACATTATCTCGTTAGAATGGCTGGATTGCGAAGCGAGATGCGGCTCTGCTACGTTAAATTTCAGCTCAAACTAAAATTTATGTAGCCGCATTAAATTTACGACTAATTTTGCCTGGCTAGCCTGAATTTACGCCGCATTAAATTCGAGTTAGAGCCAAAATTTACGACGCGAAACTCGTTGATTTTAACTTGTGTTTTACACTAAAGAGCGAGGCTAGCGCAAGACGCGTTTGCGTTACCATAAAATTAAAAGAGCCTTTATGGCGGCGCAGGTCTGCAATTTGCGGTAAAAATTAAAAGCTATGATTTTGGCTCATAAGGCGCAGCTTTTAGATGGTTTCTATCACGCCTTAAAGTGAGATTTTACTTAGTAATTTTGCGCGGCAGATTTTAACAGGCGGAATTTTATCATCGCTGCAAAATTTAGGCTTTTAGATTTTATTTTGTAGAATTTTGGCCCTCATAGTTGCGATAAAAGGCAGCTTATTTTATTTTGTAGGATTTTAGCGGCATCGCCCGTTTTTAATTTATATAGCATGATTCCAAGGCGCTTATTTTGAAATCTTTCGGGTAGAACCTGCGAGACTGCGTTTGTGAGGTTTTATAAGAATTTGATGGCAAACCGCTCAGCGTGTTTAAAAATTTTATTTGTGCGTCGAGCCCTCATTTGCGTTTTAAATTTTGCCATTGTGGCGAAATTTCGCTCACGTGGCAAGGGCTTGCTGCAAGCTGTCCATGAAATCTAAGGATTTGGACGCTAAATTTATTAGCGTGTTTGGCGACGCAACGCCGTGACTACCGCCGTGCCTGCGCATAAAATATTGCGCTGCAAGTGATTTAAAAAAGCTTTTTCGCTTCGTATAAATCTTGCGCCGCGAGCGTTTAAAAGCCGCAAGAGCTTTAAAAATTTAAATTGGAAAGATTGAATGACATTTTTTTCGCCCGAGTTTGTCCTTGCTTTTTTAGCGTTTTTAATCGTTTATTGGACGCTCAAAAATTATATTTTCGCGCAAAAAATCCTGATCCTGTTAGCAAGCTACGGCTTTATGTGCTCCATAAATCCGCGTTTTGCGCTGGTGCTTGCAGCCTATAGTGCCTTCGTATATTTTGCAGGGATGTGTATCGCGCGCGCTAATAGCGTAGTTGCGAAAGCCATACCGCCCGCAAAGCAGTCTTCGCGCAAGAAAAAGCTCTCGCGTAAAGCGGCAGCCAAGCAGATGAGCGCAGCAAAACAAGCTGGCATAGCCAAGCAGGTACAAAAAGCAGGGCTAGCGAAGCAGATTCCACTACCAACTGCGAAGGCGCGTGCGGTGATGCTTGCGGCAGTTGCTGGCGGCTTATTTTTCCTCGCGTTTTTTAAATATTATGGCTACGTCAGGGAGTTTTTCAATGCTGCGCTTGCTGCGCTGCACCTAGGTGCCGTTGATAGCGTGGCGTTTCCGCTTGGAATTTCATATTATGTTTTTATGTCAATCACCTATTTCGTCTCGGTTTATAGGCGCGAATGCGGCGAGCAGGGCTTTTTGAGCTTGGCGTGCTTTTTGGCATTTTTCCCTAGCGTCGTGATGGGTCCTATCGGGCGCGCTAGCGCTGCCAAGGGCGTAGAGCCAGTACTGCCGCAGTTTGATCGCTTCAAGCACTTTGGCAATGCCGATGAAATTTATGTGCTTATAATTTTTGCCTTAGTTAAGTTGCTGCTTATTAGCGGCTATTTGGGCGCGTATTATAGCGATGTGATTTCAGGCGTTTACGGCGACGAGCCAGAGTCTTCCGTGGCGCAAATTCTAGCTGCACTGCTGCTTTATGGCGTGGTGCTTTATACGAATTTTAGCGGCTTTATCGATATGGCGCGGGCTCTTGGGCTTGCGATGGGCTTTAAGCTGCCTCAGAATTTTAATATGCCCTATGCGGCTAAGAATTTAGGCGAGTTTTGGGATCGCTGGCATATCAGCTTATCCACGTTTATACGCGATTATATTTATATCCCGCTCGGCGGCTCGCGCAATGGCTTTGCGCGCACCTGCGTAAATTTGCTAATCGCGTTTGCGCTCTCGGGCATTTGGCACGGCGCGGGATTAAATTTTTTGATTTGGGGGCTTTTGCACGGAGTAGCGCTTGTGTTTTTAAAATGTCTTGCCAAAGTGGGCGTAAAGCCGCTAAATCCACATTTGGCGCTATTTTGCACCTATATTTTTGTAAGTTTCGCTTGGATTTTTTTTGCCAATTCCCTGCCAGATGCGGCGGCGATTTTGAGCGCTTTTGCCCGCGCACGAGCTTTCGGAGATATTAGCGAGCTAGCGGTGCTTGCGGTGATTTTAGCGGGGATTTTTGTTTATCCTAAAATTTCAGCTCTTAAAGATACTTTGATCGCGCTTTTTGCCGAGCTGCCGTTTTTACCTAAAGCTCTCGTGCTCGGCATGATCTTCACGCTGATTTTCGCGCTGATGCCAAGCGGAATTCCAAATTTCATCTACGCAGGATTTTAGATGCTTAGGTTTGTTTCGACTCTGCTTTTTGCGCTGCTTTTCTCGGCATTTTTTATGCAAGGCTCGCTGCTTTATTATTTGGAGCAGCGATTTCACGATGATTTTGGGCTGGAAGAATGGCTGCGCCGCTCGCCGTTTCGCGTAGGTGGAGAGATCTACGAAAAGATTGCAAATGGCGCAGATAAGCTTGAGCAGCGTATCAAAGGCGAGGACATTAGCAAGGATGAGGACGCAAGTCCGCATAGCGGAAGCAAAAATTTTAAAAAACCTGCGCAAGATCGTATGGCGGAAAATCAAGCTTTGCAAAGTACGAGGGTGCGAGATCACGATGCTTCGCAAAGCATTAAGTCACAAGGTAGCAAGCCGCAAGCCCATGCCGCGAAGAATTATGCCTTAAATAATTCTACGCATCATTTAAAGACGCGCGATTCTGCGCAGGGGCCTTACGCACAAAATTCCGCTCCTCAAAATTCTACTTCGCAAAATTCCGTGCCACAAAGCCAGACTACAACAAGCTTTGTGCCGCGCAGCTCCTCTGCGTCGCAAAATCCCGTCACGGCAAGCGCAACCTTGCAAAGCGGCGAAAATTCCGATTCTCAACTCCCTGCTACGCAGGCCTTGGAGCAGAATTTAACGACGCAAAGCTCCGCGGAGATTGATGCTAAAATTTCGCTTAGCGACGATGGTAAGATCCGCCTAAATGCAGGCGATGAGGTGCTTTTTATGGGTGATAGCCTGATGCAATACGTGGGGATGAACGCTAAGAAATTTTTCCCGAAGCGAAGCCTGAGGGTGATCGATCTTAGCAAGCAATCTACGGGGCTTGCGAGTAAGAAATCCTTTGACTGGCAAAAGACGCTCGATACCGCGCTTCGCGAAAACGGCGGCGTTAAGCTCGTAGTCGTGCTGCTGGGTGCGAACGACGTCTGGGAGTACCGCGCAGGCGGCAAGACCTACGGCATCAAAACGCCGCGCTGGCGGGAGTTTTACGCCTCAAGGGTGCGCGAGATCTACGATACGGCGCACTCGCACGGTGCAGGAGTGCTGTGGCTAGCGATGCCGTGTATGCAAAAGCCGGATTTTGAGGAGAAAACGCAGCTGCTAAATCAAATATATGCCGACGCTAGTATGGCGCTTGGCGGGTATTTTATGCAAACAACCCCGCTGGTATGCGAAAAAGGCGTCTATAAAACCTATCTGCAAAGCGGCTCCAAGCTCGTGCGCGTGCGCCAAGACGACGGCATTCATATGAGCAAAGAGGGTTGCGAAGCGGTAGCGAAAGAAATTTTATCAAGGATTGAAGTTGAGTAAATTTATAGTGATTTTATTTGCCGCATTATTAGGCGGATGCGCGGCAAACGCAGGCGTCCGCGGCATAAATTCCGCAAATGCAAAAAGCTCTGCGGGCTTTGGAGTGAAATTTTTTGGCGATTCGCATTTAGGAAGCGACGCGCTGATAGATGCTTTCAGGCACGGCTTTTTCGTGCAAAACAGCGTTGGCTTCGTGCCTGCAATGATGCCTAAATATCACAAAAGCGAAAATATAGAATTTAAGCAAAGCGGCTTTAATGTAATCTCATCCCGCACCGAGCAAGATCCAGATTTCCCGCTATGCGGAGTGATCGCTACCGGCAAGAAAGGCGCTAATGTGCGACTGGAGCTAAAGCAGCTTAGCGGCGATTTTTACGTCGAAATTTTACATAAATCGGATCAGGGTGGCGAGATTTTTCGCGTGCGCGATGCAAGCGGGCTAAGCGCGTATATTTCACAAGAAGTGCCGCAGAAATGGGAGTATTCTAAGCTGCGACTTAGATTTCCGATCGAAATTCGATCGCTACGTGATGGGGCAGAGCTTGGAGGATATAAAATTTATCGTAAAAACGCGCGCTTTGCAGACTCTTGCGCGAGCAACGGCGCGTTTAGCAACCTCTACGAAAAATGGGGTGCAGATGCCTTTGGTAGGGATTTTTCGGGACTTAGATACGATCTCGTAGTCATCGCTTACGGCACAAACGATGCGATGGATCCGAAATTTGACGAGCAAAAATTCTACCAAAGTGTCCGTGGGCTGCTTCGCTCTGTCCGCTCTGCAGCTCCCGGTGCGAAAATCCTGCTCGTAGCGCCGCCGCGAAGCCCTAAAGTGCCAAACGCCTCACGCGCTGCGGAGGTGCTAGCGCATCTGGCGCGAGACGAGGGGGCGATGTTTTACGACATAGCCGGTCTTATGGATGAGGATGGCGGCTGGCGCGGCTGGCGCGAGCGTGGGCTGATCCGCCCTGACGAAATCCACTTGCAAAAAGAGGGCTACGAAAAAATCGGCGCAGCGCTGGCGACGAAATTGCGCGGCAGGCTTTAAAATTAATCTTTAAATTTAGGCGGTTAGCCGTGGAATTTATAAAGTTAGTTGAAATTTACAAAGCTCTTTGTGGAAATTGCACAATCTGCCGCAGAATTTATACAGTTCGCTATAAATTTACAAAGTCCGTCGCTAAATTTAAAATTTAGCGGCAGTAAGCAAAGCTGCGCCTACTCGGATTTCGCCGCTTAGATCCGCGCCGCGAAATTTAAGATTAGAGGCCGCGGCTTTAAATTTGTGCGGCGACAGGCTCGATGCCCGCGCTTTTAAAATACGTCGCCTAAATTTACGCTTTTAATTTGGATTAAATTTATGTGGCTACGGCTAGGGGCGAAAGGTCTGTGTGACGTGTGTGCTGCGTAAAATTTAGCGCTTAAAATTTCATTCGCACGGGCTGCGACAAAGCGCGGTGAGCTAAATTTAAAGGGAAGCAAAAAAGGAAGCAGATGATATGTCTTTGTGGCGATACGCACGGCATAAACGAGATTGGCAAAATAACGAACAAAGCCTTTACTAGCGGGCTTAGCGCCGATGATTTCGTCATCATGCTCGGGGATTTCGGGCTATTTTGGAGTGAGTAGAGATGAATTTCTGGCTTGCAAAAACATAGAAAAATACCTCCCCGGCACGCTTCTTTTTATCGACGGCAACCACGAAAATTTCGATATGCTCTACGAACTGCCGCGCGAGCGAAAATTCGGCGGCACCGTGAGCGTGGGCGGCGAAAATATTTTTTGGTTGCGACGCGGCGAAATTTACGAGATTGCGGGGCGGCGCTTTTTATGCTTCGGCGGCGCGCTTAGCGTCGATAAGGCGCATCGGATACCGGGGCTTAGCTGGTGGGCGCGCGAGATTCCGAGCGAGGAGGAGTTTAGCTACGCTATGCAAAATGCACACGATTTCATCGCCGCGGGTGGGCGGATCGATGCGGTGCTAAGCCACACGGCGCCGGGATTTGCGATTAAATTTTTAAAAGAATACCTCTGGTGCGGCAAAAGTACTTTCGATAAAACGTCTGAGTATTTAGAGCAGATCTTTGAGCTCGTAAGACCTAAGCGGTGGTATTTCGGGCACTTTCACGACGATAAAAAATTCCATGCGCGCGGTTGCGATTTTTATCTCTGCTACGATGAAATTTTAAAATTTGAGGACTAGCCTTGAGCCCGCGGCAGCAAAATTTAAAACTTTGCAAACTGCGAAATATGCTCGTAAATTTTAAACGCTACGCCGTGCGGAATCTCAACTTTTATATTAAAATTTAAGTTAGTTTTGCTACAATGTGGCACTTTTTTAGAAAGGAATAAAGATGAAGGTCGTAATTACTTATTGTAATTCTTGATCTTATAGACCGCAAGCTCTCCGTGTGAGAGATGAAATAACAAGCGTCTATAAGGATGCAGTTGTCGAGTTGGCCCCTGGTGGCAGCGGAGACTTTCTAGTAGAAGTTGACGGCAGAAAGCTTTTCTTCAATAAAGATTTTGCTAAGCCTCGTTTCCCAAGTGAAGGTGAAATTTTAAATCTAATTAAAGTTGCAGCCTAGCTCAAAGCCCGAAAGCGGGTCGCAAGATTTGCTTTCGGGCGTTTTTATACTCAAATTTCATATCCGTAAATTTAATCATAAAACCATTTTAAATTTTGCCAAATCAGCGCTACGCAAAATTTAGATTAAATGATCTCGCATTTCGGCGAATTCAAAAAGCTATTTTAATCAAATTTACGCAACCGATGCGGTTTAAATTTATCGTCTGGAGTTTATAAATTTTAAAAGAAAGAGGAATTTTTGCGAAATCAAAATTTCGCAAAAATAGAGAAGTTATTTGTTTGCTTTTTCGATATACTCGCCGCGGACGGTATCTACGCGGATGACCTCGCCTTCGAGCACGTGAAATGGGATCTGCACCACGGCGCCCGTCTCAAGCGTGGCGGGCTTTTTATTGCTGCCCTGCGTATCGCCGCGGAAATTCGGCGCGGTTTCTACGATCTTAAGCTCCACCACCTGCGGAACCTCGACGCCGATCGCCTTGCCGTTGTAAAACATAATGTCCACCATCATGCCGTCAAGCATCCATTTTTTCGCCTCGCCCACGTCCTCATCGCTGATCGCGATCTGTTCGTAACTATCGGTATCCATAAACTGACACGCCTCGCCGTCGTCGTAGAGATACTGCATCTGCTTGTCTTCGAGGTTTGGCGCCTCGCATTTATCGCCGGCGTGGAAGGTCTTTTCAAGCACCTTGCCATCTATAAAAGATTTTATTTTAACGCGCACGAAAGCAGGTCCTTTGCCCGGTTTTACGTGTTGGTATTCTATGATTTTAAACGGAATTCCGTCCACCTCGATTTTTAGACCTTTTTTTAGATCGCCCATTGAATAAGCCATAAATTTCTCCTTAAATTAATGAGGCGCGATTATAACAAATTTTATTTTAAATTGATATAATTGGCGAAATTTTAAGGGGAGGGAAGCTATGAAAAAACTCATCTACGTTTTGGCTGCGTGTGCGGCTTTTGTGCTCGGTGCGAATGCGAACGAAGCGGAGTTCGTAAAAAACCTAAAGCAAAGTCTAAATGATAAAAACGCTCAGCTCATCTCGATCGACAAACTAAACTCGATAAACGGGCTAAATTTACTAATCGTCCGCTTGGGCGATAAAAAAGAAGCGTTTTTAGCCAGCGACGACGGCAAAAGCCTAGTGGCAGTAACTGAGGATCCTAAGCTTGCAGACGCGGCGGATGCGGCGCTATTTAAGATGAGAACTCAAATTTTAAAGGACGCCAGGGACGCCGCCGCACTTGAGTTGCTAAAGAGCATAGATCCCGCGAGATTTGCCTATATCGAGTCGTTTGATAAAAATAATCCCTACGTGACCTACATCGTGGGCGATCCGGAATGCCCGTATTGCGCCGAGGAGATGAAGAGAATCACGAAGCATCTTCGCAACAGCAACGTAAAATTGATCTTTGCGCCGGTGCACGGCAAGAGCGCGTTTATCAAATCGGCGCTGATTTTAAAGCATCTAAAAACCCTCTCTCCGAGCGATCAAAAGGGTGCGATCGACGTGATCGAGAAATACTATAACAAGGACGCGCAGGTAAGCGATGCGGACGTCTCAAAAGCCGAGCTTGACGCCGTATATGCGGACACCAAGACGCTGTTTTCCAAAGGCGTGATCAAATCGGTGCCATACGTGATCAAGGTGAAAAAATAGTTTAAATTTATGGAATTCAGGGCGCGAGATTTGTTTATGAATAGTTGCGGTTTTGCAGTGGCGCGAGTTTGCTTACATATAGCGAGTGTTTGCTTATCAATAGTCGCGGGAAATTCGCAAGTGGCTGATTTGTGCGTGGGTGACGTAGCCGTCCAAACCTGTGCTAAAATTTAGTGATAGAATTTTAAAAACTCACATTTGGCGCTTGGCGGATTTTCTGCTTGCAGATTGTGTTTAAAATTTGCTGCCATAGTGCGCCTCTAATGGCGCGCTGTCTGCCTATCCATAGCGTCGCCGTCCGCGCTCAAACACACCTTCATGCCGTCTATAGATAGCGCGTCTGCCATGCCTTGCGCTTACCTATGCTCTGCCCGTGCCGCCCGTAGATAGCGTATTCGTCATTAACGCCTCATTCGTTTGCTTGCGGCATACCGCTCGCTCGCGCCATATTCTAGAGGCTTTTTTGGCGCGCAGCTCAAAGTAAAATTTTAAAATCCTCGAGCGAAAAGAGTAAAATTTTATCGCTTTTTAGGCTTGCTAGCTCGCCGCTAAAGCCGCTTTTGGAAAACAGTGCGAGCAGATCGGGCGTGAGGCACGCTTTTTCGCATTTTAGCATTAGCTCGTTTAGCACGTTTTTTGAAATTTTTCGCTCCTTGTATTTGCACTCGCCCGCGACGCAAAAGCTCTCAAATTTCGCGTAGATGTCGATCTCGACCTCTTTGTTCCAAAAGCTTGAAATTTGCGAGATCTCTAAATTTAGATACTTCGCGAGCAGTTCTTTGCTTAAAATTTCAAACCCGAGCCCCGCGTAGGCGTTGAAATCCGCTTTGATCAGGCTTAGCACGCGCCCTATTTCGCCGCGTCGCAGCGCGGGCAGGTTCGGCTCGATAAATCTAAACCAAAATCTTGCAAAGTTGCTGCTAAAATGGACCTTGTCCGTGATATGGTAGCGGCGCAGCGCACGCGGGAGGCGGTCGTTTTTGCGCTCTTTTTGCGCCCTTTGCTCGCTTGATTTTTCGGTGATTAAAAACTTCGCGTTTATGAGATCTGCAGTGATTTTTTGCGCCGTAAACCGCGGCAAGATTTTTGAAATTCCTATTTTTTTACGGTCGCTTCTAGCAAATTTCATCAGCGCTTTTTTGATCTGCTCTTCGTGCTCGCCGCCGAATTTAAAGCGCTCGCCGAGATGTTCAAAGCAGAGCAAAATTTCATTTTCGATCGCTTCAAAAACGTCCGCGTAGCCGCTTATACAGCCTATCTCGTCAAATACGAAATGAAACTGCAAAATCGCGTCGATACCGGCATCGCCTAAATTTCGCGCAGTGTCTTTTAGCTCGTAAATTTCGCCCTCCTTGCGGGCGTAATTTTAGCGAGTTTAGATATAATTTGCAAAAATTTTGGAGTCGCGCTTTGGATTTTCAAACGATCAAAGAAAATATCATCTTAAAAGAGGGGGTCAAATACTTCGATTGCGCCGCCTCGGGCCTTGCGTATCGCCCTATAGAAGCGGAGATCGAGCGCGTGCTTGCAACATACGCCAACGTCCACTCCGCAGGCGGAGCCAACGCCGAGATTACGAGCGATTACTACGAAAATGCAAGGGCGAAAATCAAAGAGCTTCTGGGCTGCGAGGAGCGCTACTACCTGATCTCCTGCGGTTTTGGCGCGACCGCGGCGATAAAGAAGCTCTGGGAAATTCTAGGCATCTACCTGCCGCCCGCGACGCGAGATAGGCTCGGCTTGCGGCGCGAGAGCCTAAAAGATCTGCCGCTTTTCATCATCTCGCCTTTTGAGCACCATTCCGTGGAGATCAGCCTAAGGCAGGGGCTTTGCGAGGTCGTGCGCGTTCCGCCGGATCCAAGCGGACTGATGGATTTTGCGCGCTTGGGCGAAATTTTATCCGCAAACAAAGGGCGTGAAATTTACGGCGTGCTTACCGCGGCATCAAACGTGACGGGGCTTAAGATAGACTACAAGCGCGCTTACTTGATGCTCAAGTCGCACGGCGGGCGGCTGTTTGTGGACGCTAGCGCGCTCATCGCGCATGAAAACGTAGATACCAGCTTTTGCGACGGCATGTTTTTCGGCGCACACAAGCTTTTGGGCGGCGTGGGCGCTAGCGGGATTTTGGCGGTGCGAAAGGAGCTTTTGCGCGGCGAGGAGCCGACGTTTGCGGGAGGCGGCACGATCAAATACGCAGACGCCCTGACGCAGCGCTTCATAATAGATAAGGAGCGCTTGGAGGAAGCGGGCACGCCGGGCATCATAGCGCTGGTGCGAGCTTATCTTGCCCTAAAGCTTCGCAAAAGCGTGGGACTAGAGGCGATCAAATCGCGCGAAGAGGCGATTTGCAGGCGCTTCATAAGCGAAATTTCAAAAATCCCCGAGATTGAAATTTACGGCAATCTCACCGCGCCGCGCGTGCCGATCTTTGCTTTTAATATGCAAGGACTCGGCTCGGACGCGCTAGCCGGGGTGCTCGGGCAGAAATTTGAGATCCAGACCCGCGCAGGCTGCGACTGTGCAGCACCTTACGGCTTTGATCTACTCGGCTTACAGCCCGATACGCAAATGTCGCGCAAACCCGCTTGGGTGCGGGCTAGCTTCTCATTTATCCACGACGAAAGCGATGTGGATTTCTTGGCGGAGGCGCTAAGACAGATCGTTCAAATCCGTGATAAAATCACCTTCGTAGCGGGCAAATATCGCTGCGGCAGCGTAAATTGAGCTCACGGAATTTTATAGCAAGAGCCGCTTTTAAATTTTAGTGTGCGGGATTTATGGTATAAAATTTCGCGGCTTTGAAATTTTAAATTTACGGGCCGAATTTGTCGGCAGAATTTTGTTTTATGGAATTTTACGTCGTGAAATTTGAGCGGTAGAATTTCGTGCCGCGCGTATAAATTTTAACGCCGCCAAATTTTAAAATTCTGAAATTTTAAAATTTCGCTATTTGAACGAGCTTCGCAAATTTTGTATTTCGTGAACGCATGGAAAATTCTGCGTCGTGGAATTTTAGCCGCAAAATTTGAAATTCCGCAAAACCGAATTTTACTCGGCAGAATTTCACGGCAAGAAATTTTGTCTCAGAGCCTGTGGCGGTGAAAATTGATGCGGCCGCGCCCGTGCGAAAGCTAAATTAAGGCGCGAGCGCTTGCGATGATAAGAGCGCAAATTTTAAGAAGCGAAATTCTGCGCCGCTAAAAGGCGCAAAATTTCACTAAATTTACTCGCCAAATTCCTTTTGCAGCTTGTAAACCTTATCGTAATCGACCCCCTCGATGATGCGCGGACGCGAGGCATTGAAATCGGCATTGATCACCGAGCGAGCGGGATCGTACTCGGGCAGCTCGGTCATCTCTAAAATTTCTGCGATCGTGTGGATGAGATCGTCGTTTAAAAACGGTCTGTCTTTGGCTGCCGCGATGCGCGCCCAAAGATCAGCGTTTTGCTCTTTGAACTTATCCGACGCCATGAAAATCAGCGGGATTTCGAGCGTGAAGCGGTTGATGCCGCCATGGATCAGCTTGCCGCGGTATTGATAAAGGCTCTGGGCGTGGTCGCTGAAATAGACTATCAGCGTGTTGTCGCTCGCAAAAATTTTATAAATTTCGCTCAGGATAAAATCGTTGTAAGCCACGGTGTTTAGGTAGTGCGCGAGCTCTTTTTTCTGCCCCTCATCAAGCGGCTCGCGCGAAATATCCGCGGCGCTAAATTTAGCAAAACTCTTTGGATAGCGAAACTCGTAGCTCGGGTGCGAGCCCATCAGATGAAGGATGAAAAATTTATCCTTTTTCTGCGTGCCGTTTACCTCTGCGGCGGAGCTTTCGTCCTTGCGCGCAAGAGGCGATCTTTTCGCGCCCGATTTGAAATTTTTTATGCTAGGAAGCATAACTTCGTCGAGCGAGTAGGCGTATTTGTAAACCGGGATTTGATTCGTAAAGTCCGAGTAATCCGTCATCTGCGCGCTCGCGCCGCTTGCGACCGCCCACTGCCCGTAGCGCTCCTGGTTGCTGATCCAAAAGGTCTCGTAGTTTGCCAGCCGTGCGAGATTTACGATGTCGAGGTTGGCGCTCCACGGGCGCTGCTTTTCGCTCTCGTAATTTCCGAAATTTAGCACGTATTTTAACACGTCGTTGGTCTTGGCGCCCGGCGAGACGACGTCGCTAAAAGCGATCAGATTTCCGCTTTGCTCAAGCGCTTGCAGATTCGGTGTGGTGGGCAGATAGTAGCCGTATAGGCTCATGAAATTTCGCTGCAGGCTCTCTCCGATAATAAAAACGACGTTTGAGATGCGGTTTGGCGCGGTTTTATGTGAATGCGAGGCGTAAATGCTTTGGTATCCGGCTTGCAGCTCGCGCACGCTTTTAAAATCGGCGCCGAAATAATCCTTCGTAACGAAAGCAAAGTTATAAATCGGAATTTTATTTAGCGCGATTATGATGCTGGCGCGCATTTTCGAGCTTTTGGCTACGTAGCTTTTAAACGCCGCATGTGCCGCAAAAACGAGCAAGCTAAGCAGAAAGACTAGCTTTATCGCGCGACATAGCTTCATTCGCGCTCGCTGGCCCACTCTAAGCCTAAGAGCGACGATGACGAATACTAAAAGTGCTAGAAAAGCCGCGATAAGCTTGAAATTTAAAAACGCATGCGCGAACTCGAAGGCCTCCTTGGGCGTCGTTTGCACTAGCGCATCCAGCGTGCCGTGCGAGTAGGTAAGCTCCAGGCTAAAGATCAAAAAAATCTGAGCGATCGCAAAGACCACGTTTATCGCCAGAAGCGCAAAGGCGAGAATTTTATATAGCCTGGCGCTGTAAAAGCTAAGCGCGTAAAGCGCGAAAAAAATTATTGTCACGCCGCAGATCGCATATGCCACGAAAAACAGCGCCTGCGCAGAGAGCAGCTCGCCGCCGCGTGCGATAAGAAGCAACCCGAGGGCTAAATTTAATACTAAAACTAGCACGTATGCGTTTAGCACCGCGCCGTCAAATACCGATAGGAGGCTAAATCTGTCTTTTAAAAATGCGCCGATATTTTTTACGAGGCTCATGAAATTCCTTGCGTATTAAAATACAAATATGAAAAATGCGATGCCGATTAGAATTCTATAAATTCCAAACGGGATGAAATCGAACTTCGAGACGAAGCTTAGAAATAGCTTGATCGCCGCAAGCGCCACGACGAACGCCACTGCGCCGCCTACGAGGAAGATCGTGATATTGTCGGAGTTTTGCGCGAAGGTGTCTAAATTCTTATAGGTGTCGTAAAAAGTCGCCGCAAACATCGTAGGGATCGCGAGCAGGAAGCTAAAGCGCGCGGCTAAGTTTCTGCTTAGCCCGCACAAAAGTCCTGCGATGATGGTAGCGCCGCTGCGCGAAGTGCCCGGCACCATCGCAAAACACTGCGAAAACCCGATAATGAAAGCCTGGATGTATGAAATTTGATCCAGATGCTCTAGCTCGCCTTCTCTAGGGCGCGCCTTGCGAAAGAGCTCGACCGCGATAAAAATAATGCCCCAACCGATCAGCGCGTAGGCGACGGTTTGCGGCGTGAAGAGCGATTTGATGCTTTTATACAGTAAAAAGCCGATCGCTGCAGTGGGGATGAAGCCCACGATGAGCTTGCACCAGAGCTTAAAATCAACCAAAAGCCGCTTATAAAACATCGCAACGACCGCTAGGATCGAGCCTAGCTGGATAACGACCTCGAAGCATTTAAGCGTGTCGGTCTGCTGCAGACCCATCAGTTTCGCAGCTAGGATCATGTGCCCGGTCGAACTTACGGGCAGAAACTCCGTCAGCCCCTCGACGATGCCTAGAATCACGGCGTCAAATATATTCATCCATTTTTTCCTTTAAATTTGCTAAATTCTGCGTGATCGAAGAGGGTCTGTAGATCGCCTCTACCATCGCGATATAATCAGGCTTGAGGGCTAAAATTTCATCCAGATTTTCTAAGCTTATCCCGCCGATTACGGCGATTGGGAGGTTCAAAGATTTTCGCGCCTCTTGCACGAGCTCATCGGGGCAAAGCGGCGCATTAGGTTTTGTCTTGCCGCGTCTGAGCGAGCCGAAGGCTACGTAGCTAGCGCCCTGCGCCTCGGCCTGCCTCGCGCGAGCAAGACCAGCGTAGCAGCTAACGCCGATGATCTTATCCGCGCCTAAAAACTCACGCACCTGCGCCGCCTCGCCGTCGTCCTTTCCGATATGCACGCCGTGCGCGCCTAGCTTTTTGGCAAGCACCGCATCGTCGTTTATGATGAGTTTGGCGCCGTAATCCTCGCAAAGATCGATGAGAGAGCGGATTAAAGCTTCATCCTGCGCGGCGAGCTTGCTGCGATACTGCACGAGCTTTACGCCGCAGCGCAAAATTTCATCTATCTGTGAAAAGATAGTTTGCGGCGGCGTTAAGACATCGTCGCTAAGCGCGTAAATTTCGCTCATTTATCCTCGTCTTTTTTAGGTATAGGTACGCCGTTTAGGATGCAGTTGGTAACGTCCCAAAATTTTGCGCTATACATTCCGCGCTTAGCCTCTTTGGCCTCCTCGGCGGCTTTTAAAAGAAGTTCACTATCGTCGGTTGTCGGCACGGCAAATCCTGCTGCCACTAGATCCAATCGCAGATTGCTTTTAGGATCGCTTGCGTCGCAAACATAGGCGTCGTTGCCGCGATCGATTAAATTTACGTAGTAGCGCTTGCCGGGTTTTATCACGGACTCGAGAGCTTTTTTATATTCTTTGTCGAATTTTTTCAGCTCTTTAGCGTCCGTTATGCACCTAGAAGCACCCGCGGCGATTATGTTTAAATTTTTTAAGTCGCAGGGAAAGAAGCGATCTTTTTGAGCCTTTCTGAAGGTAAAAACGAAGCTTCTGCCGTCATTGCCAAGACCTGCAAACGCAGCGATGCCGTATCTGTCTTTTTGCTCCGCAAAGCTCTGCGTGCAGAGCAAAATCGCAAGTGTCAAAAATATCTTTTTCATAGGATTCCTCTTAGGCGGCGCAAATTCCTATTGCAGAATTTGCGCCTAAATTTTGCGGATTATTTTAAATTATACTTCTCCAAAAGCTTTTCGTAGCTTCCGTCCTTTTTCATCTCCTCAAGCGCCGCGTTAAATTTAGCGAGCAGCTCGGGATACTTGCCCTTATCAAATGCGATCGAAAAGCCCTCACTGCCGTCGGATTCTTTAAAAAACGCTACGAGATCGTCATTTTTCTTAAGATACTCGTAGCCCACGGATGAATCCACGCAAAGCGCGTCGATCTTTTTGTTTTTAAGCGACATGACGGCTACAAAAACGTTCTCCGTAGCGCTAACTTCGGCGCCTTTGATATCTCTGATCGCAAGCTCTTGGATGGTGCCTAGCTGCGCGGCAAGGCGCTTACCCTGCAGATCCGCCTTGGAATTTAACGAGCTATCGTCCTTACGTTTGACGTATAAATTTTCGACCTTGTAGTAAGGATTTGTGAAATCGATCGCCTTTTTGCGAGCCGGCGTCGCGCTCATTCCCGAGGCGATCATGTCGATTTTACCGCTTTTAATCGCAGGGATTAGCCCGTCAAAGCTCATATTTAAAATTTCGTATTTCACCCCCGCGCGCTTGGCAAGCTCGGCTACCAAATCCATATCAAAGCCGGTGACTTTGGAGTTTTCATCCACGAACTCAAACGGCGGATACTCGGCATTCGTGCCTACGATGAGCGTATCTTTGGTGATGTCTTTAGCAACTAGCGAACCGCAAAGCAAAGCGCCTGCAACTAGAAATCTCATAAATTTTTTCATTTCCCTCTCCTTTAGTGGTTTAAAATTTTATTTAAAAATTCTTTCAATCTCGGATTTTGCGGATTTTCAAATACGTTTTTAGGCGTATCGTCCACAGCGATCTTGCCGCCCTCCATAAAAAAAATCCTATTCGCGACATTGCGTGCAAAGCCCATCTCGTGCGTTACCACAAGCATCGTAATGCCCTCTTTGGCGACCTCTTTCATTATACCTAACACCTCGCCGATCATCTCGGGATCTAACGCCGAAGTGGGCTCGTCGAATAAAATCACGTCCGGATTTACCGCCAAACTTCTAGCGATTGCGATGCGTTGCTTTTGCCCACCGCTAAGCTTGTGCGGATAAGTATAGGCCTTATCGCTAAGACCGACCTTTTGTAGCAGCTCCTCTGCTTTTGCGTAGGCTTGTTCTTTAGTATAGATACCCGCTTTTATGGGCGCTAGAGTTAAATTTTCTAATACGTTTTTATTTGCAAAGAGGTTGAAATGCTGAAAGACCATACTAACTTTGCGGCGAATTTTATTAATATCGGTGTGCTTATCGGTAATATCCTCGCCGTCTATTTTAATAATGCCGCCGCTTGGAATTTCAAGCAAATTTAAGCAACGCAAAAAGGTCGATTTACCACCGCCGCTTGGACCGATGATCGCTACGATATCGCCTTTATTTATGCTCTTTGAAATTCCTTTTAGCACTGATAAATTGCCGTAGGATTTGGTTAAATTTGATATTTCAATCATTGCGGTTTAACCTACTTTCTAGCATTTTTACTAAAAACGAGAAAAATTTTACGCTTGCATAGTAAAGTACTGCGGCAAAAAGTATCGGCTGGACGGTATAAAGCGCAGCCTGCATGCTTTTTGAAAAAAACGTAAGATCAGTAATTGCTACGAGACCCACGACCGAGGTCTCTTTAAATAGGCTAATAAACTCATTCGCAAGCGCAGGCAGGATATTTTTTATCGCCTGCGGAAAGACGATCTCTTTCATCGCCGTGCCGTAACCTAGCCCCATCGCGCGCGCAGCTTCCATCTGGCCGCTATCGACGCTATTTATGCCGCCGCGCACGATCTCCGCGACGTAAGCTGAGCTATTAAGCCCCAGTGCAAAGATCGCAGCTGCGATATTATTGCTCCACGTAGCAAAAATTATAAACACGAACACCATCAGCTGGATAACGATTGGAGTTCCGCGGATGATATCTACGTATTCGTCGATAATGAAGCTTAAAAATTTATTGTTTAGAAATTTTAAAAATGCCAGCATAAATCCTAATGCGATACCGATCACAATGCCGCCGGAGGTCAAAATAAGAGTGATGCCGTAGCTTTTGGCGTATGAAATTTTTTGCGCTTCGCTCAGCTCGGGATAGGTGAAATAAAGCCCCACGGCGATTACAGTCAAAACAAATACGACCTTTAAAATTTTCTCGTTCAACCAAGGCGCCTTTTTCTTAAAATTTAAACGGTAAGAATACTAAAATTTCGTTAAAATCTGGCTAAATTCCGAAAGTAAAATTTTATTTGAAATAGAGTAAAATTAGCTTTTTTAAAAGGAGGCAACGATGAGCTTTTGGACCTATTGCGCAATCGCGATATATTTCGGCGCGCTTATTTTTATAGGTAGGTATTATTATGACAAGAATGCGAGCTTAAGCGAGTATCTGCTCGATAACCGCCGCCTGGGCCCATTCGTAACGGCGCTTAGCGCGGGCGCTAGCGATATGAGCGGCTGGATGCTTTTGGGGGTGCCGGGCGCGATGTTTGCGACGGGAATTTGCAATATATGGATAGCCCTAGGACTTTGCGTGGGCGCGTGGTGCAATTATAAATTTCTTGCAAAAAGGCTTAGAATTTACACCGAGGTAGCAAGCGACAGCGTCACGATCCCGGATTTTTTAGAAAACCGCTTCAAAGACCATACCAAGACGCTTCGCATCATCTCCGGGCTTTTGATCATCATATTTTTTACGCTCTATGTTAGCAGCGGCATCATTGCAGGCGGCAAGACCTTTGAGAGTTTTTTCGGGCTAAATTTCACCTACGGCGCGGTCGCTACGATCTTAATCGTCGTGTTTTATACCTTTTTCGGCGGATTTAAGGCCGTCGCGATTACTGACGCATTTCAGGGCGCGCTGATGTTTGCGGTGCTTATTTTGATCCCTCTGTTTTCTTATCGCGCGCTGCAGATCCCTGCGGATAGCTCCTTTTTGACGCAGGTGCGGCTCTACGGCGCGAGCCACCTAGATCTATTTTATAATCAAAGCTTCTTGGGCGTTTTAGGCTTGCTTGCTTGGGGGCTCGGATACTTCGGTCAGCCGCATATCATCGTGCGCTTTATGGCGATTAGAAGCTCGCGCGAGCTTGATAGCGCGCGCCGCATCGGAATTTCGTGGATGGTGCTAGGACTAGTAGGCGCGATGCTTAGCGGCCTGATCGGCTTTGTGTATTTTTCACAAAAGGGCCTTAGCATAGACGATCCCGAAAAAATTTTCCTAGAGCTCGGTAAAATTTTCTTTCATCCGTTCATCCTAGGCGTCATAATCTCTGCGGTGCTGGCGGCGATTATGAGCACTATCTCAAGCCAGCTTTTGGTAAGCGCGAGCGCCGTTACGAAGGATTTTATCTTCGCGTTTTATAAAAAAGAGGTGAGCGAGCGCACGCAGACGCTAAGCAGCCGTATCGCCGTCGTTATCATCGCCGCGGTCGCCGCGATCTTGGCGTTTGGCTCAAACGATACGGTGCTAAACGTCGTGGGTAACGCCTGGGCAGGATTTGGCGCGAGCTTTGGCGCGGTGCTGCTTTTCAGCCTGTATTCTAAAAAAATGAGCGCGCTCTCGGCTTTGGTGGGCATGCTCGTAGGCGGTATCACGGTCATTTGCTGGATATTATCGGGGCTTTCGGCGGTCGTTTACGAGCTACTGCCGGGCTTTTGCTTTTCGGCGCTTGCGATACTGCTCGTAAATCGCTACAACTCCGTGCTCGATAAGATGGCGGATGAGCCTAATGCCGCGCAAATTTCGCAGGAATTTGAAAAGATGAAAGAGCAGAGTTTAGGAAGCAAAAATGGCTAACGTAAAGTGCCCGCACTGCGGCTCTCAGATCGATATAGACGAGGCGCTGCAGCGCGATATCAAAGCTAAATTTGAAGATGAAATTTTACAGCAGAAGCGAAAGTGGCAGCAGCAGCAAAACGAAGCCACGCTTAAATTTGAAGCCGAAATCGCCGCTAAGCGCGAGGAGTACGCGAAGCATCTGGCGCAGCTGCAAGCAAAGGAAAACGCATTCGAGCAGCGCGTAAAAGCGGCGACCGATTCCGCGCTAAACAGCGAGCGGGAGAAAATTTTAGCGCTCGCAAAATCTCAGATCGAGAGCGAAAACGCGGCGAAATTTGAAATTTTACAAAAGGAGCTGCAAGAAAAATCGCAAAGAATTTCCGAGCTAAATTTAATAAAGGCCGAGATGGAGGCGCAAAAGCGTAAATTTAGCGAGCTTGAGGCCGAGAATAAAGCCAAATCCGAGATCGAGCTAACCAACCGCATGAATATGGAGCGAGAGCGGCTTTCGAAACAAATTTCGCAGGAAAACGAGCTGAAATTCCGCCAAAAAGATGAGCAGATCCAAAGCTTAATCGGCCAAATAAACGAGCTTAAGCGCCGCTCGGAAGTAGGCTCGCAGCAGCTTCAGGGCGAGGTACAGGAGCTTGCGCTGCAGGAGTATCTGCGGCTAAACTTTCCTTTGGACGAGATAGATGAGGTCAAAAAGGGCGCGCGCGGCGCAGACTGCGTGCAGATGGTGCATACGAGGGAGTTTGCGGGCTGCGGTAAAATTTTATACGAGAGCAAGCGCACGAAAAGCTTCGAGCCCAAATGGATCGACAAACTCAAAGACGATATGATAGGCGAGGGCGCGCAGATCGGCGTTATCGTAACCGAGCAGATGCCGCCTCACAGCCCTAGGCTGCACCAAGCGCCGAGCGATGCTAGCATCTGGATCTGTTCGTTTGAGGAATTTAAGGGGCTTTGCGCCGTCTTGCGCGAACACGTCGTAGCGCTTGCGTTTGCCAAAAGATCGGGTCAAAATCAAGATAGCAAAACGGCGATGCTCTACGACTATCTGACCTCGCCCGAGTTTGCAAACCAGATAAAGACGATCGTATCGGCATTCGTCGGCATGCAAGAGAGCCTAAATAAGGAGCGCAACGCGATGGAGCGCATCTGGAAACAGCGTGAAAAACAGATCGCGCGTGCGCGAGACGGCGCGATCGCGATGCACGCAAGTATCAGAAGCATCGCCGGAAGCGGCGTAGCGCAGCTGGAGGACGTCGATGAAATTTTAAGCCTCGAGGCGATCGCGGCAGAGGGCGAAGCGGACGCGCTTCAAGACTAAGATGGCGACGAGACGCCATAGTGGCGTGTGGACGGATCGCCGTCTGAACGAAAACGCAAGGCGAGCTTGCAGTGCGAGGAGCTGGCGTCGTGAGGTCTAAATTCTATAAAGCAACGTAATATTGGTCTACGGGTAAGCGGTGCTAAAATTTCAAGAAGTAATTGCCGTATGCTTTTGGGTTTGCGAGGTTGGAATTTTGCTTGCGAATTTTATCTTGGCAGAAATACGCCGCACTGTGTAGAGTGGAAATTTCACATGTAAAATTTTAAATTCATAATTTAAGGAAGCGCTTCACGTCGAGAAAATTTGATTTGGAATTTCTGTTTTGTGTCCTTATCGGGAAGATTTTGCGCTAAAAGTCATAGTAAAATTTTAAGAATTCGCTTCGCCGTATCGTAAAAATTTTAAAATTTTGATCTGCAAATTTCATAAAATTTATAAAATTTTTCAAAATCCTAGCGTTAAAATTTTAAAATTCCTAACTTTTTCAAAATAAATTTTAAATTTCGCAAACTCCCTTGCCATAGCTATTTGCGTGGCAAAATTTTATCGCGCAAAAGCGCTTGTTACTAATCGTTAACCCCCCCCC
>NZ_CALIST010000017.1 GCF_938041645.1 uncultured Campylobacter sp. | reverse complement strand
GCAACTCCCCGCAAGATACGGCAGGATGTATCCTCGTGGGCGACGGATACAGCGCCGCGGGAGTTACGAATTCCGTTCGGACATATAACTCGTTTTTCAAAATTTGCATAGGCAAACACATAGAATTCATAGAGATCACAAACGAGGAGGGGATATGAGCCTCATCGAAAATATCAAAGCTCACGAGGGATTTAGCACGCGAATATACAAAGATAGCGTAGGCAAACCCACCGTGGGATACGGCTTTTTGGTAGCGGCGTTGAGTCCCGACGAACTCAAACTCAACGGCGGCAAGGTGGAGCCGATGAGTAAAGAGGTAGCGGAAAAAATCCTGAATTTGAAAGTTGCTAGGCTGCGAAAGCGAGTGCCGGAGTGTTTGCCGTGGCTGGCTAGCAAGCCGCAGGGCGTGCAGGATACCATCCTCGAAATGGCGTATCAGCTAGACATCGCAAAGCTGCTTGGCTTTAAATATACCCTGAAATGCATAGAGGCTGGAGACTACGCGCAGGCGGCAAGAAACCTACGCGCAAGCTTGCTGTATCGCCAAACTCCGCGACGGGTCGAGGGGTATATAAGGGGGCTGCAAGATGGCTGATTTCAAAGAAGCGTATAGCGAGCTTTACAGGCGCGTGCTCGGCGATACTATGGCGAACGACACGCCGTATCAAAAATTTACCGCCAAAATCGATGAATATTTTGAGAAATACGGGCTCGCGAACGACAAAAAATTTGAGATGCTTTGTAGCACTCTCGTCTCAATGACGCAAAGCGTAACGACGAGCTCGCAAGAGATCGCCCTGCGGCTTTTAAGCGAAAGCGAGGAGTTGCCTTTGCGAAAACAACAGCTTGAAGCTCAAACAAACTTGCTCGGCAAACAGATAGAGACCGAACAGCTAAAGATCGATCTACAAAGGCAGCGAATGCCGCTTGAGATAGAGCAGCTGGGGCTTCAAAAAGATATGCTCGCCGCTCAAATCGACAAGACAAGGGGCGATCTAGCCCTTGCCAAGGCGCAGCAGGAAGCGATAAATAGGCAGGTCAAGGACAACCGCCTAATCAAAGGCGGCAGCGTGATCGGCGACTTTTTACAAAACACGCTCAACGGCGGCTTGACGGTGCCTTCGGACATGAACAAGGCTCTTTTCAACATTATTGCCACTTTGCTCAAAGATGAGCTAACGAACATCATGCCGGGGAACTTCGAGATCAAAAAATGAGAACTCTCATCGCCGTAAACGATAGCCTAGACATCGCCTCTCGCGATGACTTCAACCCCGTCAATCCTCTTGCGGGGCAGAACTTCGATATATTCTACG
>NZ_CALIST010000016.1 GCF_938041645.1 uncultured Campylobacter sp. | reverse complement strand
GAACAGAATTTCGCCGCAAAAGCGGGACTAGTGTCGCCAAATACCGAGCGCGTTACTGCAAGCTGTGTTGAGAAGAATTTTACTCAAGATGATTTCAAACAAAATTCTGCAAATTCCATCGCGCCTAATAGCTCTGCAATAAATTCCGCTAAGCAAAATATCCAAGCAAATTCCATTTTTACGCCACTTGAAATTTCTGCAAACGAGGGTGTGGATAAAATTTTAACCGCGCTTGAGAGCTACTTAAATTCTCAAAATTTCGATGGCCTTATGCTAAGCAACGAGCGGCAAATTCTATCTTGCGAGAGCGCGCTTGCGGCTCTTAAAAATGCGAGCGAGCGCCTGGCTTGCGGCGAGCTTGAGCTTTTTGCATTTGAGATAAATCGCGCGATTGAGGCGATTGCACGTATTTCGCGTCCATTTGAGCGAGATGAAATTTTAGACGAAATGTTTAGCAATTTTTGCCTCGGTAAATAGCGTTTTAGCTACTAATTAGCCAAAATTCAATATAATCTCGCATTTAAAACGAGGTCTTTATGAAGGAAAAAATCCAATATTTTTTGGCGCTGGGTCTGATAAAATTTGCAAAATTCGCGCCGAAAAGCTTCATATTCGCATTTTTCGATAAGCTCGCACTTTTCGCATCGTGGAAGCTTAGTAGGCGTGTTAAAGTCGCGCAGGATAACCTTCGCGCCGCTTATCCACAAAAAAGCGAAAGTGAGCTTCACTCTCTTGCGATCGAGAATTTTCGCAGTATCGCTAGGACGCTTACCGACACGCTTTTATTTTACAACGGCAGACTAAAATTTGATGATCTGATTTCAAACGGCGAGCAGGCGCTAGAGCGCGTCCGAAAGCTAAAAGGTGATAATCCGCACGGGATTTTATTTTTTACCGCACATTTTGGAAATTGGGAAATTCTAGCTAATTTTTTCGGCGCCAATGGCTTTCCCGTCTCGGTAGTCGGGCGTCGCAGTGATAACGAGCTGATCGAAGAGCGGCTCGTGGCGCCGTTTCGCGAGCGCTACGGCAATGACCTCATTTACAAGGACGATGCGATGCGCAGGCTCGTGCAGGCGCTAAAGCAGGGGCGCAACGTAGGCATTCTGCCCGATCAAAAGCCGGGCCCTAAAAATAGCCTGATTACGACCTTTTTCGGACGACAGTGCTACACCACAAAGACCATCGCGTCGCTTTATTTGAAATTTCGCCCCGTGCTGATACCCATTTTTGCGCGTCGCGGAGAGGATAATCGCTACGAGATCGTGATCAAGGATTTCCCGCCGCTACCTGAAGGGCTAAATAAGGACGAAGCCGAGCTGTTTATCACGCAAAAGTGCAACGACATTTTCGAAGAGGTTGTGCGAACCGCGCCGCAGCAGTGGTTTTGGATACATAAACGATGGAAAATGGACTGATGGCGCGGCAAATTTCAAGAGGCGAGAGCAAACGGGGTGTCATAAGAAATTTATCCGCGCCGCAGGGCTCGCGCCTTTTTGCAAAAGAGCAAAGCGTCGAAAATTTAAGTAGAGCTGCGCGAGAAGGTAAAATTTTAAATCGCGAAAGCTCTATGGCGATCGCTGTCGCGCGAGCAGGCAAAAATTCGAACTTCAAAAATTTTATATCGTTTTGCGGTCACACGTCTTGCACTTTGCGGCGCGAAAGCTTTAGAGATAAAAATTTAAGAGCGGGCGCCTCAGATTACGCGTGGCACGCAGGCGGCGAGTCATTAAATTTAAACAGCGAAAACTCCGCTGCAAATCCGTCCGCCCCAAAAAATCCGCATCGAAAAGCGCTCATCTTAAGCGACGGCCGCAAGGGGCACGAGAACCAAAGTATCGCATTTTGCGAGCTAAAAGGGCTTGATTTTTGCATTTGCAAGATCGCTTACGCAAACAAGCTTCTTAAACTCTGCTCCTACGCGCTTGATTTTTTTGGGCTTTATTTTAAAATTTTTAAGTGCGATCTTGGCGGGAGTGGCACGGCGGCGGACCGTAAAAACGGATCAAATTTAAATAATACCTCTTTAAACAGCCCCGCTGCATCAGATAGCATAAATTTAGATGCCACGCCGAATGGCACCAATTCAGACGCCGTATCATATAGCGCAAATTTAGACGCTGCATCATATCGCAATTTAAATTTCGCAGATTTCGATCTGTTCGTAGGCGCGGGCTCTACGATCTATTACGCGCTGAAATTTTACGCGCGCAGATACGCAAAGCCGAGTATAGCATTAATGTATCCGAAGGGCTACCGCAAGGATTTTAGCGTCATCATCGCAGGCGCGCATGACCGCCCAAAGCCGCGCGCAAATCTTAAAATTTCGCCCGTCTCGCTTAGTTTTTCGCGCCCGCAGGGGCTGTACCGGCCGCAGCGTAAATCCATCGGATTTATCATCGGCGGGTCGAATTCCTGCTTTGAGATGGGGGATGAAATTTTAAAGCAGATCGAGGGCGTGAGGGCGCAGTTTGCGGACTGCGAGTTTGCGCTAACGACCTCTCCGCGCACGCCGCAGGCTACCGAGAGCGCGCTAGCTAAGCTTAGCTGGAATTACAGCGTGATTTACAGCCGCGAGCCCGTAAATCCGATCGGCGATTTTTTGGCACAGTGCGAGTGGGTTTTTATCAGCGAGGACAGCGTCTCGATGATAAGCGATGCCGTATCTAACGGGAGCGCGAGCGTAGCCATTTTGAGTTTAAAACGCAAAGATGCTCATAATAAATTTGACGATTTTATAAGCGCTCTCGTTTCTACGGGTCACGCTAGGCGCTATGACGAAACGTTAAAAAAGACCGCGAAGTACGATCTTAAGGCGTTTGTGAGGGAGATAAAAATATGAGGGTCGTGCAAATCCTGCCCGAGCTGAACGAAGGCGGCGTCGAGCGCGGCGTAGTCGAGCTAAATAGAGAGTTTGCGCGGCGCGGCATCGAAAATTTCGTTATCAGTAACGGCGGTAAATTGGCGCCAAAGATAGAAAAAGATGGCGGCATGCACGTACAGCTCGACGTTTGCTCCAAAAATATCCTAAGCGTTGCGGCGCGCGTTTTAAAGCTGCGTAAAATTTTAAGCAGGATCGCTCCAGACATCGTGCATGTCCGCTCACGCGTGCCGGCGTGGCTGGTTAAATTTGCTCGCCCCAAAGCAAAGATCGTAAGCACCGTGCATGGGATAAATTCCGTAAATTTTTACAGCAAAATCATGACGGATGCGGACGCGATCATCTGCCCTAGCGGCTATACGCGCGATCACGTAGTGCGAAGCTACGGCGCGGATGCGGCTAAGATCACGATCATTCCGCGGGGCATCGATCTAGAAAAATTTAATCCCAAAAATTTAGACGAGCGCTTTATCGCAGAATTTCGGCAGAATTTTAATCTCGCGCAGGATGATTTCATCGTCTCAAGCATTGGGCGCATTACGCAGATTAAGGATTACAAAACCCTGATCCGCGCCGCGGCTTTGGCAAGTGAACAAAAGCTTAAAATTTTGATCGTAGGCGGCGTGGGAGCGGGTCGCGACGAGTATTTTTCCGAGCTAAAATCGCTCGTAGAGGGGCTTGGACTGGGCGAGCGCGTAATTTTTACGGGCTCGCAGAGCAAGGTAGCCGAAATTTACTCGCTCTCATCGGTCATGGTAAGTGCTTCGAGCAAGCCCGAGAGCTTCGGGCGTTCGATGGCTGAGGCGATCGCACTGAATTGCCCGGTGATCGCGACCCGCCACGGCGGCGCGCTAGATATCATAAAAGAGGGCGAAAACGGCTATTTTTTTGATGTGGGCGACGCGCAGGCGCTGGCGGGGCTGTTTGCCCCCGCGCGCGAGCTGAAATTTGACGGCTACGGCTACATTTCGCAAAACTTCAGCCTAGAGCAAATGGTAGAAAAAACGATAAAGGTTTATGAGAGTTTAATATGAAAAAATTTTTTTATGAAAACGCGCCTAGTGGCTGGAGGATCGCATTTTTAACGCTGCTGCTTCTTTGGTGCGCATCGCTGTTTTTCAAAAATGCGGTCTATCAGATCTCCTTTGCGGCGCTAAATTTACTCTTTTTGGCGCATCTATTGTATTTTAAAAACTACGAAATTCTAAGCGAAATTTTGAAAAAAACGCGATTTATCGCGATCTGCTTCGTCTGTTTAGTGGCGACGCTAGCGATCTCAAACCTCCTAAACGAGGCTGTTATCTCAAAAAAAGCATGGCAGAGCACGCTATTTTTCATCCTTCGATACGGCACTATATTTTTGACGCTTTGCTATTTTTACAAGCTTAAATTTTTTGATCAAAACGCCGTTTTTGCCTTTTTGTTCGTAGGGCTTGGAATTTTATCGGCAAGCGTGATCTATCAGTTTGCAAGTAGCAGCGACGCAATCGTCTTTTCAAGCGACTCTGTTCGCGGAGGTCTTAGCGGAGCGCTTTCAAACCGCAATATTTTAGGGCTTTTTATGGGCTTTGGGCTCTGCCTTAGCGCGGTGGCGATACGGCGGCCTTTAGCGCTTAAATTTGTGGCTCTGCTTTTGTTTGCCTTTTTTATGATCTTTTCATTTTCCAGAGCGGCGTGGGTCGGTGCGTTTTGTGCGCTCGCGTTTTACGGCACGCTAAATTTAAAGAGCTTAAACAAAAAATACCTACTTTTCACGGTGGGTTTCATCGCGATTTTTGCCGTTTTGCTTGCGCTTTCGCCGTCGTTTGAGCAAAGGCTAGCCGCGCTATTTAGCGGCGATTCTTCAGGCAGGACCGTGATTTGGAGCTATATTTTAGAAATGGCGCAAGAAAAGCCTATCTTAGGCTACGGGCTGGGCTCATATATAAATTTGCCGGGCTCTCCGGTCCTTGAGCATCCTGAATATAACGCGCCGCATAATTTATTTTTAGAAATTTTACTTTATAGCGGCGTGCTCGGCCTCGTCTTCTACGGCTTGATCCTATTTAGCGTTTTTAAGGAGTGCATTCAAAGCAAGCAATTTGGGGTTCTCACGCTTCTGATATATCTTTTGATAGATTGTCAGTTCGATCACGGCGCGTATCTGTCGAAAGAAGCGCTAAGCCTTGCTACGATACTAAGCTTTTTAGCTTATCGCATGAGGATTGAGCGATGATCTACGCGGCGGTTTTGGCTTTTGCGGCGCTTTTTGCGTGGTTCTGCCTACGCTTTGCGTGGTGGGCGAAGGATCTGCCTTACGAGTATCCGCGCGTGCTGATGTATCATATGATCCGCGAGCATCTGCCAAAGCGCGCCTCTAAATTCAACCGCCTGCGCGTGACCCCCACCGCGTTTGAAAAACAGCTTGCGTGGCTGAAGCGAAACGGCTTTATGAGCTACACTTTAAGCGAGCTTGCAAGCTTAGATAAAAAGCCCGCAAAGGCGGTTTGTATTACCTTCGACGACGGGTATCGCGATAATCTCACGGACGCTCTGCCGATACTTCAAAAATACGGCTTTAAGGCGACGATTTTCATCGTGAACCGGCGCTTTGAGGGGAATTGGGCGACCGATAAGGATCTGAAAAAGCCAAGCGACGAGCTAAATAGCGAGCAGATGCTAAGCGACGAGGAGGTCCGCGAGCTTTTGCGAAGCGGTCTCATCGAGATCGGCTCGCATACGCTCGATCACGCGAACTTGCCTAGCTTGGGCGCGCAAGAGCAACTGCGCCAGATGAGCGAATCAAAGCGCGAAATAGAGGCGAAATTTGACATTTCTTGCAGCGCCTTTGCCTATCCGTTCGGCTTTTACGACGAGATTAGCGTATGCTGCGCGCGCGAGGCGAGCTTTAGCTGCGCTGTTACGACGCAAAACGACGTGTTTCGTCCGTACTACTCAAATTTTGAAATTCCGCGCATCATGGTTAGCGGCAGGCAAGGGCTTTTTAGCTTCATTTTGAAGATGAAGAAGGGCAGAAATAGATGAAAATCGCCTATCTTTGCTGCTCCAGATTTTACGGCGGCGTCGAAAAGATCGTGATCGACTCGCTAAATGAGCTTTGCAAAAGCGAGCAGACGGCGCTAATCGTGCCCGATAGATGCGAGTTTTTGCAGCGTCTGGATGCTCGCGTGCAAATTTATGAGTACAAAAGCCGCGACAAGCGCTACAATCCGTTTTTGTTCGCTGAAATTTATCGGTTTTTACGCTCGGGCGGATTTGAAATTTTACATTCGCACGGTGCCAAAGCTGCACAGATTGGCTTTGTAATTGAAAAATTTTTAAATCTTAAGCTCGTTGCGACCAAACACAACGATCGCAAGGCGCCCGTTTTCGATCGCGTGCGAAACGTCATCGCAGCCTCTCGCAAGGTCGCAACCACGATAAATCACGCCGCGAAGGTGATATATTTCGGCATAGAGCCGCGGCTGGAGTTTGTAAATCATGAAATTCTCGCGTACTGCAAGGACGCGGAGGACGCCGCAAATAGGGCGTTTGAGGGGGAAAAAGATGAGCGCGGCGACTCGGCTGGCGTTGCGGGCGCGTCGCAAAATATGCCTGGCGGGGCGCGCGTGTCGCAAGATAGTGCTTTTGATGCGGACGCATCGCAAAATAAGACTAGTAGCGTATTCGTATCGCAACAGGGCGCAAACGCGGTGGCGGAAAATTTTAAATTTAGTATCGTCGCGATCGGCAGGCTCGATAAGATCAAGGGTTTTGATCTTTTGATCCGCGCCGCAAGCGAGCTGAAATTTGATTTCGAGCTTAAAATTTACGGTCAGGGCGGCGAGAGGCAAAATTTACAAAATTTAATCGATTCGCTAAAATTGCAGGACCGCGTGCGATTGTGCGGCTTTTGCGACGACGTTGCAGCGGCCCTGAGCGCGTCGCACCTGCACGTCATCAGCTCGCGCAAGGAGGGCTTTCCGGTGATTTTGATCGAAGGTATTTTTTATTCGCCCGTGCTGATATCTACCCGCGCGGGCGGAATTTCAGAAATTTTAAGCGAGGAGTTTTTGTGCGAGGCGGCGGATCTAGGCGCCAAGATCGATGAAATTTACCGCACTTACGGCAAATACGCCCGGGCTTTCGCGCAAAAACACGCCGGTCTTAAGCAAACTTTGACGCTGCAAAATTATATTAGCTCGCTTAAAAATTACTACGAGGAGCTGTTATGCGAAGCCTAAAGATCGTGCATTGCGGTATTTTCAACGAATACGACGACGGTAATTTTTTCTACGGTATGGAGCGTAAGATCAGCCACGGGCTCGTTCGCAGCGGACACTTCGTCTATGATTTTAGCTACCGCGATTGGGAGCGGAGCCTGCGCTTTTGCGGGCTGAAAAACAGCGGGTTAGAGAAGATGAACGCCAAGCTCGTGCGTATCTGCGAAAATATCGGCGCCGATCTGCTTTTAATCGGCAAAGGCGAAAAGATCAGTCTTGGCACGCTGCGGGCGATAAAATCGGCACTTCCTAAGATCAAAATCGCGATCTGGTACGTCGATCATCTACAAGAAAAACGGGAATTTTTCGAAAAGCTAAGCTTTATCGACGTGTTTTTTTGGGCGAATGCGCTGAAGCTGCGCGATCTTTCGGCAAGATACGGCGCGAAATTCGCCTTTTTCCCAAACATCTCCGACGCGGCGTTTGATAGACGCCTAGACGCCGCTAAAACGACCGACGTGATCTACATAGCGCGCGATTATCAAGAGGACGTGAGGTATAAATTTGCGCTTTTGCTGCGCGATTTTTGCGAAAAAGAGGGGTTTAGGCTTAAAATTTTTGCAAGCCTCGGCGCGCCTGCCGTATTCGGAGATAAATTTCATCGCGAGATCGCGGCTGCGAAGATCGCGATAAATTTTAATCGCGACGACGAGCTTGAGTGCGCGCGCGCTCATAAATTGCTCGGCGCGAGCGACCGTATGGCGCAGTTTTTAGGATGCGGCGTCTGCACTTTTAGCCCCAAGATCGCGGGGTTTGAGCGGCTTTATAAGGACGGCTCGGAGATAGTTTATTTTGACGGTCCTACGGATTGCTTTTCAAAGATCAAATGCCTTCTTGCTAGCGGCGAATACGCGCGTATCGCGCAGCGCGGCAGAGCCAAGACGCTAAAGATCGCAAACGCCGCCCGAGTGGCAAAATTTATGCTTGAGACGATCTTTGAAGAGAGCTTTGGCGCAGATGCCTGCGGTGAAATTTCTGATGAAAAATGCAGCGAGAGCGGCGGCGAACGTCACGACGCACTAAACGGAAGAGATAAAAGCGAGCGGAGCGATTTTTACAGCGAGCCTTACGAGTGGCGCGAGTTCGTCTATAAAAACGGAGAGAAATTCAGATGATTTATTTTGTAGCCTTTCTGATCTTTGCCGCCGCAGCGGGCGTTTCGCTGCGGTATAACTGGTGGCGGATCCCGCAGGGCTGGCATAAGGCGCGGGTGCTGATGTATCATAGCGTAGAGGAGCATAAGGGCGATAAATTCGACAAATGGCGGCTGAAGCCTGCGGATTTTGAAAGACAGATCGCGTGGCTTGCGAAAAACGGCTTTAAGAGCTTTAAGCTTAGCGAGCTTATCGCGCTAGAGCGGCTACCTAAAAAGGCGGTTTGTATTACCTTCGACGACGGGTTTGAAAATAATTTTTCTAACGCCTTTGAAATTTTGAAAAAATACAATTTCAAAGCGAGCATATTTTTGGTGCCGGACGCCGTGCAAAACGACTGGGAGCGCGCCAACACCGCTCATCTTGCAAGGATGCTGAGCGAGGAGCAAATTTTAAAAATGCAGGCAAGCGGGCTGGTGGAGTTTGGCGCGCATACGATGCACCACGTAAATTTAGACCTTACCTACGCGAGCGATCCGCAGCTCGCCGCAGATGAGATAATCGCGTCCAAAGCTCGCGTAGCGCGCATTTGCGGGCAGCCGTGCGAGGTGTTTGCCTACCCCTACGGTAAATTTAACGACGAAATTTTAAATATCGCTAGATCAAATTTTAAAGGCGCGGTGGTCGTCAAGCGCGGGCTTTACGAGGCGGGCGACGACAGATATGCCGTAAAGCGCATCGGCATTTTGGGCACGGAGGGATTTTTTGATTTTTGGCTGAAATTTACGAGGATAAGGAACAAACTATGATTAAAGCATCCGTTTATGCGATAGTGATGAATGAGGAGCGCCACATCGAGCGTATGCTGCGTAGCGTGGCGGATTTCGCCGAGATCATAATCGTCGATAGCGGCAGCATCGATGCCACGCTGCAGATCGCGCGTAAATTTACCGATAAAATTTACCACCACGATTGGCAGGGCGAGGGTGTGCAGAAAAATTACGCATTTTCGCTCTGCAGCAACGAATGGGTGCTAAATCTCGACGGCGACGAGGAGGTAAGCCCTGAGCTAAAGGGCGAGATAGAGGAGTTTATGAGTCAGAGCGATTACTCGGCGCTGGATATTAAATTTCACGAATACTCGCTAGGGCGCAGATGCTCCGATCTCGTGCGCAAAAATACTCACATTCGCTTCTTTCGCAAGGAGTGCGGCGAGTATAAAAATATGGGGGTGCACGCGCAAATTTCGATCATAAAAGGCGCGGTGAAAAAGAGTAAATTCTGCATTAATCACTTTAGCGAAAAGCCGATCGCCGAGCTCGTTACGAAAAACAACAACTACTCCACGCTGCGCGCGCAGGGGGATTTTGAGAAGGGCAAGAAGCCGAGCCTTGCGAAGCTTTTGCTGATCTATCCGTTTGCGTTTTTTAAATCATACATTTTGCGCAGATCGCTTTTTGACGGGCGCAAGGGATTTATCACGGCAAACATTAACGCATTTTACGCGTTTTTAAAAGAGGCGAAACTTTACGAGAAGTATCTTAAAAAGGGCGAAGATTAATCGAAATGATAGAAAATTTTAGTTATTATTGCGACTTAAATTTAACGGCGAAAAGGGCGAAAAATGGATAAAAAAGTAGTAGCGGCACATAAAATTTCAGACGAAGAATATGAAAAAATTTTAAAAATTTTAGGTCGCGAGCCGAATCTGCTCGAGCTTGGGATTTTTAGCGCGATGTGGAGCGAGCACTGTAGCTACAAATCGAGCAAAAAATACTTAAGCGGCTTCCCGACTAAGGCGCCTTGGGTCATCCAGGGCCCTGGTGAAAACGCAGGCGTCATCGACATCGGCGGCGGCATGGCGGCGGTTTTTAAGATGGAAAGCCACAACCACCCAAGCTTCATTGAGCCGTTTCAGGGCGCTGCGACAGGTGTGGGCGGGATACTGCGCGACATCTTTACGATGGGCGCGCGCGTCGAAGCCAATATGAACTCGCTTCGTTTCGGCGAGGTGCTAGGAATAAGCGATAATGCGCGCAAGCAGCGCTATCTGCTAAAAGGGGCAGTCGCGGGCATCGCGCACTACGGCAACTGCATGGGCATCCCTACGATAGGCGGCGAGACGAGCTTCGATAAGAGCTTTGACGGCAACATTTTGGTTAATGCCTTTGCTCTAGGTATCGTTAAAAAGGATGAAATTTTCTACGGCAGGGCCGAAGGCGTGGGCAACAGCGTGATCTACGTAGGCTCCAAAACCGGGCGCGACGGGCTCGGAGGAGCCGTGATGGCGAGCGATAGCTTTAGCGACGCGAACAAATCCCTGCGTCCGACGGTGCAGGTGGGCGATCCGTTCGCTGAAAAGCTGCTGATGGAGGCGTGTTTGGAGCTTTTTAAAACCGACTACGTCGTGGGTATCCAGGATATGGGCGCAGCGGGGCTTACTTCGAGTAGCTTTGAGATGGCGGGGCGCAGTGGCAGCGGCATGAGGTTAAATTTGGATCGCGTGCCGATGCGCGAAGAGGGGATGAGCCCGTATGAGCTGATGCTAAGCGAGAGCCAAGAGCGTATGCTGATCTGCGCCAAAAAGGGCTGCGAGGAGAAAATCAAAGAAATTTTTGCCAAATGGGATCTCGACGCCGCCGTCATCGGCGAGGTGACGGATAGCGGCAAGATGGAGCTTTTTTGGCACGGCGAGCTGGCAGGCGTCATCCCGATCGAGCCGCTTAGCGAGGCGGCGCCCGTGCTGGATCGCCCGATAAAAGAGCCTGCATATATGGCGCAGATCGCGCGGCAAAATTTATGCGGCTGCGGCGCGAGCGAGCGCGAGCTGGACGCGGCGTTTGATAAAATTTTTGAGGACCCCGAAGTGCTAAATAAATCCTACATCTACGATCAATACGACGCCAACGTGGGGTTAAACTCCGCCAAGCGTCCCGGTATGCTGGGCGCTGCGGTAATGCGAGTTAAGCAAAACGGCGTCAAGCTCGCGATGGCTGCGGACTGCAACACGCGGATGAATTACGTCCATCCTCGCATAGGCGCGGCGCTTGCGGTAGTATCGGCGGGGCGAAAGGTCGCGATGAGCGGCGCAACGCCTCTAGCCATCACCGATTGCCTAAACTACGGTAATCCGCAAAATCCAGAGGTTATGTGGCAGTTCGCGCAGGGCTGCGAGGGGATCAAGCAGGCTTGCGCCGCGCTAAATACCCCCGTCGTAAGCGGCAACGTAAGCCTTTATAACGAAACGGGCGGCGTTAGCATCCAGCCTACTCCCGCGATCGTCTGCGTGGGCACGAACGAGGGCGAGATCATCCCTAGCGATTTTTGCGCTAGCGGCGTGAGCGTTTATCTGGCGGGCGATACGAAGGGCGTTTTTGCGGGTTCGCTTTATATGAAAGCGGTAGAAAACCGCGTCGCAGGCAGCCTGCCGGAGCTAAATTTAAAAGCCGAACGCGCTCTGTGGGACTTCGCGATAGAAGCAGGCAGGAGCGGAGTTTTGGAATTTGCAAACTCAGTAGGAATCGGCGGCGTGGCGATCACGCTTGCGAAGATGGCGTGCGTGGGCGGCATTGGCGGCGAGTTTGAGATGAGCTGCGACGATAGTAGAGATATTTTCGATGAAAGCTTTTCGCGCGCGATTTTCGGCATACGCGACGAGGCGAAATTTAAAGAGCTGGCCGCAAAATACGGGCTAAGCTTGATGCGCCTAGGCACCAGCGGCGGCGAAGAGTTTCGTATAAATTCCCTCTGCAAAAAGCTCGCTGCACTAAAAGAAATTTACTTCGGCGAGTTTGCCAAGATCGTAAAGAGCGAAGATTAGCGCGTGCTTGGCATTGTATTTCTTTTAATCGCGCTTTATATTTTCGCTCAGATCGGCGGAGTTTTCAGTAACTCCGGTTATCGCAGCAAGGCGCTAATGCAGCTAGGAGAGGCTAAAATTTTAGTAGCGCTTCTAGCCAAGGTCGCCAAAAGCGACGGGCACGTAAGCGAGTCCGAAGCCGCGATGATAAGCGAAATTTTGGACGATTTGGTTCGCCAAATGGGCGCCGGCGAGCGCGAACGCGAGGCGCTGAAGCTCGTTTACAAAGTCGAGAAAGAAAGTCTCGCAAACGTGCGCGAGCTCGCCGAAAAATATAACCAAACCTACCGCCCGAGTCCGAGTCGCAAAACGGGGCTAATCTATTTCTTTTTAAATTTAGCCTACGTCGATCGCGGTTTTAGCGCGGCAGAGCGGCGCACAATCTCGCAGATTTGTGATGGATTGGGTCTGCCCGAGCATATCCAAAGTCAGATGTTTGCGACCTTTGAGCGCAGCTTTTACGGCACATATTACGAAAACGGCGGCGCGCAAAGCGATACGGCTTACGACGAATACGACGGCTATAGCACAAGAAGCGGCGGGTATTGGGACAAATACGGCGGCAGAAGCACCGGCGGCTACGGCAGCAGCAGTTACGGCGGTGGTACGGGCTACGGCTATGGCGGCTCGGCGGGTTCGGGCTACGGAGGCTCGCAAAGTTCGGGCGGTTCATACGGCGGCGGATATTCTGGCGGATATGGTAGCGGCTATTCAGGCGGCTCGCAAGGCTCCGCCAAAACCAAAAGAGATCCGTATGAAATTTTGGGACTTTCCAAGGACGCTACGTTTAGCGAGATCAAGAAAAAATACCGCGAGCTCGTGAAAAAATACCACCCCGACATCCTGATGGGCAAGGGCGCGGACGAGGAGATCATCCAGGAGGGCACGAAGAGGCTTCAGGAGATCAACGAGGCGTATAAAATTTTAAAGGAGCGCTTCGGCGAGAAGTAGGGCGAGCAAATTTTAAAATTTGAGGGCGCAGAGCGTCTTGAAATTTTAAAATAGGATGGCGAGACGACGGCAAGGTGCGGCGAAGGATTAGAATTTAAGGAGAGATAAATGAAAAATTTTATAGTTTTTGCCGTTTTGGCGGCACTACTTGGAGGATGCGCGAGCAAAAAAGACCAAAACGGAATAGCCGACTCGGAAGATATCGCAATGTTAAGCTTTGACAAAAATATTTCCACCAGATACCGAGCCCATAACGGAAAACTCTATAAAAACGGCAAAGTGTTAGGCAAATATCTTACGGCACCGGGACTTGGTATGCAGATTTATATGGATGAAATGGGAAATGGTTATATAGATCCTAGCGCGATAAAGGAACATAATTCTAAAAAAATTACGGAGATAATATTCGTTCCGAACGAATTTATTAAAGTGATCTCTTATAGCCATAATGACGGCGTTTGTAAAGCATTGTCCACAGGAAAATATGTACATATAAAGGAGTATATTACTATATATTCACGAGGCGAGCCGATCGTGGCATATAGTTATGATGTTTTGATGTCAAGAAAAGGAATGGGGAAAATTTCATCCAGGTATGATTTCGTTAATAAAAAGTTATCTTATGTGGATAAAAAAATTTTAGAAAAACTAAATTCGACAGTGGCAGATCATGTGCAAGCATCCGTCGTACTTAGCGGCGCTACGCTTCTTGGTCTGCTTTGTAGAGAAAAGTCTAAAAGGTTGGATTAAATTTAAGGAGCGATAAATGAAAAATTTTATAGTTTTTGCCGTTTTGGCGGCACTACTTGGAGGATGCGGGATATTGCGCCCGGCTAAGAGCGATAAGGAGTTTAAATTTTACGACGGCAACAAAACCGTGATCTATAAATTTGTGGGCGAGGATCTGTATGAAAACGGCAAAAATTTAGGCGTGTATTCTATGGATAGAGGTGAGTTTAGGATGCTCGTGCTCGACGAGGCGGGCAATTCTTACGGCAACAATTACAAGTCTGCGCTGAATGCCAAGAGGATGAAATTTTATCTTTTTAATGATGAAAGGGCTATGGTATTTAGCATTTGGCATAAAGATGGAATTTGCAGCGTTTATAACGCAGGCAGATACGTAAATTTTGACTATACTTCAAATATATTCAAAGACGGCGATTGGCTTTATGCGGACGGCAAAATTTCAAAAAGCGAGAGCTCGGTGCAAAATATGAGTTCAAAAACGTTGAGCGCATATAAAAATATGAATTTTGAAAAAGCGGTCGATCGCAAAGATACGAAATATATCGCGGAGGAGTTGGCTGTGGCTGGATTTTTCAAAAAGACGATCGAGGGTCTTAAAACCATGATCTTAGACGATTTTTGCAGATAAACTTCGGGGGAGTTATGGATAAAATTAAAATTTTAGCCCTGCTTGCGGCGGTCGCGCTGCTTGCGGGTTGTATGAAGGTAAAGTATTCGCAAGCCGAGCTACATCCGGAAAATTCCGTGATGATGAGCTACGACGGGCAGACCGTCACCGAGTATAAAATTTCAGGCGGCGTGCTTTTAAAAGATGACGCGATCTTAGGAAGATATGAAGAGGAGGGCTCCAATCTCTATCTATTTACGGACGAAAGAGGAGTTGGCGTGGCTAAGGATCAAATTTCGCAAAGAGCTCTAAATAAATTTACGATCTACGTTTTTACGCCCAATAAAGAGCTACGAATCGCCGAGTATTCCGCGAGCGGCGGCGTTTGCAAGACCTTTGCGGAGGGCAAATTCGTAAACCTAAAAGAGCACTTTAGCGGCTACGCTTCCTCCGCGCCGCTTTATTCATACTCGTTTTTGGCTTCGGTGTCGCAAAGCGCTAGCGCAAACGTGATCTCACGCTACGAATACGTGAGCTCAAGCCTAAAAAATAGTAGGACGTTTTTGCAAAGCCCGCATGCGGCTCTAGGCAATACGGTCAAGCAGAGCATCGAGTGGCACCGGGACAGATTGCGCGATATTTGTAAGTTAAAATTTTAAAACCAAACCAACACGAAAGGAAAAACATGGGATTTTTATCCAAAGACGAAGAGCCGCAGAAGCAGGGCGCCAAAAAGGCGGCGAAGCAACCGCCGATCTTGATGAAGCAAACGCAAGAGGTGATCACCAATATCGAGAAATATCTGGGCGCGCCGCTGCTTACCTACTTCAATTCGGGCGCGGGCAGCGTTTGCGGTAACGACGCAATCAGTATCAACGACCATCTCAAGGGCAAGCATTTTGAAAAGCTCTACCTTTACATCAAATCTGACGGCGGCAGCGGCATCGCATCGCTTAAGATCGTCTCGATCCTGCGCAACCACTGCGACGAGCTGATCGCGCTGGTGCCGGCAAACTGCGCTTCGGCGGCTACGATGATGGCGCTTGGGGCGAATAAAATTTTAATGGGGCCGCTAGGATACCTTACGTCGGTCGATACCTCGCTGCGACACGAGCTTTCGCCGGTTACGAACACCAACGACCAGGCCAACGTCTCGATGGACGAGCTAAGCCGCGTGGTAAAGCTTTGGAAAAATAACGAGCGCCCGAACGACGAGAACCCGTATAAGGAGCTTTACAAATATATCCATCCGCTCGTTTTCGGCGCCGTCGATCGTGCAAGCAGCCTGTCACTTAAAATTTGCCGCGAAATTCTGCGCTACCATTTCGAAGATGAGCAAAAGATCGCCTTTATCAGCGACAAGCTAAACAGCGGCTATCCGTCGCACGACTATCCGATCTTATTTAGAGAGGCTAACGAGCTTGGGCTTCAGGTAGAGAAGATGGATACGCGCCTAAGCGAGATGCTTCAAATTTTAAACGAGCTCTACGCCGAGATGGGGCAGCGCACCTTCACCGACTTTGATGAGAACAACTACCACGACAACAACATCGCCAACATCATCGAAATTTTGGGATGCCAGATTTATTATCAGATCGACAAGGACTGGTTTTACCGCGAGGAGGAGAAGCGCTGGATCGTGCTAAACGACGAGAGCTCGTGGCGCAAAAACGAACTCGACGGCAAAAATATCAAAAACAGCATCTATTATATTTAGTGCGGTTTTCGATCTCGTGCCGTTTTAAATTTACAGCTTGTAAAATTTAAACGAGCTCATAAAATTTAAACAGGCGGCGCGAGCGGTTTTATGCGAACGCAGTGCGCTTGATGCGCTTTAAATTTTACCGATTTTGCGGCGTGCGCGAGTTGCTGCGCGCCTTAAAATTTTAAAAGGGGAAAAATGAAAAATTTGATTTTGATCTTTTCTGGGTTTTTGCTTGCGGGCTGCTTCGCTACGCCTTCAAAGGCCGGGAGCGGCGACGCTTTAAAAATTTTCGACGGCAGCCAAACGAAGGTCTATGAACTGCGCGCGGATCAGGTGTATGAAAACGGCAAGCTACTGGGCAAATATGAAAAGATAGGCGAGGCGGAGTTCGGCGTCGCGACCGACGGGCAGGGCGGCTCCTACGCCTACACCGACGATAGCGCGGTTAAAAGCAAAAATTTAAAGAGCTACAACAAATATCTTTTCGATCCAAGAAGCGGCGTGAAGGTCGTGAAGCTTTACCACGAGAGCGGTATTTGCGAGGCTTACAGATCGGGCTATTTGGTGGATATTACGATTTATAAAAGCGTTTACGACGGCGAGGCGTTCGTCAAATCCTACAGCGCCAAGGTCTATATTTCGAACTCGCGCGCACTAAGCAGCGATGAAAAATATGAATATCTAAGCCCCGCGCTTGCAAAAAATATGAGCGAGAAGCAGCGACAAACGGCGCTAATGGAGCTCGTGGGCGATGACGTAGCCGCGCTTATGGATGAGCTGGGAAACAAAATGTGCAGGTAAATTTAAAATTTTAAAAGCGGCAAGAGGAGGCGCCAACCTAGCTTGGCGATAAAAGCTGCGCCGCGAAATTTTAAATTTAGTCGGTTTGCGCAGGTCCTTGCGGCTAAATTTGCGCTGCGGTTTAAATTTACGTTTTGCGTCGCGGCTTTTAATTTAGCTTTTGCAAGCGGCGCAGAATTTTAAAATTTACGTTCGCACGAGCATGGCGGCGATATTTAAGAAGCAAATTTAAAATTTACGCGCGGTAAATGCGGTAAATTTAGTAAATTTCACTTTGCCGATTCCGCTTCATAAATCAGGCAAAATTTTAAAATTTAAAGGATTTTTGCGATGAAATTTTTTATCTCGTCTCTATTTTTGGCTCTGTCGCTGCTCGGCTGCGCTGGCAAAAACTCGCCTGCAAGCGATAAAACCTACGTTCTTTCAAGCGAGCTTGGAGATACGAAATACGCTTTTTACGGCGGAAATCTCTACGAAAACGGCGCGATTTTAGGTCCTTATGAAACGCGAGGCGATGCGAAGCTTGCGATTTTAGGCGGCGGCGCAAATTTAGATAAAAACGCGAAGCTCATAAAACTATATTTTTTCGAGCGCAGATACGGCGCGATCTACGCCGTAAGCCACAAAAACGGGATCTGCGCCGAGTACAATAAGGGAAATTTCGTAGATTTTCAAATTTTATTTAATATTTTTCAAAGCAAAGAGTGGTTTAATTATAGCGGCGGCATCTCTCGCGATAATGAGAAGCTAAAAGAGCTGGCTTCGGCGCGCATGGCGAAATTTAAAGACGCAAAGCTCGGCGCGGCGGATGAAAAGACAAGGCGTGAGTATCAAAAGGCTCGCCGCGAGGCGATTTTGTATTTTCAGCTTAATGCAAACGATATGCGCGAGCTGATTTTTAAAAAACTATGCGAATAAATTAAAAGGAGAAAAGATGAGAGCGTTAATCAGCGTCAGCGATAAAGAGGGCGTCGTAGAGTTTGCCAAAGGGCTTGAGCAGCTAGGATTTGAAATTTTAAGCACGGGCGGCACGCATAAATTGCTTTTGCAAAATGGCGTGAAAGCAGCGGAAGTGAGCCAATACTCGGGCTCGCCCGAGATGTTTGAGGGGCGGGTTAAGACCCTGCATCCCAAAATCCACGGCGGAATTTTGTATAAACGAAACGACGCAAATCACGTAAGCCAAGCCGCGCAGCACGACATCGGTGGCATTGATCTAGTGTGCGTGAACCTCTATCCTTTTAAAGCGACCGTAGCCCGCACCGACGATTTTTCAGAGATCATCGAAAACATCGACATCGGCGGGCCTGCGATGGTTCGAAGCGCGGCTAAGAATTTTGCTAGCGTCTATGTAGTCACAAGTCCGCTTGATTACGACGCGGTTTTGCAAAATTTAAGTAGCGCGGACGAGAGCGAGAAGCTGAAATTTAGGCAAAATTTAATGATAAAAGCTTATGAGCACACCGCAGCCTACGACGCGATGATCGCAAACTATATGAACGAGCGCTTTAACGGCGGCTTCGGCGCGAAAAAATTTATCACGGGCAGCAAGGTATTCGATACTCGCTACGGCGAAAATCCGCATCAAAAGGGCGCGCTGTACGAGTTCGAGGAGTTTTTTAGCAAGCACTTTAAGAGCCTGAAGGGCGAGGCGAGCTTTAACAATATGACCGATATGCACGGCGCGCTGATGCTCGCTAGTAGCTTCGGAGAGGCGCCTGCGGTGGCGATCTGCAAGCACGCCAATCCATGCGGCTTTGCCGTGAAGGGAAGCCTGCTTGAAAGCTACGTAGAGGCGCTAAAATGCGACCCCGTTTCGGCATACGGCGGCGTCGTGGCGATAAATGGCGTTTTGGACGAGGAGCTAGCGAATAAAATTAACGAAATTTTTGTCGAGGTTATCCTTGCCGCTCGCGTTACGCCCGCGGCGCTTGCGGTATTTGAAAAGAAAAAACGCATTAAAATTTTCGAGCAGGGCGGGGAGTTTTTAATTCGTGAAAACGACAAGTATGATTTTAAATTCATTGACGGCGGCTTCGTATATCAGCAGCGCGACTACGTGGGCGCGGACGAGGTCGCAAACGCCCGCTGCGTCACGGGGCGCGCGGCGAGCCAGAGCGAACTTAGCGATCTAAAAATCGCGTGGCAGATCGCCGCACTTACGAAGAGTAACTGCGTGGTTTACGTCAAAGCTCGCGCGATGGTCGCGATCGGCATGGGTATGACGAGCCGCGTGGACGCCGCGCGTGCGGCAGTGGCAAAGGCTCGCGACGTGGGCGTCGATCTGAGCGGCTGCGCGCTTGCCAGCGAGGCGTTTTTTCCGTTTAAAGACAGCATCGAGATCGCCCATGCTGCGGGCGTCGCAGCGGTGGTGCAGCCCGGCGGCAGCATCCGCGACGATGAGGTGATCGCAAGCGCCGACGAGTTCGGCATGGCGATGTATTTTACGGGAGTGCGCCACTTTTTGCACTAAATTTTGCTCGCCTGCGGCGGGGTGGATCTCGTTGCGCTCGCTTCGTAACTTTTTATGCCGTTGCAAATATTGAAAACTGCGCCGGAGCGGATCTCGTTGCTCGCTGTATAGCGCGCGCGGTGTGGGTCTAATGCACGGTGCTTTGTTACGCGCCAACGCGGTGCGGACCTGGCTGCCTCTATTACAAGGCGCGCGATATAAATTTGACTGCGCTCCGCTACGTGGCGGAGGCAGTGTGAATCCGACTGTTCGCACTTCGTTATACTACTGCATGGCGCGGGTTTAGCTACGCGATATGACGCTACGTATCGGTGCGGCGCAGTTTAAATTTAATCATTCGCCGCTCCTGAATGGTCGCGAAAATTTTAAATTTAATCGCACGCAGCGGATGGGTTCGCGCCTCGCCGTCGCATAGCGGCGCACAAATTTTATCTCGCAGCGCGAAAATTTCATGGCGCCTATTTTGCGTTGAAATTTCGGCGCCGTTTCGCAGCAGATACGGAGCGGAGTATAAATTTTTAAGGCGGCGCCTCGTCGCGATCGGTGTGCGCTCGTAGATAAATTTTAATCGCGCGGCAAGCGGATGGACGCCGTGCCGCAACCTAAGCGGTGCGTAGATAAAATTTTAAATGCGGCAAAGCAGCGGGCGCAGTGCAAAGCTTCCGTCTCGCAAGCAGTCCGTGCCCTCGCAAAACGGCGCCTGCGGTAGAATTCGGCCGCGTCGTAAAACTCGCAAAGGCGCTAAATCAGGCTCAAGCCACGGTTGCGCAGCGGTAAAATTTTAATTATCGCGACGGTAGCAAAATCTAGCCGCGAGGCGCAACAATAAAATTTAGTGCCGTAATAGGGCGTATCAAAATCTCTAAATTCCCACGTAAGCTGCGATGAATGGATAAATTTCACGCGAGCCGTAGCGCAGGCGAATGGACGGCGCAAGGGTCTCGCTCGTAAAAGAGTTAGAATTTCATCGTAGCGCAGGGGCGACGAAATTCCAACCCTACAGCGGTAGCAAAATTTTAATTCTTGCCGCGGCGATCAAATCCAACCGTTTGCCGCGCTAGCAAAATCCAGTCTCCGTTGAAGCGGTAAAATTTTAATCTTGGCGGGGGCGGTAAAATTTCAGCCCTCGTTATAGCATAGAATTTTAACCGCTTGCGAGGAGGTAAAATTCCGATGTTGCAGCGTGCTGCGAGGATAAGATAAAATTTTGATCTTGCGCCGCCGCGGTAAGATAAAATTTTTGATCCCGCCTCACCGCAGCGATAAAATTCTAATTCTGCGGCGACGGCGAGCCGAGAGCCCCGATCCCGCGGCGGTAAAATTTGGGTACTGATCCGCCGTAAGCGATAAAATTTCTCTCTTTCACTCTCGCTTCATTTAGAGATTGTAAAATTGCGCAAAATTTAAAACGAAAGGATCAAAATGAAAATTTCTAAAGTTTTAATCTGCCTCTTTGCTTTGGCGGCGGGTTATTTAGTCGCGCTCAATGCCGCAGGCGGCAGTAGCGCCGGTGCGTCGGACGCAAATTTTAAAGTTAAAGGAGGCGGCGTGAACGCAAACGTAAAAGAAATTTATCTAGCAGGCGGCTGCTTTTGGGGCATGGAGGCGTATTACAAACAGCTCGACGGCATAGTCGCGACGCAGGTAGGCTACGCCAACGGCAAGAGCAATAAAGCAAGCTACGAGGGCTTACATAGCAGCGATCATGCCGAGACGCTACACTTAAAATACGACGCCAACGTCATCAGCGAGCCTGAAATTTTGGCGCATTATTTCCGCATCATCGATCCGTTCTCGATCGACAAGCAGGGTAACGACCGCGGTCGCCAGTATCGCACGGGCATCTATTATACCGATGAATCAAGCGGCGAGATCGCGCGCTATTTCATAGCGGCGCAGCAGGCAAAATTTAAAGAAAAGATCGCCGTCGAAGTGGCGCCACTAAAGAATTTCGTCCGCGCCGAGGAGTATCATCAGGATTATCTTGGCAAAAACCCGGGCGGATACTGCCACATCGATCTGCGCCTTGCTAAAAAGCCGCTTGAGGACGATGAAAAATTTAAAGTGCAAAGCAAGGATGAGCTAAAGAAAAATTTGACCGAGCTTCAGTATCAAGTCACGCAAGAAAAGGCGACCGAGCGGCCGTTTTCGAGCGAATACGACAAGAATTATAAAAAGGGCATCTACATCGACATCGTGTCGAAAAAACCGCTCTTTTCCTCTACCGATAAATACAACTCCGGCACCGGCTGGCCGAGCTTTTCAAAGCCGATAACGACCGATGCGATCGCGTACGCGCAAGACGACAGCCACGGTATGCAGCGCGTCGAGGTCTCCAGCCGCGTAGGAGGCAGCCATTTAGGACACGTCTTTGAGGACGGACCGAGAGATAAGGGCGGTATGAGATACTGCATCAACGGCGCTAGCTTGGAATTTATACCGCTTGAGGAGATGGACGCGCGCGGCTACGGCGAGTATAAAATTTACGTAGAGTAAGCGGTGGTTTCGGGATTAGCCTGCTTATTGTGCGACTTCTAGTTTAGCTTGCAACCGAGCAGTTTTGCGACCGGCTTGCGGCTTGGGCGATTTTGAGGCTAGCCCGCTTGCTGGGCGGCTTTGGGATCGGCTTACGACCGGACGGCTTTGGGTTGTGTTTATTGCTTGGATAGGTTCAGGACTAGCCTGTGGCGGGGTGGCTTGGAGGCTGGTCTGTGACTGAGCGATTTAGTGGCTCGGCTCGCTCAGCTCGCATTTAGTCGGCAATTTGCGGCTAGATCGTCTAACTCGTTAGTCCGTCTACTCATTTGTGGATCAGTCCGCTCGGATTGCAATCGGTCGGGGATTTACGGCTGGGATTGTTAATCGGCCTGCTCATTTGGCGTACTAAGCGGTTTTGAAACCAAACCGACGACCGATCTGGTGCTTCGGCGGTCCGTCTGCTTCGGCGATCACTTGGTTTGACGAAAGGTTTGTCTGCGGCCGTTCTCGTCGGTTTTGCTAGATCGTTTGCTCTGGCGAGCTGCTTCGGTTTTGCGCGATTGGCCCTGCAACTGAGCCGGTAACCGATCCTGCGGCTGGTCGGCGATCGGTCGGTCGGTGCGGCGGAATTTAAACAAAGTAGAGGCGGTTCGTCCTCTGCCTTAGCGCTCGGTAAAATTTGTGCGATAGAATTTAAACAAGGCGAGGGCGGTTCGGCGGCTCCGAATAAGATTTTAATAGAGTGCGGCTACGGTCGCACCGCTGCCAAAATGAACGCGCCACGGAGAAGCCGCGCTGTGGATGAAATTTGAGCTCGCATTGCTTAAATTCCATCGCCACGAGCCGTTTCGGTTTCGCGGTCGGTCAATCGGCCGTGAATGGAATTTTAACAAAGCAGATCGAGACTGCTGCCGACAGGGCGATCATACTCGCAGGCAGCCGCGCTGCGGATAAAATTTTAAGTTTAATCGAATGGGACAAATTTGAAGCGGATTAAGTCTGCCTCTTTTAAAATTTGCGCCTAAGCTTGCGAACGAAGCGGATGCGGCGGCAGCTCGTTTAAATTAAATTTGGACGGGATCGTATGGGCTTGACGAAAGCGCCCGCCATTTAAATTTGAGATAAAATTTTAATGGCTAGCCCCGCGCAAAACAGGAAAATCCCTGCATAGATCGCTAAAAACGGCGCGATTATCGCATAATGGATGATAAACTCAAAGAAATTGTAGATCAAATGCTTGCTTTTGGGCTCTTTAAATTTTAATTCTAGCGGCTCGTTCGAATCAAACGGCGTGTTGGATCGCAAGATGTGCCTCAGACTAAACATCCAGCGCACGAAATCTATTCTATTGCGCTGCATATAGTCTTTGCCGATGCCCAATACGCCGTTTATATAGCATACAAAACCAAAACCGCCGAAAAACAAAATTAGCCCGATGTCGATCAGTCTATCGCTTATAAGGTATCCCATTCTTCAAATCTTTTGATTAATATTTTTTCAAATTTTTAAAACCACAGATTGTAAAAATCAAACCCCAAGAATCAACGCCGCAACCGGCAATAAACCATAGAGAGAAAAATGTAATCCAAAAATACATCTTAATTTTCGAGGTAAAATATAGGTTAAAGCTTTTTAGCCCGAAGCTTATCTCTCCCATAGCCATTTCGCCGAAATAATAATATGTAGTTCCTAAATACCCCAAGAAAAACGTAAATATAATAGCGGGAATTCCTTTTGGAAAAACTTTTAAATCATAGATATTTGGCATATTGTAAAAACTAAGATAAATCATCAAAGCCGAGCAAACAATCACCCAAATCCACATAAAACTTACGTAAAAAGCTGTAACCTGGGGCATTGCGCTAATAGTTTCAAAGGCTTCGATATTCGGAAAAATTCCTTTCATAAATTTAACGAAACTAGCGCAGGCTTCGCTTTTATCTAAAACTTTTATCGGTATAAAAAACACCGATAAAGATATAAGCGCATAAATAGGCATCGAATATTCTGCAAATTTAGAAAGCTTGGATTTTTCGCGGATTTTCGTAGGTCTCGAATCCCATTCGCGCAATTTGGGCTTTGGGGAATTTTCGTTTTCTAAATCGCTCATACAATCGATCCTTTTATTCATTGCAGATTAAATTTTTTAATCTCATACTTCGATGATAAAATTTAACTCAAAACGAAATATGCATGCTTAGCGCGATTATGCAAAGCAGTAGCGCTAGCGGCACGTATAAAAAGCGCCCCACGTTGTACCAAAACGCGCCGTATCGCTTGGACGCGCCCAAATTTACTTCGTCCAGAATTTCATCTTTTTTGATCACCCAAAACCACGAAACCGCGCCGATGACCGCACCGATCGGGATGATGTAGATCGAGACGAAGTCCATCCACGGCCCCCATTTGACGATTGCTTCCATATTCACGCCCACGCCGAAGCAGATCACGCACAAAAGCACGAGCGTGCAGGTGCGGTTCAGGCGCGGAAATTTATGCATCAAGGACTCGGCGACGACTTCAAACATATTTTGAAGCGATGAAATTCCGCCGAAGATCACTGCCGTAAAGAGGATGATCGCAAAAATTTGCCCGCCGATCATATCTTGTAAAATTTTAGGCAGCGTCACAAAAAGCAGCCCCGGACCCGCGGCGGGATCTGTGTGATATGCAAAGACCGCAGGGATCATCACTAGCGCGGCCACCATCGCCGCAAGCGTGTCGAAAAACGCCGTATTTTTCGCAGCCGAGACGACATCTTCGTTTTTAGGCAGATACGCGCCGTAGACGATCATACCCGAGCCCGTGATCGAAAGCGAGAAAAACGCCTGTCCCATCGCAGATATCCACACCATCGGATCGCCAAGCTTGCCAAAATCGGGCGTGAATAGAAATTTATACCCCGCGCCCGAGCCCGGTAGCGTGGCGACCTTGACTGCAAGTACCGCAAAAAGGATGAAAAATAGCGGCATCATGATTTTGTTGGTTTTTTCGATACTGTGCGCACCGAAAAACAGCGTAAAAAGCGTGCCAGCAACGACGATGAAGTGAAACGGCACGACCGAATACGGCGTTAGCGCGAAGGATTCAAACCAGGTGTTCGTATCCACGCTCATCAGCGAGCCGTCTATGGCCTGCGCTAGGGCTTTGAGCACGTATGAGATGATGACTGCGTAGCCGATGGCGATACACAGCGAGCCTGCAAGCGGCAGCCAGCCGATGATCTTGCCGACGGTGCCGAGCCTGCGACTTTTCCACGCGTATTCGTAAGAGCCCAAAGTGCCCGTTTTAGCGCGGCGTCCGATGGCGTACTCGGCGCTAAGTCCCGCATAGGAAAACAGCGCGATAAAAAATAGATAGATCAGCAAAAACGCGCCGCCGCCGTTCGTGCCGAGTTTATAGGGGAAGCCCCAAACGTTTGCCATACCCACGGCAGAGCCCACGCAGGCGATGATGAAAGCCCAGCGCGACGAGAAACTTCGTTTATTCATTTGCATACCCCTATTTAAATTTGCGTTATGGTAGCAAAAAAGTATTTAAATTTTATTTATTGTGCGTAGGATTTGGGCTACAGAGCGGTAAAATTTTAGGGCATTTCGGGTTTGAGCTTGCAGAATTTTGAGCAAGCAAATTTTAAATAGTTAAATTTCACTCATAAAATTTTAAAGAGTGCGCAAAATTTAAGCGAGTTAAAATTCGGCGCGATAAATCTGAGCGAGCTGAAATTTATCGCGTGTCGAAATTTAAACCGTCTTTTTGGCTAAATTTAAGCTAAAAACGCTATAATCCCGTTTCTTTTATTTCGTGCGCTCGTAGCTCAGCTGGATAGAGCATTTGATTGCGGTTCAAAAGGTCGGGGATTCGAATTCCTCCGGGCGCACCATCCGCAAATATCTTTTTAAACCGACCTTCGCTATAATCCGTGAAATTTTAATCTTGGAGCAAAAATGAGAGCATTCGCCGAATGGGAGGAGCAAGAGGCGCTTTTGGTGTCTTTGCCGCACGCAGGTACCGACTGGGCGCCGTATTTAGGCGAGATACAGGCAGCTTATCGCGACTTTATCGCCGCTGCAGCGAGGTTTGAGCCTGTCGTCGCGATCGCGCCGAGCCGCGAGGATTTTGAGCAAATTTGCGGCGGCTTAGCAAACATGAGCTTCGTGCAAATCGATACTGACGATACGTGGATCCGCGATTACGGCGCGATCGACGTAGAGGAGGGCGGCAAAATCACGGGGTTAAATTTTCGTTTCAACGCCTGGGGCGGCAAATTTGCAAGCGCCAAGGACGACGCGTTAAATTCCAAGCTTTACGCCGCGAACGCCCGCCCGCTGCGAGACGTAGATCTGATCTTAGAGGGCGGCAGTGTCGATTTTGACGGCGCGGGCACGATGCTGACTACTAGCGCGTGTTTGCTGAACGAAAATCGCAACTCCCTAAGCAAGGTCGAGCTGGATGCGCGGCTGCGTGAAATTTTCGGGCTAAGAAACATAATCTGGCTTGAGCGCGGCTTCATAAAGGGCGACGATACCGATAGTCACGTCGATACTCTCGCACGTTTTCTAAACCCGCGCGTCGTGGCGATAAGCTCATGCGACGATCCGAGCGATCTGCACTATGCGGAGCTTGGCGCGATGAAAGATGAAATTTCATCGCTCGGATACGACGTGATCGAGCTTCCGATCCCGCGCGCGATCTTTTATCGGGGGCGCAGGCTGCCCGCGACTTACGCAAATTTCGTCTTTTTAAACGGCGCGCTCATCGTGCCTACCTACGCGGACCCCGCAGATCCGCACGATCCAAACCGCGCGGCGGACGAGCTGGCGCTGTCGCGTCTGCGAGCGGCGTGCGCGGATCGCGAAGTAGTGGGAGTAAACGCGCGCGTTTTCATCCGCCAAAACGGCTCGCTACACTGCTCGTGCATGAATAAATTCAGGCTTTAAATTTAGATCGAAGGAAAAATATGAAAATTTTAAAAGTTGGGCTGATTTCGCATAAATTTGAAGGTACCAAGGCGCGCACGATAGCGCGTAGCATCGAGCTCATCGCGCGTGCAGCGGCGAAGGGCGCGCAATTAATCGTTTTGCAAGAGCTTCATCAGACGCATTATTTTTGCCAGCGCGAAAATACCGAAAATTTCGACTATGCACAGGATTTCGAGCGTGATTTGCGGCTGTGGAGCGAAGTGGCGAAGAGATTTGGCGTCGTGCTGGTAAGCTCGCTTTTCGAGCGCCGCGCCGCGGGGCTGTATCACAACACCGCCGTGGTCTTCGAGCGCGACGGTAGGATCGCCGGCAAGTATCGCAAGATGCATATCCCCGACGATCCGCAGTTTTACGAAAAATTTTATTTCACGCCGGGCGATCTGGGCTTTAAGCCCATAGATACGAGCGTGGGACGGCTCGGCGTGCTCGTGTGCTGGGATCAGTGGTATCCCGAGGCGGCGCGCGCGATGGCGCTACGCGGTGCCGAGCTGCTCATATATCCGACCGCGATCGGGTGGTTCGACGGCGACGGCGAGGACGAAAAGGCGCGCCAGCTGGAGGCTTGGGTCGCGGTACAGCGCGGGCATGCGGTGGCAAACTCCCTGCCCGTAATCGCCGTAAATCGCGTGGGTTTTGAAAGCGCCGCGCTTAGCGAGGTTCCGCCGGATGAAATTTTATCCGGGGGCGAAGCAGGTTTGAATATGCGCGATAAAATTTCGCGCTCCACGGATGCGAGCGACGATAGTAAAATTTTAAGCGAGGGCGGAATTTTATCCTTTAATAATGGGGTGCTAACGGATAGCGGCAAAATGGCGATCGGCAGCGAAATTTTGCCCGCAAAGGATGAGGCGGCACGAGAAAATTTAAAAATTTCGATAGAGATTAAATTTAACGGCGAAACTTTAGAGGTACTGCCGAATAAACAGCGCGTAGATCAGCTTGTCAGCGAAGAGGGGATTAGGTTTTGGGGCAATAGCTTTATTTTCGGTGCGCAGGGCGAACAGCTGTTTCGTGCAAATAGCACCGATGAGCTATGCGAAGTCGTAACTATCGATATGCAAAGATGCGAAAACGTGCGCCGCTGGTGGCCGTTTTTGCGAGATAGACGCGTGGAGGAGTATGGAATTCTTACGAAGAGATACGGGTTGTAGCATTCTGTATCTCGAATAGACATATGGTTTATCGGACGCGCACAGAATGAAAGCAAATAATTTTTATGGTATCAATGTGTAGAGGCGCCGCCAAAATACATTAATAGACCAAATTGGTTTAAAATTTTGATTTTGAAATGCCCGAGAAATCGGATTTTGTAAATAAATTGTAAAAAATTTGCCAAAAACTATTGACAATTTTTAAATTTTTCTCTATAATTACGCCAAGTTTCGCATATAGGTATGCGGGATGAATTTTATATAAGGAGTAAACCATGAAAAAAGGTTTTACTATGATCGAGTTGATCTTCGTTATCGTTATTTTAGGTATCTTGGCAGCTGTTGCTATACCAAGACTTGCAGCTACTCGTGATGATGCAGAAATCGCAAAAGCTGGTACTAATGTTACCACGATTGTATCGGATCTTGGCTCTTATTATACATCACAAGCGAAATTTGCTAACGATCTTAAGTCTATGACAAATGTAGCAATAGATCCAGGTACAGGTTTTGTTGGTGAACTTAAGTCCGGTGGTAAAAAGTGCTTAAAAGTTACATTGAAAGATTCTGTTGCTGCGAATGGTACTGCTGGTATTGTTCCTGCTTATTTAAAAGTAGAGCAAGGTGCTGATAGTGGTGCTTCAATCTGCACTAAGCTATATGCGGATCCTTCAATTATAGATATCTTAAATAAGAAATTTAAGTATGTAGATAATGTAGATGGTACTGAAAAAGAACTTGATGGTTTTGCAATTAGCGGTGTTGCTGTAGTTAAATAAGTTAATATTTAACTTATAATATAGGGGTCTAACTTTATGTTAGACCCTTTTTACGTTTATAAGTACAAAAATAATATTTTTATAAGTATTATTTTATATTTGAAATTATTAAATC
>NZ_CALIST010000015.1 GCF_938041645.1 uncultured Campylobacter sp. | reverse complement strand
TAAATTTTAATAGGGGTTGAATTATGGCATGCTAAATTTTAAAATTTAGCCGAAATTTACAGCTCACAAAATTTTAAAATTCCAAGCGTAAAAGAATTTTGAAATTCCAAATACGATAAAATTTAAATGGCGGCGGAATTTTAGAATTCCTATTAGCGACGAAATTTCGGAATTCTTATAGGCAGCAGAATTTCAAAATTCCGTAAATTTGAGCGAAATTCTGAAATTTCGTAAATTTAAAACGATTGAATAAGGAGGCTTCATTGAACCCGATTACCGAAAAGCGCAGCGTTTCGGGCTACTACTACGCCGAGGATCGCGAGTATGTGTACTTCGTGACGGATGCGCCGCGCGAGCAAAACTACCGCTTTATTTTTGATGCGGGCGCGATCTATTCGCAAGATGACGCGGGCGGCGAGGTGCGGCTTAGCAGCGAAGCGGAGTTTTTCGCGGTCGTCAAAAAGATCCTCGCGCAGTATCGCGATAAAATTTTAGAGCACTCCGCGGAGCTTGAGAATTACGAAAAGATCTACACGCGGCGCGGCGATTTTTCAAAATTTATGAAAAGGCACTCTGTCCTAAAATACGAAATCCGCAAATTTCAAAACAAAATTTCGCATTTCTACGAGGCGCTTCTCATCTGCGCAAATGAGCAGCCGGCGCTGAAAAAACAGCTGAAAAACTACGCCTACGAAGCGGGCGTTTTTAAAGGCGTGATGAGCGAATACGCCGTCAGGATCGAGGATATCTATCAATTCATCCAAGGCCTCAAAAACGACAAAATCAGCCGCAACATCTACATTCTCACGATCATCTCGTCGCTGCTGATGCCGCTAAATTTCATCACGAGCTTTTTCGGGATGAACACGACGGGGCTGTTTTTAAGCGGCTCGACGCATGGCACGCTCATCGTGACGCTTGCGATGTGCGTGATTTTCGCGGCGATGGTTGGCTTTCTTATGCTCTACGCCAAAAAACGAAGCTAAAGCGAAGGGATAAAATTTGAACAAAAACGAGCTTAAAAATATCCTAGGCGGATACTTCGGCAGGGAGATTGCGGGCGATTTTAGAGTGCTGAAAGAGCACGAGATCGCGCGCTGCAACGACGCGGCGAAATTTCCTTTTGAGGGTGATAGCGGGCTGCTGCGCGAGTTTTGTATCTTTGCAGACGGCGGCAGCGGCGATCTTTGGCTGCTAAGCTCTAGCGGCGAGATCGCGTTTTACGACCATGATCTGGAGTTTTTGTCCGAAGCAAATTTGAAAAAATTCGATCTAAATCTTGCGGGCTGGCTAAAGATCGCGGAGCTTTTTTGCAAATTTGAAACCCTTGGCGACCCGAGTAGCGCGCAAAAGACGGAGTTTAAGCAAAGCGTAGCTAAAATCTGCCCGCGAATTTTAGAAATTTGGGAAATTTAAGCGCTGTTTACGGCGCTAAATTTAATCGCAAAAGCGCAAAATAGGAGCAATGATGAAATTTATCGCATATTACGACTCGCCGCTTGGTAAAATCACGCTCGCGGGCGATGGGGCGGGGCTTTGCGGGCTGTGGTTCGAGGGCGAGAAATACTACGCGCACGCTCTTGCAATGGGCAGCACGGACGGCAAATTCTGCGCGCGCGATATTGCGACAAAAACAGATACCGCTGCGAGAGAGGGTTGCTACGAGAAAAGCTGCACGCTAGAAGCGAATGGTGCCGCTAACGAAAAGCGCGGCAGCGCCGATCTGCTCGCAAAGGAGCAATACGGCGCGAGCGAAACACAGCGCGATTTTGCGGCGTTGAAAAAGAGCAAAAAGAGCGATTTTGCGGCAAAAGCGGCGAACAGCGCGGACTTAAAATTCTGCGCACACACTTATAGCGAGCGGAAAATTCTTCACGCGCGATTTTGCGGCTTATGATGCGGGGAAAAACCTCGCGCCACCAATCTTTCGGTGCAAGGCGCGAGCGGAAAATTCTGCACGAACGAGCAAAACGAGCAAAGCGGATACTTCGAGGAAAAAACCTAGCCGTTTTCGATCAAACTAAGCGCTGGCTCGATCTGTATTTTAGCGGACGCGAGCCGGGTTTTACGCCCGCTCTAAATCCCGTGGGTACGGCGTTTAGGCGCGCCGTGTGGGAAATTTTGCTTAAAATTCCTTACGGACAGACCGCGACCTACGGGCAGATCGCGCGCGAAATCGCCGCAGCACGCGGGCTAGCGAAGATGCCCGCGCAGGCCGTGAGCGGCGCCGTAGGGCACAACGAAATCTCGATCATCATCCCTTGCCACCGCGTCGTAGGCACGCACGGCAGCCTCACGGGCGGCGCGGGCGGCATCGACAGGAAAATAAAGCTGCTGCAGCCAGGGGGCGTCGATATGCGAGGGCTTTTCACGCCCCTTCAAATAGCACCGCGCCGTAAGAATGCGGTAGCGCGCCCAAGGCCCAAAAAGCTAGCCGGATAGCAAAGCTGCGCAAGATGGGGCCTGCCGTCAAAAGGACGATAAGCGTTGCGAGCCGTATTGCTAAATGAGCCTAGCTACGCCGCTCAAACGGCGCACCGCCCGAAACTCAAATCGACGCACCGCAAAACATCCCGCACCGATGCGCTCATAGAGCGGATTGAACAAATTTTAAAATTTCGCCGCTTTTTCTCCGCTTCCCGCAGAAGCCGCATTGATTTAAAATTTTTAACGCGCCGAGGACGGATAGTTCGGTCGCTGCAAAATTTGCGATAGCTAAAATCTACAAGCGGCGCCGAAACGGGCGCGAAAGCCTGCAGTGAAAAAACTAATAGGCGGCGTCGCATCTGCTTCGTAAAACTGCGGCGGGGTTGATTGCCAAGGAGCCGCTTAGTGCGGCGTTTAAGCCGCCGCGTAAAAAAGATAAAATTCTATCTTTTCGCGCATGATGATTTGCGCCGCATCTACAAGCAAATAAAGCTCGCAGGCTCTTAGCAATCGGCAGCACCCTGCTCCGCCGCTTAAATCAGTGCGGATCTAAAATTTTATAAGTTAAAATTCCATGTCGCGGACAATTCAAAATTTCGCGCTTCAAACGATCCGCAAATTCCGTGCTTCAGTCCGCGGCGATTAGGCCTTAGCACTCCCAGCGGTGCTTTTTCATACGGGCGCGCTCGCCTCTAAATTCCACGCCTTCGGCCTCTAGCAGTTCGCGCTGAGTCGCAAAGCTCGCCGCCAAGGCTCCTGCGTGGTTTACGACGCGGTGGCACGGGTAGCTGCCGTAAAGCTCTGCTTGCGAGAGCACGCGCCCCACGAGCCGCGAGCAAGCGGGTAGCCCGATCAAGCGTGCGATCTGTCCGTAGCTAGCGACCCTGCCCGCGGGGATCTCCCCCACAAGGGTAAAATTTCATAGATCAAATTTTGCGTCAAAACCATGGCGTGATTATACTTTTTCGCATTTAAATTTAGACCTAAATTTAGTCACTTTGCGCCGCTAAATTCGATATAATTTCTAAAATTTAGCGCTTTACAAAAGGAGCGAGCTGTGGACGAGAAATTCCAATCAGACACGAAAGAGCTGGACGAGAAATTTGCCGCTATCCCTGAAAATTTAAAGAAGCAATACGATATGCATAGATTTATCAGACGCGTGATTATAGGGTATTATTCGTCGGCGGCTACAACCATCTATTTCTCGCTAATGCTAATGTTTTTTCTTGATTTGCTTTTTTCGAATATCGGTATAGAATCGTCGTCTAAAATTTTTAGAGATATTCGTGATGTCGCGATAATAGTTTTGCCTATATGCGCGACGATCTGTTTTTTAAGATACACTAAGACTAAGCGATACAGCAACCTTTTTATCAAGGATCAAGGAGATAGTTTGTTGGTCTTTACGATAGAAAATTTTGCCAGTATAGTTTTGCTTTTATATCCGACCTTGATTTTTACCGGAATATTGGAAGGCGCTGCAGCTCATATATTTTTGTACGCCTTAATCGTAGCGCCGATTTGCGGAATAGTTTTTGGGGTATGCTATTTTTTCAATACGGGCTCATATACCCCGAAAGCCGAAGCGTAAATTTCATTAAATTTAGCCGCGCTTTTAAATTTTACTGCGCGGCGCCTTGCCGAATTTCAAAATTTAGTAGTTTTAAAATTTTGCTTTACCGAGACCTTTTGGCGAGCGAAATTTAAACCGAATATTCAGCCCCTCTTTATATGTAAAGGAATATAATTTCAAAACAGATATCAACTTTGATTAAAGGAGAAAAGATGCAAAATCAAAGACGAGACCTACTAAAGGTAGCCGCTTTGGCGGCGGGCGCTGCGATGCTCGGTACGAGCGAACTAGTTGCGAGCGAAAAGGCGTTTAAGCTCTCTAAGCGCGATCATAGCAAGCAAAGAGCGCTGCTGCTCTCAAGTTCGGGTTACAAAGACACGAAGTATCTATCGCACGCGGTGTCGTGGATCGGTAAATTTGCGCAGGAGAACAACCTCGCGGGCAAAAAGATCGTTTTCATCCCTTACGCGAGCCTACGCAGAAGCTACGACGAATATGAAAAGCGCGTCAAAGAGGCGCTTGCGAGCTTAAATTTAAATATCGTCGGCGTCCATCACGCTAAAAACGCCGCGAAGGAAGTCGCGAGCGCGGATTGCATATTCGTAGGCGGCGGCAACACCTTCAAGCTCGTGCACGATATGTATGAAAACGAGCTCATCGCGCTAATCAGCAAAATGGTCGAGGACGGCACGCCGTATATCGGCTGGAGCGCGGGCTCGAACGTTGCGGGCGCTACGATGATGACGACGAACGATATGCCGATCATCGAGCCCGAGTCGTTTAATACCTTCAATATCTTCCCGCACCAGATCAATCCGCACTTCATCTCGGGCAAGCCTGCGGGGCACAACGGCGAGAGCAGAGAGGAGAGGCTGGAGGAATTTTTGATTGCTAATCAAAAATCGACGGTGTACGCGATGCCGGAGGGTACGGCGTTTTGGCTTGAGGGCGAAAAGGCGACCGTGCTAGGGCCTGCTGCGGTACTAAAGATGAATTATAAACAAAAGGTTAAGTTGATCGAGCCGGGCAGCTCGTTTAAGTATTGATCGCACCCGCTTAAATTTAACCAAGAGGTGCGCCAGACGGCACTGCTCGTTTGAGTGCGCAAATCGGTTAAATTTCAGTTGCGGCGCTCGGCTAAATTCGGGCGCCGCTTTTAAATTTGCGCGACAAAGCGCGCTACTTATGTGGACGCATGGTCAAAAGATAAGCATCGATTTAAAGCGGCGCGCGACCCCTGAAGCCATAAAGAGTAAAATTTGAAAGAGGAGATAAAATGCCCCGCGTCCGCCTTCTTATGCCGCTCGGCGATTTTATTCCGTATATCGCGGACATCCTTGCCGGCTACGGCGGGACGGTATATTTGCAAAAAAGAGCGCTTATGGCGCCGCCAAAACAGGTTCGAATGACCTCCAAAACTTAATCGCCCCGAGGCAAAGCTTAAAATTTTTTATCTCGCTGGAATCGCCGCAAGAGTCCGAATTGCCTGCAAAGGTATTTTATGACGATATGTATCGAAGCATCATAGAAGGCACGGGCGAGCAAAGACGCAAGAAGCCATAGAGATGATCGCACTGCGGCTCGTCGCAAAAAATCCGGGCGCGGCTACTTGGGAAAATTTTCTACGCGATCAAAAATAAACTCAAAACGACGAAGCGATCGGTCGCGGGCTTAGCTGCGGCGCTTATTTTTACAAAGATTATTTTTACGCGAAGCGCTGCGCGGACGGTAAAATTTTAAAATTTGATCTAAACAACGACAAACTGCCGAATATTACAACGCCGTAAACGGGCGGTATCGCTAGCGCGAGCAAAGGGCGGTGTCCAAGCTAGGCGGTGTCGACAAATTTTAAAAACGGATAATGCGAGCGGCGGGTCTAAATTTCAACGCGACTTTAAATTTATGCGGTCTGAATTTATACGGCCTCAAGGGCTTGCGGCGTAAAATTTTAACTCCAAACGGCGCGCGTGAATTTAATAAAATTTGCCTCTAAAATTTAGCAAAATCGTTGGCTTATAAAATTCGCCGTTAAAATTTTTAAAAGCGACGGCTTTAAATTTAGCAGCGCAAACGGTCCTCTTTGATCGGCTCGTTACGGGCACGGACGAGCCTTAGCGGCGCCGTATAAATTAGCAAGACGAGGCGCGGAACTTCCGTCCGATTTGCAAAGCTTGGGTTTGAGCTTAAATTTAAAAATCCGCCCCGCCGTCATAAGCTGAAATTTTGCGCGATTGTTTTAAAATACGTTTAAAATTTTAAGGAGAGCTCATGGCATTTTCAGATTTTTTCAAAAAAGGCGGCAAAAATAGCGCAAACGCCGCAAAGATCGGCAAGACCGCGCAAGAGCGCAAGGATATAAGCATCGAAATTTTAAAATCGCAGGGCGTGCCGTACATTGACCATCTGCCGCTGCGATACGAGACGAGCGAGGTTTCCCCGCGCGAAAAGGACGAAGTCATCGCCCGCGCGATCTGCTCGTATGCGGCGATAATGTGCGCCTGCTCGATCAGAGACGAGGGCAAGCTCGCAGACGAGGATAAGCAGGGCGCACAGGGCTTTCTAGATAACCGCTACGGCTGCATAGACAAGCTCACGCGCATGGAACGCCGCGTCACGCAGGGCGAGGCGAGCCGCGACGAGGCCGTAAATATGGGCTGGAAATACGAGTCGCTGTGGGCGCTGATGTGGGCGATGGGGCTCGTGGAGGAGCTTAGCTTTCCGAGCGAGATCTGCGACTGCGCCTTTGTGATGGATACCTTTAGCAGCGGTGATTTTTCTGCGCGCGTGAAGCTACGCGGCACGGATGAAATTTTGCAAGCGCTCGATCTCATCTACCGCTACCACTGGGCGTGCGTCAATGCCCGCGTGCACGGCTCAGACTGCGCGGGGCTAGATGAAGAGGTCGTGATGGAGAGGCGCGGCGGACTAGAGTGGCTGTGCTGCAAGGGGGACGAAAACGATAATCTAACTGACGAATATAATGCGTGGGATTATCCGGACTTGAATACTTAGCGACCCTTTTTTTCCTTTATACGTCGTTGGAAATTTCGCCGAATTTCAGTCACGTATTATAATATACGCTCCTTCATTCGGCTCATTTCCGCCTCGTCTAAAGAAAAAATACTGCGCGTTATTTCCGCGTAGCGGTATTTTCTCGCATCTCTATATTCGGTCGCTACTTATACACAATAATCACCATCGTAAAATTTTAAGTCGCCTAGTCTAGCTTCGCGATACTGCTCGCTTGTGTTTTTGCGCTCAAATTTAAATTTTAAGTCAGATAGACTATTTTTGCAATGTGAGATAAATTTATGAATTGATTGGGGATAAATTTTAAAATTCTATTGCGAACTGCGCAAATAGGATCACGAACCCAGATCCGCTGAAATTTCAGACGCGACCTGCTAAATTTCAGGGCGCAGTGGAATTTTAGAATTTAAAGTTGCGGGCGAGCAAGGCGCCCGTCCGCGTATTTTAAGCCCGCTAAATTTAAGCGGGTAACGTCTGCACCGCAGACCTAGAAATTGCATCAGCCCTGCGTCGCAGCGCTTCCGCTCGCAAACGCCGCCGCATTGAGCGCCGCGTCGTAATCTGGCTCATCTACGATGTCGTCCGTAATCTGCTTGTAGGCGATCTTGCCTGCGGTGTCCACGACGAAAACCGCGCGGCACGTTAGCCCCGCAAGCGCGCCGTCCGCAATCAGCACGCCATATGCACGCGCAAACTCCTTATCGCGAAAGTCGCTTAGTGCGCGTAAATTTTTGATCCCCTCGGTCGAGCAAAATCTGCCCGCGGCAAACGGCAGATCCATCGAGATCACGAAAACCTCGGTATTTTTTATGCTCGCGGCGCACTCGTTAAATTTGCGCGTCTCGGTCGCGCACACGTCCGTATCCAGGGACGGCACGGTGATGATGACCTGCGCCTTGCCCGTGCCGCCGCCGACTTTGACCTCGCTAAGATCGGCTGCGACCAAGCCGACTACCGGTGCCTTATCTCCCAGCTTAAGCTCGCTGCCCGAAAGGCTAACGCTCGCGCCTTGCAATTTGGTTTGTTGCATGATTTTCCTTTGTTTTGAAATATTTAAAACGGGCGCATTATAAGCCCGTGAAAGTAGGCACCTACTAAATCTGAAAACAAGCGAGCTCGGGTGTTAGCTCAGCTTATATGATCGGCTCGTAAGCCGCCGCGCTAGGATGAAATTTTACGGCGCAAAGCGGCGGCGCAATTAAAGTGCCCCGAGAATACCGCTACTCGCATAAAGCACTGATAGATCGCAATCCGATATAAGTCTATGATAGCGCTCCGCCTTGAGGCTGCGCCGAAAGTAAAATTTAACCCTACTTGCGATCCAGCTTGCGGCGATCTTGTCCGTGAATGAAAATCAAAGCGCGATAGCAACATGCTCGCTTTATCTGTGAGAGAATAAATCTCTAGTAAAACTATAGGCGCGACGTCCTGGATATACTTTAAGCTACTTTTAAATTTTTAAATTTAATTGAAATTCTTTTGATCTAAATTTACGATCGGCGGAAGTTAAAATTTATGAATTGAAATTTTATTCGGAGTCGGAGTATGAATTTAAATTTACGCTAGTAAAGCAGGTTAAATTTAAACACCGTTTTAAAATTCAAAGAAGCGTCGGGGGCTGGCGATAAAGCTATCGCCGCACCCTGACACCCATTAAGCTTAACCGTTGCGCTTTTTGATGATCTCTTCGCCGACATTCTTAGGAACCTCGTCGTAGTGATCAAATTCCATCGAATAGGTCGCACGACCCTGCGTCTGAGAGCGCAGATCGGTCGAGTAACCGAACATCTCCGAAAGCGGGCAAAATGCGTCGATGATCTTATTGCCGCCGCGTTCGCTCATATTATTGACCTGTCCGCGACGTTTGTTTAGATCGCCGATGACGTCGCCCATATACTCCTCAGGGGTTTCTACCTCGACCTTCATCATAGGCTCCAAGATCACGGCACCCGCTTTTCTAGCGCCCTCTTTAAAGCCCATAGAAGCGGCGAGTTTGAACGCCATTTCGGAGCTATCGACTTCGTGGTAGCTTCCGTCATAGACCGTTACGCGCACATCCTCGACCGGATAGCCCGCCAAAACGCCATTTTGCATCGCCTCTTGGCAGCCCTTATCGACCGCAGGGATGTATTCTTTTGGAATCGCGCCGCCTTTTATATCGTTTACGAACTCATATCCGGTGCCTGGCTCCAAAGGCTCTAGGCGCAAAAATACGTGACCGTATTGACCGCGACCACCCGACTGCTTGGCGTATTTGTACTCTTGCTCGACCGTTTTGCGGATAGTCTCACGATATGCGACCTGCGGCTGTCCGACCTCTGCTTCGACTTTAAATTCTCTAAGCATTCTATCTACGATGATCTCGAGGTGTAGCTCGCCCATTCCCGAAATGATAGTTTGTCCGCTCTCCTCGTCCGTCGCAACCCTAAAGCTTGGATCTTCTTGCGCCAATTTTTGAAGCGCGATACCCATTTTCTCTTGATCGGCTTTGGTTTTAGGCTCTACAGCTACGCTGATAACGGGATCAGGAAATTCCATACGTTCTAAAATTACTTTATCTTTTTCGCTAGCTAGAGTATCGCCCGTAAGAGTGTCTTTAAGACCCACAACGGCGCCGATCTCGCCCGCATATAGCTCTTTGATCTCTTCGCGTTTATTCGAGTGCATCCTTAGCAAGCGTCCGATGCGCTCTTTTTTGCCTTTGCCGGTATTTACGACGTAGCTGCCGCTTTCCAAAACGCCGCGATAGACACGCACAAATGTAAGCTGACCTACGAAAGGATCGGTCATAATCTTAAATCCAAGACCCGCAAACTCGCCCTCGTCGGTAGAGCTTACGTGAACCTCGCTGCCGTCCTCATACTGACCCTTAATCGCAGGCACTTCATCAGGCGCAGGTAGATAATCTACGACCGCATCTAGCAAAGGCTGCACGCCCTTGTTTTTAAATGCGGTGCCGCATAGCATAGGAAAAAAACTTAGACTTAAGCAGCCTTTCTTGATACCTTTTTTGATTTCCTCCACGCTTAGCTCTTCGCCGTTAAAATACTTCTCCATCAAAGCTTCATCAGTCTCTGCTACCGCTTCGATCATCTTGTCGCGATATTCCTGTGCTTTTTCTCGTAATTCAGCAGGAATTTCAACGATCTCAGGAGCAGAAGGACCCTTGCTATCATCCCAAACGAGCGCCTTCATAGTAACCAAATCGATAACGCCTTTAAAATCGTCTTCAGCGCCAATCGGAATTTGAATCGGAACCGGATGAGCTTTGAGCCTATCTTTGACCTGCTGTTCGACATTATAAAAATTTGCGCCTACGCGGTCCATCTTATTTACGAAAATGATACGCGGAACATGGTATTTATTCGCTTGACGCCAAACGGTCTCGCTTTGAGGCTGAACGCCGCCTACAGAGCAAAATACTGCTACCGCACCATCTAAAACGCGCATCGAGCGCTCGACTTCGATAGTAAAGTCAACGTGGCCCGGGGTGTCGATCAAATTTATCTGATGATTATTCCAAAAGCATGTGGTAGCGGCAGATGTGATCGTGATGCCGCGCTCGCGCTCTTGCTCCATCCAGTCCATAGTAGCGGCGCCCTCGTGAACCTCGCCAATCTTATGGCTCATACCGGTAAAAAATAGAATTCTTTCGCTCGTAGTCGTCTTTCCGGCGTCGATGTGAGCGGCAATTCCAATATTTCTAACCATATGTAAAGGGGTCTTTCTTGCCATGACGCCCTCCTACCAACGATAATGCGCGAAAGCTTTGTTGGCTTCCGCCATCTTGTAGGTGTCTTCTTTCTTTTTAAATGAAGAGCCTTTAGAATTTGCGGCGTCCATAAGCTCGTAAGCCAGGCGCTCTATCATCGTGCGCTCGCTTCTTTTTCTCGCAAAGGAGATGATCCAGCGAATAGCCAAAGCCTGCTGGCGAACCGGTCGTACCTCGATCGGAACCTGATAAGTAGCGCCGCCTACACGACGAGACTTAACTTCCATCAAAGGCTTAACGTTATCGATAGCATCGTTGAAAATTTCGATACCTTTCTTCTCGCCGCCTTTATTGTCGATGAAATTTAAGGCGCCGTACATAATCTCGGTAGCGACGCTCTTTTTGCCGTCGAACATAAGCGAATTAATAAATTTTGTGATTACTTTGCTGTCATAAATCGGATCGGGCATAACTTCCCTAACGGGAGCTTTTCTTCTTCTCATTTTATTCCTTCAAATTTTAAAATTTTACTCAAACTCGGCAAAATCTAGTGCCGGTCTGTTTAGGCCAAACTATTTTTTAGGTCGTTTAGCACCGTATTTTGATCTTGCAACGGTTCGTTTTGCAACGCCTGCAGTATCGAGCGCACCGCGGACGATGTGGTATTTAACGCCCGGTAGGTCCTTTACGCGACCGCCGCGAACTAGCACGATAGAGTGCTCTTGTAGATTGTGACCTTCACCGCCGATATAGCTGATGACTTCAAATCCGCTAGTAAGCCTTACTTTGGCAACTTTACGAAGCGCTGAGTTTGGCTTTTTAGGGGTCGTGGTGTAGACCTTAGTGCAAACTCCTCTTCGTTGAGGGCAATTCTTTAGCGCTGGAGACTTCGATTTCTCGGTAAGCTTCTTGCGCTCTTTTCTGACCAATTGATTTATGGTTGGCACATCTTTCCTTTCACAAAAATTTATTCAAAAAGATTTGGATTATACTTTGTTTAAACTTACAGAAACGTAAATTTAACTAAATTTTAATCTCTAATCAGTACAAACTCTCCGCCGCCGCAGATCACTAAGCAAATCGCAGCAGAAAGATACAGATATACGATTTCCAGCTCAAATCCGCCCACGCCGGTAAGCGCGCTCAACGGAGTGTGTAGGACATATATTATCATGAGCACGTTTGCGATCACAAGTAGAGCGCCTATGCGGCAAAATACGCCTATGATTATCATCGCGGGCGCCAGCACCTCGCCTACATATGCGCCATAAGCCACTAAATCCGGAATTCCTCTGGCTACCAGCATCGATTTTACGCCGTCGATACCGTGAGTAAGCTTAAAAATTCCGTGCATTAAAAGACAAACTCCAAGCCCCAACCTGATAAACAACAGACCGAAATTTATGTTGATCATATTCATGTTTCATCCTTTAAATTTAGGGCTTTTTGCCCTAAATTATTTTTTAAGTTTAACTTCCTTGTCTTTATACAAACCGGTTCCGACCGGAATTATGCGACCTAGGATGACGTTTTCTTTCAAATCCTCCAATCGGTCAAATTTACCCGCGATACTAGCCTCGGTTAGAACTTTCGTCGTTTCTTGGAAAGACGCCGCGGATATGACGCTATCGCTTCCTACTGCGGCGCGAGTTACGCCCAGCAGTACGGACTCTGCAATCGCAGGCTCGCCACCAATTTTCATAATGCGCTCGTTTTCTTCTCTAAATCTGCGGCGGCTAATGAGATCGCCCACGATTAGCTGAGTATCGCCGCTATCGACGATTCGAACCTGGCGGAGCATCTGAGATACGATAATCTCGATATGCTTATCGCTGATGACGACGCCTTGAGAGCGATAAACCTGTTGAATTTCGCTTATCAGATAGTAATGCAGCGCCTTTTCGCCTAAAATTCTAAGCACATCGTGTGAGCTGATAACTCCGTCGGTAAGCTTCTCGCCTGCGTGGACGAATTCACCGTTCCGCACTTGGATCTGGCGGCTTTTATCGATTAGATACTCGGCGCTCGTTCCGTCCTCTCCCTCGATTACAATGCGCTCTTTTGCACGTAGCGCCTTATCGAAGCGGACGGTTCCGTCGATGTCCGCGATGATCGCGGTATTTTTAGGACGGCGCGCCTCAAATAGCTCCGATACGCGCGGCAAACCGCCGGTGATGTCTTTCGACTTCGCAGCCGCTTTCGGCGTTCTAGCCAAAATATCCGCAATCGCTACTTGATCGCCCTTATTCGTAAAAATCGCAGTCTTCGGTCCTAGGTTGTATTTGATAGGCTCGCCCTTGCTAGGAGTTACGATGATAGCCGGTTTGACGCCCTGCGGTAGGTATTCGTTGATAACCAAACGGCTTTGGCCGGTCGTCTCGTCATATTGCTCCGTAGCGGTGTATCCCGGCTCGATATCCTCGAAGCTGATCTTACCCTCGCACTCTGCAGCCACAGGGATAGAATACGGATCCCACTCGGCGATGATCAAGCGATCGTCTTTCTTAGGCTTGGCGATAAGATCTTCGCTTTTTACGACGCTATTATCATCATAGGTAATGACAGATTCGCGTGGTATATAGTGACGGATCGCCTCTCTGCCGTTTTCATCGGAGATGACTACGTACATACCCTTCTCACTTACGACGTGACCTTTTTTGATATCTCTTAGCCTCTCTAAATAATCGCCCTTTAGGATGAAATACTTAAGCGTACCATTTGCTCCCGCTTTGATCTTTTGAGTTACCGGCTCGCCGTCTTTGACGCGAAGTTCGCTTGCAAACGGAATTCGAGTAGGGATATTCCAGTCTTCTTTTATAACCTCTACTAAACTATCATTTTCTCCAACGGTTTCGCCGTCTTTAAATACGATGTAGAATTTTCCCTCAACTTTACCGCTTACGCCCGCAAGCTCGGTAGGCTTGGCTAGATCGTGGCGCCGGATAGTATATCTAAATTCTTCCTTCTTACCCTTTAGCATGATATTCACATCGTCGTGAGTTATATCGATACTTACCTTACCAGTAATTGGGGCTTTGATCTTAGGCTCAACCAAAAGCACCGCGGCGTTTCTGCGGTTCATCACGATATTTTTGCCGCCGTTTTCATAGGTCTTGACGTTGTAGTATCTAATGAAACCCTCTTTATCGGCGATTACTTGGCGATCTTGCTGCTCGGTAGATGCGGTACCGCCGGCGTGGAAGGTTCGTAGCGTAAGCTGCGTGCCCGGCTCGCCGATGGATTGCGCCGATATGATACCGACCGCTTCGCCCGGTTTTACCAGCTTGCCCTCGCCTAAATTTACGCCATAGCACTTCGCGCAGACGCCTTTTGCGGCCTTGCACGTAATCGGCGTGCGGATACTTACGGATTTAATACCCGAATCCACGATGGTTTTTACTTCGCCAACGCCCAAAAGAGTGCCTTCGGTGAATAAAATTTCATTCGATACCGGATCAATCACATCCGAGCTTAGCACCCTACCCATAATCCTATCGGCTAGGCTTTCTATTTGCGTTCCGTTCTCTACAATCTCGGTAACCTCGATACCCTCGTGCGTACCGCAATCGTGCATCGTAACTCTGACGTTTTGCGCGACATCGATCAGCTTTCGCGTTAGATAGCCCGCGTTTGCGGTCTTAAGCGCAGTATCGGCAAGACCTTTACGCGCGCCGTGGGTCGAGATGAAGTACTCGTTTACATTCAGACCTTCTCTAAAATTTGAAGTGATCGGCGTCTCGATGATCGAGCCGTCCGGCTTACTCATCAGACCTCTCATGCCCGCTAGCTGCTTGATCTGCTCCGCGCTACCTCGCGCGCCGCTATCGGCCATCATATAAATAGAATTAAAGCCGTCCTTATCCTTCTCCATCATCTTCATCATCTCATCGGCTAGCTTCTTGCTGGTGCTGGTCCAGATGTCGATCGTTTTGTTATAGCGCTCGCCGTCGGTTAGTAAGCCTGCGCCGTATTGGTTCTGAACCTCTCGCACCTGCTTTTTAGCCTCTTCTACAAGACCCGCTTTGGACTTAGGTACGATAATGTCCGAAACGGAGATCGATACACCCGCTTTAGTAGCGGATTCAAAGCCTAAATTTTTAAGATTATCCAAAAATTCCGCGCTTATCTCAAGACCGCCGTTTTTATAGACGTAATCGACAAGCTCGGCGATATCCTTTTTCTTCATAATCTTATTCCAAAGATGATCCGGAATAAAGCTAGGCAGGATAGATTTAATAATCAAGCGGCCCGCGGTCGTAAAGATAATGCGGCGATCGATCATCGTTTTGATTTTGGCGTGGATATCTAGCGCGTTTGCCTCTACGGCGAGCATTACTTCATCAACGTTTGCAAAAATTTTATTTGTTCCTTTTGCGCCCGGCTTTTCGAGGCTTAGATAATAAATTCCTAAAACCATATCCTGGCTAGGCACCGCGACAGGCTTTCCGCTCGCAGGAAGCAAGATATTCATCGAGCTAAGCATTAAAATTTTACATTCCGCGATCGCCTCTTGGCTAAGCGGTACATGCACAGCCATCTGATCGCCGTCGAAGTCAGCGTTGAACGCGGCGCAGACTAGCGGATGCAGTCTGATCGCCTTGCCCTCGACGAGCACGGGATGAAACGCCTGAATAGACATCTTATGAAGCGTCGGCGCGCGGTTTAGCATAACCGGGTGATCTTTAACGACCTCCTCCAAGCACTCCCAAACTTCATTGATCCTATTTTCAATCATCTTTTTAGCCTGCTTGACGGTCGTAGCATAGCCCTTCTCTTGCAGGCGTGCGATTAGATGCGGCTTGAATAACTCAAGCGCCATAGTTTTAGGCAGACCGCACTGATCCATGCGTAAATTTGGACCTACGACGATGACGGAGCGACCCGAAAAATCCACGCGCTTGCCAAGTAAATTTTGTCGGAAGCGACCCTGCTTACCTTTAATGATCTCGCTTAGAGATTTAAGCGGTCGCTTATTGGCGCCCTTTACGGCGTTAGCGCGACGTCCGTTGTCAAAAAGCGCGTCCACCGCCTCTTGAAGCATTCGTTTTTCGTTGCGGATGATGATCTCGGGTGCATCGAGCTCCATCAGCCTTTTGAGCCTAGAATTTCGATTGATGACGCGGCGGTATAGATCATTTACGTCAGAAACCGCAAATTTTCCACCTTCAAGGCTTACAAGCGGGCGTAGATCGGCAGGCAGCACGGGAAGATTTGTAATCATCATCCACTCGGGCTTATTGCCGGAATTTAAAAAGCTCTCTACGACCTTTAGACGCTTGACGATAGTTTTTTTCTTCGCTTCGGAGTTTGTATTAGCCATCTCCTCCTTCAAAGAATTTAAAATTTCTACCAAATCAAGCTCAGCTAGCATATCGCGAATTACCTGACCGCCCATTTTAGCGACGAAGCCCGTCTGCGAAAAGCGCTCTTTTAGGCTCTGATACTGCTCTTCGTTTAAAACGTCGTATTTCTCGACCTTTTTAGAATTTTCGTTGTCGTAAAATGCCTCGCCTGCACTTTCTACGATGTAAGCCTCATAATAAAGCACGCGCTCAAGATCTTTCATCTTGATGTTTAGCAGCGTACCTATGCGACTAGGCAAGGAATTTACGTACCAAATATGCGCCACCGGCGTTACCAGCTCGATATGCCCCATTCTAGTGCGGCGGACTTTCGAGCTCGTGATCTCGACGCCGCACTTTTCGCACTTCCAGCCCTTATATCGCATCTTTTTATATTTGCCGCAGATGCACTCATAATCTCTTACTGGGCCGAAAATTTTAGCGCAAAAAAGTCCGTCGCGCTCCGGCTTAAGCGTACGGTAATTGATGGTTTCGGGCTTTTTGACCTCGCCGTGGCTCCATGCTTTGATTTGCTCGGGGCTAGCAAGCCTAATAGCAAACGCGTCGAAGTCGTGAACTCTAGCGTCTTCTTTTATTTCTATTCTTTCTAAATTTGAATTATCGCTCATTTGTTCTCTCCATTCTCGTAAATTTCAACGTCTAGAGCAAGCGATTTAAGCTCGTTAGTTAAAACAAAAAATGTCTCAGGAATTCCGGTAGACGGAACGTTTTCACCTTTTGTCAGCGCCTTATACGCAGCCAAGCGTCCGTCGACGTCGTCGGATTTGATCGTTAGCATCTCGCGAAGCGTGTATGCAGCGCCGTATGCCTCCAGAGCCCAAACTTCCATCTCTCCGAATCTTTGACCGCCGAATAGCGCCTTGCCGCCGACCGGCTGCTGCGTAACTAGGCTGTAAGGACCGGTGCTTCTTGCGTGAACCTTCTCGTCGACTAGGTGGTGTAGTTTGAGATAATACATGCAGCCCACGTTTACGCGCTCTTTGATCTTTTCGCCGGTGCGGCCGTCGTAAAGCTCGGTCTTGCCGTCCTGATCGATGCCCGCCATTTCAAATAGCTTTTTGAAATCCTCCGGCACAATGCCTTCGAATATCGGAGCGGAAAATCTAACGCCCTTAGCCCAGTCTCTAGCGTATTTCAAAAGATCTTCGTCGCTGATCTTTTCAAGCGTCTTTTTAGCCTGCATTAGCTTGGAAACGCCCGCGATCTCAATCATTTTGGCGCGAAGGGTTTTTATCCATTCGCCCGTTTTCTCTTCTAAAATTTTAGCGATCTGCTCTCCTAAGCGCCAGCCCACAAGACCTAAGTGGCTCTCCATTATCTGACCGATATTCATACGGCTTGGAACGCCGAGAGGATTTAGCACGATATCTACGCGCTGTCCGCTAGGTAGATACGGCATATCGACTTCAGGGACGATATTTGAAACGATACCCTTATTTCCGTGGCGACCCGCCATCTTATCGCCCACTTTTAGCTTGCGCTTGGTCGCGATATAGACCTTTACGAGCTTAACGACGCCGCTTGGCAAGATATCGTCTTTTTCTAAAATTTCTATCTTTTCGTCGTGTTCCTCTTTGAGCTTGCGCTTCTCGTTTTGGAAGTGGTTTTTTAGCTCCTCGTATTCCTTCTGAACAGATTTAGAATAAGCCTTGACGAAGGAATTTAACGTAAAGCGGTTAGAGCTTTCAAGCTCCTCTTTTTTAACCTTATCGCCCTTTTTATAATCTTTTTTATTTAGGCTTTGATCGCTTTGCAAAGCGCTTTTAGAAAGAAGCGCCACTACTTTTAGCATCTCCTCGCGATCGAGCATCAAAAGCCTATCGTGATGCTCCCTTTCGAGCTCGGTTTTTTCATCCTCATAGGCTTTGTTCGTGCGCGGATCCTTCTCATAGCCCTTTTTGGTAAAAATTTTAACGTCGATTACCACGCCTTCCATTGAAGCGGTAGCGTAGAGAGATTTATTTACCACATGTCCCGCCTTCTCGCCGAAGATCGCACGTAAAAGTCTCTCTTCAGGCGTCGGTTTAACCTCGCCTTTAGGAGTTACCTTGCCTACCAAGATCATGCCCGGTTTGACGTGAGTACCGATCTTTACGATACCGCTATCATCGAGGTGGGTAAGCTCCTCCTCTTTGATATTAGGAATGTCGCGCGTGATCTCCTCCACGCCGTCTTTAAGCTCTCTAGCCTCGATCTCTTTTTCATAAACATGCACGCTGGTGTATTCGTCGGCGCGGATCATCTTTTCGCTCATGACTACGGCGTCCTCGTAATTATAACCGTGCCACGGCATGAAAGCTATAAGAGCGTTTTTGCCGATCGCAAGCTCGCCGCCGTCCATGCTAGGACCGTCGGCTATGATTTGACCTGCCTTTATCACGTCGCCTTTTCGCACGATCGGGCGCTGTGAAAAGGTAGTGTTTTGGTTAGTGCGTAAATTTTTCTCCATCGAGTAGTGATCGATAAACGGCCCCTTCTCGTCTTCGCCCAAAATGAATATGTTTTTATTATCGACCTTTTCTACGACGCCATCGCGTTTAGCTTTGATAGCTTCCCACGAATCGCGCGCGATAATCGCTTCCATGCCCGTTCCAACGATAGGAGCGGTAGAATGTAGAAGCGGCACGGCTTGACGCTGCATGTTCGAGCCCATAAGCGCGCGGTTAGCATCGTCGTGTTCCAAAAACGGAATCAGCGACGCCGCTACGCCCGCGACCATACCAGAGCAAAGATCAATTAGCGAAATATCCTCGCGTTTAGCCATGATGTTTTCGCCATCTTTTCTAACCTCCAAAAGCTCCTCTACGATATTACCCTCCTCGTCCAATTTAGCGGACGCCGGAGCGATTACGAGCCCCTCTTCCTGCGTAGCGGTAAGATAGACGATCTCGTCGGTGACCTTGCCGTTTACGACCTTTTTATACGGAGCTTCGACGAAGCCTAGATCATTTACCTTCGCATAAGTCGCTAGGGTGTTGATCAGACCGATATTTTGACCCTCTGGAGTTTCGATAGGACAAATTCTACCGTAGTGCGTAGGATGGACGTCACGCACCTCAAAGCCTGCACGCTCTTTAACTAGTCCGCCTTCGCCCAGCGCGGATAGACGGCGCTTGTGCGTAACCTCGCTAAGCGGGTTGGTCTGATCCATAAACTGGCTTAGCTGGCCGCCGGTGAAAAATTCCATAAGCGTAGTGGTGATGATTTTAGGGTTTACGAAATCATACGGCATAAGCTCGTCTAAATTTCCGCTAATGCCGGTAAATTTATCTTTAATCGCCTTTTGAACCTTGATAAATCCAAGGTGCATCTCGTTTGCCAAAAGCTCTCCGATTGAACGTATGCGGCGATTGCCGAGATTGTCGCGATCATCGATGAAGCCGTCGCCGTTTTTGACCCTGATTAGGTATTTCGCGGTTTTGATAATATCCTCGCTGGTTAGTACGGTTACGTACTCCGGCGCCTCGATGCCTAGTTTATGGTTCATCTTCATACGGCCGACTTTAGTTAGATCGTAGCGCTCAGGGTTGAAAAACAGATCGTTTACGAAGCTCTTTGCCGCTTCTTTTACCACCGGCTCGCCTGGGCGCATAACCTTGTAAATTCTAATCGCAGCCAGATCGTTCTCGTCGTCTATGCCCTCGCTTTGCTGCAAGAGCTTAAGCGCGTCCGCGTCTTGAATGAAGGAATTTATGATCGAAGTATCTACACCGCTAGCTAGGTCGTTAGCGATCGTAAATTTTTTCTCGGTGTTAGCGATCTTGGCTAGCTTGCCCTCATCTAGCGCAGTTAGCGAATCAAAAAGCACTTCGCCGCTGTTTTTGTCGACGATGGCATCGGCTAGGTAGCGCTCGGCTAAAATTTCAGCCGGATACTCGATTAGCTTTAATCCATCCTCCGCTAATTTCTCCGCTTTTTTGACCGTTAGGCGTTTACTTGCTTGATGAAGTACTTCGCCCTTTTCGTTTATAATGTCGTAATCGAGCCTGCCCGCGTATTCTTTCGGATCGAAATCGGTTAGGAATTTTCCTTTTTTAATATAGATCGTCTTAATAGGATAAAATAATTTTATGATGTCTTGTTTTTTGTAGCCGAGTGCGCGAAATAGGATCGTGATCGGAACCTTGCGCCTTTTATTTATGCGCACATATAGTACGTCTTTTACGTCGTATTCGAAATATAGCCAGCTGCCGCGATCAGGTATTATTTGAGCGGTATAGATAAGTTTATTTAGAACCGTAGGACTCTCTTCCTCTTTGAAGATTACGCCCGGGCTTCTGTGTAGCTGATTTACGACGACACGCTCGACGCCGTTAATGATAAATGAAATTCTATCGGTCATTAGAGGAATGTCGCGAATGAATATATCTTGCTCTTTGATCTCTTTTACGCCGATTTTTTTGCCCGTCTTTTCATCGCGCTCATGCACGAGCAGACGGAGCTTCATCTTTAAATTTACCGAATAAGTAAGCCCTCTTTCCATGCATTCTCTAATCGAATACTTTGGCTTTGAGATTTCGCTGCTTACATACTCGATACTTAGTCTATTCTGGGCATCGTGGATAGGAAAAATAGCTTTGAAAACCTTCTCTATGCCGCTTTCTCCACCCGAGTTATCAAGATTTAAAAAATGATCAAAACTTTTCTTTTGTAGTTGTAATAAATTCGGAATTTCGATGTCTTTGGGAACCTTTGAAAAATCCACTCTAAGACGATTTCCTGAATATAGGCTGTTTAACATTCCACTACCTCGTAGTTGTATTTTAAAGAAAGAAGTGCCGATGCAGCGCACCGGCACACATTTGTATGCGAAATTTCAAAATTTCGCGATTTATTTGAGTTCGACTTTAGCGCCTGCTTCTTCAAGCTCTTTTTTAGCCTTCTCGGCATCTTCTTTGTTAAGTCCCTCTTTAAGAACGGACGGAGTAGCCTCGGTAGCGTCTTTGGCTTCTTTTAGACCAAGACCCGTTAAGGCGCGAACAACCTTAATTACGTTGATTTTCTTGTCACCCGCATCAAGCAATACGACATCGAATTCTGTTTTCTCTTCAGCTGCTGCCGCGCCTGCGCCGCCAGCGCCTGCGCCGCCAGCTACCATAACCGGAGCTGCGCTTACGCCAAATTTTTCTTCGAATTCTTTAACTAACTCGCTAAGCTCTAGCACCGAAAGATTAGAGATATACTCTAAAACATCTTCTTTTGAAATTGCCATTTTATTCTCCTAAATTTTAATTAAGCGCTAGCTTCTTTTTTCTGCTTAAGCGCATTTAAGCCGATCGTAAAATTTTGAATCGGCGCATTCCATACTTGAAGTAACATCGCAATAAGCTCGTCTCTCGAAGGCATCTTCGAAAGCGCCCTAACCTTATCTACGCCGGCTACTTCCCCATCGATATGAGCGGTCTTAAGCTTAAAAATTTCATTTTTCTCTTCAAATTTAGCCGCTACTTTACATACAGAAAGCTGCTCGCCCCATAAGAAGATATTGGTATCTTTAAAGCTAAGTCCGTTTTTTTCGGCATTTTTTAAAGCGATATTAGCTAGGGTATTTTTGATAACTCGAACCTTTACGCCCGCTTCGCGCGCGCTATTTCTAAGATCTTCAAGCTGCTTAACGCTAAGGCCTTTAAAATCGGAAATTATTATAGCTTCGCTAGCCTTGAAAGCCTCGCCAAGCTCCGCTACTATCTTTGATTTTTCGTCTCTCGTCATTAGGTCTCCTTTCCGATCGGTGATTTCAAGCCAAGCGATCGAAATTTTAAAATTTCGATCAATTAAGTTAAAAACCTTGAGCTATCTCCAATCTAAGATAAAAATTTAAAATTTTATTTTAAATCGATTATTTCTTGATTATCCAGTGTAACTGCAGGGCTCATAGTAAGTGAAAGCGATGCATGAGTTACGTATCTGCCCTTCGCAGTCGCTGGCTTATGCTTATTTATGGTTTTAATAAACGTCGTCAGATTGTCTAAAAGCTGCTCTTTGCTAAAGCTAGCCTTGCCAAGGCCTGCGTGAATATTTCCCTGCTTATCGACGCGGAAATTTACCTGTCCACCCTTAGCATTTTTAACGGCCTGAGCGACATCCATAGTAACGGTACCGGTTTTAGGGTTCGGCATAACGCCTTTTGGACCAAGAATACGACCTACCTTACCGACTAGTCCCATTAAATTTGGAGTGGCAATAAGAACGTCGAAATTTATATTTCCTTTTTGAATCTCTTCGATCAGATCATCGGCGCCCACGATATCGGCACCTGCTTCGCTAGCCTCGCTAGCTTTTGCGTCTTTTGCAATCACGGCTACTCGAACGCTCTTGCCAGTACCAGCAGGCAAAACGACCGAGCCGCGCACCATCTGATCGGCATGTCTTGGATCTACGTTTAGTTTAAGAGCGATCTCCACCGTCTCATCAAATTTAGCAGAAGCTAGGGTTTTTACCGTGCTTACCGCTTCGTCTACGCTATAAATTTTATTTACGTCAACTTTTTTTAAAAGTTCGTTGAATCTTTTTGAATTTTTTGGCATATATTTCTCCGCAATTAAAGTGCTACCGCTTTTTTAAACCTTAGCGGTCAAAAGGTCTAGTCAGTAACCGTAATACCCATAGAACGAGCCGAACCCGCTATAATCCTAGCCGCCTGCTCTCTATCTTTAGTATTCAGATCGGCGATCTTTTTCTCGACGATCTCTAAAACCTGAGCTTTCGTTAAGGACGCCACCTTCTTTTTAAGAGGGTTGTCCGAACCTTTATCTATCTTCGCCGCTTTTTTGATCAAATCCGTCGCAGGCGGTTGCTTAGTAATGAAAGTAAAGCTTTTATCGGCATAAACCGTGATGATGACTGGGATATTAAAGCCTGCCATATCTTTGGTTCGCTCGTTAAACGCTTTGCAAAATTCCATAATATTAACGCCCTTTTGACCTAATGCAGGACCTACCGGCGGGCTTGGATTTGCTTTTGCGGCCGCTATTTGCAGCTTGATTTCGCCAACAACTTTCTTAGCCATAAATTTACTCCTTATAAAATTTAAATAATCTTTTCAACTTGCGAGTATGAAATTTCAATCGGCGTGCTTCGTCCGAAGATCGAAACATTGAGGCGAAGCTTGCCGTGGATCATATCATACTCTTCTACGATGCCGTTGAAATTAGCAAAAGGTCCGTCGACGATCCTAACCGTCTCTCCGTCTTCGAAATTTATCTTCGGCTTAGGAGCCTCGCGATTATTAATCTTTTCTAGAATTATCTCGATATCTTTTTCCGGTAGCGGAGAGGGTTTTTTCGCCTCGCCGATAAAGCGACTGACCTTAGGCAGCATCTGAATTCTATGCCATAAAGTGGTATCCAGATCTAAATTTGCAAAGCAATATCCTGGATATAAGCTGCGCTCTTTAATGGTTTGCTTTGTATTTTTGACCTCTATAACATCTTCGGTAGGCACAAGTACTTCACCGATCTTAGCCTCAAGCGCTTCATCTTGCTTTAGCGCTTCTATCGCACGCTTTACCGCCATCTCGCTGCCAGCGTAAGTTTGTATCGCATACCATTTATTTGCCATATTACGATCCTTACTTAGGCCGTTATCAAAGCGGACATAATCAGATCCACTAGCGCTAAAAACAGTGCGATAACTACGACTACGACGACCACAGAGATATATGCTGTTTTAGTCTGATCTTTAGTCGGGAAAATTACCTTATCTAACTCTACTTTTGCTTGTTTATAATACTCTTTTACTTTTTCCATACCCAATCCTCGTGGCAGGGCAAGAGGGATTCGAACCCCCAACCATCGGATTTGGAATCCGGCGCTCTACCGTTGGAGCTATTGCCCTATAAAACAATTAGCCTTTTAACTTTACTTCTTTATGAAGCGTGTGCTTTTTTAATCTAGGGCAATATTTTTTAAGTTCTAGTTTTTCGGTCGTAGTTTTGCTATTTTTATAAGTAGTATAGTTGATATCGCCACTTTCGGAGCATTTTAATCCGACCTTTACTCTACTTGAATTCTTTGCCATTTGGTTTCCTTGAATAAAAAAGCAGGCGGAATTTTAAAATTCCGCCTGCAAAAAATTAAGCGATGATTTTCGAAACGACGCCTGAGCCTACAGTATGACCGCCTTCGCGAATCGCGAAGCGAGTACCTTGCTCAAGAGCGATCGGAGCGATTAGCTCAACGGTGATTTTAACGTTATCGCCAGGCATTACCATCTCGGTCCCCTCAGGAAGAGTAATCGAACCGGTAACATCTGTCGTACGAACGTAAAACTGCGGTCTATAGTTATTAAAGAATGGAGTATGGCGTCCGCCCTCTTCTTTAGTTAGGATATAAACCTCGCCCTCAAATTTAGTATGAGGAGTGATCGATTTTGGTTTGCATAAAACCATACCGCGCTCTACTTCTTCTTTCTTGGTACCGCGCAATAAAACACCTACGTTATCGCCGGCTTCACCTTGATCCATCTCTTTTCTAAACATCTCAACGCCGGTAACGGTAGTAGTTTGAGTAGGTTTAATACCTACGATCTCGATAGTATCGCCAACTTTAACGATACCTTTTTCGATTCTACCGGTTACAACGGTACCGCGACCGGAAATCGAGAAAATATCTTCGATCGGAAGAAGGAAATCTTTATCAGTATCGCGAACAGGAGTTGGAATATAGCTATCAACCGCGTCCATAAGCTCCATAATCTTTGCAGACCATTCGCCATCTTGTCCAGCTTTTGCTTCCTCAAGAGCCTTAAGGGCAGAGCCTTTAATGATTGGGGTTTCGTCGCCAGGAAATTTATACTCTTTTAAAAGATCTCTAACTTCCTCTTCAACTAGCTCTAAAAGATCCGGATCATCGACCATATCGGTTTTGTTTAGGAAAACTACGATATAAGGAACGCCTACTTGGCGAGAAAGCAAGATGTGCTCGCGAGTTTGAGGCATAGGACCGTCTGCAGCGGAAACAACTAAAATAGCTCCGTCCATCTGAGCCGCGCCGGTAATCATATTTTTTACGTAGTCGGCGTGGCCAGGGCAGTCAACGTGAGCATAGTGACGTTTCTCGGTCTCATATTCGATGTGAGACGTAGCGATAGTAATACCGCGCTCTTTTTCCTCTGGAGCGTTATCGATATTGTCGTAGTCCTTTAGCTCAGCTAGACCCTTCCTAGAAAGAACAGCAGAAATAGCAGCTGTCAAAGTAGTCTTACCATGGTCAACGTGACCGATGGTACCAATGTTTACGTGTGGCTTGTTACGATTAAATTTTTCTTTAGCCATCATATCCTCCGTTATTGATTTGTGGATTACACAACAAACTAAGCGACTCTATTTTATGGAGCTCATAGCGGGACTTGAACCCGCGACCTCTTCCTTACCAAGGAAGTGCTCTACCTCTGAGCCATATGAGCCTAAACTCAGGCAAAGAGAAATCGCTACCAATACCCAACAATGCGACCAAAATTTAGATTATGTAAGCATATAAAAGCAGTTAAGTTTTACAGCTCCCAGTAAACCTAAATGGTGGAGCGGGAAACGGGGCTCGAACCCGCGACCCTCAGCTTGGAAGGCTGATGCTCTAGCCAACTGAGCTAATCCCGCATCAAAAATTCATGGTGGTGAGACGTGGATTCGAACCACGGAAGGCAAAGCCAGCAGATTTACAGTCTGCCCTCGTTGGCCACTTGAGTATCTCACCCTTTGATGAAATCTGGTCAAACACTGTTACAAAAAATGGAGCTGGTGGACGGGATCGAACCGCCGACCCACTGCTTACAAGGCAGTAGCTCTACCAGCTGAGCTACACCAGCATTTTGAAATTGAAGTGGCAATTATAACCGAAAAATCCCCAATTGTCAAGGCTAAAACAGCCTATTTTAAAATTTCATAAAATTTCTGCTATAATGCGCCCGATTTTAAATTTTAAGGAATTTTATATGAAAATCGTACCTTGGATCATAATAGTTTTTATGATTTATTTGATTTATTATTTTATCTCCCGCTCTGAAAAGCGCCTAAATACCCTTGAAAAGCGCCTAAATAAGATAGAAGAAAACTTAAGCGAGATAAAAAAGGCTACCGAAGCCAACAGGCTTTTGATCGAAGAAGCAAAGCTGGACTCTGAAGATGACACAAAAGAGCAAGAATAAAATTAAATTTAAATCCATGATCTCGCTAGCTTAGCTTTTTTTGCTAAATACTCGTGCTAAAAATTGTGAGTATATTTTATGCATACTTTGGCATTTTTGAAAGAAATTTTGCCCCAACGCCAAAACCGCGAAGTGCAAGAAGCTCATACGTAACTAATTCTTTAAATTTTACGAAATTTAAAATTCGCGTTTTAATCCTGCTCCGCCAAGCAAATCCACGCAAATCAATAAATCAAAATTCCAGCCATTCGCTTACAGCGAAAATTCCATAGAATTTCAAATAATGCCACATAAAATTAAAATTCTGCCAAAATCCATCCCTCAATTCAACTTCTTAAAATTTTGCGCAAATCCCTCAGCTAAAATTCTAAACTAAAAAATTTTAGTATTTAAAATCATATTAATCAACCCCACCGCAACAGCAAAGCCTATGGGTTCACACCGCACGCCACTTCAGGCTGATATATCCGAAAGCTCAAAAGCGCAGACCGCAACCTCTATAAGCTAACGATAAAATTTAATCATAATTTTTAAAAACCAAAATTTAAAAAGCACAGAATTTTACCCCAGGATTTGAATTGAGTAAAAAGCTGGCGAAATGCAGGAGCTTCTAAAACGCAAAATTTATCCATTGGAATTTTCCTCGCCCATAAGCGCTTCAGCGATAAGCTCTAGCGGATTTATGCACCTCATCTGCGAGCTGCTTAAAAAAAGCGAATTATTTAGCTGCATCCTGCACGCACTGCACTCAGCAGAGACTACGCGCACGGGTAGATCCGCCATTGCGCGCGCCTTAGCTAATCCTGCTTCACGCGCGAGCTCGTAACGCTCGGTCTGCATCGTCATACCGCCAAATCCGCAGCATTTATTAAGTTCATCCATCTCGATTATTTCGTAGTTTTGAGCGAGCAAGCCGCGCGGTTCTTTCCAAATACCCTGCATTTTGCGGGCATGGCACGGATCGTGATAGGTAATCGCTAAAGCCCTTTTGCCGCGGTGCATCAAAAGATCACTTAAGTTTGTAAATTTATAAAAGTATTCACTCGCCATAAAAATTTTACTCGCAAGCTTTTGCGCGCGGGCTTTCCATTGCGGCTCATTTTCAAAAAAATGCGCGTAATCCACCCGCAACATCGCAGAGCACGTAGCCTCGGGCACTATAATCGCATCAAGAGCAGGCAGAGCTTTTTCGAAATATGCTATATTAAATTTTGCCACGCGTTCAACCGCTGCAAAATCTCCCGTAAAATACGCAGGGGCGCCGCAACAGGCTTGTTCCTTCATTAAATTTACGTTTAGCTTTAGCGCTCGCGCGATATGTAAAACCGCCTCGCCTACGCCCGTGTAAGCGTAGTTTGCCATGCAGCCTATAAAAATTCCAATAGTTTTTTCGCCGCCGTTGTCGATAAATTCTGCATGAGAGTTCATAAAGCTCTTTTTCGCAGGAGCAGGTAGCAAGCGTTCTTTTTTAAGTAGTGGCAAGTCAAATCTAGGCGACATAGAGCTTTGCGTATCTTTTCGCATCTTAAAGCCACAGCTAAGAAACACGTATCCAAGCGCTGCTGCTAGATCCAGCGCTTTGCGGTGCCCGAGCAGCCAAAACGCAGCTTTTTTGTACCACGCGATACCAAATTTCTCCGCAATGTGCGCGCGAATATTCTCGATTGCCGTATCTATGGGCAAAGACTCGCCGCAAATATCTACGCAGCTGGTGCATAAAAAGCAGCTCTCAAAAATTTTCTTAGCGTTTTTATCAAGCTTTAGTTCATTCCTGCCGTAAGCGCCCAAAAGATCCACAAATCCGCGCGGGCTCGTTACTTCATCGCCGTTAATGCCATGAATCGTGCAGACTTGGATACATTTACCACATTTTACGCAACGCTCGCTAAGTGCCGCAAAATCGAACGCTCCAAGCTTTGCCTTACTCATAGCCGCGCCGCTTAAACGGTTTTAGAAAAGCGCTTCTCGCCCAAATTTTTACCCATATACTCATCAAAGCACATCGCGATATTACGGATCAAAAGCGTGCCGGTGGGCGTTACGGAAATTCTATTCGGCGAGACTTGCACGAAATCCTTTAGCGCCTCAAGCTGCTTTAAGCTCGCATCAAAGTGCTCGAAAAATTTTATCTTAAATTTTTCCTCGATCGCCTCTATATCGACGCAAAAATTACTCATCAGCCCCATAATCACCTCTTTGCGCAGCAGATCCTCTTCATTTAGCAAAACGCCCCTGCAATATGGCAGCCTGCCCGCATCTATCGCGGCCTCGTAAGCATCCATATCTTTGAAATTTTGCGCGTAGTGGCGCGCGCCCTCGCCGATGCTGGTTAGCCCGATACCGATCAGATCGGCGCCGCCCTTGGTCGTATAGCCCTGGAAATTTCGGTGTAGCGAGCCGTTTTTAAGTGCAGTATGAAGCTCATCGGCGGGCTTTGAGTAGTGATCCATGCCGATCATCTCATATCCGTTCGCGCTCAAAAAATCGTGCGTAAGCTTTAAAATTTCAAGCTTCACTTTAGGCTCCGGTAGGGTCGTCTCGTCAAATTTACGCATAGATTTTTTGATCCACGGCACGTGCGCGTAGTTAAAGATCGCAAAGCGGTCCGGATCAAGCGAAAGCGCAAGCTCCAGCGTGCGCTTAAAGCTAGCTAGGCTCTGATACGGAAGACCGTAGATCAGATCCATATTTATCGATTTTATCCCCCTCGCGCGCGCCATGGCTATGACGTCCCTCGTAAGCTCGAAAGGCTGGATGCGGTGGATCTCCTTTTGCACGCGCTCGTCGAAATCCTGCACGCCGTAGCTGATGCGATTAAAGCCGTTTGAAACGAGCACGTCTAGCTGCTCGGCGTTTAAAAACCGCGGATCGATCTCGCAGCTGATCTCGGCTTCGGGGCTGAAATTTTTAAAATATTTTTTGATATTTTTTATGTGGCGCGCGAGCTGTTCGGCGCTAAAATACGTAGGCGTACCGCCGCCGAAGTGCATCTGCACGACTTGCCGCGAGCCGTCCACGACGCCGCTTAAAATTTGCATTTCGCGCTCGATATAGTCCAAATACCGATCCATCTTGTCGCGCTTGCCTGTGTAGATTACGTTGCAGCCGCAAAAATAACAGGCGGAGCGGCAAAACGGCATGTGAAAGTAAAGCGACAACGGCGTGGAGCTTTTTTGATTTTTTAGCTCGTTCAGATACCCGTCGTAGCTGAAGTTTTCGCTAAATTCCAAAGCGGTCGGATAGCTCGTGTAGCGGGGTCCCGGGCGCGAAAATTTCGCGTAAGCGTCGAAGTCTATGTTATTCACGGCTGCCCGCCTTGGCTTTGACAAGCTCTTCGATATCGATGAAAAGGTTCGGATGCAGGCTTTTTACGCGCGAGACGACGGCATCGACGTCTAAGCTTAATCTTTTCGCACTCGGATTTGCGCCCGTTAGCCTTCTGATCTCGTCCATACACACGATCCACGCGTCGCCGAAATCCACCGGCGTATGCTGTAAAATCGAGCGCTCAAGCTTGAGATTAAAATTTTCCTGCATCGCGTTTTTGGTCGCGGCGATGAGATTTGCGAGCGATTTTATCGAGATCATCGTGTGCACTTCGTTATTTTCGTCGATGCCGAACCACGGCTCCTCGTCGCTCCACGAGCCGCTTTTTAAAGTGAGTTTTTTCTCGTTGTCCTCGCCCTGCGAAATTTCAAAAACCGTCCTTTTCGAGCTATCCAGCCCGAAAAATTCGCTCGCTTTGTCGATCTTTTTTAGCGCTTTATCTTTTTCTTCCATGCGTTCTCCTAAAATTTATCTTTTTTGATCCAGCCAGACCATGACGCCCTTTTGCGCGTGCAGGCGATTTTCCGCCTCTGCAAAAATTTCATCCGCGTGCGCTTCAAACACAGCCTCGCTTACCTCATATCCGCGGTACGCCGGCAAGCAGTGCAAAAATATCGCGCCGCTACCTGCTAGAGCCATTAAGCTTTCATCCACGCAAAAGCCCGCGAAATCGCGAATTCTTCGCTCTTTTTCGGCTTCTTGCCCCATCGAAACCCAAGTATCGGTCGTCACGACGTTTGCGCCCGCTACGGCTTCCTTTATATCGTTCGTTATTAAAATTTTAGCGCCTGAAATTTTAGCATTTTCTTGCGCCTGCGCCAGTATCTGCGGATCAGCCTCATAGCCCACGGGCGTCGCTATTCGCAGCTCAAAGCCAAGCTTGCTAGCAAGCATCAGCCACGAGTGCGCCATATTGTTACCGTCGCCCACGTACGCGGCTTTTATCTTTGGAGCTTCAATACCGCACTCCACGATCGTCATTAGATCCGCCATTAGCTGCACGGGATGAAATTTATCGCTTAGCCCGTTCATCACCGGCACGCGGCTAAATTCCGCAAGCTCTATGAGCGTCTCGTGGCGATTTACGCGCGCCATAATCAGATCGCACATTCGCGAAATCACGCGCGCAGTGTCTTTGATCGGCTCGCCTCGCCCGAGCTGGATGTCGCGACTGCTCAAAAACAGCGCGTGTCCGCCAAGCTCGTTCATCCCTACATCGAAGCTCACGCGCGTCCTGGTCGAGCTTTTTTCAAATATCATCGCCAATTTTTGATCTTTCAAATACGGCTTAAAATTTCGCGCTTTGGCCTCTTTTTTAATCTTAAAGGCTAAATTTAAAATTTCGATTATCTCGTCTTTGCTAAAATCGTTTAACGTAAGAAAGTGCCTCATATCGCTCCTTTATCTTTTATAAATTTACTAAAAAATTCTTTTAAATCACCTTTCGTCATATCGCCCGTAGCCACCTTTACGACTACGTCTTCCATCGCCGCATAAAATTCCTCGTCGTCCAAAACTATAGAATTCGCCGATAAAAACTAGCGTCAAATATTTCATTTATCCTTTAATCGCTCAAAAACCGCCCTATTGCTCGGCTTATCTAATTTCGCAATAACGGCGCTAGAAAGCTCGTCGAAATTCTCTATGCACTCATCCCCGTTTACGGGTAAAATTTTAGCTTCAAATTTCATCTTTTTTGCCAGCTTCATCACGGCATCCAAGACGGCTTGCATTTCATTACTTTTAATTTCGAGTGCTATCTTATTCATCGCTAGCCCCTGTTTAAAATTTCCGCGATCTCTTTGGCGTGATAGGTGATGATCATATCCGCGCCGGCGCGCCTTATGCCTATCATCGTCTCCATCATCACGCGCTCATAATCGATCACGCCCGCCTTCTTGCCCGCCTGCAAAAGCGAGTATTCGCCGCTTACGTTATACGCGCAGATCGGCAGTAGCGTGCGCTCCCGCAGATCTCTGATTAGATCCAGATACGCAAGCGCGGGCTTTATCATCAAGATATCCGCTCCCTGCGCCTCATCTTGCAGGCTTTCGTTGATCGCCTCAAATCTATTTGCGGGATCCATCTGGTAGCTGCTGCGATCGCCAAAACTTGGCGCGCTCTCCGCCACGTCGCGAAACGGTCCGTAGTAGCCGCTGGCGAACTTCGTCGAATACGCCATAATCGGTAAATTTTCAAATCCGCCGCGATCGAGCGTCTCTCGCAGAGTTGAGATAATACCGTCCATCATGCCGCTTGGAGCAATCATATCCGCGCCCGCTTTAGCGTGCACTAAAGCCTGCTGCGCTGAAATTTCAAGCGTCGCGTCGTTATCCACCGTCTGATGCACATGATCGATGATGCCGCAGTGCCCATGGTCGGTGTATTCGCAAAAGCACAGATCGGTGATTACTAATAAATTTGGAAATTTAGCCTTTATCGCGCGCAGCGAAGTCGCGATAATGCCGTCCTCGCTTAGCGCATCCGAGCCGATGCTGTCCTTTAGCGAAGGAATTCCGAAAAGTAAAATTTTATCCAAACCGAGCGCCAAAAGAGCCTCGCACTCTTTTAAAATTTCATCGACACTCATCTGAAATACGCCGTGCATCGAGGCGATCTCCTTTTTGATGCCGCTTCCTTCCACGACAAAAAGCGGATAGATCAGCGAGCGGGTTTGCAGATCGGTTTGTCGCACCAGATCCCTAAGCGCGGGGTTTATTCGTAGCCGTCTAAATCGTTTAAACATTATTTTTCCTTTTTTAGCTAGAATTGCGGGATTCATAATATCACAATTGGAGTAAATTTAAGCATGGATATAAAAATTTCAGAGGTCGCAAATCTCCCCTCCCGCTTCGGAAGCTTCCGCGTTCAATCATTCAAGCAAGGGAACAAAGAGCATTTGGCGATATTTAAGCAGCCTTTCGCAGGCGTCGTAAATGTGCGGATCCACTCGGAGTGCCTTACCGGCGACGCGATCGGAAGCCTAAAGTGCGACTGCCGCGACCAACTCGAAGCGAGCCTAAAATATATCGAGGAGCACAGCGGCATGGTGATCTATCTGCGTCAAGAGGGGCGCAATATCGGGCTTTTTAATAAAATCAACGCCTACGCGCTGCAAGATCAAGGTCTCGATACGATCGAAGCAAATCATCAGCTCGGCTTTAAAGCGGATGAGCGCACCTACGAGATCGTGGATTTCATACTCGCTCACTTTGGAATTTCGCGCATAAATCTGCTTACGAACAACCCGCAAAAGCTGCACGATCTAAAAGTCGAAGTGGTAGCACGCATTCCGATAATCATCACGCCTAATAAATTTAACGAAAACTATCTGCGCGTCAAAAAAGAGCAGATGGGGCATCTGCTGTGAAGCTTGCGCCCGGCGAGAGCTTTGGCGAGCAGGTCGCTAAATTTAAAGCCTGTCTGCAAAAATTTAACCGCGTCCATAGTCTCACGAATTACGACGATTTGGACGCGGTGGTGCGCGACAGCCTAAGCGGAGTGGAGTTTATATCGTGCCATCCGCGCATCGCGTGCGACATCGGCTCGGGAGCGGGCTTTCCTGGGCTATTTTTGGCGCTCGCGCTACCGCTGTGCGAGTGGCATCTGTTTGAACCTAACCGGAAAAAAGCGGCGTTTCTAACCTACGCGAAGGTTAGCCTTGCTCTAGCTAACGTAAAAATCCACGCCGAGCGCGTGCAAGACGGCGCAAAGCTGCGCGCCGATCTGATAAGCTCGCGAGCGCTGATGAGCGCGCGAAGCTTGGTTGAAATTTGCCGCGGCTTTTACGACGAAAACACTACGTTTTTGCTCTACAAAGGCTCGGGCGCAGAGGCGGAAGCGAAGGAATTCCGCAAGGAATTTACGAGCGCGCACTGCGAAATTTTTAGCGGCAAAAACGCTTTGAAAAATAGAAAATTTTTAGTGATCAAAGGGGCAAAATAATGGGAAAAATTCTAGCCATAGCCGTCATCGCGGCGCTCATATATTTTTTGATAGTGCCTAGATTTCGCATAAAGAAAAAGGACGATGCGACCGAGCTTTTGGCGTGCGACGAGTGCGGGACGTACTTTAGCAGCGACGAGCTTGCTCTGCGCGACAAAAAGCGCCTTTGCAAATCCTGCGAAGCCAAACTAAGGGGCGGCAAATGATCATCCTAGGCCACGCGCTCGTGCCCTACGAGCCGCTGTATCTCATCAAAAACGGCGACGAAGTTTTCAAATACGACAATCTGCTCTTTAAATTTAACGACAGGCTCATTGCCGCAGCGCAAAAGGCGCAGAAAAAATTTAGCGTTATTACGAATGATGTAAATGAAATTTTACTCGCAAACGGCGCAGGCGCGCGCTTCATCATCGTGGATAAAAAATCCGCCGCGCACGCGCAAAAGCTGGCAAACGATTATCTTTTCGACGCCAAGATTGCGATGTTTATCGGCTCTGCGCGGGCGCTAAAAAACTTAGCCGAGCTCGGTATCGATGCGGCAATCTTTAAAGACGCGATCGCAAACGCGCCCAAATCGCTACTTGCAAGCATTGGAGACAGCGTAGGTTCGAAATTTCACTTCGGACTTCCGAAAAAAGATGAAATTTTCGGCGGCGCACAAAAGCTCGCGGACAAAATTTCGGCTCTGGATAAAAAGCTAAGCGCACCCGCAGCCGGTAAAAATGACGATATCTGGAAAAAATAGCAAAATCCTAAGCGAATTTATTCGCTGGTATAAAATTCCTATGACTCATGCAAATTAAAATTCCGCGCATAATTTTGCTTAGCCTCGCGGTTTAGAATTTAACGCGAATTTCACCCACTTACGCGGATCGGAATTCTACGCGGAATTTTGCCCTCTTTCGCAAATTGGAATTCTGCGCGAAATCCCACGCGTCCTCTACAAAATTCTCTCGCTTACTCAATTTAAAATTTTACCCGCTCGGATAGATTTAAATTTTACGTAGAATTTCGCCTGTCCTCGCGGCAAGAAATTTCAAATATAATTTTACCCTCTCGTGCGATGCGAAATTTTACTAAATTTTCTACGCGCGATATAAAATCTACGTAAATTTTACTCGCGCAATTAACGTAAATAAAATTCCGAACCTGCCTAAGCTTCATAGAATTTCGCGCAAAATTTACCTACAGAGATGATATAAATTCTTAGCCATTGTTTTAAATTTTACTCGCGTTTTAGCTGCTTTTATGCGCGCGGTAAGGATTTTTTAAAGCTAAAATTTTATATAATTATACGTTTCAAAAAGGCATATTTTGAGTACTAAATTCTTTCTAGCGATCCTTGCGATAGGCATTATAATGGGGCTTTGCGCAGGGCTCTTAAACTTCGGCATCAACGAAATTGAAACTTTTGCTTTCGGGCATAATGATGAGGAATTTCACATTATCACGGAGCAAACAACCGAGCTTAGGCGCTTTCTTAGCGTCCTCGCAGCTGGCGCAATCGTAACTATAATTAGAATTCTGCTAATAAGACTAAAACCTTTTTTAAACGTATCTTCAATGATGGGGGGGCAAAATCCGCCGTTTTGGCAAAATTTAATCCACTCGGTTTTGCAGCTTGCAGCCATCGCCATGGGCGCACCGGTAGGCAGTGAGGCTGCTCCGCGCGAGCTAGGTGGCTTGTTTGCAGCTAAAATTTGCCGCGCCTTAAATATCGGCGGAGACGAGCTTCGGCTATTTGTCGCATGCGGCGCGGGAGCTGGACTGGGCGCTGCATATAACGTCCCGCTAGCGGGCGCGCTTTTTAGCCTAGAAATTTTGCTTAAAAGCTTCGATACTCGAGCGATTTTGTGCGCCTTTGCTACAAGTGCGGTGGCCACAGCTACAGCGGAATTTGGAGCTTCAAAAGAAATTTATTACGCAGTTTCAAACTTCGCCCCTACCCCGCAGAATTTACTCGCAGCGGCGATAATCGGACTTGTCACGGGGTTTGCGGCGAAATATTTCCAAGACGGGGTGCGCTTGTGCGAAAAGCTGCGCATAAAAAGCCTTAAAATCGCACTTACACTGCCATTTGCATTCGTGCTTACCGCGGCGGTCGGCGCATACGTGCCTGAAATTTTAGGTAACGGGCGCTCGGCAGCGCAGTTTGCTTTCAACTCAGCGTCCTTTAGCCCATATTTGCTTGCGATCTTGCTTTGCAAAGCGTTTTGCATTTTGATGATCTTTCGCTGCGGCGGATACGGCGGCACGCTAACGCCGAGTTTTGCGCTGGGCGCAGTTTTAGGGCTATGCATAGGATTTGCGATCGGCGAAATTCTGCCTATTAACCTAAGCGCAGCTGGGGTTTGCGGAGGGGCTGCCTTTTTAGCGATCAATTTAAACGCGCCGCTTTGCGCCTTTGCCCTAAGCGCGGGATTTTGCGGGCTAAATCTCAACTCATATTCGGTCGTCGTTTTTAGCATCGTATGCGCCGTGATCGCTAGAAATTTACTGACGAAAAATTTAGCGTAGTCGCAGCGCTGATAATTCATACGCTGCAAACATGAATCGATGGGCGCGGCGATGATGGTCCAAGGACCTGCTGTCGCGCATAGACTGAGCGCAGTAGGTCGCATCATTGGGCTAGGTCGGAGCCGTAAGGATATGCGCCTAAGCTGATCGTTGGTAAATTTAAGATAAAATTTTGCCACTTTAACCAAAGGAGAAAACAATGGGTTTACTTTCATTCGTAGCCGAAGCAGGCAAGAAACTACTAGGTCTAGGCGATGACGCCAAGCACGTAAAAGACGAGATCGCCACCAATCTCAGCTCTACGCCGGTAGAAGGGCTAGAGGTCGAGGTGCAGGGCGACACCGTCAAAATCAGCGGCAACGCCGATAAGGAAACTCTTGAAAAAGCAGCCCTCATCGCGGGCAATACCGCAGGCATCAAAAACGTGCAGATCGAGGGCATTAGAGAGGATAGCGCCGAAAACTACTACACCATCGTAAAGGGCGATAACCTATCTAAAATCGCGAAGAAATTCTACGGCGACGCGAACAAATACAAGATTATTTTCGACGCCAACCGCGAGGTTGTCAAGGACGCGAACCTCATCTATCCAGGGCAGAAGATCAGAATTCCAAAAGCTTAAGCTTGCTTTTGAATGCTGCGGCTTGATTTTGCAAACCGCGAATTTTACTTTTGCGAGCATTGCGCTGCGTTTATGCGAACTGCGTTTTATAAACCTGCGACGCAGCGCGATTTTGGCGAGCTAAATTTTACTAGTTAGCGAGGCGCCGCGGTTTTTTACGCTTTACAGAGTATGATTTTACAGACTGGCAGCGCGAGCGCGGTTTTTTGCGGGGCGTGATTTTAAGCTGGCTTTACGGCGCGGTTTTCAAACTGCGACTTTATAAGCCGACGACACGGCATGATGGTGTGAGCTATAGATTTTACTGCGGATTTACGAACTGCGGATTTGCTTTTGCAAGACAGGTTTTGATTTTAAGCCGTGACGCGGTTTTGCGAGCCGTACGACGGCGGATAGTGGATTATTTGCCGCACTTGCGCGCTGTCATCCTATTTGGGAATATATAAAACGCTTTGAAATTCTATTTATAAAGAGCTAAATTTGAATAAATTTAAAATCAGCACTACGCTAGAAAAGGCCGAGTCTAGAGACTACGACAAATATCCGATAATCATCAAAGATAACGCGATAGAAATGATAAAACTATCCCTGCCGTTTCTATTTCTTTTAGATATCATTTCATACTTCTCTCCATATAGGCATCCCGGAGAGCTAACTAGGCGTCCAAAAGAGCTAGGAAGCTGCTATATTAAATTTAAAAATTCCGCCATAGAGTATTTTTCTACGAAGAAAAATTTAGTAGTGCTCGAAATAAAATTATCAGATATATTAGGAATAAAACGAACCTTTGGACCTTCCCAACCCCAATTGCCGACAATCACAAAAAAGTTTGTAATTAGCGTCGTTATGATCTACTTCGTTTTGATGTCAACGGTTTTTTACTTTAAAGGCTATGCGATAGCCTCATTCGTGGTACCGATAGCATTTGGGCTCGGCATGCTTCCATTGCTAATTTTTAGGATAATAAACGGGCTAGGACTTGGACTGGATATGCTAAGCGGCGATAGTTTGATCATCTTTGATAAGCATTTCATTATCGACGCCTCGATTTTAACGAGCAGCGAATACAAGGAGCTAAAAACCTATTTTCTATTAAAAACAGGAAAAAATTTAGATAAAATCCAGCCGCAAATTTTTATATAGGCTAGGAGTAAAGAGCAGGTTTTAGACGTAAAGCAAAAATTTGATAAGCAGCTAAGCGATAAACGTTTAGAAAATAGCCTCGTATGAAATCAAAATTTAATAAAGACCTAGGCGCGCCGAATTATCTTTTAAGAGTTAAAAATTTTTAGCAAAAATACCGCTTAAATTTTATTAAATCCAAATCCTCACATTCAGTTTTAAAATTTTAACGATACTCAAAAAGCTTAAAATTTCGCTCTTTATCTCGCTTGCGGGGTCGCGGCGCAGCACGCTTTCATAGACGCTAGGCTCGAAATTATCGCGCCCGGTGTGCACGAAAATATGAATCCGCCGCTCTCTGATGCTCGCCCAGATCTGCGCCCCGAGCGCATCGCCCACCGCCAAAAATCGCTCCATAAATGCAGGGGTTAGCACGTACATCGCGTTTTGCGGCTCGTCGCTAAGCACCTTGTAGCGCGCGGCAAACTCCACGTTGTCCATCGCAACGGGCTTTAGGCCTACGTGCTGTTTGTTTTGTATCTCGCGCGGATAGATGAAAACGGGCGCGATGATGCGTTTGTTAAATTCCGCTACGAAAAATGCTCCCACGAGCTCGTGCTGTAAATTTTGATGGAAAAAACTCACGTCGCTAAACTCGAAGCTCACCCCCTGCCACGCGCCGCCCACGCGGTCGTTGCCGCGCAGATTTTCGATAAATTCGAACAGATCGCTCTGCACCACGCGCCAAAAAGGCACGCTGCCGTAGGATACGTATTCGTAGCCGAGCTCGCGCACGAAAGGCGCCAGATAGTGCTGCTTGTAGCTTTGGCGGTACCGCCCGGTAAAGCTCTCTTGCGCGCTTTTTACGCCGAGCGCGTAAAGCCGCGTCGCTAACCACGCCCCAAGCGCGAGCGCAGCCAAGCCTATCAACGCCTGCGGCAAGGCTGCGGAGTACTTGAAGATCAAAAATGAGATCGCGACCGCGCCGAATTTCAAAATATTTTCCGTGCCGATGAGATCCTTTTGCCAGCCGTTTAAGTGCACCTCTTTAAGGTTCACGGCAAGCGAGGCGATCGCCAGCAGCATAAGCAGCGTCGCGCTAAAGCTCTGCACGCCCTGCCTGCGCGCAAAATACGCGATGACGCCGAATACCGCAAATAGGGCGATCGTACTTATGACGGCTACGAGCTTTAGCTGCTCCACGTGCTTTTTGGCGTCCAGTCGCAGGCGCTCCAAATCGTAAATAGTCAAAATTTTGCCTTTTTTAAAATTTGCCCGCAATTTTAGCGAAATTCTGGGAATTTTGGAATTTCAAAGCTCACTCGTCCGCACATAAGGTGAATTTTTTATGAATTTCGCACAGCCCCCTGAATTTAAGGATAAATTCAAAGCTCTAAGTTTAAAATTTCGTCGTAGTGGGGCGGTGTGCGGAAGCGAAATTTCGTATAAAAGCGGCGCCGAATTTCGGCGCGCGAAAGCGCAATTTAAAGCAAATTTTAAAGCGAAATCTGCGCGCAAGCAAACCCCACAAATCAAATCATGGAGCAAAAATGAGATATATT
>NZ_CALIST010000014.1 GCF_938041645.1 uncultured Campylobacter sp. | reverse complement strand
ATTTTTAAAATTTAAATCCCCAAATTTTTTAAATTTAAAAATTCTTGAAATTTTAAAATTTAAAATCTCAAAAATTCTGAAATTTTAAAATTCCTTAAATTTTAGAATTTCGACCGCGAGGCAGCACAAAATTTATGGGGCGGCGCGGGACTAATTCGCGCTTCGCAAGCTCGCTAAATCTATCCGCCCACATACGCTGCCGCACGAACGATGCCGAGATTTAGCTTTTTTGTTTGCCGCTTTTAAAGCGTTAAGCGCTTTAAAATGACTTTTGTGCATCGCAGAGCGGGTTTTTACATTGCCATTTTTAAAGCGTAAAGCGCCTTAAAAGCGAGCTAGTTTTTATTTATTACGATTTCTCGGCACTTTTTGTACGCCATTTAAGCGGTAAATGCTTTGAGTACTATAAAGCGCTACAAAGTGCCGTTCTTTATACATCGTGTGTATCGCGACTTCACATCGCCGCGCCGCATTGCGCTTTTGCGCCGCCGCACCGCCGAATGAAAATCGCAGCCTGTCTTGTGGCTTTGCCGCTACATCAGCCGTATCGACAAATGAAATCGCGACTTTCATCGCTGCGTGCACCCGCGTACAATATCGCTATAAAAATCGCGCCAAAATTTGCACGTCACCACAGCATGTTCCACTGCACCTAGTCGCGTTAAAATTTACGCACAGGCTGCCGCAGTGCTACCGCTGTACCGCGCTATATCGCGCCGCCGTATCAGCTGCGCCGACGAATTTAAAATTGCGTCCGCCTTGCGCCTCTGTCGCTGCGTCGTGTTGCACATCGCATTGCTCCTGCGCCGTATCACTGAACAAAACCGCGCCGCCGTATTGCAATGCTTCAGATAAAAATCGCACTGAAATTTACGTATATTAGCGTTCGGATTTACACCCTGCATGGCAAAAATCATAAAATTTAACGTAAAATTTTGCGATAAATTTTGCGTTCTACTCCGCTGCGACCTCCCAAGCCGTGCCGCTAGGCGTATCCATCACTTCGATCTTCATATCCGTAAGGCGCGCTCTGATGGCGTCCGCGCTCGCAAAGTCCTTTTCCGCCTTCGCCTGCGCGCGCTGTTTTATCAGCTCCTCGATCTGCGCCCTTTGCTGCTCGCTCACGCCGAAGCGAAAGTATTCGGTCTCATCCTCATATAAAATTCCGAGCGTCTGCTTTGCAAATTCTAAATTTGCGGCGATCTGAGCCTTTAGCGCCTTGTCTTTTGGCGCACAATCTAGCGCTTCATTCGCGCTTGCTACGAAGCTATCGAGCACCGCAAGCGCGCCTGAAGTATTGAGATCATCGCTTAAAAACTCCATCATCTCCGATCTAAATTTAGCCTCCGCAGCAGGCAGTTCAGACGCAGAATTTTTAGGCTTGGAATTCGGCGCCGTGTTTGGGCTTAAACTTTGAGATCCGTTCGAAGCTAAATTTTGCCCCGCAGCTCCGCAAGCCCGCGCAGAGCTTGCGGATGAAATTTGCGCGGTATGTTCAGATACGCATGTCGCGGAATTTTGCCCCGCAGCGGGAGTTAAAACGTCACGGACGCGCTTTTTAAGGCGGTAAATTTTATCCAGCCTCTTTTTGCTCGCAAGCAGATCGGCTATCGAATAATTAAAATTTGCCCTGTAATGCGAGCTTAAAAGATAAAATCTCAGCGCCTCGCCTGGGGCGATTTTTAGAGCGTCTCCTACAAAAAACGAGTTGCCGAGGCTCTTGCTCATCTTTTCGTTGTTTACCTGCACGAAGCCGTTGTGAAGCCAGTATTTGCTTAGCGCTCTATGATTGGCGCAGCGGCACTGCGCGGCTTCATTTTCGTGATGAGGGAAGAGTAGATCGGCGCCGCCTGCGTGAATGTCGATGCAAAATTTCGCGTCTCCGCTATCAAGGTGCGCCAAAATCATCGCGACGCACTCGCTGTGCCAGCCGGGGCGCCCTTTGCCAAACGGGCTATCGAACCAATTCTCGTCAAATTTCCACAGCACGAAGTCCTTCTCGTCGTGCTTAGCATCGTTTGAGGCGACGCGGGCGATGTTTTTGCCGGCGCCCTCTTTTTTGCCGCTAAGGCTTAGATAATCCCCGTCCTTGCGCGTGTCGAAGTAGATGCCGTCTCCCTCGATCTCGTAGGCAAAGCCTTTTTGAAGAAGCGAGGATATGAGCTCGCAGATCGCAGCGATATTTTCGGTCGCCTTGGGCGAAATGTTCGCGTCTGCGACGTTTAGCGCGCTCATATCCTGCAAATATCTGCGGGTGTAAAGCTCCGTGATCTCTCCCAGACTCTTGCCGGTTTCCGCCATCTTTTTTAAAATTTTATCGTCGATGTCGGTAAAATTTCGCGCAAATTTTACCTCATAGCCCTCCGCTTGCAATACGCGGCGCAGCAGATCGAAGCTCACGGCGCTTTTTGCGTGGCCTAAATGCGCGTCATCATAGACGGTCGGGCCGCAGGCGTAAATGCGCGCCAGCCCCTCGCTAATGGGCTCAAACGGGAGCTTCTTTTTGCTCAAACTATCATAAATTACCATAATACAAGCCTTTTAAAATGTATAAAATCGCCGCTTCGCCCACACAAAGCACCGCGATCGCAATAATTTTTTTTGCGCGGATTATAGCCAAAAAGTTATTAAATCCAAAAAAATAGAGATTAAAGCCGAACAGAAACGCTCCCGTTATCGTGCTTGCAAACGCAAGCCCCACCGCTCCGAACGGTTTAAAAAACAGCGCGCACAAAGCGACGTTTATAAAGACGCACCAGATCGAAATTTTCGCGCTTAGCTTCTGCTTCATATTCGCATACAGCCAGTGCGAAAAAATCCTAGATAGCCCAAACGGCACGAGCCCCACCATATATGCGCCAAGAACCGCGGCGCATTCGATGGAATTTTGACGTGTAAATTCTCCGCGCTCAAACAGCAGCTGCGTGATCTCGTTTCGCAGCATCACGCCGCCTATCGCAGAGAGCCCGAGTAGCGCCAAAAGGAAGTAAAATCCGCGCTCGACAAGCGCCAGAGCTTGCGCGTCGTCGCGAGCTTTTACGAATTTGCTCATACGCGGAAAGATCGCCGTGCTAAGCGCGATCGCAAAAAGCGCGAGCGGCAGCTGAAATATGCGGTTTGCGTAGTAGAGATAGCTGATACTGCCGCTAGTAAGGAAGCTCGCAAAAAAGGTATCTATAAACGAGCTTAGCTGAAGCGCCGACGCACCGAGCACGCCTGCGAAAAAATTTTTATAAAAGCCCTGCGTCTGCGGTTTATCGCCCCGTGCAAGTCGCGCAAAGCCGCCCGCTAAGACGCGCAGCATGCCGGTAAATTTCAACGCATAAACGTGCACCGCTAGCTGCAAAAGTCCGCCCGCCACGACGCCGAAGCTAAGATAGAGCACCGCCGTAGCGCCGTCTTTGCCGTGAGCTAGCAGAAGCGCCGCGATCATCGCTAAATTTAAAAGTGCGGTCGAAAACGCCGTCGTAGCGAAGTGATCGCGATACTGAAGCAGCGAGGCAAAGAGCGTAACGACGAAGATAAATGTAAGGTAGAAAAAATTTATCCGCACGTACGGCACGGCAAGCTCGATCTGCTCGGCGCTAAATCCGTATGCCAAAACTTTAGTAAAAACGGGTGCGGCGAGCAGCACGAGCGCCGTTAAAAGCGCGATAAAAATGCTAAATTTAATAAGCACCGCTGCGGCAAAAATTCCTTTTTTGCGCGCGGCGGTAAAGCTTGGCAAAAACGCCTGCGTAAAGGCTCCCTCGCCGAATAGTCTGCGGAAAAGATTGGGTAGTTTAAACGCTACGAAAAACAGATCGCTGTAAATTCCCGCGCCCAAAACCGATGCGGTAAGCAGGTCGCGCACGAAACCCAAAACCCGCGAAACCAGCGTGCCTACGCTATTTGTGAAAAAGCCTCTGAGCATAAATCTCCATTAAATTTTATAAAATGCCAAGGTTGATTATATTATAATTTCCCCTATTTTTTGATTTTGGAGAGAAATTTTTGCGGAATTTAGCCTTTTCGCTCGAAAGCTCGGGCGGGAAAAACACCTTATCGCTACGCGGGCAGTGGAACTACAAAAGCTCGCGCTCCCAGCTAATTGCACTAAAAAAAGCGGTAAAAAATCTAAACGAGCTGGAGCTAAGCTTAAGCGAAATTTCAAATTTAGACTATTTCATGGCGCTGATGATCAAAAACGCCCTTGCCGGCAAGCGGGTTAGCCTTGTGGAGGATAGCTGCAAAGCTGCCAAAATTCTAAGCTTTATGGATGATAAAACGATCGATTTTAGCTACGTGCCCGAATCTCGCAGGCTAAATTTTTTAGCACAGATCGGACTTTATTGCCATCTTGGAATTTTAGGCTTGCTAAGCCTTGCAAGCTTTTTGGGCGAGTTTTTTTCTAAACTCGCGGCTTTTATAATTCATCCGATGAAATTCCGCTTCAAAGAAACCGTAAATTTCATCAAAGATAGCGGCATAGACGCGCTTTTCATCGTCTCATTGACGGCATTTTTGATAGGTATCGTGCTTGCTTACATAGGCTCGGATATGCTTTCTAAATTTGGCGCTAGCATCTATATCATCGATATAATGGGCGCTTTGACGCTCCGTGAAGTAGCGCCTCTAATCGCTGCTATCGTTATCGCGGGTCGCTCGGCTTCGAGCTTTACAGCACAGATCGGCGTGATGAAGATCACCGAAGAGATCGATGCGATGAGGACGATGGGCTTTGATCCGTTTTATTTTCTTGCGATGCCGCGCATTATCGCGATGGTACTAATCATGCCGCTAGTCATTTTTATCGCAGATTCGGTAAGTATTTTTGCTCAGATGATAGTGTGCGACGCGTATTTAGATATAGCCTTTAGCGATTATTTGGATAGATTTAAGGCTTCTGTAGAGCTTAGGCATTTTTTAGTAGGTATAATTAAAGCGCCATTTTTCGGGGCATTCATTGCTATCATCGGCTGCATGCGGGGTTTTGAGGTCAAAGGAAATACCCAAAGCATCGGCGAATACACTACGATCAGCGTCGTAAATGCGATATTTTGGGTCATCGCGATCGACGCGGTATTCGCGGTTCTGTTTTCGGAAATCGGGCTATGAGTGAGCAAGTGCAATCCATCGAAAGCGCTAAAATCATAGTCGCGCGCGATGTTACTACCGCGTACGGATCGCGTGTTATGCACGATAGCGTGAGCTTTAGCGTCAAAAAGGGCGAAATTTACGGCTTTTTAGGCGGCAGCGGCAGCGGTAAAACGACGTTAATGAAAACGCTCATATTTTTAAAGCGTCCGCAAAGCGGCGAAATTAAAATTTTCGGACGCGATATTTGGCGCGCGAGCGAGGCGGAGCAAAACGAGATCCGCCTAAAATGCGGCGTGATGTTTCAATTCGGCGCGCTTTACAGCTCGATGAGCGTGCTCGAAAACGTAGGCGTGTTATTGCGCGAATACTCTAAATTTAGCGAGCGCGAGATAGATGAGCTATCGATGTTTTGGATCCAAAAGGTGGGGCTTAAGAAGGAGGCTGCTGCGCTTAGCCCAAACGAGCTTAGCGGCGGTATGAAAAAGCGCGTGGCGCTGGCTCGCGCGCTAGCACTTAGCCCTGAAATTTTATTTTTGGACGAGCCAAACTCGGGGCTTGATCCGCTCAGCGCCAGAGCCCTTGATAGGCTTGTTTGCGAGCTTAGAGACAGCCTCGGCGTCACGGTCGTGATGGTGACGCACGATGTGGATAGTATCTTTGACATTTTGGATCGGTTTTTGATCGTGGATAATCAAAAAATCGCTTTTGAAGGAAGCATCGAGGAAATTTCAAGCCTAAAGAATAACCCGCTTGAAGAGCTATTTAAGATGAGGCAAAGGGATTGAGCTTTGAAATTTATTTAGTCGAAATACGCATCGCGGTGGGTAAAATTTAGATAGGTAGGAGCTGAAATTTTAAAATAGCGGCGGGAAAATTTTAAATTTTAAACCTAGCGAGGAATTCCGGGCTCCGCAGGGCTTAAATTTTAAAATTTAGACCTTAGCGGCTCAATCAAAATTTTAAAATTTAGGCGGGTCGTATTTAAGGGCGCATTTAGGTGCATTTATTGGATAGTGCATAAATTTTAAAATTTTAACAAGCAAGCGGCGTTAAATTAAACCGGGGCGGCAAAATTTTACGCTAAAATACGGCGCGACGATATTTTGAAATTTCAAAATGCACGCTAAGCTTTAAAATTTAAACTCAGATGATTCTGCAAATTTTGCGACTATTTGAGAAAGTGCTAAGTTTTAAAATTTAAGCCCAAATGGCTATTTTAAGGCATATCTCAGGGCTTAAATTTTACACTCTGAAATTAGGAGAAAAGATTGGAAAATAGAACTTCATACACGATAGTAGGCGCATTTGTTATGATCTGCGTCGCGGCTCTTACGGCATTTATGTGGTGGATGCTTACAAAGACTGATCGCAGCGAGAGCTACCGCTCCTACTATATCCACACAAAAGAGCTTCCCGTAGGCATTAAGGAGAATTCCGAAGTTAAATTTATCGGCGTAAATGCGGGCATCATCAAAAGCATCGACTTTGCCGATATCGAAAATGCGATCATCGAGATTGAAATTTCAGTAAAAAGCAAACTGCCGATCTCGCAAGATAGCGTCGCTAAGGTAGAATCTCAAGGCATCAGCGGAATCGCGTTTATAAATATCACAAAAGGAAGTGGCAAGCTTTTTCCGCCGAATGATAAAAAGCCGATAATTGCGCTGGATAAAACGCTTCTTGATAAAATCGGCTCCAAAGCCGAAGTTATCACCGATAGCGTGAGTGAGATGATCTTTAAGATTAACGGGCTGTTGTCTAAACAAAATACCGATAAAGTGGATAGAATTCTATCTTCGATGGATAAATTTAGCGCTGAGCTAAGTGATGAGAAAAAATTCCAAAGCTTAGACGCGCTGCTTGCTAACGTAAATACTCTTATAGCGAATTTAAACGAGCGCGAGAAGGAGCTAGACGCGCTGCTAGATAATCTAAACGCCTTTGCCGTGAGTGCTGCCAATCTATCGAATTCACTGGATAAAACCGCAGGCATCATCACTAAGCGTATCGATCGCGGCGAGTACAATCTAAAAGCGATCTTGGATCCTACACTTGAGGAGGCAAAAAACACTCTTGGTGAGCTAAAAAAATCGCTTAGAGAATTCCAAGGCGCGATGTTTAGGCTAGAGGACAATCCTTACGATTTCTTTTTCAAAGACACTTCTAAAGGCGCGGATCGCGACGATAAAAAGGAATAAAGATGAAAAATTTTATAAAGTTTACGCTTGCTGCGACGCTGGCGGCGATATTTTTAGGCGGCTGCTTAGCCAAGCAGGCTAAGCCATACACTTACTACGAGCTGCGTTATGATCAAAAGCGCTGCGTAAATCCTAGCGGCGTGCGCAAAAATATCTTTATCGACACTATCACGGCAACCGATCTCGTCGATAGGCGGGATATTTTAATAGTGGATTTTAGAAACCGAACGCGGTTCGCAAGCGACGCCAAATTTATCACGATGCCTAGCGAGATGGTATATAAAGCGCTGCTAGATGCGGCATTTTCCACCTGCTCGCTAAATCCGATCTTCGTGCCAAAAGAGCGGGATTTGCGCCTAAAAACCAGTATCGTAGCGCTTCAGATCAATAACGATCAAGCAACCGTCACGATGGGATATGAAATTTTAAATTCTTTAGAAAGCATAAAATCGGGTATCGTCACTAAGCGTGTTTTCGTGCCTGATCCTAGCTCGCAAAGCATTTATAATGCCCTAAATTTAGCGCTTAATGAGAGCATAAACGAAATTTTAAAGGCTCTTAGATGATAGCGGCGATCGAAGGAATTATCACGCGCAAGGAGCCCACTGCTTGCGTCATTAAATGCGCTAGCGGCGTAAGCTACGCTCTTTCATTGTCATTAAATACCTCCGCAAAGCTCACGCAGGGCAAGCTGACCGAGCTTGTGTGCGTGCAAATTCTGCGCGAGGATGCCGATTCGCTGTACGGGTTTTTAGACGAGAGTGAAAAAAGGATGTTTGAAACCCTAATTAAGCTTAGCGGTGTAGGTGCAAGCACGGCGATGGCGGTTTGTTCGACGCTCGCTCCGCAGGATTTCGCGCGTTGCGTAGCTACGGGGGATGCTGCGACGCTAACTTCAGTTCCGGGTATCGGCCCAAAGACCGCTAGACGGATCATTGCCGAACTGGGCGATGCGAAGCTAATGGAATTCGGTCCTAGCGAGACTTATAAAAATGAAGCGGCATCCGCGCTACAAAGCCTTGGATTTAAGCGCGATAAGATCAATCAAATCTTAGCGGGCTGCAGCAGCACGAATACGTCAGATCTTGTCAAAGAGGCGTTAAAAAAATTAGCGTAGAAAATAAAATTTGAAGGAAAGCAATGAAATTTGGCATAGTTTTTGGAGCTCAAAGCTACGAGCACGAAGTAAGTATCATCTCGGCAATTGCCGTTAAAAACGCCCTAAAAGGCTGGGACTTGGAGTTTGTATTTTGCGATAAAAATCGTAAATTTTACCGCATCGAGGATAAAAATATGCGCGCGGCGTATTTTAAGCAGGGCGGCTATGCTAAAGCAAAAGAGCTTAGCATCGGCGCGGGCGGATTTTTTGAAAGCGGAATGTTTAGCAAAAGCATGCTAGAAGTCGGCACATATATCAATCTAATCCATGGCTGCGACGGCGAGGATGGCAAAATGGCGGCGCTATTTGAGTTTTTTGGCATCCCTTATATTGGACCTCGCATCGAAGCTAGCGTGCTAAGTTATAATAAAATTTTAACCAAGCACCTGGCTGTAATCGCAAATGTAAAAACCTTGCCGTATGAGATCGTAAATCGTACCAGCCTGCCTAATTTTAATTTTCCGATCATCGTTAAGCCCGCTCATTTGGGCTCTAGCATCGGAATTTCGATAGCCAAGAACGAAAGCGAGTTTAGTTACGCGCTGGATCAGGCTTTTGAGCTGGACGACAGCGCGATCGTAGAGCCGTACTGGGAAAACGTAAAGGAATTCAATCTTGCAGGCGCTAAAATAGACGGCAAAATCGTATTTTCAAACATCGAAGAGCCGAAAAAGGAGGGCTATTTAAATTTCGATCGTAAGTATTTGGATTTTTCACGTAGTGGCGCGATCGAGCCCGCTCGTCCTGGCGCTTTGCTAGAGGGCAAGATGAAAGACGCCTTTACGCGGCTTTATAACGCAGGATCATTCGATGGCGCGCTCATTCGCTGCGATTTTTTTGAAAAAGAGGGCGAAATTTATCTAAACGAGATAAATCCGAACCCAGGCAGTCTCGCAAACTACCTATTTGATGATTTCTCCGAGGTCTTAGCAGCTCTTGCTTCGTCGCTGCCGCCAATGAGGCAGATCCCTGTAAGCTACGAGCTGATCACCAAAATCACCGCTAATAAGTAGCCAATCGTTTAAAATTTTACGCTAAATTTTGCGTAAAATTTTACCCCAAAAGGTCGAGTTATGATAAATCAAGACGAAATTTACACCGCTACCGAGATCGTGCGCAACTTCAGTACCGTTTTAAACAAGATCAAAAGCCAAGAGATTAAAAAAGCCCTGATCGTCAAAAACAACAAATTCGAAGCTGTGATGATCAGTATGAGCGAGTTTGAGCGGCTCGAAAAAGCAGTCGAGCTACTCAAGGCCGTTTACGCCAAAAGGAGCGGCGGTGGCGAGTAAGGAGCTCGTCTGCGGTGGCGAGAGCTACAAAATTAGCTACGAAATTTCAAACCTGCAGCGTGCCGAATATATTTTGGTGCTGCACGGCTGGGGCGCAAACAAGGCGCTTATGTCTAGGGTTTTTGCGGATAAATTCCGCCGTTACGCGTTAGTGTGCGTCGATCTGCCGGGATTTGGCGCCAGCTCGCAGCCCGCGCGCGCCCTTGGCAGCAAGGATTACGCAGAGATTATGCGCGCCTTTATCGCAGCCTTCGGCAAGCAGCCCGCAGCGATCATGGGGCACAGCTTCGGCGGCAAGATCGCTGCATTGCTAGCTCCGCGCAATCTCATACTGCTAAGCAGCGCCGGTATCATCGAGCCCAAGCCTTTTGCCGTGCGCGCCAAAATCGCGATTTTTAAAATTTTAAAAAGATTTGGACTGGCGGGGCTTTGGCACGCGTTTGCGAGCAAGGATGCCGCAGGTATGAGCAAGACGATGTATGAGACGCTAAAAAACGTCGTAAATGAGGACTTTCGCGATATTTTTTCCGTGCTAAGCCCGCAAAATGCGCTCATCTTTTGGGGCAAGGACGATCGCGCCACTAGCCTAAAAAGCGGCGAGCTGATCCACTCGCTCGTCAAAAACAGCAAATTTTATCCGCTGGCGGGGGATCACTTTTTCTTTTTGCAAAGCGCGGATTTTATCGGCGAGCAGATTGAAAAGGAGCTTGGCGGCAGCTAAATTTAACGATTCGGCGCCGCGCTAAATTTAAAGCGAAACGTAATTTTATGTAAATTTTAAAATTTAGCCGCGAAATTTTAGCGGCGCACCGCGAAAATCGCGCTTTAGATGCAAAAATAGATCGTGCGAAAGGCAAGAGCGGGCGCATTTTAAAAGGCGTTTCGATGCGGCGCTTTAATACGGCTCACCTCGCGTTTTAAAATTTTGCAATTTGTTTGCGCCAAAGATCGCAAACCGAAGCGTAAATTTAAACATAAAAGCCGCGCGTATGCGTTTAAATTTAGCGGCGCAAAATCCGCTCTTTGGGCGCGTAGTACAAAACGCAAGCCCAAATTACAGCGTGTCGCGTTAAATTTTAAAATTTTAACGCCGTAGTGGGTCGTTTCCGCTCTGTGTTTGCGGCAGCCGTACGAGACACAGCGAAACTGCGTGTGCACCGCAAAGCGAACGATTAAATTTAGTTGCATAACCGCGTCATGCATTTGCCGCGGCAGAAGGCCTATGTGCCGTAAATGATGCAAATCATCGCGCGAGATAGGGCGTGATGTCGCAAAATACGCAGCGTGCGAAAATTTCATGTCGCGAAAGATAGATACGGCGCAGTATCGAAAAGGCAGACGCAGCGCGGCAGCGTAAATTTATCGAGCACGCGGCTCGTGCAGCCAACGCGAGAGCGAGAATTTATGAGAGCGCGAATTTTGTAAAAATAGAATTTACAAAGCAAGAATTCATAAAATTTGCAAATGACACCGAATGCCGGTTAGTCCGAGCTCACCGCGTTTTTGCCCGCACAGGCATGCGAAGCGGACGCGCAAATTTATAAAAAAGGAATTTTAAAAGATGAATATAATATTTTTGATCGCGCACGCGGCATTCGTCCTACTGCTGGGCTTTTATCTGATCACCTGCCTGCAGTGGTTTTCATACAAGCCTGCGCGCATCATCTTTCACTTCACCAAACCCGCGTGGCACCTCTATTTTTTGATTTTGCCGTTAGCGGCGTATTTTGGCTGCGAGATCGCGGTAGGTCTCGGCGCAGCTAAATTTGGCACTGCATTCCTCTATGCCCTATGCGCCGCTAAAATTTTAATCATCGCGGCCTATGCGCTAGCGCTTTATTTTTGGCAAAGAGGGCTAGATAAAAAGCTCGTCTTTACGCCGCGCGTGAAGCGATTTTTTGCGATTTTGGCACTCTGTGCGTTTGGCTTCAGCGCCGTGTTTTATGCCGCAGAAGCTCCGATTTTGCCGATCTTCTTACCGCTTGGCGCCGCTCTTGTGGCGAGCTTTGCTTACGAGCGGGCGCAGGCCGCGAAATTTAAGGCCGCCGCACGCAAAAAACTAGCCCAGATGCCCTCCCTTACGATCATTCAGATCACTGCGAGCTACGGCAAGACGAGCATTAAAAACTTCTTGTATCAAATTTTAAAAAGCGACTTTCGCTGCTACAAGACGCCGCGCTCGGTAAACACGCTAGCAGGGCTCGTGCGCGACGTAAACGAGGCGCTGCCCGCAGATACGCAGATCTACATCGCTGAAGCAGGCGCCAGGCTAAGCGGCGACATCGCCGAGATCACTGAGTTTTTGGTACCGCAGATCGTCGTCGTGGGCGAGATCGGTGCACAACACATCGAGTATTTCAAAAGCATCGAAAACATCCGCAAAACCAAGCTCGAAGCGCTCACAAGCGCGCGGCTAAAGCATGCGTTTTTACACAGCTGCACGCAAAAAAGCCCGAGCGAGCGCGTCACAATCTATGACGAGGGGCTGGAAATTCATGGTGCAGATCTGGACGGAATAAAATTTAGCCTTAACTTGAGCGATGATGAAAGCGGTGCGAGCGGCGAAAATTCTGTGCCGCGCGCAGAAACATCCGCCGCAGAAGGCGAAGGGCAGGGCGATTTAAGCTTAGACGCAAGCAGTGCGGCATGCGCGGAAAAAGACAAAAATTCTAAAAATTACGGCGCCGATTTTAACGATGCAAATTCCATGTCCCGCGCCGAACGGAGCGAGCAAGAATTTTACGAACAAGCCGTCCGCGCCGCTAGCGACGATAAAATTTGCAGCGACAAAGAGCAGGGCTCGCAAGAAGCTTTGAGTGAGCGTAAAATTTTAAACGGGCGGAGAGAACTATGCAAGCGCGAGGAGTTTTTCGCGCCGATTTTGGGTAAATTTAACGCTGCAAATCTCGCCGCGTGCATAAAGATCGCGCGATTTTTAGGGCTTAGCGCTGATAAGATCAAAAGCCGCGTCGCGCACGTCAGCGCCGTCGAGCACCGCCTCGCGCGGCTCGATGCGGGCGGCAAGATCATCATCGACGATAGCTTCAACGGCAATCTAAGCGGCATGCTGCAAAGCTACGAGCTGATGCGAAGCTACGGCGGGCGCAAGGTCATCATCACGCCGGGCATCGTCGAGAGCACGCGCGAGGACAACGAGACGTTAGGCGCTAAGATCGATGAAATTTTTGATCTCGCGATCATTACGGGCGAGCTAAATTCCGAGGTTCTGCAAAGTAGGATCGATCCGGCAAAAACTATCGTTTTGAGAGACAAGCGCGATTTGCAGCGGGTTTTGAGCGAAAATACGCACAGCGGCGATCTGATTTTGTTTTCAAATGACGCGCCGAGCTTCATTTAAGCGGCTTTGGCGATACGGCTTGCTTCGCCCGGCGGCATACGGCGCGATTTGGCAGGGCGTATTTTTCAAATAAAAGGTTTTGAGCGAGTGCTGCGGACGATTTAAAGTAGCGCGATCTATCGGGCGATTAGTTTGTGGGCAGGACGCGATCTGTTTAAATAAAAGTTCTATGCGGCAAAATTTCGGCGCGCCGAAATCGGCTTGGGCCTGGGGGGTTAAAATTTGAAATCAAAATTTAAAGGAAAGCTATGGATTTACGAGAAAATATGCTAGGGCAGCTGCGAGCGCTAAGCGAGGAGAAATTTGCTAAATTTTCGCAGCGCCTAATACCCGCGCCGCAGATTTTGGGCGTGCGCACTCCCGCACTGCGTGCGCTTGCCCGCAAAAGCTTCGCCGCTTTGGGCGGCACGGACGAGCTGCAAAATTACGAGCCCTTTTTTCACGAGGAGTTCGTGCTAAAAGGCTTTTTTATAATGCTTTTGAAGCAGGATGAAGCGAAATTTGCGCTCGCGAGCAATTTTATCAAAACGATGCCTAATTGGGCGGTTTGTGATATGTTTGCTCCGAAATTCAGGGATGCCGCTTTTGCGGACGCGCTGCTAAAGCAGGCTAAGGGCGGTACGGACGAGTTTGAGAGGCGATTTTTCTACGTTTATTTTATGCGAAATATGGACGCGATCTCGCCCGAGGAGTTTTTTGAAATTTGCGCCGCCGAAAGCGACGAGCGGTACTACGTGCAGATGGGTGCGGCGTGGGCGATAGCGGAGATGTTTATCAAGCAGCGCGAGATCACGCTTGCGTTTTTGGCGAGCAAACGGGCGGTTAAATTTATCCAAAACAAGGCGATTTCCAAGATCCGCGATAGCTTTCGCGTAAGCAAAGCCGACAAGGAGGCGCTTTTGAAATATAAAATTTAGCCGCAGCAGAAAGTGGCGGAGGTAGTTAAAATTTCAGTTGCGCGCGGGGCTTGTCAGCCAAAATCGCGAGCTTTAAAATGTAAATTTAAGGAGAGAAAATGTTTAGCAAGGAATTTTTGGAGATTTTGAATTATGAATGCGCCGTGGGTATCGCTACCTGCGCGCAGGGCGAGGCTCATATCAGCAATACGTGGAACAGATATCTCGTCATTAAGGGTGATCGCATCCTCATCCCCGCTGCGGGTATGAAAAAGACGCAAAGCAACGTGGAGGCAAATCCAAACGTCGAGATTAGCGTCGCTACAAAGGAGCTAGCAGGCAGGTTCGGCGCAGGGCGCGGCTTTGTAGTAAAGGGCACGGCGCGCTTTATTGATAGTGGTGCGGAGTTTGAAGAAACGAAGGCGAAATTTCCGTTTGCTACGAGGCTACTTGAAATCACGGCTAGCAGCGTAAAACAGGTGCTGTAAGCCGAGTAGCGTACGGCTGGGCGGAATTTCGCGGATGAAATTCCCGATGAAATTCAGCCGCGAGCTTTACGATAGAATTTTGCCGTGAAATTTTATCGATGGAATTTTAAAATTAGTAAAATTTTATCAACGAAATTTCGCTTCGCCGTAAAATTTTAAAGCGAGCGAAATTTTAAAGCCTGCAAAATTTCGAAGTCTGCGAGATCCATAAATCTCGCTCAAATTTTTAGAACCTAAATTTACGTATTGAAAGGAAAAGTATGAAACGATTAGAGGGCAAAACAGCCGTAATTACGGGCGGAAGCGACGGAATAGGGCTTGGTATCGCAAAGTGTTTCGCCGAAGAGGGCGCAAATTTGATCCTGCTCGGCAGAAGCGAGGAGAAATTAAAAATCGCACAGGAGGCCTTGGGCGGTTACGGCGTGAAAGCTTACGCGATAGAGGCGGATTTGGCGCAAAGCAAAACGATAAAAGGTCTTTGCGAGCGCATTTTAGCGCAATCTCCTAAGATAGATATCCTAGTAAATAACGCCGGACTGGGAAAATTCGTACCGTTTGAGGCGACCGACGAAGCGCTGCTGGACGCCCATCTAAACCTAAACGTTAAAGCGCCCTATCTCCTTACTCAGGGGCTTTTGGGTGCGCTTGCGGCTAGCAAAGGCTGCGTGATCAATATCTCGTCGTATTTTGCGAACCGAATGCTCGTAGGGCGCACCACGACGGCGTATTCGATCACCAAAGGCGCGCTAAATTCTTTCACCAAATCGCTTGCCTTTGAGGTCGGCAAACTCGGCGTGCGCGTTAATGCCATAGCGCCCGGAAGCGTGCTTACGCCGCAGTTTGAGCGAAATTTAAGCGCGCTTAGTCCGCAGGGGCGCGAGGCGTTTGAGCAAATGGTGCAAAATATCTATCCGCTCGGCAAAATCGGCAGCGCGCAGGACATCGGCGATGCGGCGGTATTTTTGGCATCGGACGGGGCGAAATGGGTCAGCGGCGCGATATTTGCGATAGACGGAGGACTTACGACGAATTAGCCGCGACCGGCCGGAATTTTGGGCGCGAGTTTTGCAATATAAAATTTTGCAGCAGCGAATTCCGCTGCGAAAAATTTTACTCGTAGAATTCGCAGCGGCAAATTTGCAACGAAATTTAGCCACGTAGAATTTTACGGCGACGAATACTGCGCGTGAAATTTCGCAACAACGAAAACGCAGAATTCCGCAAGCTGTGCGAATTACAACGTAAATTTTAAAATTTGCATTGTAAAATTTTGCGACGCGTCGGCTCGGAATTTTAAGCTGTGAAATTTCACGGCGCAAAATTTTAAGCTGCGGCAAAACGGCGCCTGCGGGGCTAAATTTAAAAAAGCGGCGCGGGCAGCCGGCTTGAGATAAATTAGAAATTAAACGAGATTGGAGAGGGTTTGAGGGTTTTGTTTCTAGCGATTTTAGGGGTGTTTTTGCTCTCTTGCGCGGCGCTATTTAGCTCGTGCGCGGCTCCGCTGGCGCCCGCGGGCAACGCGCTTAGCGTATACGACATCTATTCCGTAGCGCGCGACCGCCGCAGCGTGAGCGAGGTCGCCAGCGACAAACTCATCCAGACTAAAATCCAAAGCAAAATTCTATTTACCAAAGGCCTTAGCAGCTGGGATCTGGAGGTCGAGTGCTTCTACGGCGAGGTCTATCTCATCGGGCTGCTGGATAGCGAAGCGATGCGCGAGCCGCTGCTTGCTTTAGCTAGACAAACCGAAGGCGTGCGGCGTGTGCATACCTATCTGCGCGTCAAAAAGCCCGAATATCCGTGCAATTCGTTTGAAATTTTTACAAATTTAAAGAAAAATCTCTTTTCCGACACCGACGTTTCGGGCACTGCGGTGCGCGTGGCGATCGTGGGCTGCGACGTGGTATTTAGCGGCGTAGTAACGGACATCGAGCACGAAAAGCACGCGATCTGGTACGCAACGCACGCGCCAGGGGTGCAGGACGTGTATTCGTTCCTGCGCGTGGTGAAGGAGTAGGGGCTTTGCGGTTAAATTTGATCGCTTCGGTACGGCAAATTTAACCGCTTGGGTCGAGTTAAATTTAAAAGATACGTTCGGTTTATTTTAGCCTGCTTGCACAGCGCCCGCATGCATGAAATTAAAATTTTATCGGCGCGCAAGGATAGCTGGGAATTTTAAAATTTGGCTCACAAGCGAGAGCATTAAGTAAATTTAAAGCCGCCTCAGACGATAATTTCGGAAGTAAAATTTACGCCGCAAGCACTCGCCGAAAAGTAGCGCTCGGTGCCGATAGAAAGCGCGCCGTGTTTAAATAGCGACCAAATCAGAGGCGACGCAAGCGAGCAAAATTTAAAGGGCTGCGTTTTTAAAAGCGCTAAATTAAAAGTGAGCCGCCGAGCTAAACTTGAGCGTCGAGATGCACGCGTCGTAGTCAAAGACGCTTTAAATTTAAAATCGTGTTGCCGTTATCGGCGAAATTTTAGCGACATGACGCGAGCGCTCGCGCTAAAACATACGATCAAAATGCCTAAAAGGGCGCAAAATTCAGTAAATTTAAGGAGAGAAAATGAGCCAAAGCCAAAAATGTACGTACCAAACCGCGTGCGAGCTGCCTAACGTAAGGCTGATCAAGCACCCGCTGATCGAGCATAAGCTCACGATCCTGCGCGATCGGGGGACCGATCCGTTTCAGTTCCGTATGCTCGTCGATGAGATCAGCTACCTGATGATGTTCGAAGCCACGCGCGATCTGGCGCTGCGCAAGGTGAGCGTGCATACGCCCGTGGCGCAAACCAGCGCGTATAAGCTCGCCACGAAGATCATGATCTGCCCGATTTTGCGCGCCGCGCTGGGGATGCTAGATAGCGTTTTCAAGCTCATACCGGACGCTAGCGTGGGGTTTTTGGGCTTTCAGCGCGACGAAAAGACCGCGCAGGCGGAGTTTTTTTACGCCAAACTGCCCACAGACGCCGCAGAGCGCACCGCAATCATCATCGATCCGATGTTTGCGACCGGCGGCACGGCGATCGATGCGGTGAAATTCCTGCTGAAAAACGGCGTCAAAAAGATCAAATTTATCTCCATCATCGCAGCGCCCGAGGGGCTTCATAGATTTAGCGAGATCTACCCGCAGGTCGAGGTTTTTACCGCGGCGATCGACGAGAGACTAAACGAGCAAAAATATATCGTGCCGGGTCTCGGAGACGCGGGAGATAGGGTGTTTAATACGCTGTGAGTTTACGCGGCGAAGGGCTGCTTTGTGCCGCGTTAAATTTGCGCGGGATAGTATATTTGTGCGGCGATAAATTAAATTTGCCAGCATGCAATTTGCGCTGCGAAATCTATTTATCAAATATGCGGGCCGCGGCGGCGCGGAATTCCGTCGCGGCAATAAATTTGGTAGGTGCGTATTTTTTACGGCGCGCTCAATACGTAGTGAAATTTAAAATTTATAGCGCCGTAAATTTGATGCGCTTTAAAGTTTTAACTCGTCGTGGAATTTGCGGTATTTTTGGAATTTATCAAATAAAATTTTAGCTCCGCGATGTATAAAACACGTAAATTTCAAAGTAAGAGAAAGATGAAATAGGGCGGCGGAATTTTATTGCCGTCGAATTCTGCTGCAAAATTCTAGCCGTGCGAGATTTCACGGAGAATTTACCGCGTCAAAACTCTACGGCAGAGCGGTAGCAAAATTTTAAAATTTAATCCCGCAAGTTGCGGTGTGATATTTACGGCTGCCCGCGCCGCGCAAATATTACCATTTTAAACCGCCTTTGATTGCACTGCCACATAGCTCGCGTACAGCTCGCAAAAAAAACTCCGAGCAGCCGCGTCTTTCATCACGGCTTCAGACCTCGCTACTGTCTGTGAAATTTAGCGAGCTGCAAAATATCGCGCAATATTCGCGCCGTAAAAATTTACAAATCGAAAAATTTGCAAAAATCGCGCGGCAAAATTCTTACCAAGCAATCCGATAAAGAAGCAGGGCGGAGCGTCATACGTACGCGAGGAGTAAAATTCTTACCCAAACGATCCGTCAAACGTGCTCAAATGAAATTTCAAAATTTAGCGAGCAAAATTTTGCCTTACTTCACCAGCCCCGCTTCCCTTAAAAAGCAGCTCGGCTCATAATTAATCTTTCTGATCTTATCAAATTTCGCGTAGCTTAGCACCAGCTCGTCGCGCGCTCTGGTGACCGCCACGTAAAAGAGCCGCCGCTCCTCCTCCAGACTGCCGCCCATCGCCATTAGCTTGAGGTTTGGGAAGCGGTTTTGCGCCAGATCGATAAGATAGACGCTGCAAAACTCAAGCCCTTTGCTTGCGTGCACGCTGAGCAGATTTACCCCCTCGCCCTCGCTCATCTCCTTTGCGCCCAGGGTTATGAAGTTATAAAAGCTCTGCGGATCCGCGTATTTGCCCGCGATCTGCTCTAAAATTCCGCATTTATCGTAGATGCGAGCGGTCTCGTCCTTTTTGCGATCCTCGTCTATCTTGCCGTTTTTCAGCGTCGCGCGTTTCGTCGCGATGAAATCCGCCACGAGCGCGAAAAGGCGCGAGTTTTTGATCTGCGAGATGAGCGTAGCGGACCTTGCAGCGGAGCCGCTTTTTTTGAAAATTTTATAAATTTCGTGCAAAAATACGGCGCCGCCCTCGGTAATTTTATTGTGTTTTAGAACCGGGTGCGAGCGAAAAAACTCGTCAAATTCCAAAGCTTCAAAGCGCGATACCGAGCCGATAATATCGACATCGTCAAAAAGCCCGAGCTGATAGTTTTTCCTCTTTTTTTCAAAAATTTTAACGCTCTCGTCGGGGCGTAAAAGCCCTGCGTGAATACTTCCGTGCCCAAGCGCGATCAGTGCGTCGAAAAGCTCCTTGCTTAGCGCGCTACCGACGCCTCTTGCGTATTCGCACGTACTCATAAAGGCCATCATATCTTTGGGGTTTATTATCATCGCGAAGATGTCCGTAAAGGCCTTGATTTCGCGGCTTTCAAAAAAGCTCACGCCGCCTTTTCGCTTCGCGCCGATACCGAGCTCCTTAAGCGCAACCTCGACGCCGTCGGCGCTGGAGTTGTTGCGAAAGATGACGGCGATCTTTTCGCGTGGAGTGCCGCTTTGCGCGATCTGTGCGGCTACGTGGGCGTATTGCGCCGCCGTATCGTCGTAAACATGCAGCCTAGGCGCGCTAAATTTGCCCTCACGGCCCACGATCAGCTTCTTTTCGTAAAGGCGCGGATTATTCGCGATGACGCGGTTTGCAAGCGCCAAAATCGCCGAGCTTGAGCGGTAGTTGATGTTCAGCGCGTAAATTTTAGCGTCCGCAAAGCGCTTGCCGAAGCTGCCGATGATGTCGATGTTTGCGCCGTTGAAAGCATAGATACTCTGATCGAAATCGCCGACGCAAAAAAGGCTTTTCGTCGCAAAGGCATCGATGAGACTTCCTTGCAGCGAGTTCGTGTCCTGATACTCGTCCACTAAAATTTCATCAAACCGCAGCGGAGCGCCCTTTCGCAGCTCATGGCGCATTTTTAGCAAAACGTCGTTGAAATCTGCGTAGTTGAATTTCGCCTTTTCCTCTTCAAACTCGCGCAAAATATCTGCGTAAATTTCGGCAAATTCCGCCTGATCCTCGTAGTTTTTGCTAAACCAAGTCCCAAAATCCGCGCTCATCTCCTTGTTTTGATACAGCGAGTACACGTCGTATAGATACGCCCCGCCGTAGGGGCGCGCGTCGCTTACGTGATAAAATTTGCGCCTTTCTACGAGGCTTTTTAGCAGGGTTTTTAGCTCGGCGGGCTGCTTTAGGATCACGCCTTTACCGAGCTCGCGAAGTAGGGCGTAGGATACGGCGTGGAAGGTGCCCGCGACGATTGCGGAGGTGATCTTTTTATCAAAATGCCGCTGCAGCCTCGCTATCATCTCGCTCGCGGCCTTGTTCGTAAATGTAAGAAGCAAAATTTTTCTAGGGCTCGTGCCGAGATTTAGCAGATGAGCGATGCGCGCGACGATGGTGCTGGTTTTGCCCGTGCCTGCGCTTGCGATTATCAGATTGTGCCCAGCAGGAGCGGTCGCTGCGGCGTATTGTTCGGTATTTAGCTTAGCTAGAGCGTCCAAGATTATTCCTTTGCAAAAAGGCGCCATTATAGCCTAAAATCATTAAAATTCTTTGATATAATTGCGCGATGAAATTTCTAAAATTTACGTTAAAAATCGCGCTATTTTGCGCATTTGCATTCGCTCTGTTTTTGATCCTAGACGCGCTTTATCCGCTAAATTTGGATATGCTAAATAAGCAGAAGAGTAGAATTTTATATGATCGAAACGGCGAAATTTTAAATATGCAGATCAGCGACGATCAAATTTGGCGCTTCTACGCGAGCGCGGACGAGATACCGCCGCGGCTGAAACAAAGCGTGATCTACTTTGAAGATCGCTATTTTTACTACCATTTCGGCGTCAATCCAGCCTCGATCCTGCGCGCGGCTACGTATAATTTTACGCAAAATTTTACTAAAAAAAGCGAGGGCAACGTCGAGCGCGTCGGAGCCTCGACGATTACGATGCAGGTTGCGCGTATGATGCGCCCCAAACAGCGCAGCTACAAGAACAAAATCATCGAAATTTTCAACGCCTTTCAGCTGGAGTGGCACTTCAGCAAGGATGAAATTTTAGGAATGTATTTTAACCTCGCCCCATACGGCGGCAATATCGAGGGGGTCAAAACCGCGGCGTATTTTTATTTCAAAAAGGATCTGCGCGAGCTTAGCAACGCTCAAATCGCGCTTCTTAGCGTGATCCCAAAAAACCCGAACAAAAACCGCCTAGACCGCAGATCAAACATCAACGCGCTTAAAAACCGCCTAATTTCGCAGCTGCGAGAGGGCGGCGTGATCTCGCAAAGCGAGTATGAGCGCGCTCTTGCGGAGCCGTTTTCGCCCAGACGCTACGCAGCGCCCAATTACGCGCCGCATTACGCACTGTTAGCGTTTAACAATTATAAAATGCAGAATTTTACCGCCAAAGATGACGTAAATTTCACTCAAAATTTAAAGCAGGGAGGCACGCCCGGCGCGACGACAGGGCAAGCAAACTCGTCTACACGCCGAGCGGCGGCGGGGGCAGAGTCAAATTTTTCGGACGCGGCGAGTGCCGAATCAGGCTTTACGGCTGCGACAAGGGGTGAGCCAAATTTATCAAATGCCGCAAACGCGCAGGCGGGAGCGGATTCGAAAGAAATGAATTCCAAAGAGGCGGATTTTAAAACAGACGCGCCAAAGAGTTTAAATTTGGGCGAACGAACGAGCCTAAATTTAAACGAGCGCGAAGGCGCAAAATCACAGGCAAGCGTAAAACCGAACGAACCGAAAAGCGTAAAACCAAATGAACAAAAGAGCGCAAATTTAGATGAGCGGCGAGATTTAATTAATGCCGCGCATTCGCTACAAAGTCTAAATTTAAACGAGCAACGAGGTGCTGAGCGTTTGCCACAAAATTTCCAGGTAGATGCAAGCTCTGGCAAGCGCCCGCACGTAAATTTTGGTGCGCAGATAAATTCTGCTTCGGATGTTAGTATGCAGGCGGATTTCGCTTCGTCGAACGCTAATGCTCGGACAGATTCTACTTCAGACGCCAAAATGCAGACGGCTTCTGCTGCAAGCGCCGAATTGCAGGCAAATTCCGATCCCAACGCCAAGGTGCCGCAAAATTTCGTTTTAGCCGCCCAGGCGCAGATAAATTCCGATCCTAACGCCAAGACGCAGGAAAATTCCGCAAACTCTAAAGGGGGCGCGCAGTCTAAAGAGCAAACTGCGCGAGCGCAGGAGCTTGCGCGCCTAAGTGAGGGGAAAATTTATTCAAATTTGGATCTGAAAACCCAGATTGCGCTTGAAAATTTCTTAAAAGACGAAATTCTTGAGCTTCGCAGCAAGGGGGTGCGAAACGGCGCAGCCGTGCTGATCGATAACGAAAGCATGAGCGTGATCGCCTACGTCGGCAGCCACGATTTTAGTGCCAATGAGGGGCAAAACGACGGCGTGCGCTCGCAAAAAAACGTAGGCTCGACGCTAAAGCCTTTCATCTACGCCAAGGCCCTGCAGCACGGGCTCATCACCCCTTCAAAAAAGCTGATCGACGCGCCGATAATTTTCGCGGGCTACGTGCCGCGCAACTACAACCAGGGCTTCATGGGCGCAGTGAGTGCGACTGACGCGCTAAGTCTGAGCCTAAATATCCCTGCGGTGAAGCTAAATTTGATGCTTGGTGACGACGGGCTGTATGAGATGCTATCAAACGTGCATCTGGCGGAGTTTAGCAAGGATTATTACGGCGCAGGTATCGCGCTTGGCAGTATTTCGATGAGTCTAATGGATATTGCTCGCCTTTACAGCGCGTTTGCAAATGGTGGAAAGCTACGAAAGCTCGAAATAGCGAGTGTAAAGATCGGCGATGATGCTAAAATTTTAACCCCGCAGAGCGCCTACATCGTAACGCAGATGTTAAGAAACGCGCCGCGCTCCTACCTCGGCTCGGTGTGGCAAAACACCCTAAACGCGCCGCCTCTGATGTTTAAAACAGGTACGAGCGCCGATGCGCGCGATCTCTACACCGTCGCTCTGACGCCGAAATTTACTCTCGGCGTCTGGCTGGGGAATTTCGACGGCTCCAAGACCAGGGATCTTAGCGGCGGCGTAAGTGCCGCAAAAGTAGCGTTTAATATGTTCGCCTTCCTCGATAAATCGGGCATGCTGGGCGAGGCGGAGTTTGCGCGTCCCGCGGGCGTGAGCTTTCGGCGGGTATGCACCGACGCGTACCGCGAAAAGGAGTGCGCTCAAAGCGCCGAGGATCTTACTATAGATGGAGTTGAGCCCAACGAAGAGTGCGAAATTTACGGCACGAGCGAGCTTTTTTATCTGCTAAAACACGGACTACTCGATCCGCAAAAGGTACGCGTAGGAAGGTGCGCGGCTAAATTTGCCGCCGTAAAGCCCGTGCTAAACGACATCAACGCCAAAACCTACGAGACCGGCGCGGACGGCACGCTACGGTTAAAGATACAGTGCACAGCGGTTTTCGGCGAGCGGGTATATATCAGGCTAAGCGGCGGTTCGCGAGAGTTTATAGCGCTAAATTCCGCTGCGTTTACGGGGGAGAATTCCACGGATTTGGATTCCGAGCATTCTAGTGCGGCGCAGCAAGATAATTTAAAGCAAAATTTTGCAGAACAGAATTCTGCAGCACAAAATTCTATGCTACAAAATTCAACGTCGCAGAATGTAAAATCACAAAATCTTACGAAGCAAAATTCTGTAGAATGGAATTTTATAGCTGAAAATCCAGCCACACAGAATTTGGCGTCGCAAAATTCTATCTTGCAAAATTCTACAGAGCAGAATTCGGAGGCTCAAAATTTTACAGCGAAAAATTTCACAGATCAAAATTCCTCGCAGCAAAATTTCACGGCACGAGATTTTATCACGCAAAGCCTAACGCCTGCAAATTTTAAAGTTAAAACGGGAGAATATTTTGTGCGCACTAACGGCGAGGCTTTTACGCTTAACCTCGGCGCAGGGGATTTCGAGCTTGGCTGCTTGGACGAAAATGCAAATTTCGCTAAAGCAAATTTTAGAGTAAATGAAAGAAAATAAAAGGTTAATTTGTATATAATTTCGTAAAATTTTTGCAAAGGAATTTTATGAAGACAAAACTACTAAGCGCAGCGCTATTTTGCGCTTTGGCTAGCTTTGCCGCAGGCGTAGAGATCAAATACGCTAGCGGGGCTTACGAGATTAGCGGGGTGGACGGCAGTGGATTTAGTGTCACGCAAAAGCAGATCTTAAAATGCACTCCCAAAATCACGGGCACCTACGAAAGCGTGAGCGAGAGCTCAATCAGGCTTTATCCAAAGCCGATGCTTAGCGCCGGGGTTAATTATTCGTGCGAGGCGCGCGGGGTGCGCTTTGAGTTCGAGACAGAGCCTTTTAGCACCGAGCATATCGCGCTTCTGCGTCCGGGGCTAGTGGCAATTAAATTTAACGATGCAGTTAGCAAGGACGCGCTACAGCAAGCGACTAGAATTTACCGCGCGCAGAATTTAGCCCAAAACGATATATCCTATGAGCTTAGCTCGCACGATGATAGGAATTTTTTATTCAGCTTCGATCCTAAGGCGCAAAACGTCGTATTGCAAATAGAATCCCTCACCTCAAAAGCGGGCGCAAAGTTGCAAAATCCAGTGGAGCTGCGCACAGACGAGGAGCCTTTTAATGATAGCATTAACGCTTCAAATTTAAGCGGCGTGCAGATCCGCCCTGCGGCTCTAAAAGACGGCTCACTCGCGGCTAGAGTGTGTTTCCCTAACTATATGGACGAGCTGTCCGCCAAATACGTAAGAATCGTAGGCGTGAGTAAATTTAGCCTCACTCAGCCGCGATATTATTATTATGACGAAGATGAAGAGGATGGCGGAAGCGACGATCCTTCATGTTACTACTATGCAGATATAGTAAGCGACGAGTTTATGCCGAATAAAAGCTACGAGATTAGGCTGCTAAAGGGCTTCGGAGATAGCTCATATATTTTGCGTGACGAGATCAAGCAAAGCGTAAAAATGGGCGACAGGCTGCCTTTCGTAGCCTTTAGCGACGAGAAAAATTTCATCCCAAAATCCGCTTCGTTAGCTTTTAAAAGCTCAAACGTAAATGAGGTTAAAATTTCGATTGCCAAAGTTCCTGAGCAAAATTTTAGGTATTTTTTAAACTTTGAAAGCAACGAAGATAGTGTAGGTGGGCTAGCTAGCGAGATCGCGGTTAAGAGCTTTGATATAGGAGGCGCTAAAAACGCCGTCGCGGAGCATAAAATCGCGATGGATTTTAAAGGCTACGAGGATGGAATTTATAAAATCACGGCGTTTTACAAAGTGGGCGAAAAGATGCAAGAGGTTTCGCGCGTAGCCTATCTTAGCGACATTACGGCTCAAGTGGTGCTGCTTGAGCGCGGTGCGCTAATTTATACTTCTAGGCTTAGTAATGGCGAGGATCTAAGCAGAGCGAAGGTTAAAATTTACAGCGATAAAAACGAGCTAATTGCAGAGGATAAAACGGACGGAGATGGAATTTTGCGATTAGAAAATATGGAAATTCTAGCCAAAAATCCGCGCTCTATCGAGATTAGCAAGGGGGATGAGCATGCGTTCGTGCTATTTAATAACGCCGTAGCAAGCGTAGAGAAAACGATTACTGCAAAGCGTCCGTTTGTTTATCTTGCAAGCGAGCTGATAAGCCCGAATGAGCGGCTTTTAGGCACGATCGTGATGAAAAATCGCGATTTTAGCTCTTTAAAGAATACGCCGATTAAATTTAAAATTTACGATCCTAGCGGCACTGTGGTCATCACGCGCGCGCAAAACACCGATGAGTTCGGCAGCGTTAAAATAGACGAGCTCATGGGCGAGAAAAGCGGCACTTACCGCCTGGATCTCATCTATGAGGACAAAATCATCGCTTCTAAAAGCTTCAGCGTAGAAAATTTCGTCCCAAACCGCATCAAAAATGAAATTTTAACTGCTAAAGACGAATACGGCGCGGATGAGATCATAACTTTAAAGCTAAGCTCAAACTATCTTGCAGGCGCGCCGGCCGGAGATTTGAAAGGCTCGCTGGAAGCAAACGCCTATGAAAAAGAGCTAAAAATTAAAGGCTACGAGGGCTTTTCGTTTCTAAACGATCGCTTAAAGAAAAAGGGCGCTACGCAGCTTCGTAGGGCAGAATTTACGCTAAGCCCCGCCGGTAAAAAGGAGCTTGCACTCTCGCCAGCAGCAGCTGATCTTAATGTCTCTAACGCCATAAATATTCTACTAAATTTCAGCGTAACCGAGGAGGGTAAAAACGTAAGTGCATATCGCAACCTAAGCTATCTGCCTTATGATCGTATCGTAGGAATTCGCGCGAGCAAGGATTTCATTTCAAGCGGAGATAGCGTAAAATTCGGCTTTGCGCTACTAGATTCCAAAACTAAAACCGACGTCAAAGGCAAGATCGACGTTGAAATTTACCGCGACGATTTTACTTACGTTTATGACGGCAACAGATACGTCGAGCAAGAAAGCTTTAATCTCGTAAGCGCCGTTAGCACCGATGCGCGCGAGTTTGAGTACAAATTCCAAAACGGTGGCAATTATCTAATCGTCGCAAACGATTACTCAAGCGGCGCGAGTGCTGGCGTGCGCGTGGATGTAAGCGGCTGGGGATATTATGGACGGGTAAATGCCAAAGACGTGCAAAGCGCTAAAATCAAACTCGCAAGCGACAAGGTTAAAGCTGGAGATAAAATTAAAGGCGTCATCAATTCGCCGGTAGAAAGCGGCGTGCTAAATATCTCGCTCGTAGGAGAGCGGGTTTACGACTATAAAATTCTATCCATAAAAGGCGGTAGCGCGGAATTTGAGCTTAGTGTGCCGGAGAATTTCGTCGGCGGACACATCAACGCTGTAATCGCGCGCGCTGCGACACCCGCTGCGATGCCGCTTCGCGCCTATGCAAACGTGCCGGTGGCGCTAGATGCGAGCTCGCACAAGGCTAACGTGCAAATCCTAGCCGAGAAAAGCTACAAAAATGGGCAAAACGCGCAGATCAGCGTAAAAAGCGAGCCAAATTCCAAAGTGGTGCTCTACGCAGTCGATCTTGGAATTTTAGATATCGTCTCACAAGAGGAGCTTGATGCATTTAAGGCGTTTGACGTTAGCGCGTATTTTGCGCTGCGGTACTTTGACATTTACGATGATCTTAGTGTGTATCAAACTACTGCTAAAGAGCTAAGCTTCGGCGGCGACGGCGTGATGGCGAAAGCTAAACGAAATTTAAGCCCGGTCGAAAACAAAAAGCAGAAAAAATTTATCAAAATGCTGATCGCAAAAGCGGATGCAAACGGCGAGACGAAATTTGAGCTTGCGATGCCGAAAAATTTTAACTCCACGATCCGACTAAGCGCCATGGCTATCGGAGAGGCGGCTACGATCGGCTCGGCAAACGTCGAAGCTAAGGTTCGAGACGACGTGATCATAAAACCAGCAGATCTAACCTACATGGTACGCGGCGATGAAATTTCCGTGCCGCTAACGCTCATAAACACCACCGATAAGGAGCAAAATGCGGTCTTGAAAATCAGCTCATCTCCTTCGGTTGCTATAAGCGGCGGCGAGGCAAATTTCACGCTCAAACCGCTTGAGGTCAAGCATACGAACTTCACCGCGAGCGCACTTGATATTGCGGATGCAAACATTAAATTTGATCTTGACGCAAACGGGCAGAAATTTAGCAACGATGTAGAATTTGACATAATCAGCCAGTTCCCGCGCTCGAAGCTATTTCACGTAAGCTACGGCGATAAGCCGGTAACGCTCAAAATCGATCCGAGCTATAAAGAAATTTATACTCACATCAGCGCTACGCCTAATGCTTTTAGCCTAGCGGACGAGCTATATCTCTATCCTTACGGCTGCACCGAACAGCTTGCTTCAAGAATGATAGCGGTTGATTATGTCGCACGCAAAGACTCCAATAAAACCTTAACTAACCGCGTAAACGAGTATGCAAGTAGAATTTTATCTCGCCTCAAACCTAACGGCGATTTCGGCTACTGGAGTGCTCACGGCGTTACTAATTACTACGCTTCGATTTACGCAAGCGACGTTTTACTAGAGCTTGACGCGCGCTATAAATTCCTTAGCAATAAGCAAAGATCGCTAATTTTTAGCGCGCTAAAATCAAGCTACAAAGATCAGGATACGCTCCGCATATACGCGGATTTCGTGCTAGATCAATACGGCAAGCTCAATGATGATGAGATAAATTTCGTTTACGACAACGATCTTTATAAAGACTCGCCTATGGCTAGCATTGCCTTGGCTGCGATACTTAAGAAGCACAATATGACGACTGAGTTTGAATTTATGCTCGAAAAAATAGATGAGGCGAATTACGATTACGCTGATAATGGAGCGGGTTTGACATTTGCTAGCGACGTAAGAGATGCTGCCTTTAAGCTCTACGCATTTGGCAAGGCTGGCATCAAAGATGATAGCACGGCTCGCACGGTCGATACGATCATTCGCGATCTAAAAAATATAAACAATACGCAGGAGCGAGCAAGCGTAATACGCGGATTTGATGAGTATTTTAAGGATTCGAAAAAAGAAGCCCATTTTGCATTAAAATACGACGGCGAGGCGAAAAATTTCAATTCGCCGCTGGATACCAAACTGGCGGTTAAAGACGGCTCGATAGAATTTACGCCGATTAGCGGCAACGGCGAGCTATTTTTTACCGCTCTTGGCTTTGGATATGAAAGCGCGCCTTTAAAGCATGAGGCTTTGAGCATACAGAGTCTAAACGCTCATTCTATGGATAGCAAGAGGATTGAAATTTATCGTGAATTTACAGATGCTCGCGGCAACATAGTCGATCTAAATAGGCTTAAAGTAGGGCAGAAAATTTACTCTAAGATCAGCTGGCGAGCGAATTATTATCTGTATAATTTCGTAATCGATGAGGCGATGCCTAGCTGCTTTGAGGCGGTCAATGAGCGCCTAGGCTCGGCTGCGCAGGCTAGAGTCGAGGGCATGCAAGACAGCGTGGCACTAGAACACACGGAGTATCTGTATGACCGAGTGCTTCGCTTCCCAAAAAGCGGCTATTTCTATTATGATCCGCGAGACGGAGAGAATAGCAGCGGCGTCATCTATACTCCGATAAACGTGATTATGGCAGGTTCGTGCGCGCTTCCTGCGATCTCTATCGAGGATATGCAATACGAGCAGGTAAATAACTACGATCTGCAAACGCTTAAATTTAAGGTCGCTCGCTAAGGCGTAGCAATTTTAAAGCTCGGCGCGGATTTTGCATTTATTGCGATTTTCGTACCGAGCGCGCTTTTGTGTTCACAAGCATTTTGCAAACGAACGCCTGATAAAATTTTAAAATTTCAATCCCGTCCGTCCGCCGAATTTCAAAATTTTATATTGACGCTTATATTTCATAGCTTTTTACTATCTATTTATAACGTTATTCTATTTGACTTACCTTTAAATTCGAGTTATCATTTCTTTTAAATATACACTTTCAATTAAAGGAGTTGCAAATGCAAGACGTATCAAGACGTAGTTTTTTAAAGATTAGCGCAGTGGGTGCGGGGGCACTTGCGCTGGGAGCTAGTAGCGCAGCCGCGGCGCAAAACGCCAAGGACGTCAAATTCGACGAGGAATACGACATCGTCATCATAGGCACCGGTTTTGCGGGACTTGCCGCGGCGATTAAGGCTAGCGGGCGTGGCAAAAAAGTGCTTATCTTAGAAAAGATGGGTCGCGCGGGCGGAAATTCCGTCATCAACGGCGGAAATATGGCGGCTCCGATGAATAAATTTCAAGTCGCACAAGGTATCAAAGATAGCAAGGAGCTTTTTATCGCCGATGCCGTAAAAGACGGACTCGGGCTCAATCATACCGATCTTTTGGGCGTAATGTTTGATCGCAGCAACGATGCGGTAGATCTTCTGGTAGGCTGCGGAGCGGAATTTAGCGACAAGCTGATCTTTGAGAGCGGTCATAGCGTCGCAAGAAGCTTACAATCGACCAACGGCTCAGGTTCGGGCTACATCCAGCCGATGATGGGTAAACTTCAAAACGATCCTAACGTCACGATCAAAACCCGCACGAAATTTGATGATTTCATCGTGGACGACAGCGGTCGTGTCGTTGGTGTAGAAGCTCGCGAGGAGTATAAATTTGATCCGAAACTCTTTAGCGACGATCTGGAAAATAAAAGCGGCGAGAAAAAGAGCTACAAAGCTAAAGACGGCGTTTTGCTGGCTTCGGGCGGATACGGACGCGATCTATGGTACCGCCAGATCCAAGATCCGCGCGTAGTGCCTAGCATAGACAGCACCAACCATCCGGGAAGCTCGGCGGGAGCGATGCTAGCGGCAAATAGAATCGGCGCATTTACGCTTCTTACGTCGTGGATTCAGTTCCTTCCATATTGCTCGCCCGATGAAAAGGGCTTCGGCGCTGCGGTAAATTTCACCAACCACTGCTGCAACACCTATGGTCTTACCGTTGATCCAAAGACGGGCAAGCGCTTTATGGACGAGCATGCAGGGCGCAAGATCAAGGCGGACGCCTGCTTTAAGGTTATCGGCGAGAGCGAGAAAAACGACAACTATCCGGTAAACGTCTGCGACTCTCAAGCCGTCGCCGCGCGTAACCCGGTCTATACATCAAGGCCGCTGGAAGCGGGTGTCGTGAAGAAATTTGACACGTTAGAGGAGCTTGCGAAGGCTTATAACTTGCCGCTGGAGCCGTTTTTAAAGACCGTCGCGGATTATAACTCTTACGTCAAAGCTGGCAAAGATCCGGAATTCGGCAAGGTTGTCGATAAACTGGACGGCATCGACGTTTCCAAACCGCCGTTTTACGCAAGCCGCACGATGCCGAAGGTGCACCACACGATGGGCGGACTTGAGATCAACACCAAAGCTCAGGTCATCTCGAGCCTTACTCACGAGCCGATCCCAGGGCTTTGGGCTGCGGGCGAGGTAACCGGCGGCGTGCACGGCGCGAGCAGGCTCGGAACCTACGCGATCCTTGATTGTATGGTTTTCGGAATGATCGCGGGCGAAACAATCGGGGCTTAAATTTAGCACCTGCGAAATTTCGGCACGAAGCGGGCGTAAACGCGTGCTTTGTTAAATTTCGGCACGGAGTAGCGGTGCGTGCTTTGCGCCGAAATACTGCATGTGTATTTAAAATTTCACAAAAATTTTGCTGCGATTTGTGAGATACGAAGCGCGGAATTTCCGAGCATTTACCAAAACGCCGTAAAATTTCAACTTGAAATTTTATCTCAAGGAACGCTTGGTGCCTAGCTTTTTTAAAAATCCGTCACAGCAGAAGCTTATTTTTCTAAGCTCGCTTGCTTTTGTGGCATTTTTTAACTTCTCGTTTTTTAAAAATATCATAAATGCCTACGGAATCTCGGGGCTAAATTTTATCTATTTTGTCTGCGACATGGCGGCTTTGATCGCTTTTTTGACGCTATTTTTTACGATTTTTAGCTCGCGTTATACGACCAAGCCGATTTTGATGATCTGCTTTTTTATTTCGTCGTTTACAGCGTATTTTATGGATAGCTATAACGTCGTAATCGATTCTGAGATGATACGTAACGCAGCCCAGACGAACTTTGCCGAGTCCGCGGATCTTTTCAGTCTGCGACTGGCGATTTATGTGCTGGTGCTGGGCGTCTTACCCTGCGTGCTGATTGCTCGCTCGCACGTTAGCTACCGTCCGCTTAAATTTGAAATTTTAGCTAAGCTCAAAACAGCGGGCATTTGCATAGTGATCATCGCGGCGCTGCTTTTTGGATTTAGCAAATACTACGCGTCATTTTTCAGAGAGCATAAAATTTTACGCAGCTACGCAAATCCCGGATATTGGATCTACAGCGGCGTTAAATTTGCCGCGAAATCTAAAAAGCAGGGCTCACAGCCTCTGATGCAAATCGCTATGGACGCGCATATCGATGAAAATTCTACAAGCCCAAAAAAGCTCGTCGTCGTAGTCGTGGGCGAAGCGGCGAGAGCGGATAGATTTTCGCTAAACGGCTACGAGCGAGATACTAATCCGCTACTAGCCAAAGAGCAGGGTGTCGTAAGCCTAAGCAATACCCATTCTTGCGGCACTTCGACGGCGCAAAGCGTGCCGTGCATGTTTTCGCTGCTAAATCGAGAGGAATTTAGCGTCGAAAAGGCTGCGGAGGAGCAAAACGTATTGGACGTACTAAGCCGCGCTGATGACATGGCGATTTTGTGGCGCGATAATAATTCAGATTCCAAGGGTGTGGCGCTGCGCGTAAAATATCAGGATTTTAAAATTCCGCAAAATAATCCGATCTGCGATGTGGAGTGCAGGGATGAGGGGATGCTTGCGGGGCTTGATAAATTTGTCGCCGAAAGCGCGGGCAAAGACGTATTAATCGTGCTGCATCAGATGGGCAATCACGGGCCTGCGTATTTTAAGCGCTATAAGAAAGAATTTGAAAAATTTAGCCCCGTTTGCCGCGATAACGAGCTTGAGAACTGCTCGCAGCAAGAAATTTCAAATGCCTACGATAACGCGATTTTATACACGGATTATTTTTTAAGTAGGGTTATAAATTTTTTAAAACCGTATTCTAAGACGCACGAAACGGCGATGATCTATATGAGCGATCACGGCGAGAGCCTCGGCGAGGGCGGCGTTTATCTGCACGGTATGCCCTATCTTTTCGCTCCCGAGGCGCAAAAGCATATCGGCGCTATCGTTTGGCTAGGTGAGGGAAAAATGCGCGAAAGATATGATCTAAGCGTACTTAAATCGCATAAGGACGACGCTTTTTCGCACGATAATCTTTTTCATACGCTGCTTGGAATTTTTGAAGTAGATACCAAGGTGTATAACAAGGATTTGGATATTTTAAGCGGAGTGAAAAATTAGAATTTTGCGCTAAATTTCGTCGTAAATTGTGAGTGAAATTTTAGCAATAAAAAATTCTATTGGCAAAATTCTAATTTAAGCTTAGTTTGAAATTTTACCTAAGCTCGGGCGAAATCTGCTATAAAATTTTATGTAAAAGCTAGTAGAGAGGCAAAGTGCTGCAAAAGCTCAATCTATCATTTATCGTTGCGTTAAATTTCATTAGAAATTTTACGTGCAGTTTTGATAAATGCCTGCGCTAGATGGTTTAGACGTTTGCCTTTTTTGTAGGCAATTATCAGCGTATTATCGAGCTCGCGCGCGCCTACGTCAAAGAGCTTTATCCTGCCTGCTTTATCCTCTTTTATCATCTGCGGTATGCTAAAGCACGCTCCCACGCCACTTGCGACGATAGCATTGGCGATATCAAAGGTCTCCGTGCGGCACAGCACTTTCGGCGCAAATCCCGCAGCAGCAAAAAATGCATCTATCTGCTCGGCGCTTCTTAGGCTTTGATTAGGCAGGATGAATCTTTCCTCTTTTAAGCGCGAAATGTCAATTTTGGGAACAGATTCGTTTTTAAACTCAAGCGAGAGCGGATGGGTGGAGCTTAGAGCGACATAGGTTTTTTGCGTTAGAATTTTAACCCCGTCAAGCCCGCTCATATCGATGGGCAGTATCACCATACCGACATCAAGATCACCTTGAAGTAGCATTTCGCGAATACTAAGCGCAGAAGAAAACTGCGTGATTTGTAGATCCGAATCCTTAAATTTCTTGCAAAACATCGGTAGTAGCGACGGCAGTAGATTATAGCCGTTTTGCGAAAAACCGATGCGAATTTTATCATTTTTTACGCCGCTTATTTCAGAGATATCGTTTTTTAGGTCGTTTATGGCGTCAAAAATGACTTTGGCTTTACTAGCATAAATTTTTCCCGCGTGCGTAAGCGAAATGGGATTACTCGTGCGGTTAAAAAGCTGCGTTCCAAGCTCACGTTCCAGTGATAAAATGCTCTGTGATAGCGACGGTTGCGGGATTTTAAGTGCCTCGGCAGCCTTAGTAAAGCTACGGAATTCTGCTACTTTTAATACTAGCTCCATGCGATGCAAATTCATTTAGCCTCTCCAATTGATAATTTAATTCTTATGAAATGATACACTAAATAATATTTGACTTATGTTAAAAATGAAACTAAAATTACGCTTTTAGTTTAGAACTTTAAACTTAAGCTAAGAATTTCTCAAATGGAGAGGAAAATGAGCGAATCAAATTTCAACAGACGCGATTTTTTGAAATCCGCCTGTATCAGCGTCGGCGCGCTTAGCCTTAGCGGCTGCGTGGATACCGACAAAAGTAAAAGCGGAGGCGGCGGCAACGAAGGCGGCCTTCCTAGTGTGGACGTACTTGTTATCGGCTCGGGAGGCGCGGGTTTGCGTGCAGCCGTAGCGGTAAGAAAGAGTAATCCAAATCTTAGCGTAGTCGTGGCTACGAAGATGATGCCTTCGCGCAACGCGACCTGTATGGCGGAAGGCGGTATCAACGGCGTTACGAGCTTCAGTGGCGGCGATTCATACAAGCTTCACGCCTACGACACCGTAAAGGGCGGCGCATATCTCGTAGATCAGGACGCCGCGATTAAATTTTGCGAGCTTGCGGGCCCTACGATTGCCGAGATGGATTACATCGGTACGCTGTTTTCCAGAAACGCTAGCGGCGGCGTGGACGGCAAAGAAAGCGGCGTCCCGGGCGGCGTAGCACAGCGCTTTATGGGCGGCGCGTCTAAAAAACGATGCAACTACTCCGCCGATAAGACGGGTCATATCCTGATGCACGCCTGTTTTGACGATGCGGTCAGCAACGGCGTGAAATTTTTAATCGATCACGAGTTGCTTGAGATCAGCGCTCCTGACGGCAAATGCGAGGGCGTCGTGCTTCGAAATATCCAAACCGGCGATTTTTATCCCGTGCTTTGCAAAGCCTTGGTAATCGCAACGGGTGGATATACGAGGATGTTTTACAACCGCACCTCGGTGCCTTATATCGCTACCGGCGACGGTATCGCAGCAGCACTTCGCGCGGGTCTTGGATTTAGCGATCCGGAGATGGTGCAGTTTCATCCGACCGGTATCAAAAGCGGCGGCGCACTCATTACCGAAGCTGCGCGCGGCGAGGGCGGATATCTGCTCAATAACAAAGGCGAGCGCTTTATGAAAAACTACCACGAAAAGATGGAGCTTGCGCCGCGCGATGTCGTAGCTCGCGCGATCGAAACCGAGATCCGCGAGGGTAGGGGCTACGGCGAGGGGCTAGGTGCATACGTGCTGCTTGACGTAAGACATCTCGGAAAAGATAAAATTTTAAAAGCCCTTCCTAAGATCAGACACACCGCCATTTTGTTTGAGGGTATCGATCTTATCGAGGAGCCGATTCCGATTCGTCCGACCGCACACTACTCGATGGGCGGCATCGAAGTGTCTAAATTTGACGATATGAGTACTAAAATTTCGGGGCTTTACACCGCGGGCGAAGCGTCTTGTATCTCGATCCACGGCGCGAACCGCTTGGGCGGAAATTCTTTGACCGACGCCGTCGTAACGGGCAAGCTCGCAGGACTCGGCGCAGCGGATTATGCTGCGAAGCAGGAGGGATTCGGCTCGGGTAAAAGAGCGAGCGAGCTCGCGCAAAAATGGCAGGCTAAATTTAAGCAGATCGCAAACGGCTCGGGCAAGGCAAACGAGATGTATGAGTTGCGCGAAGAGCTAGGCGCGCAGCTTTGGGATAATATGGGTATCTTTAGAACCGGCGAAAAGCTCGATCTGCTTTCGCAAAATTTAGAGGGTATCAAAGCGCGCTACGACGAGCTGCACGTTGCGGATGCAAATCCAGTTATGAATACCGCATTTACCGACTACGTCGAGCTTGGAAATTTAATCCTGCTTGCGCGTTGTGCGTGTTTGGCTGCGCAAAAGAGGCTGGAAAGCCGCGGCGCGCATACCAGAGAGGACTATCCGAAGCGCGACGATAAAAATTTCTTAAAACACAGTATCGTGACGATGAACGACGCAGGCGAGCTAAGCTTGGGCTACAAAGAGGTCGTCGTTACGGAATTCTCTCTTGACGGAAGGAAACCTCAATGAAATTTATCATAGACCGCTTCGACGGAAGCAAAAATTATAAGCAAGCCTACGAGTTAAGTTTGGAGCAGATCAAAGGAAAGACCCTGCTTGGAGTTTTGCAATTTATTAAGCAAAATTTAGACATCACTTTAAATTTTACCGCAGCTTGTCGTATGGCGATATGCGGAGCCTGTGCCGTGAGGGTAAACGGGCACTCATATCTCGCCTGCGATACCAAGATGGAGGCTTTGCTTGCGGAGTATGAAAACCCTGATAGCTTTACGATCTCGCCGCTAAATAATTTCCCAGTGATTTCGGATCTAGTGGTGGACTGGGAGCCTAGTATCGAGAATCTAAGAAAGATCAAACCGACCATTACGCCTAAGAAAGAATTTAGCGCCGAGAAGGGCTGTAAGCAAAGCCCGGAGCAGATGGAGCGCGTCAAAAAGCAGTGGGATTGCATCCTTTGCGGATGTTGCGCTAGCGAATGCAATAAGCTAGAAGCTGACGCGAGCGATTATATGCAGCCCTTTGTTTTTACGCATGCTAACCGCGCCGCGTTTGATTCAAGAAGCAAGGACGCTATGCCTCATCTAAAGCCTGCGGTTCTAAACGGATTATGGCTATGCGTGCACTGCCAAGAGTGCGTCGATCGCTGTCCTAAAGGCATAAGCGCTCAAAGCGATATCACCGCACTTCGCGCTCTAGCGATGAAAAAGGGCTTAACTGCAGGAAGCGGCCCTGGTCATGCCGAGGCATTCCTGCTAGATATCGTAGAGGGAAGCGGAAGATTAAACGAGATCAAGCTTGCTCTAAGAAGCGAAGGCGTATTTGCAAATATGGGCAAGATGGACGTAGCGGCAAATTTAATGGCTGCGGGCAAGATGAATCCTCTTCATGCTTTTGGCGAAGAGGAGATCGAGGGTCATGCGCAGCTCGTTAAGATGATAGAGGCCGCACGCAAGGCTCAAGCTAGCGGCGAGATAGAATAAGGAGGAGAGGATGAATAACGAATTTGCATTTTTCCCGGGTTGCGTTTTAAGTCAAGCTGCAAAGGAATCTAAAATTTCACTTGAAGCGATCGCTCCGGTGCTGGGTATTAAACTTCATGAGATAAAAGGCTGGAGCTGCTGCGGGGCTAGTCAAGCTCAATGCGTCGATCCTATGGCAAGCCTAGTAGCTAATGCCAGAAACATCGCGCTAGCCGAGGGTATGAATATGCCTCTGCTAACTACCTGCTCCACCTGTATGCTAACTCTAACCAAGGCTAAACTTACTCTAGATAAGGGGGCAAAAAGCTATATCAATACCTTTTTAAAAGAGGGCGGTATGCAGTATCAGGGAAGCACCGAGATAACGAGCCTGCTTTGGGTGCTATATCAGAATTTAGACACGCTAAAAGCCAAGGTTGTTAGACCGCTTTCAAATTTAAAAGTAGCTCTATTTTACGGCTGCCACTCATTAAGACCGGAGCGCGAGCTTAAGAAAGAAAGCTCGACCAATCCAAAAAGCTTTGAAGCGGTAGTTGGGGCTCTCGGCGCTCAGATAGTGCCTTTTGAAAAACGCCTTGATTGCTGCGGCTTTCACGCTAGCTATCCTGCGGTAAAATCGGTATCTAAAATGTCAAGCGAGATCGTAAATGACGCTGCCGAGCATGGAGCGGACGTCGTAGTTACGCCTTGTCCGCTATGCCAGATGCAGCTTGATATCTATCAGGAGCGATACCAAGAAGCGACGAATTCTAAAGCAAGAAAGCCGATCATCCACCTATCTCAGCTGGTAGGTCTTGCTCTTGGGCTAAGCAACGAGCAGCTTGGACTAAACATCAATATCCAAGATGCAACGAGATTGGTAAGCTGATCTTTGGAAATTTTCTAAAATTTAACGGATGATTTTGCAAAAATACTTCGCTGCGGCGCACGAGTAGTTCGCCTGCTAGTATCGCACAAAATCATCCAACCTACGCCTGCTTTATCTTGAACTGCTTTTCGCTACTATAAAATTCTTGGATAAAATTCCACTGCTTTATAAATTTTACCGCTTCATAAAATTTAATGCTTTCTCCGTCGTAATTTAACGTTTCGCCCGCCGAGCAAATTTTAATCCGCCTTTTATTTTTAAATTTAAAACCCATTAGACAACGAATAAATATAAAATTTTAATTAAATCTAACGAAATTTAAGGTGCATGAATTTTAAATTTTGATAGAATGCCATTTAAAAATATCCTAAATTGCAGGAGGACATTATGGTTGATTTAGCTCAAATTTCGGCTAGACTTGATGCCGTTGAGCGTTTACCGCGAATAAAAGCAGAGGAGAGCATACAAGAAAGGCTTAAGAGCAAGGGTTTTTCGCGGCGCGATTTTATGAAATGGAGCGGAGCGATGACCGCGATGCTAGGGCTTCCGGCCGCATTTGCGCCTAGCGTGGCTCGAGCTGCGGAGCTTGCTGATCGCCTGCCGGTGATCTGGCTTCATATGGCGGAGTGCACGGGCTGTAGCGAGAGCTTGCTGCGCACCGACACGCCTACTATCGACAGCCTCATATTCGATTACATCAGCCTCGAATACCACGAGACGATAATGGCTGCCGCAGGCTGGCAAGCCGAGGAAAATTTAGAGAGCGCGATCGAAAAATACAAGGGGCGCTATATCTTAATGGTCGAGGGCGGAATCCCAAGCGGCGAGAATGAATTTTTCCTAACCGTGGGTCCTGAGGGCAAGAGCGGAGCTCAGCACTGCAAACACGCGGCCGAAGGCGCTGCGGCAATATTTGCGATCGGCACCTGTTCGAGCTTCGGCGGTATCCAAGCCGCAGCTCCGAATCCGACCGGCTCCGTAGGTTTGGACAAAATCATAAACAAACCCGTCATCAACGTCCCGGGCTGTCCGCCTAGCGAAAAAAATATCGTCGGCAACGTGCTAAATTTTATCCTTTTCGGCACGCTTCCGAGCTTGGATGTTTATAACCGACCGAAATGGGCTTACGGGCTACGAATACATGATCTATGCGAGCGCCGTGGGCATTTCGACGCGGGCGAGTTTGTAGAAAGCTTCGGCGATGCGGGCGCGAAGGACGGATACTGCCTTTATAAAGTAGGCTGCAAGGGTCCTTATACGTTTAACAACTGCTCGCGCGAGCGCTTCAACTCCCACACTAGCTGGCCGGTACAGGCTGGTCACGGCTGCATAGGCTGCTCGGAGCCTGATTTTTGGGATCATATGGGACCTTTTGAGGAGCCTTTGGCGGATCGCCTTTATGAAAGTGTTTTCGGCGGGCTCGGCGCTGATGCTACCGCAGATAAGATAGGTATCGGAATTTTAGCGATCACGGGTGTTGCGGTAGCGGCACACGCGGCGATTGCGTCATTTAAGAAAGATAAAGGGGAATAATCATGTCGCAAAGAATCGTAATAGATCCGATAACCAGAATAGAGGGACATTTAAGAATAGAGGTCGTAGTGGATGATGAAAACGTCGTCCGCGAGGCTTATAGTAGCTCGACGCTATGGCGCGGGCTTGAGACCATAGTAAAAAACAGAGATCCTCGCGACGCGGGATTTTTTATGCAAAGAATTTGCGGCGTCTGCACCTTCTCGCATTACAAAGCGGGCATCGTCGCGGTAGAAAACGCCCTCGGTATCACTCCGCCGCTAAATGCCTTGCTAACGCGCACGTTGATGGCTAACGCGCTATTTTTACACGATCATCCGGTGCATTTTTATCAACTCCACGGGCTTGATTTCGTAGACGTAGTAAGCGCGCTTAGCGCCGATCCTAAAAAGGCTAGCGAGGAGGCGTTTAAATATTGCGATACCCCTTATGCGTGCGGTGCGGATAAACTAAAAGAGGTGCAAGATCGCGTGGGCGCTTTTGTTAAGAAAGGCGCTTTGGGACCTTTCGCTAATGCCTACTTCGGCCACCCAACATATAAACTTAGTCCGGAGCAAAATTTAATCGCTCTTTCACACTATCTTGAGTGTTTACGCATTCAGCGCACGGCGGCTCAGATGATGGCGATATTCGGTGCGAAACAGCCTCATCCGCAAAGCCTCACCGTAGGCGGCGTAACCTGCGTAATGGATATCCTAAGCCCTGCAAGACTGGGTGAATATATGTCTAAATTTAAAGAGGTCGCGGACTTCGTAAATCGCGCCTACTATCCTGATCTCGTAATGGCTGCGAAGGCTTACGGCAACGAGCCTAGCGTGCTAAACGATATCGGCGTGGCAAATTTATGGACTCACCAAGAATTTCAGCTTTCAAAGAACGAATGGCTATTTCAAAGCGGCATGATACTCGACGGCGATATTAGCAAGGTTTTGGAGTTGGATGAAAACAAGATCACCGAGGAGGCAACGCATGCGTGGTATAAAAACGATGCGGCGCTTCATCCTTACGACGGCGAGCAAGAGCCGAATTATACGGGCCTTAAGGACGGACAGAGCATCGACGCGCACGGCAAAGAAGCGCATACGAAGGTGCTCGATACCCAGGGTAAATACACCTGGATTAAGGCTCCGCGATACGACGGCAAGCCGCTTCAGGTAGGACCGCTTGCAAATATCGTGGTAAATTACGCAAAGAAAAACGAGCGCGTAGTAAAGGTTGTGGATCAATTCCTAAAAGATACCGGCTTGCCGCTTGAAGCGGTATTTTCGACGCTTGGACGAACGGCGTGCCGTATGATCGAGGCTAAAGTCGTTGCCGACAACGGACTGATCGCACTAGAAAATTTAATCGCAAACATCAAAAGCGGCGATACCGAAACCTGCGCAAAATATGTAATCGATAACTCAAAAGAGTACAAAGGTCGCTATATCGGTCACGTGCCGCGCGGCGCGCTTAGCCACTGGTGCAGGATCGAAAAGGGCGTCATCAAAAACTGGCAGGCGGTCGTACCTTCTACTTGGAACGCCACACCGAAGGATAAAGACGGCGCTATGGGCGCTTACGAATCCTGCTTGATCGGACTTAAGCTTGCCGATCTTTCCAAGCCGCTAGAGATCATCCGCCGCATCCACTCTTACGATCCTTGCATCGCTTGCGCCGTGCACGTAATGGACGCTAAAGGAGCGGAGCTTGGCTGCTATAGGGTAGATCCCAGCAAAGGATAAACGATGAAAAAAAGATTTGCGGAATACGAATTCTCCATCGGTCTTAGGCTCACGCACTGGCTGCGCGCGCTTTGCATTACGCTTTTGGTGATCACTGGATATTACATCGCCTTTGTTTTCACCGCGCCCGAGGTGAGTCCCGAGCCGGTGCTTTTCATGCAGGCTAAATTTAGATTCGTGCATCTGATCTTCGGCTTTGCGATGATCGGTGCGGCGATCTTTAAAACCTATCTTTTCTTCTTCGATAAAAAGAGCAGAAAAGAGCTTTTGAGTATCAAGGATTTTTTTAGCCCGCGCGTCTGGATCGCTCAGATCAAATACTATATCTTTTTGGGCGAGCACCCGCATCTTCGCGGCGTTTATAACCCATTGCAGTTCATCTCTTATCTGGGCTTTTATCTAGTGCTGTTCGTAATCTGCCTAACGGGTATGATATTATACGTGCACGTCTATCACGAGGGGCTCGGCGGCGCGCTATACGGGCTCTTGCGCCCGCTGGAGGCTGCGATGGGCGGTCTAAGCGAAGTGCGAATGATACATCATCTTTGCATGAATATCATCATAATCTTCGTGCCGATCCACGTCTATATGGCGGTCTTTAACGCCGTTAAGGGCAGAGACGGCGCGATGGATGCGATCGTAAGCGGCTATAAATTTAAAAAGGAAGAGCACGCTTGAGGATGCTGGTACTGGGTATCGGCAATGTCATCTACGCGGACGAGGGCATAGGCGTGCACTTCGTCCGCGCGCTCGCGCAGAACTATAAATTTTATCCTAAAGCTAGCGCGCGAAATTCTATGGCGGGCGAGAATTTAACGGCGCAGAATTTTATGCAAAATTCCGCCCAAGTATCTGCGATACAAAATTTTACCTCGCAAAATTCCATAGAGCGCGACCCCTTGCAAAATTTTGCGGATGAAAATTTTATCTCCGAGCAAAATTTCGCAGCAGTAAATTTAGACCGAAATTCTACTCCAGAACATTCCACAAAGCAGAATTGCGCTTCAAATTTTACTTCGCAAAATTCCGTCATAAATTCCGTAGTGCAAAGCTCTATCAATGCGGACTTTGTCGCCGTAAATTCATCCGCGCCGAGCAGTAGCGCGGATCAGATCCGATTTATCGACGGCGGGACTCTGGCTAGCTTTTTGATGCCTACGATGGCGGAATTTGATGAAATTTTGCTCGTAGATTGTATAGACGCGGACGGCGCAAAGGGCGGCGAGGTGTATTTTTTCGACTACGACGCGATGCCTAAGCAGATCAGCTGGAGCGGTTCGGCACACGAGGTCGAAATGCTTCAAACCCTGCAGATGATGGATCTTTGCGGCGATCTGCCTCACGTTAAAATTCTAGCGGTCGTGCCGCGGCGCATCGAAGAGGCGAGCTTTAAGCTAAGCTCTGTGATATTAGAGTCCTCAAAAATCATGGAAAAAATGGCGCTTAAGCACCTATCGGATCTTGGCTTCGCGCATGAAAAAATCGCCGATCTCAGCGCCCAAGACATCGCGGATCGATTTGCAAAAAGGGGGCGAGATGATAGTAGCATATGAGTTTAACTACCTTAATGAAAACGCGCTAATAGCGCACTTTTTGCTGTTTTATGCTCGCAAAAGCGCACTTGAGTTTTGCCTGAAAAAAGAGGCGAGCCTAATAAGCCTTTTCGTGCGCGGCGGCGAGGATGAAATTTTAAAATTTAGCGACGAGGCGATGCCGCTGATCCCAAACTCCATATTTTTGGCAAAATCCTCCGTGCGCGTGGTGGACGAGGGCAGCGCCGAAGCGAAAGCGCTGAAATTTAACGGCACGTTTGAAGATACCTCCTCGGGCGATTTAAGCAAATTTTTAGAGGATGAAATTTCAAACGCCCATAACACCGCTAAATTTAATAACTTCACTCCGCGAGTGATGAAGGAATACCTCGCTCACTCCGAGCCGTCTCAAAACGAATTCGAAATAATAAGCGACGCTAACGTGCTTCATGAGGAAAAATTTGAAGCGGTAAGCAGAGATAATTTTGCTGGCTTACTAGAGTTTTGCCGCATAAACTTATTTCATGCTCAGCAGGTGCAGATTAAGCGCGGTGGCGCAACTTTCACGCTCAAGGCGGACGTGGATTTTAGCGCCGATTTTCTGATAGCTGCAGGAGTGGGCGCGCTGGATGGGATTTTTGTGAGCGACGAAAAGAGCAAAATCGCGCTCGCAGCCTTCGAAAAGCCGCTCATAAGCCTAAAAACCAATGCGATCTTTAGAAAAAATCACGAGGACGCGCCTAAATTTTTTGACGTAAAGCTTGCGGGCGACATATTCGTGTTTGCGCTGGGACGTGCTTTGGCAAGCGACGGGATCTATTTTTTAAGCGCAAAATGCGAAAGCGCAGCGCAGAAAGATAAAATTTTTAAGGTCGCGCCGCTGCAAAACGGCTTTTTGATCGTGCAAAACGAGGACTTTTTAAGCGACGCCGCAAGCTCTTATCTGAAAAACTCAAAGGACAAAAACTCCGCTCTTTTTGCGCTTACGTGCCGCGAAAAGGGGCTTTTAGATGATCCTAAAAAACGGGTTTTGCGCTGCTTTTTGGGCGTGGGCGCGGACGATGAGATCGCAATTTATAGCGAAAGCTCCAAAAAAATTCTGCTTAAATTTGATCTGCCGCGCAGTTTTGACGAGCTTAAGGCGCAAATTTGCGCCGACGAAACGGGCGCTAAGCTGCTTGAAAATTTCAGCGCCAAATTTAATGTAGATGCCGCGAAAATCGATGAAATTTTAAAAAGCGCAAATGCGGGATTTTACGGCATCTTTAGCGTCGCCGCGCAGCTTATCTGGGGGCGCGATGCGGCGTTTTTGATCGCGGCTGCGGAGGATTTTGCGGGCGGCAAAGGGGTGCGGCTTGATTTTTGCACGGACGAGCGCGGCTGCGTGCAAGCGGATAAAATTTTGCGCTCGGCGATGAGCTATGCGCTCGCAGGCGCCAATGAAAAGCTGTTTGCGTTCGGATTTTTCGATAGTTTGGGCTACTTTTTAAACGATCTGGCAGATGAGCGAAAAGAGGATTCTGACGTTTTGATCTTCGGCGGCGCGATGTTTGGCGGGCGCAAATTTGCGGATTTAATGCTTAAGCTTTGCAAAAATTTTGACGCGAGCTTTAGCGACAGCTTCGCACTTCAAGCTCGCTAGATTGGGCATATATGCGAATTTTTGGCAAAACTCCTAAGTCTTATCCGCAAAATAGCGAGTTGCGCGGACATTGCGGCGCCGATAGCCGCGCCATACGGGCTAAGCTTAGCGCAAACGAGACCACGCGAAATTTCAAAAAAGCGGCAAAGGACGCGGGCGTGAAGGATCAAATTTTATTAAATTTAGAGCATATTTTGAGGCGCCCGGTACGTTTTACCCGCCCGCTGCGAGCGCAACTTGCTTGCAAAACAGCTCCTGCACCGCGCAATTTATGAAAGCACATACATGAAAGCGGCTAAATTTGAGGTTTTCGGAGCAGTGCAGGGGGTCGGGTTTCGCCCGTTCGTCTATAAACTCGCCGTGGATTTGGGGCTAAAAGGCGAAGTTTATAACGACGGCGAGGGCGTTAAAATCATCGTTTGTGCAGATCTTTCCGAGCCGCAAAAAGGCTCGATTGATAAAAATTCCGCCCTTTTAAATTTAGATGAGCTAAATTTGAGCGAAACCGTAAGTTTGTCACGAAATTTTGCAAGTTCAAATTTAAACGAGAGTTTCTTTTCGACACAGAGCACACCGAGCTTGCCAAATGATTCGGTCGGCTTGCCGCGCGATTTGGCGAATGGTTTAGCTGGTGTGTCTGATTTGACGGATGATTTGCAAGCCGCAGCGAGCGAGAAATTTTTACCAAACTTATTCGAGACCGATCTAAACGAGCAGGGCTCCATTTTGCCAGCTTCGTCGGATCAAAATTTCATCGTGCAAAATTCGTCGCAGCAGCGCGGTATGTCGCAGAATGAATCGTTGCAAGACTTGCAAAATACTAAGCGCGACTTGCAAAGCGCGAAGGGGGATTTACAGGGCTTTAAACGCAATCCGCAAAGCGCCGAGCAAGATCCGCGCGAAGAAGAAATTTTAAAAATTTTCGAGCAGCGCCTTCGCAGTGAAGCGCCGCCGCTTTGTCGTATCGATAAAATTATCCGCACCGATCTAAATACGCAATATTTTACTGATTTTAAGATCACGCAGTCCAAGGAGGGACGTAAATTTAACCCGATTTTGCCCGATTTTGCGATCTGCGATCAGTGCAAAAAAGAGTTTTACGACCCGCAAAATCCACGCTTTCACTATCCTTTTATCAACTGCACCGATTGCGGCCCGCGCCTTAGCATCATCGCCGCACTGCCGTATGACCGCGCAAATACCACGATGAGAGCGTTTGAGATGTGCGAGTTTTGCCGCAGCGAATACACGGACCCGCTCACGCGCCGCTATCACGCCGAGCCGATCTCCTGCCCGCACTGCGGCCCGCAGCTGTTTTTATGCGGCACAGGCGGCGAAATTTTATCAAGCGGCGAGGATGCGATAGCGCGCACGGCGGAGCTTTTGTGGCGCGGACAGATCGGCGCGATCAAGGGGATGGGCGGCTTTCATATCGTTTGCGATGCGACGAACGAGCGCGCGGTACGCATGCTGCGAACGCTTAAAAAGCGTCCGAGCAAGCCCTTTGCGATCATGTGTCGCGATGCGGCGCAGGCGGGGCGCGCAGCGAACCTAAGCACGGAGGAAGAGGCGCTGATAGACTGTAACGTCAAGCCGATCGTGATTTTAAAAAAGCGCGAGTTTGTTTGGCGCACAGAGGCGGGCTTTGCGGCGGATTTCGGCACGCAAAATTTAAAGGCGCAAAGCAAAAATCCTATATCGCCGAAATTTGCGGGTGAGCAAGAAGAATCGGCGCAAGGGCAGGGCTCTGCGCTACAAAATTTACGCAATTGCGCGGCGCAAAATTTTAGCACGCAAAATATTGGAGTTTGCGCGGAGCAGGGCGGGTTGCATAGTGCACAAATTTTTAGCAAAACGGCGCGCCGTAATTTCACCTGCGATGCGTCGGTTGCGGGCGGCTCGCGGAGCGCAGAAAACGAGCTAGGACGCGTATCGAATGGGTCTGGTTCGCAGTACGCGGCTAAAAATTTTAACTCGCCGCAAGCAGAAGGCGAGCTAAAGCTGCGACATACAGCTAATGAGTTAAATTTACACGCAGCGGATAGCCAAGACTCGCAATGTGCGGCGAAGAAGCCTGATTCTTGGCTTGCAACGGACGAGTCTATTTCGCAAAATTCGGCGAATATGCAGGGCTTGCGACATGCTGCAAATGCGAACCTACAGAGCACGGATGCGAATTCGAGCTTGCTGCAAGTAGCAGGCGAGCTGGAACCGCGGCAAACAATTAACGAGCCAAATTTACAGCTTGCAGCTGATAACAGAAACTCACAATGCGCTGCGTACGAGTCTGGTTTGCAACAGACCTTAAATTCGCAAGGCTCATCATTAACTCAGCTGCATACGACGGACGCGCGCGGCGCCCATTCCGATAGCGAGGGCGATTTCGTGCGTTTGCCCGCAAGCTTTTCGGCGATTTTTGGGGCAAGTACGATTTTTATCGCTCAAAGCGTGGCGCCGAACCTTAATAAAATCGGCATTTTCCTAGCCAACACTGGCGTGCATCTGCTGCTTTTTGAATACTTTGATCGCCCGATCGTAGCCACAAGCGCCAATATCAGCGGCGAGCCGATTATTTTTAACGCCGAGGAGTTGCGCGAGAAGCTGGGCGGCGTCATCTCGTTTTACCTGGATAACGACCGCGAAATTTTAACGCCGAGTGACGATAGTATCGCCTTTTTACCGCAGTTTGAAGCGCGAGCTTCGGCGCCTGCTTCAAAAACGACTCGCAGTTTAAGCAAAATTTCCGCGCCGCTTCCGACCTGCACCGAGATGAAAAACTCCGCGCAAAATTCCATCCTAGCGCAGAATTTTGTGACTAATTCTGCGACCGCACAAACCCTTATCGCGCCGCAAAATTTTAATGGAAATTCCACGGATGGGCTAAATTTTGAGAGCTCGCAAAGACCTTCCGATACGGATACAAATTGCGACGTCGTAAATTTTACTTCCAAAACTAGCTGCGACGGCACAAAATTAGCGCCTCTAAAAAACCAAAATGACGCAAATTTCGTCGCCGAAGCGAAACCTGTTTGCGAAACGAAATCCGCCTGCGCCGCAGGTATCGCAAATTTAGCAAACGAAGCAAATTTCACAAGCCCCGTAAATTTCGCAAATGTCGCAAAACCGACAAGTAGCGCAAATTTGGCGAGCTACACAAATCTTTCCGCCGAAGCGGACGCTTTAGATCACGCGCTGTTTTTGCGAACATCTCGCGGAATGAATCCAAAAATTTTCCCTAGCAAATTCCGGCTCAAAGGCACTTTCCTGGCGCTCGGGGCGGAGCTTAAGAACCAGTTTGCGATCTACAAAGACGGGCAAATTTTCATCTCGCCCTACATCGGCGATCTTAAAAACGTCGCCACGAATGAGCGATTTTTCGCGCTTTTGGATATGTTCGTGCGCGCCTACGAGCTGAAATTCGACGCCGTCATCGCGGATCTGCACCCGCAGTTTTCGCATACGCGATTTTTCGAGCAGCGCGGATACCCAGTGGTGCGCTACCAGCACCATTTCGCGCATCTGGTGTCGAATCTGGCGCAAAATGAGCTGCTAAGCAGCGGCAAAAAATACCTCGGCTTTTGCTTTGACGGCACCGGCTACGGTACGGACGGCACGATCTGGGGCGGCGAGGTGATGATCTTTGATCCGCGCGGCTACCGACGCGTCGCAAAATTTGACGAGATCGCGCTTATCGGCGGCGAGAATGCGATAAAAAACATCTACAAACTTGCGCTTACTCTCGTGTTTAAATTTAACGCAAAGGACGCCGCGCGCGAGTTTTTGGCAAAATTTAGCGCGAGCGAAGTAGCAAATTTAGAAAAAATCGCGCCGCGTGCCGTCCGTTCAAGCTCGCTAGGGCGGCTATTCGACGCGTTTGCAGCGGTTATTTGCGATCTACGAGCCGTAAGCTTCGACGGCGAGGCCGGCATGCGGCTAGAAAACCTCTATACCCGGGGCTGCGAGCAGAGCTATAAATTTAGGCTGAAAAAAGCGGGCGAAAATTTTATCCAAAACGCGGCGCGTTTTGCTTCACAGCAACGAAGCGCCGATGATTTGCGGCACGAAACACAGCGCAAAGCGGGGCAGGGCGGTTTGAATGTGCAAAATAATAGCGACGCCAAAAACAGCTGCGAACTGCGAGGCGATTTTAAAGAGCTTGCGGACGATGCGGCGAGTAAAAATGAGCTTAGACTAGCGGCTCAAAACATCGCCGAAGGCAGTGGCAAAAAGAATGAAAGCTCCGCCGCAAATTCTATAAACCAAGCATCTGCCCTAAATTTAATAAATTCTAAAAGCAAAAATGCTTCTAGCGCCGATCAATCCCCGCAGAATAGAGCTTGCGCGCCGAGCTTTGAAGACGAATGCTACGTGATCGATTACAAAGAGGCGTTTTTGCAGGCTTTGCGCGATGAGCCGCACTTGGCCGCGACGAAATTTATAAACGCCATCGCAAACTTTATCGCGGAGTTTGCGGAGGGCTTCGGGCTCGAGGTTGCGCTAAGCGGCGGGGTCTTTCAAAACGCCACGCTTCTAAATCTTACGTGCGCGAAGCTGCGCGAGCGAGGGATAAAATTCCATCTAAACCGCGCCGTTCCTTGTAACGACAGCGGCATCGCCTACGGACAGCTCGCGGCGTATCTAAGCGAAATTTCGCGCTAAGCTCGTCCACAAAAAACGCAATTATAGCCGTTAAGCTCGCTCTTTATGAAATTTATTAGTCTCATCTCGCCGCTAAATTTGATGGCTCTGTGCCCTGCCTGCGCTTTGCGTAAATTTCTAACGCTACGGGTGGTAAAATCCACCGCGGCTAGCTTTTCTAAAATCGCAAAATCAGCGAACAAATTTACGCCTTGCTTGTCTTTATATGTCGCAACCGAAATGTTAAAATTTTAAAATTTAACGGCGCGCCGTTGTCTGCCATAGCATTACGGCGCACTGCTATGGCAATCGATGTAAAATTCTACCGCGGCGCGTGGCTAGATACTGCGCAAATCCCAAGCTAAGACGCTATTTAGCGCCTGACTCTTAAAATTTGGACGCAAGCTCGCGGTAGAATTTAAAATAACGTAGCACCGGTAAATTTCATCGCGCTAGTACTAAAATACAACGCGAAACTGCGAGCAAAATTTCAAAATAAGCGCGGTGCCTTGGAGCTTTAAATTTTAAAGAATAAGCCAAATTAGCGCAAAATTCTTACTATTTGAGCGGAATTTCGGTAAAATTACATTCAAAATACGCGAAATAGGGGGACACTATGAAAAAAGAGGAAAAAGAGGGCGCCGTAAGATTTAGCATTTCGCTGCCGACGAAGCTTTTTGAGGATCTCGATGAGATGGTGCGCGCCAAGCAGTACCTAAGCCGCAGCGAGTTTATCCGCGATCTGATCCGGGAAAAGATGGTCGAGGGCGTGCTTCATGGAGATGGCGAGGATGACTGCGTGGGCGTGCTTTGCATCGCTTACGATCATCACCAAAGCGATCTGATCGAGCAGCTCGTAGAGATCGAGCACCACGCAAACGTCACCATCGTCAGTACTAGCCACTTCCACATCGACGAGCGCCACTGTTTCGAGGAGATCACGATGCGAGATAAAATTTCAAAGATCGAGCGGCTCAGCGCCAAAATCGGCGCGCTAAAAGGGGTGAAATTTTCCAAGCTCGTAAAGGCGGTTATCACCGAAGCGTAGGGCTTTTGCATGTTTTTGAAAACAGCGCGTCGCGCTAAATTTATGCGCCTTTAAATTTAAACGCAGCTGCGGCGCGACTTTTTGCAGGTTACGAAGCGCGATTCTCGATCGAGTGGAGAATTCGGGCGGCGCGGCTGCGCAAGGCGTGCAAATAAAATTTGTTTAAATTTACGCGGCAAACGAAAGCGCGAAATTTTATAAATTTTAATCAAAAGCGCTCTTGTCGCGGGTTGAAATTTACGCACTGGCGCGAGATCGGTACAGCTAGCGACTAAATTTTATAAGGAGCCGCATTTTCATGCCGTATTTGTAAAGCCCGAGTTAGCTTAAAATCGATATGAAAACGGCTGCCGCGACGATGTTCGGCACGCCGGAGAGAGCACGCGCGAGATTGTAGAACACCGGGATAAAATCCGCTCGCAAGCCCTGAATTTCGCGCCCCTATCTGCGGCGATCTTTAGTTTATTTTGAGCCGTTGTGAGCTACGATATCTAAATTTACGGCGTACGGCTCTGCAATCTGCGAGTAGGCGATTAAATTTAAAGCAGCGCTTTGCTCGCGAGCTTTAAAATTTTGCGTCGAGCCTTCGCAAACAACGTATGAAATTTAGATAAAACCGAAGCGCGTAAATTTCAAGCCTCATTAAATTTCATAAAATTCCGCACTTCGATATAAAATTTATCAAATTTACGCCATTTAAAGCAAAAACGTGGTATTTTACGCGCAAAATTTATTTTCCAAGGATAAAAAATGTGTAAAGATTGTGGCTGTTCAGTAGGCCATACTCATGACGCTCATTCGCACGAGCATCTCCACACCCACGCGGACGGCACCGTCCACTCCCACGCTCATATGCACGAGGCGGGGATCGATCATGAGCACGACGCGCACGATCACGTCCACGCAAATGTCGCTATTAGCGACGCCAAGACGATCGAGGTGATGAGTAAAATTTTAAGCGCCAACGACGAGGAGGCCGCTCACAACAGAGCCCATTTTGACGAGGATAAAATTTTATGCTTAAATTTGATGTCGAGCCCCGGTAGCGGCAAGACGACGCTACTTGAGGCGACTATCAAAAGCGGCAAATTTAAAATCGGCGTCATTGAGGGCGATCTGGAAACCAACCGCGACGCCGATCGCATCATAAAAGCGGGCGCGCAGGCCCATCAGATCAGCACCGGCGAGACCTGCCATCTGGATGCCTTTATGGTTCACGAGGGGCTTCATCACATCGATACGAAAGGCTTGGATCTAGTTTTCATAGAAAACGTCGGAAACCTCGTCTGCCCTGCGGCATTTGACGTAGGCGCGCACCTGAACGTAGTGCTTCTAAGCGTGCCCGAGGGTAGCGATAAAATCGCAAAATATCCGGTGATATTTCGCCGCGCAGACTGCGTCGTAATCACTAAAACCGCGCTGCTACCGCATTTTGACTTCGATATGGAGGTGGTGGTGCGCGAAGTGCACAAGCTCAATCCGAAAGCCGATGTCATCGCTCTTGATAGTAAAAGCGGAGAGGGCGTGGAGAAATGGCTGAAATTCCTACAATACAAGAAGGAATTTCGTTAATGTGCCTTTCAATCCCTTCAAAAATCATCTCGATCGACGAAAATAATTTCGCGACTGTGGAGACTCTGGGCGTGCGCCGCGGCGTGAGCTTGGATCTGCTTCCCGAGCCCGCGGAAGTCGGGGAGTACGTGCTGATCCACGTGGGCTTTGCGATGGAGAAGATCGATACGCAGCGAGCGAAGGAGAGTATCGAAATTTACGAGCAGATCGCAAAGCAGATGAAGGCGGAAGAGGGCTTGGTGTATGAAAGCATAGAGCCGAGAGCCGGCACAGAGAATTAAAACGGCTTGCAAACCCGTAAAATTTAAGGTAAATAATGGATCTAATCAAGGATTTTAGGGATAAGGAGCTGATTTTAGCGCTTAGCAAGCTGATAATTTCTAAAAGCAAAAAGCCGTTAAACATTATGGAGATTTGCGGCGGGCACACGCACTCGATCATGAAATTCGGCCTTCCGAGTCTGGTCGGCGAAAATATCAAATTTATCCACGGCCCCGGCTGTCCGGTGTGCGTGATGCCGCGCAGTCGCATCGACGAGGCGATCAAGCTCGCCGCGATGCCGCAGAGTATTTTTTGCACTCTAGCAGACATGCTGCGGGTTCCTGGCTCTCGCACAAGCTTACAGAAGCTGCGCAGCGAGGGGCACGACATCAGAGCGCTTTATAGCCCGCTTGATTGCATAAAGATCGCGCAGGAAAATCCGCAAAAAACGGTGATATTTTTTGCGATCGGCTTTGAGACGACGACGCCGATGAGCGCCGTGCTGATCGATAAGGCGCTAAGCTTGGGGCTAAAAAATCTCTTTTTTCATATCAACCACGTCACGGTGCCCGCGCCCGTGCGAGCGATCTTAGACGACGCAGACGTGCAAATAGACGCGTTTTTGGGGCCTAGCCACGTAAGTGTGATCACCGGCGCGAAAGCCTACGAGAGCATTGCGCGGGATTACAAAAAACCGATCGCCGTAAGCGGATTTGAGCCGCTTGATATAATGGCGGGCGTGTTAAATTTGGTGGAGCAGCAAAACGCCGGCACCTACGAGGTTTTTAACGAATACGAGCGCGTCGTAAAAGAGGACGGCAACCAAAAAGCGCAAAATTTAATAGATAAATATTTTGAAATTTATGATTTTTCGTGGAGAGGGCTCGGCGAAATTCCAAAAAGTGGCATGAAGTTACGCCCGCAGTACGCGGCGCTGGATGCCAGGGTGCAGTTTGATTGCAGCGTACAGAGCGCTCCCGAGAGCAAGGCCTGTATCTGCGGCGAAATTTTGCGCGGCAAAAAAAGCCCCTATGATTGCAAGGTTTTCGGCAAGCACTGCACGCCGCAAAACCCGATAGGATCGTGCATGGTCTCAAGCGAAGGCGCATGCGCGGCGTACTATAAATACGGCGACGTCAAAAACGCGGGCTAAATTTTGCGCGCGGTATCGCAGAGCGTAAATTTTAAAAATAAGTCGTACTTTAAAATTTTAATCGAAGAAAAACGTTGCACTAAATTTGCTTTAAAATTTTGCGCGGCGCCGTAGCGGCACGGCTTGTTCGGCTGCGGAATACGGGCTTATAAATTTAAAACCGAGTGAAAAGGAAAAATTTGAACGAAACTATACTTTTAAGCCACGGCGGCGGCGGCGAGGAGATGAATAGGCTCATCAACGAGACGATCTTTGCGGCGTTTGATAATGAAATTTTACGCGCGAACAACGACAGCGCGATACTAAATTTAAATTTAGACGATTTAAATTTAGACGCCAGGGCGGGTTTTGATCGCGCGGCGAACTCTGCTTTGAATTCGGCGGCTAGTTTCGGCGGCGAGCTGGCTTTCAGCACCGATAGTTTCGTCGTCACACCGCTATTTTTTAATGGCGGCGACATCGGCAAGATCGCCGTTTGCGGCACCGTCAACGACCTTGCGATGGTGGGCGCCAAGCCGCTGTTTTTAAGCTGCGCACTCATCATCGAGGAGGGGCTTAGCTTAAGCGAGCTGCGACGCATCCTGGACTCGATGGCGAGCACCGCGCGAAGCTGCGGCGTTCGTATCGTTTGCGGAGATACGAAGGTCGTGCCGCGCGGCAAATGCGATAAAATTTTCATCAACACTAGCGGCATCGGCCGTGTTTTGCGACCTGCGCGCGTTCAAAACATCAAAGCGGGCGCAAAAATCCTTCTTAGCGGCGACATCGGGCGGCACGGGGCGGTGATACTCGCGGCGCGCGACGAGATCGCGCTAAGCAGCGAGCTACAAAGCGACTGCAAACCGCTTTGCGCTGCGGTCGAAAAGCTGATCTTGCAAGGCGTAAAGATCCAAGCGATGCGAGATGCGACGCGCGGCGGGCTCAGCGCGGTTTTGAACGAATTTGCAAGCTCTAGCGGGCTTGAATTTTTAGTGCGTGAAGAGGATATCAAAATCAGCAACGAAGTAGTTGGCGTGTGCGAGCTACTGGGCTTTGAGCCATACGAGCTTGCAAACGAAGGCACTTTCGTAGCGATCGTAGAAGATGGTGCCGAGGCAGATAGGGCGCTTGAGATACTGCGCGAATTTGACGCAAATGCCGCAATCATCGGCGAGGTACGCGAAGTAGGACACGACAAAGGCGAATTTAAGGGCGCTTTGACGCCTAGACCTAGTACACATGATGGATCTGTGGGTGCGAGCGACGCGGGCACAGTATCAGAAAATAGGGCGGGGCAATTTCAAGTTCCGTATGTGGCAAAAGGGCGAGTGATTTTGCAAAATGCCTACGGATCGCAGCGATTTTTGGAGCTTCCGAAAGGCGAGCTGCTGCCGAGGATTTGTTAAATTTGCGTGCAAATTCGGCAAATTTAAGCCTAAATTTCAGAGCACGTTTTTAAATTTACAACAAAATTTCGTATAGAATAATACGGCGCGGCCGTAAAATTTAGAGGAAAAAATGCATGAACTATCGATCGTAGCGGATCTTGTGGCGCTATGTGAAAAGGCGTTAAACGCCGAAAAAGCGAAGAAAAAAGGCGCGGCCGAGCAGGGCGGTAAAAATAGCTGCGACATCGCCGATACTGCCAATGAAAATACGGATTTCGCAAATACCGGCATAGACACTAAGAATACCGAAAATACGGGCATTGCGAATATGGACTCGAACGACAAAAACGGCGATTTTTATAAAAATTTAGATGCGAAACCACAGGCGTCTTACGATGCATTTGGTTCGAAAAGTCCACAGATAAGGGAGCTGCACGTAAAAATAGGGCGACTAAGCGGCGTAGAAGCACATTACTTGCAAAACTGCTACGAAGTCTTTCGTACAGGCACCGTCTGCGAAAATGCGGATCTCATCATCCATACCCAAGAAATCGTCGTAAAATGCAAAAACTGCGGTTTTAGCGGAGATTTGACGCAGAACGATTTTTCTTGTCCGCGCTGCAAAAGCTCCGAAATCAGCGTAATCGACGGCGAGGATATGTATCTAATGCGCCTGGTTATTGAATAAAAGAGGGCATTTTCTAGGGGCAATAACTTCCCATATTTCGAATTTAAACTCCGTGCATAAGAAAACTTCAAAAACTTCATTTTTGCCCAATTCAGATATTTATCTATTTTAATTCTTGCAGAAAGCACATCGTCTTGCTGATTTTATTTGAAGTCGCGTCAAATTATCAAATATAGAAAATAGATTTATGTAAAAATTCTTCTAATAAAAACCATTAATAAAAACAACAAATGCGTTAAAAATACATGAAATTATTCATATAATTATGCGTGAATTTTGTATTAGATTTTTACTTGAAAATTATAGTTTTCAATATAAAATATCTAAAACTATGGGGATTTTGGCGCTTTTCAACACTAATTATCGTATATCGTCTAAAGAACCCAAAAGATTAAATGTAAATTTTCTATCATTAGGTTTTATATTCTGCCTTACTTATCGTTCCATTTAGCTTTTAAATTTAAAGTCAATTGTTCTAGATATAGACACATTGTGCGGGATAAAATAAAAATTTCATAATTTAACTAGCGCAAAAGCTAAATTGCCCTGCTTACTCGCAGATTCCTGATTTGCCCTCTTTTAGAATTTAATCTTTTAGGCAAAATAGATTAATTCCATTGAAATTTTACTTACGCCCTCCCCTTGTATTGCTCTTAGCAAATTTTTTCTTGCGCTCGATGCGAATTTCAAAATTTAGCAATACGCAGTTTCTAAATTTATCTAAATTTCAAAACCAGGCATGTATAATCTTCGCCATAAATTTTAAAATCCAAAGGCAAAAAATGAAGCGCAACACTTTAGACGCCATAAAATTTCGCGGCATAGCCTCTAGCGTTTTATCGATCTGCTGTTATCTGATCATTTGGGCTTGTTGCGAGTTTTTGCGCGACATTACGATGAGAGGATTTTTTGCCGCCGCAGCCGCAATCGTCGCCGTGATTTTTACTTCGATGGTCTTTAAGCTCTCCGCGACCAAAATGATCTCGGGTATCTCTGATAGTAAGGTCTTTAGGGCGTATTTAATTAACTTTATCGCCCGAGTGCTTTGGACTATCGTATTTATTTCGCTTTTACCATACTCTATGAATAATAATATTGTGAGCTTGGAGACTCTAGATTATACCTTACACGAGCGAGGCGGTTCTTTCGTGGAGGCATTCTATTGCATTTTAGCGGCTATGGCTATAGGACTTAATCACTCTATGGAAATTAAAGAGACGCAATTTGTTACCATTTGGTATGTAACGATTACAGCGTTTAAGATTATCGGCACCATAGCACCGGCAATAGTATATTGCTACTTAGGAGAAGCCACTAAGAGTAAAATTTTTTATGCTTACGCGTGGTTATATTTTATATCTTTAGTGCTTGTAGAAATCATCAATTCGTTTATTAAACTACCGGAAATGAGTAGCGCAACCGCAGCGTACATTGTACTCACGATAATCCTTTTATCTGAAATTTTAGAACTTATCGCCTGGATTAGGATTAAAGGAATTTCGGGCGCGGAGCTTTGGAATAAAAATTTATGGACGACGCCTGCAAAATAGATCATAAAATCCAATCTAAAATTACGCGCGAGCGCTTGAAATTTTACAAATTTGCTTCACAAATTCCATATCGCACCGCGAAATTCTACGCGAAGCCCATGCGCACGATGTAAATTTTTAAATTTGCCCTACTTTAAAATTTCATCTTTTACCTAAAATTTATCATTAAAAATCTATAATATTTCAAAGTATATTTTCTAAACGTAACCGCCTAAAAAGCGCGCAAATCGGGCGTATTAAGAAGTATATAATCTAAATTAAAGGATAGAAAATGAGTAAGCCTCACTCTTTCGCGCTAGCTCTTGCGCTGTGCGCGAGTTCGCTTTTTGCAGATCGCGTCGTAACTGATCAGCTAGGTCGCGACGTCACGCTGCCTGATCAGGTTAAGCGCATAGTCGTGCTTCAGCACCAAAGCCTAAACGCGCTCAACGAGCTAAACGCGCTGGATAAGGTCGTCGGCGTGCAGGAGTCGTGGGAAAAGTCGCTCGGCAAAAACTACATCCGCCTAGCGCCGAGCCTCAAAGATATGCCCACACCTGGCGATCTGAAGGTCATCAACTACGAGGCGGTGCTTTGCTAAAGCCGGGCGTCGTGATCGTCACGAACTACATCCCGCAAGAATACATCGACAAAATGACGGAGCTCAAAATCCCAGTCGTCGCCGTTAGCTTTCAGCGCAGCGACGCTGCCGATAAGGGCAAGCTAAATCCGACCTTCAAAGACGACGAAGCCGCCTACACCGAGGGCTTTTACGACGGGATCGAGCTTCTTGGCAAGGTCGCAAACCGTGAAAAAGAGGCCGCCGAGCTCATAAGCTTCGTCAAAACCTCGTAAGAGCAGCTAAAGGCTAAATTTAGCGACTTCATCGTCGATAAAAGACCTAAAATTTACATGGCAAATCCCGATCTTACGACCTACGGCAGCGGCAAATACACGGGCATAATGTTTATGCGCGCAGGCGCGCAAAACGTCGCAGCGGATAGTATCAAAGGCTACAAGCAGGTTTCGCCGGAGCAAATTTTAGCGTGGGCGCCGCAGATGATCTTCGTGCAGGATCGCTACCCGCAGGTGCCGGCCGAGCTCAAATCCAACCCGCAGCTTGCAAATTTAAGCGCGGTCAAAGGGGATAAAATTTACATGATACCCGAATATGCCAAAGCGTGGGGCTATCCGACCGCCGAAGCCATGGCGCTTGGCGAGTGGTGGCTAGCGATGAAGCTCTATCCGAAGCACTTTGACGAAGCGGAATTTAACAAAAAAGTGGAGGAATTTTATCAAAAATTCTACCGCACGAGCTATAAATGAAATTTTCCGCCCTGCTGCTGCTCTGGGTCCTGCTATTTGCGGTATCGCTGGGCATCGGGCAGTATCCGATTAGCCTAGAGAAGAAGGGCAAAAATTTTTATAGCAAAATTCTGCGTAAAATCACAAAATTTTGCCCTACGAAAGCATCTGAAATTCCCCACGAAAAAATGAAATAATTTATATAAAAATTTATCTAGATTTTATGCCGATCGGCTATAATTCCGCTATTCTAATCCCGCATATTTTCGCGGAATTTTCAAGGAGAAAAAATGCTTAAACTTCACTCAATCCTTCTTGGCGCAGCGCTTTGCGCTAGCCTGACTTTTGCAGATCGCACGATTACCGATCAGCTCGGCCGCAAGGTCACGATCCCGGATCAAGTAAATCGCATCGTCGTGCTACACCACGAAGCGCTCAATGTCTTAAACGAAATCAACGCCCAAGATAAGGTCGTAGGCATCCTAAAAAGCTGGGAGCAGCGCCTAGGCAAAGAGTATAATCGTTTGGCACCAAGTTTTAAAAACCTACCTAATCCGGGCGATATCAAAGATGTCAATTACGAAGCTCTGCTTAGTCTAAAGCCCGATGCGGTCGTAGTGGTCAACTACTTCCCTAAAGAATATATCGCTAAAATGGAGGAGTTGAAAATCCCAGTCGTAGGTATTTCATTTTTCAGCTCTGCACAAGAGGAAAAAGCTAAGCTAAATCCGACCTTTAAAGGTGAGCGCGATAGCTTCGCTGCTTACGATGAGGGCTTTTATGAGGGGGTTAAAATTCTAGGCGAACTAAGCAATCACGAAAAGGATGCCGCTGAACTAATAGATTTCGTTAAAAAATCACAAGCTGATTTAAATGCCAAATTTAGCAATTTTATCGTAGATAAAAGACCTAGAGTTTATATGGCGAATCCCGATCTTACGACCTACGGTAGTGGCAAATATACTGGCGTAATGCTAGCAAGAGCGGGTGCGACAAACGTCGCCGCTGCAGATATAAAGGGCTACAAACAGGTTTCGCCGGAGCAAATTTTAGCATGGAATCCGCAGATTATCTTAGTACAAAATCGCTATCCTCAAGTACCTGCCGAACTTAAGGCGAACCCTGCGCTAAAAGGTCTTAGCGCCGTGAAAGAGGATAGAATTTATCTAATGCCTGAATTCGTTAAAGCCTGGGGGCATCCGACTGCTGAAGCGATGGCGCTTGGTGAGGAATGGCTTGCGATGAAACTTTATCCGCAAAATTTTAAGGACGCAAACTTTGATAAAAAAGTAGAGGAATTCTACGAGAAATTTTACCGCGTCAAATATCAAAAATAATGCTGAACCTAATCCTACTTCTTTTTTGGGTAGTGCTGGCGCTAATCTCGCTCGCTAGCGGGCAGTTTCATATCCCACTAGAAGAAATTTTTAAAATTCTCTTTAGCGGAGGTGGCGATGAAGCCGCCAAAAGTGTGATGCTGGATGTTAGAATTCCGCGCATTCTACTCTCCAGCCTTTGCGGTGGAGCGCTTGCTATCGCGGGTTTGAGCTTACAGGCGGTATTTAAAAACCCGCTCGTTGGCCCGCACATCGTAGGCGTTAGCACCGCAGCAGCATTCGGCGGCGCGCTTTGTATCTTGCTAGGATTGAGCGGCTTATGGCTTGCGGGTTTTGCATTTTGCTTCGGACTTGCGGCGCTATTTTTACTCTATCTTTTGGCAAAATTCGTAGCACGCGCTGATATTTTTTCACTCATTTTAGCAGGTATAGTCATTAACGGCGTATTTGCCGCACTTACGAGCTTGGTGCAGTATCTGGCAGACGATGAGGAAGTACTGCCTAATATCGTTTTTTGGCTACTAGGAAGCTTCGTAAGCGCAGGATATGATAAAGTAATTTTGATGTGCGCGATCGCCCTGCCCGCTTCTGCAGTCTTAATCGCGCTGAGATGGCGGTTTAATCTACTCAGTCTAAATGATGATGATTTGCGCGTGCTAGGCGTGGATGTTAAGTTTCTGCGCTGCACGATCCTAGCGCTTTGCACTGCTCTGATCGCCGTACAAGTTAGCGTCAGCGGAAATATCGGCTGGGTAGGTCTTGTAGTGCCGCACGCCACCAGGCTCATCGCAGGCAGCGACCACGTGAAGCTAATGCCTGCCTGCTTCATCGCAGGAGCGATCTTTATGCTGGCAATCGACGATCTATCTCGCTCGCTAAGTAGCGCCGAAATTCCTTTAGGAATTCTATCCGCTCTCATCGGAAGCCCGATCTTTGCCCTACTTCTAAAAAGGAGTGCCAAAAATGCAAAATCTAATTGAGGTAAAAAATGCTGGCTTTTACTACGAGGCGGAAAAATTCTGCTTTCGCAACTTAAACTTCGAGCTTGCCAGCTCTCAAACATTAGCGATTTTGGGCTTAAACGGGCAAGGTAAAAGCACGCTAATGTCGTGTATGATGGGGATTTTGCAGCCTAAAGAAGGCGAGATCGTGCGCAAGGCAAAATTTGCTTTCTTGCCTCAAAGCTTTAACGTCGCATTTGATTACAGCGTGCTTGACATCGTACTGATGGGGCGGGTACGCGAGATCTCGCTCTTTTCAAAACCGGGCAAAAAGGATATTCAAATCTGCCTTGACGCTCTGGATACGCTAGGCGTCGCCCATCTGCAAAAGCGCAGCTTTAACGCCCTTAGCGGCGGGCAGAGGCAGCTCGTGCTCTTTGCTAGAGCCCTAGCTAGCGGCAGCGACGTGCTGTTTTTGGACGAGCCTGCAAGCGCGCTTGATATCAAAAACCAAGACCGCGTGCTAAGCCTCATCGCGAATCTGCGCTCAAATAGCGATGCGAGCATAGTTTTTACCACCCACCAGCCTAACCATGCCCTCGCAGTCGCCGATCGCACACTGATCTTGCGAAATGATCTTAGCTACAACTACGGCGCAAGCAACGAAATTTTAACCGAAACCGCGCTTAGCTCGCTCTACAGCGTACAGATCAAAACGGCGGAATTTGACGTTGCGGGCGAGCAAATCCCCAGCATCACGCAAATTTTCAGCGCGCAGGTGAAGTAGCGGCGCGACAAAGCAACTCATCAATCGGCGTGAAATTTTAAATCGTGGGATTTTGTCTTGAGTTAAATTTAAATCGCGAAATTTTGTTTTGAAATGCCGTCTTGAAATTCTGATTAAAATTTTATATCGAGGTTTTGCCTTAGAATTCCAGTCTAAATTCCATAGTGAAATTTTACCGAGAAATTCTGATCAGAAATCTCATAGCGGAATTCTACCTGCGGCTTGCCGGTTTTCGAAGCGCGCAATGAAAGATACCGCGCTTGTGGTTTAAAATTTTTGTAGTAGAATTCTGCCTGCAAATCCATAGATGGAATTCCGTTTTAAATCCCGCGGCGAAATTTTATTCTCGCTCTGGTAGAATTCCTGGAATTCCGAAATTTCGTAGTTTGCAAGCTTGCCGCAACGAAATTTAAAAATTTTAAATTTAGCTATTTAATTCCTGCTTTACATCGATTTATGTATACTTCGAGATAAATTTTAAAAAGGCTTATATATGCAAGATCTCGTATCTCAGGCAAGAAAAGAGGGGATGATCAGCACCGGCATTGATCTATTTTTAGCGGCGGTGCCTGCGACTTTAGTTGCGCTAGATATTGCTAAGAACGATATGCTAAGGCTTAGCGGCAACAAGACGGCTACCTATATCACTGGCGGAATTATTTTTGCTCTTTTGTGTGTTTCGGTATTTTTCAGGCTAAGAGCGCTCCGCAAAATTTCAATGCCTAGCGGCATAAAAGCGGCAGCGCTTTACCGCAACTGCGTAATTGTCTGCATCTGTGTCATTGCCATAACAAGCATTTTTTTATCGATTCCTTTATCGATCTCACACAAGCATTTGGCAATGATATTGTGCATTTTAATAGCGTTTGCGGGCGCAATCTACATGATCGTAGCGTGGTTTTGCATAAATTTTGCTCTAGCACGCGTAAGCGGCGTGGGGATCTTTGAGACGTATGTGTGGTTCTGTGTCATCCTTTTTCCGTTAAATGCACTATACCATTTGATATTCCCCATGACCCTCACAATAACTAGCATCGTGCACCTGCTAGCCTGGAGCAAGATAGAAAAGATAAGCGTAAAAGTTTAGAATTTCGCAAATATCTTGTCGCGATAGAATTCCGATCTGATCGGTTTAATTTATATTTTATGCTTGTTTATATATACTTCTGGTCAAATTTTTAAAAAGGGTTTATATATGCAATTCATTGTATCTCAGGCAAGAAAAGAGGGGATGATCAGCACCGGCATCGATCTGTTTTTGGTGGCACTACCCGTGGTTTTTATCGTAGTAGGCTATGTCTCTTTCAGCGAGCCATGGCGCCTTGACGACGAGATGATAAATTATATCGCTAGCGGAATTTTGATTGCTTTTATTTGTGTTTCAGTATTTTTCAGATTGCAGGCGCTCCGAAAAATTTCAGTGCTTAGCGGCATAAAAGCAGCGACACTTTATCGCAACTGCATAATAATCTGCGTCTGCTTTTTTGCGCTAGCGCTCGTGCTCAATTACCTTTATCCGAGAGAGCCTGACGCAGACGGCGGGCAGAGTGATAATCCATTTGCGGCGATATTTGGACTAGCGCTTTTCGTAGGCGTTATTTACATAATCGTCGCATGGTTTCGCATAAATTTCTCTTTGGCGCGCGTAAGCGGCGTGAGTACCTTTCGGACTTATGTGTGGCTTTGTGTGGGACTTTTTGTGCTAAATATACTATGCAATGCAGCGATTATTGCTATAGCTATTTCCTCCGAGCCGCGGACCGAGCAGGTCTCGGCTTTAGCTATTGCTGTCGTAATGCTTAAACTGCTCCTGCCGTTTGCCGCTCTCATAATAACTGGCATCGTGCACCTACTAGCCTGGAGCAAGATAGAAAAGATAAGCGCGGAGGTTTGAAATTTCGCGAACCTCTCGTCACGATGAAATTTCGCTCTTTCCGGTTTGATTAGCGTTTTACACTTCGAGATAAATTTCAAAAAGGCTTATTATGCAAGATCTCGTATCTCAGGTAAGAAAAGAGGGGATGATCAGCACTGGCATCGACCTGTTTTTAGCGGCGGTACTCGCGGTTTTTAAGGTGATAGGCCTTGCTTCCGGCGGAATGTTCTTAATAGTCAGCGGAATTTTTATCACTCTTATCTGTTTCTCGGTGATTTATAGGCTAAGAGTGCTCCGCAAAATTTCAATGCTTAGCGGCATAAAAGCGGCGGCGCTTTACCGCAACTGCGTGATGATCTGTATCTGCTTCGTGGCGCTTTTATTATTTTATCCGGCAGGTTGTTACAGAGAAGTAACGATAAAAGAGATGATAGAAGAGACTATATGGAATTTAGCGGTGCCCGCAACCGCAATCTACATAATCGTAGCGTGGCTTCGCATAAATTTCTCTTTGGCGCGAGTAAGCGGCGTGATGATATTTCGGATCTACGTGTGGCTCTGCGCCTTCTTTTTCGCGCTAAATTGGCTATGTGGCGCAGGGCCCTTCGGTTTGGCTACCTCCAAGCCGCAAATTGGTGATACGGTTGCGGCTTTAGTCATCACATCGTTTAAGGAATTTTTGCCGTTTGCCTCTCTCATAATAACTAGCGTCGTGCACCTACTAGCCTGGAGCAAGATAGAAAAGCTCGCCTAAGCCGAAGCGCTTTCGTTTTGCAGCAACCGCGCGCTTTTGCAAGTCTAAACCGCAACGTCCAAGCCGCGCTATCCGGCGCAGCATCGCCGCACGCAGCAAAGCCGCAAGATAGCGCGTAAATTTAGAAAATTCAAAGGATAAAAATGAAAGAAATTTCAAAGCAAGATCTGCTTAGCAAGGCGAAATTCCGCGGAGTTTTAGGTGCCGTGATTTTGCTAGGCATCGGCGTAAGCGGCACGGTGGGCGTAAGCAGCATAGACGAGGACGCGGTCGCGATTTTTAGAGTTTTAGCGCTACTAGCGACACTAGCGATATTTTACGACTGCTTCGTTTGCCTAGAAAAGGCGCTAGGCGTGCGCTTCGTTAAGACCTATAGGCTGATAGAAAGTATCCCGATCGTCGCGATTTTGTGCTACTGCGCCATGGTAGTAGCGCTAAAAGAGGGCGCGATGCTAGGTCTACTCTACACCCTGCTCTACGTCCTTTCGACGTGCGCAGCGGTGATAATCTGGGGCGTATTAAACTGCCGCCTAGCCACACTTAGCGGCGTGGATTTATTTAAAATCTACGGCATAGTGGTGTCTGTGGCATGGCCCTGCGAAGCGGTATCGGGCGCGCTAGCTGAAATAGGCGTAATCCTCGCTCTGCCGTATCTAATCGCAGCGTCGCTGGTAACGGCGTTTTCGGGGATTTTGCTAATCATAGCGTGGATAAAATTCAACCCCGCAAGGTTATGCGGCGCGGAAAATTCTAGCGAGCTTGACGGCGCCAAGCTAGGCGCGGACGGCGAAAAACTGAGCATTTACAGTAAACTAGCTGCTTTTAAGAAATCAGACGCGGACGATGCGAAAAAGCCCGCTTCCAAGGCGAGCGCAGATGATACGACCGCCGCAAGACGCCCGGGCAACCCCGGATTTAAATTCTAACTCTATTCGCAAGATGGAATTTTGCAAAATTTTTAAAATTTAAGGCGCGGAATTTTATCGCGACGCGCGGTGCATCGGGCGGAAACACGGGATTTTGATTTAATTTTATCCGCTACGAACGCGCAAAATTTAGGGCAAAATTCCAAGCCGAAATTTCGCGATCAATTTAAAATTTTAAGCAGAGGTTCAATCCGAAAATTCCTACGAAGCAAAATCCAAGCCAAAATTCCAGCTGAAATTCTAAAATTCCGATCTAAATCCCTAATCCAGCTTATTTCTAAAAAGCGACGCCGCAAAGCTCAACGTGCCCACGCCGATCAGCAGCAGCGGCACGATGAGATGCCACAGCTCGCCCAGGCTTGCGCCCTCCAGATAGATCCGCCACATGCAGTTGTTGGCATAATACATCGGATCTAGGTGCGCGATGTAGTAAAACCACCGCGGCATCGCGTCCGCAGGCGTTATCAGCCCACTTATCATAATGCACGGCAGCAGGAACAAAAACGAGCTCACGACCGATTGTAGCGAGGTTTTGCAGACGGTCGAGATCACGAGGCCGATGCCTACGTTGCAAGCGCTAAAGATCGCAATGATCGCAAAAAGGTGCGCAAAGCGCCCGCGGAATGGAATTTCGAAGTAAAACACGCAGATCAAAAACAGCGCGAGCCCCTGCGCGATCGCGATCAGCACGGGCGGCGTCGCCTTGCCGATCAGCATCTCAAGCGGGTTTGCGGGCGTCATCAGCATCATATCGAAGCTCCCCTCCTCGCGCTCGCGGGAGACGCTAAACGCCGATAGCATCAGCACCTGAATCATCGAAAGCCCCAAAATCATCCCCGTCATGATCGTGTAGCGCGTGATCGTGTTTTCGTTAAAAACATAGCGCGGATTTATGCTGATTAAATTGACAAAATGCTGCGCGTTGTATTCCCCCGCTATGGCCTGCACGAAGCCGATGACGGTGTTCGCCAAGGTCGTATTGCGCGAATCCGCGATGATCAGAAACTCGTGCGTATCCTTAAAATCGCTGCCGAAATAGATCCCAATGATCGCCTCGCCCTCGCTTACGGCGCGGCGCAGACAGGTTAGGTCTTTGCAGCCAAGTTCGGTCTTAAACATCGGCGTAGCGGCGATGCTCTGCACCAGCGCGGTGGACGTCGCATCGCGGGCATCGTCCAAAATCGCGTAGCGCACCTGCTCGGGGGTGAAATTCGCGCCGTAGCCGAATATGATCGCCTGCACCAGCACCGGCACGATCAGCACCATGCGCGTGCCCTTGTCGCGAAACATCGCCAAAAATTCCTTTTTTATCAGCGCGCGAATTCGAAGCAGGGATTTTCGCAGAGCGTTCATCGCGCGCTCCTTTCAAATTTAGCGGCACCTTTAAATTTAGCGCCATTTTCAAATTTAGAGGCGCTGGCGGGCGGAACGGAATTTGAGATAAAATTTAAAAACGGAATGGACGCGGGTTTAAATTTATGCGGCGCGCGCGTAAATTTTAAAATTTCAAACCGATTACTCAGCTTGGGCGTAAAATTTAAAATTTCAGATCTATTGCGCAGCACCTCGCGCGTAAATTTTAAAAGTGCAAGCTTAAATTTACGCGGCGGCAAGGAGATGAAATTTAAAAGCGCGTTTGTGAGGCCAAATTTACTAAATTTTTCCGCGCGCGCCGTTTTGTAGCCGCGCCGTATAGCTGCGCTACGAAGTCGCACTATGCGGCGGCGCACAAAATTCGAATATCCGCCCGCATGATTAAATCTAACCGCGCACCGTTTTTCTGTCGCGTCGTACGTATACCGCGAAGTAAGCGGTGCCGCGCGCCCTACTTCGGCTTTATCTGTGCGCGGCAAAATACGACGCGGAGCACGTGTTAAAGCATGGCGCAGAGCATGCGGCGGCTCGTGAATAAACTTTAAGATTTTAAATTCGCACTGCGATGCGAAATTTTGTGCGATGTGTGCATAATGCACGCATCCGGGCACAAATTTTAAAATTCTAAATCTGTGCTGCGATATAAAATTTTGCACGGCGTTCGCGAGACGCGCTAGAGCGTGCGTGAACTTTAAAAATCCCATCGCGCACTCCCTCTCGTGGCTACGTCGCAAGATCGCGCTGCCAAAGCTTGCTTTTTAATTAAAATTCCAAACCGATTGCACGGCATAGGCGAAAATTTTAAAAATTCCGCCGCTTGCTTTTGCAGCTCAAAGCGGCTTTTTAAGCTCTCTGCGGCGCTAAATTTTAAAATTTCAAGCCCACGCTCCGCTCGCTTGCAAAAAAATTCTAAAAATTTCATCGCGTCCTCTCTTTTGGCGGCGTGAAATTCCGCCATCGATGCCTTGGGCGAAAGCGAAACGTTAATTGCGTCGATTTTTGCGGCACGAAATTTCTCCGCGCAAGCGTAAAGCAAAAATAAAAATTTCATCGCGCGCCCCTTTTTACGCTAAGCACGCACAAGCTGAAAAACAAAACCGCTCCGAGCGCCTGAATGGCGAGGTTTACCCACAGCGTCGCGCTCTGTCCACCCGATAGGAAGCAGATGCGAAAGGACTCGACCGCGTATGTGGGCGGCAGCAGGTGCCCGATGAAGTTGACCGCCGCGGGCAGTCCGCGCAGATCGAATATCATGCCGCTAAGCAGCGTCACGGGCAGATAGCCGATGACGATGGCGTATTCCTGCGCTAGGAATTGATTTTTGCAGATCGCCGAGATCAGCATGCCTAGGCAGGTCATCTCCAGCACGAAGACGCAAAGCGTCGCCAGTAGCATCGCCACGCTGCCGCGGATCGGGATGCCTAAAAGAACCTGCCCGTAAACGAGCGTCATCGCGCCGCCTAAAAGCGCCAGGAAATAATACGCGCCGACCTTGGCAGTGACGATCTCAAGTGCGCTTGCATTGGAGTTGTAAAGCGAGGCGATCGTGCCGCGGTCCCATTCGCGCGAGATCACGACCGCGACCATAAACAGGCAGATGAGCCCCAAAATCCCCACGTACTCGGCAGATACGAGATACCACGTCGATTCGTTGGCTTCGTTGAACCAGCTGCGATAATTCACGCTGACGGGCTTTGCTGCGGCGTTTAAATTTGTGTTTAAAAAGCCGTAATCTTGCGCCAAAACCTGCTCGATTACGCCCGCGACATAGACGTAGCTAAGAAGCGCGAGCTGCGACTGAGTGGCGTTTTGGATAAGGAAAATCTCGGCGCCGTCTTTATTCGAGCCGCTCGCGCCGCCTCCTGCACCATTTGAGCCGCCTACATTACTTGAGCTGCCGCCGTTATTTACAACGCCGCCCGCGCTGTGAGCGCCGTTAGCGGAAGGGCTTGCATTGACGCCGCCGTTCGTATTTTGGAGATCGTCTGCTCCGCCCATGAGGCCCGTATTCGTATCGCCTGCGCCGCCGATTAAATTTGCGCTGCCTTGATTTGCGCTCACGTCGCCTGCGCTGCTACCGGAATTTACAGTCGCGCCGCTTAAATTTACTCCGCTGCCGCCCGCTTCCGCGCCGTTGCGGTGCAAACTCTCGCCGCTTGCGCCGCCTGTGGAGGCGTTTATGTCGCTCTCCGTGCCCGCGCCTCTGTCCTCAAGCGGACGGACATTTGCGCCGCCGCTCACATTTTGGAGATTGTCCGCGCCGCCTGTGGAGGAGCTGTCGTCGCTAGAAAGGTTTAAATTTACGCCGCCGCCCGCGTCGCCGAGTCCGCCCAAAGTGCTTTGAAATTTCGCCGCAAAGCGCGGATCAAAATACAAAATGCTCTCGATCTCGTGCGCCTTAAAATCTCTCCTCGCGCTCTCTAAGTCCGTGTAAACGCGGGTTTGTAGGTATTTTGAGCCCAAAAATCCGCCGAGCAGATCCCGCTCGATTTTGGAGCCCAGATCGCTTACGAAGCCCACTTTGACGGGCTTTATGTCCATCCGCATCGCGTATCCGTAGATCACGACCAAAATTAACGGCATCAAAAACGCGATCACAAGCGCCGATCGGTCCTTTGCGATCTGCGCAAACTCCTTTTTTACTAGGATTTTTAAAAAGGTAAAGTTCATCCGCCCTGCCCCTGCACTTGGATTTTACGCCGCTGCGCCGCTCGCGGCGAGCCTCTAAATTTTGATCGCGCAAATTCGGCGACTGCCGCGCTTTGAAATTTTAGCCGCGTGATCGCATTTGGCACGCCCCCAAATTTTAATTGCAAAAGTGCGGCAACCGAGATTTGAAATTTTAACGGCACAGATGGACTGCCCGCGCCCATTTCGCTCATCGCGCCCTGAAATTTTGATCGCGCGAGCACATACGGCGGGCTTTGAAATTTTATGCACCGCGGCATTGTCTCGCTGCGTAATTTCTGACGCAAAAGCTCCGCGGCGGCGCAAAATCCGCGATGAAATTTTTGCATTAGGGCTTTAAATTTACAAGCTGTTTGCAAACTGACCGCCATTTTAAATTTGCGATCTGTTTGCAGAGTGGTCGCTCTTTTGAATTTATGATCTATTTGCGAGCCGTTCGCGCTTTGAAATTTACGGCGCAGACGAAGCGGGCTCGCTTCAGCGCGGAGCTCGCGCAGTATCCATCTACAAAATCCGCGCCGTACCCTGCTGCGCGACGTCTCATTCAAAATTCCACTACCGCTTGAAATTTCGCAATCTCTTAAAATTCCGCCGCCATTTAAAATTTTACTATCGCTCCGAATTTCGCCGCTGCTAAAAATCCTGCTGCCGCTTAGAATTTTACCGACATTAAGAGCCAAGCCGCTCAAAATTCCGCCGCCGTTTAAAATTTCATCGCCTCGCAAGACCCTTTCGCCGCTTAGAATTTTACCGCGCGGGCGCGCAGCTTTTCGCTCCGCCCGCATAAAATTCAGATCAAAAATCCTCGCAGCTCGCGCAAAATTTAGATCAAAAGCCCTCATCGCCCGCCTCGCTTCTAAATTTTTGCACCTCGTTTATGAAGGCCTGCTGCACGCTAAGCCGCCGCCCGCGCTGCACGCAGACTTCGTCGGGACTGCCTAGCGCCAGGATTTTGCCGCGATCTTGGATCAAAAACCGATCGCAATACTCCGCCTCCTCCATAAAATGCGTCGTCACGACCACGCTCACGCCGGTGCGCGCGAGCGCATTTATGCGGTTCCAAAAAAGCCTGCGCGAGAGCGGATCGGCGCCGCTGGTGGCCTCGTCGAGAAACAAAATCTCAGGGCGGTGGATGAGCGCGCACGCCATGCTGAGGTTGCGCCCCGCGCCGAACGGCAGGTTTTGCCACGTCTCGTTTCGCAGCCGCTGCAAGCCAAACTCGCTCAAAAGCTCCTCTATGCGCCGCTTCAGCGCCATGCCGCCGATGCCGTAGCTGCGGCCGAAATACTCTAAATTTTGATAGCAGCTTAGCTTTTTGTAAAGCGAAAATTTCTGCGAGACGTAGCCGATGCGCGATCTGATCGATGATTTAGCGTGGCGCAGATCCTCGCCCATGACCGAGATCTCGCCCCCGCTCATCCCCAAAAGCGCGCAGATCATGCGAAAGGTCGTCGTCTTGCCCGCGCCGTTTGGACCCAAAAGACCGAAAATCTCGCCCTTTTTGACCTCGAAACTCGTATTTTCCACAGCGGTGAATGAGCCGAATTTTTTACTCACGTCGCGCACTTTGATGACGGTTTGAGCCGCATCGAAGCTCCTTTTTTCGTAGCCGAAGTTTGCCGCGCCGATCTCTGCTTTATTTAAAAAAATATACGCATCCTCTAGGCTCGCCTCGCGCGGGCTTAGTTTAAATTTAGCGCCCCCGTTTTCGCGCTCTGTATTTTCGCCGTCACCCTCTAGGCTTGCGTTTAAAAACTCCTGCAGATCGCGCAGGCTTATCGGCTCTTCGCTTAGCAGATCGACGCTGCCGTCTCTGGGGCAGATGTCGATGAGCGGGGAGTTTTTTAAAAATCTTTGCGTTTTAAACATCAAGCGGCGCGCCAAGCTCTGATAATCCTCGCCGCCTATGCGAAAGGTGCGATCCCGCAGCGCCGCGGTGATCTTTACGGCGGGATCTTGCGCTATGATCTTGCCGCCGAGCAAAATCAGCGTCAGATCGGCATCCGCCGCCTCGTCGAAATACGCCGTCGAAAATATGCATTTCGCGCCGCTTTGATCCAGATACTCGCGCACGATCGCCCACAGCTCGCTGCGCGAGAGCGGATCAACGCCGACGGTAGGCTCATCGAGTACCAAAAGCCGCGGTTTTGCCGCAATAGCGCAGGCGACGCCGAGCTTTTGCTTCATCCCGCCGGAGAGCGAATCCACGGCGTAATCTTTAAATTTCAAAAGCCCTACGCGGCGCAAAAGCCCGCGCAGATACTCCTCGCCGTCTTTTAGATCGAGCCCTTTTAGGCCCGCGAAAATGTTTAAATTTTGCCAGACGCTAAGCTCCTCGTAAAGCCCCAGGCTCTGCGACATATAGCCGTTTGCGCGGACGAATTCTTTATTTTCGCCGCTAGGGGTGAAGCCGGCAAATTTTATCTCGCCGCAATCGGGCGCGATGATGCCGCAGATGAGCTTTAAAAGCGTGGATTTGCCCGCGCCGTCGGGACCCGTGAGGCTGATGAGCCGCGGCGTATCGTCAATTCGCAGATCAAAATTTTCAAAAACGACGTTTTTGCTGCGATCCTCTCGCAGGTAAAATTTCTTTAAATTTACGATATTTAGTAGATCCAAGCCTAGCTCCAAATTTTATATTTACTCGCCCCGTCGCTTGGCGCGACGAACGAGACCTACGCACGCCGAAAAGGCGCTCTTTATCGCGACGCCTTGCTTCTGCAGCCGCAAAGACGTCGTGGTTTTGCGACCGCTACGGCGTCTTAGTTTTGTGACAGCCGCGGCATCTCGGTTCTACAGACGCCGCGCGCTTTAAACTTCGCGACGCGCGTCAAACAATTTCGCCCAAACCTCGCATAGCATAAATTCGACGCAACTTACCGCAAGCGCGCGAAACTAAGCCCTATCGCGTCTAGGCGCCCTGCAATCGCCCGCTCGAATTTTGCGTGCCCGCACGATCGGCGTTGCTTACGGCTCGCGCCGAATATTCCGCGCGACGCCCGATCCGTCTTGAGCGTGTGCATATCGCATCGGCTAGCCGCGCCGCTAACGATGCGCACACAACGCGCATGGACGGGGCGGTCTCCAAAACATGAAGCAGCCCGTGAGTATCCGCGATAAATTCGCTTCAAAACGCAAACGAAAGCGGAGTTTTCAGACGCCCGGCGAGCTGTGAGCGCCGAGCTCTATCTTCGCTGCGCCTCTTTCGGTGAGATTTTGCCGCCGCCCGCCTTTCGGGGTGAAATTTCACCGCCGCGCACAATCGGTATTTTATCGCGCCGTTTGTTTATCGCAAAACGCTCGCTAGAAAAAAAGTCCGTTGCCGTTATACCGCCCGATTTTTTACCTCGTCGTCGCCGAGCCGCAAATTTTAAAATTTAACCCGCGCTGCTTTGCGCCAAAATTTCGCCGAAATTTTACTCGCTGCGCTGCGAAATTCCGATCTTTTATCCAAAGCCGTTACCGGCTCGCGCAAAACCCGCGCGATAAAATTTACGCCGCCTTTGTACGACCTCGTTATAAGCGCACAGCATTTTATCGCCGCCGAGACGATGTATTTTAGGCGCAGCAAAAATTTATCGCCCTGCCCTGCCGAACAGGCGCCGTTTAAATTCCGCCTCGAAGTGCACTTTTAAAATTTCATCAGGCCCACACACGCCGTATACACGGCTTGCGCGGCGTTGCGTAAAATTTCTCGGGCAGCGAGCTATGCTATTCAAATTTCGCCCGCAGTGTCCGAAGTGCCGCCCACGCGCTAAAATTTCGCTCATGCATTAAAATTTCGCGCGCAACGCTTGCGCGTTAAAATTCCACGCTGATCGGCTGACCTAAGCGAAACTGCTCATCTTCGTCGCTAAAATCGGCGCGCGCCTCCCACACGAGATCTGCGCGCAGCTCCTCGGTCTGCACCGTGCGGGGCGTGTACATCGCGGTTTGGCTCACGTAGGCGACCTTTGCGCTCGCGCTAGAGCCGTCCGTAGCGATGATCCGCACGCTCTGTCCGGCACGCAGGAAGCGGAGCTGATTTTCGCTTAGATAAAATTTCGCGCGCTTGTTTTTTACTTCGCTGAGCTCAAAAACGCCCACGCTGGGTATGCTGATGTCGCCAAGCTCCTTCAGGCGCGCTCTGATCTGCCCGCTAAAGGGCGCTTTTAGCACGCTTTGCGTCTCGATTTGGTAGTTCAGATATTTCAAATTTTCCTCGCAGCTTGCCAAATTTGCGCGCGCAGTGCCGACATCCTCGTCGCGGTAGCCGCTTTGAAGCTGGCGCAGATTAGCCTGCGCGCTTTGCAGCTGGGCTTGCGTGCGCTTCATCGAGTAAAACGCCTCGTCGATCTGCTGCTTGGACGCGGAGTTGGTTTTGCCCAGGCTCTTGAGGCGCTCGTTCGTCAAAGTAGCGAGCTGTAGGGCGTTTTGCAGCGCGCTTACGTTCGCCGCCGCCATCTCGATCTCCTCGCTACGAAAGCCGCTTTGTAATTTCTGCAAGCTAAATTTAAGCCCGTCGCATCTTGCGATCTGAATACGCCTTTGATAGCTCAGATCCGCCGTATCCAGAGCCGCCAAGACGTCGCCAGCCTGCACGAAATCGCCCTCGTCGCGATAAAGCGCGCTAATGCGGCCGCTGCGCTCGAAGCTAAGCGAACTCTGCCTGATATCGATGATGCCGTAGGCCTTGTGCGCGACCTCTTCGCGCCTATCGAGATTGAAGTAGATCGCCGCGGCGAGAGCGGCCAGCGCAAAAACGACGAAAAATAGAAGCCTTTTCATAGATCGCCTTAAATTTTGATATGCGGTTATTATAAAATAACTTTTCTAATGCGGCGCTGATATTTGAGGCTCGGGCGGTGATTTTATAAATCGATCGCATTAAATTTGCCGTATTAAATTGAGCGCTGCGCGCGGGCTAGATTTTGGAGCTTGGGAGGATAAAATTTAGCCTATCTGCGTGATTTCAAGCGGCACGGCTTGTAAAACGCAGCGACTTTTTGAACTAAAAATTTTAAAATTTTAATGCGGAGGCTCTGCTCGGAAGCGGAGCGTGGAATTTTAACGTGCGGGTGCCGCGCTAGTACTGCGGGCGGAATTTTGTCGCGAAAGCGAAATTTTATCGCGCTAGCGGCATCAAGCATCGCAGGCGAAATTTATCGTTTATTGCACGAATAGCGCGCAAGTTGCCGCGAACTAAATTTTATCGCGGCAATTGTTTAGAGCTATTCGGCGCAGCGAGCCGGAATTTGCGGCTCCCGCTAGCGATAAATTTTACGCGGCATGAGCAGGCGGCGCTTGAATGTGGCGGAAATTCTAACGCTGTGGCGAGTAAAATTTAAGAGGGCTTCGCTTTCAAGCGGAGCGCGGAATTTAATGGCGAAATTTAACGAGCATTGGGCTTTATGGGCCCAATGCTCGCTCGGTCGTGCAAAAGTTGAAATATTTAAAACTCACCTTTAACCGCGACGATCCACTTATCGGCCCTTGCCTGCCAGTGCTCGTCGCCCTTAAAATCGATCGTAAGACCTACGAATTTGCCGTTTATGAAGGCGCGCGAATGTTTAAATTTATATCCCTCTGCACCCCAAGCACCGATGAGATCGGCCTTTTTAAGCACCGGCAAAAACGTGCTCATACCGCTGCAAAAATCGCTGCCGTGGCGCTCGATGTTGCCAACGCCTATGAGCGCGACCTTGCGTCCGTCAAAATCAGTTTTATTCAAAAGCTCCAATTTGTCGTCAAATTTAGCCTGGATCTGTCCGTCGCCGTGCGTCGAAGCCGCAAAAATAAACGCGCCCGCTCCTGCCAAATCCTCCTCATTTAGCTCTTTGGCCTCCTTGATCTCAAAGCCGAGCTTTGAAGCGATGTATTCGCTCACGACCTTCGTGTCGCCGCCTTTGGTAGCGTAAACTAATAGTTTTTTCATTTTCTCTCCTTAAAAATAAGAATGATTCTAACAAAATAAGATAAATTTTGAGTGAAATAAAAATTTTATAAGGCACCCAGATACGGCACGATGCCTCGTATCCAGCTAATTTTAAGCGGCAGCGAGCCGGTAAATTTTAACGCCGCCGCTTAACCGCTCGTATAAAAATCCATAGTATAATGCCGCTCGTAGCTCATTATAAAGGAGAAAACATGAAGAATTTTACATTATGTTTGATCGCAGCGATCGCACTTTGTGGTTGCGCGGCCCCGCAGGATCGATATGGTGGAGATGTTTATGACGCGAGCGAGACGAACCGCATGAGGCAGAGCGATCGGATCGAGATCGTCGATGTCCTGCCTGCCAAAATCAACTTAGAGCGCTCCGAGGGCAATACGGGTAAAATTTTAGGTGGCGTCGCAGGCGGAACTACGGGTGCGGTCATCGGGCATAAGCTCGGCAAACATAGCAGCAGCAGGCGCTTAGCTGAGACCGTGGGGCTCGTGGGCGGTGCGGTAGTAGGCGCGGTCGCCGGAGATGCGATCCAAAACTCCCAAAAAACGGTGCAAGGCTCCAATGTCATCTACAAGCTAAACGGCAAGGAATACTCATCCGTGCAAGCCGATCCGCCGTGCAGATTTAGACGCGGCAAGGCTCTGCTGATCCACACGGGCAGCGAAACGCGGGTTCAGCCAAACTCGGGATGCTAACAGAACTCGGTATGTTAAATTTAAAGCCGCCCAAAGCTTGCGGTGAAATTTTAAAATTTCACCGCGATGTTTAAATTTAAGAGCGGCATTTAAAAATTTAGAAACGATGTTTTAAATTTTAAAGCGGTACGGTTTTTGAAGACGGTGCCGCTAAATTTAGCAGGCGATCAAAATTTTAACTCTGCAAAATTTTAAGAGCCCGCTAAAATACTTTAATATATAATCGCCGCTTAAAAACATGGAGCGGCGATGAAAAAATTCTATCTTAAAATTTCAGCATTCGCGTTTATAACGGCATTTGTAGCGATCCCCGCGGCGGCAAAGGTAAGCGTAGATCATTTACAAACCCAAGAGGAAAAAGATTTAGCGATCTCTTGCAATAACGGCAATGGAAAATATAGCGCATGCACGAAACTAGTCGAAATTTTATCCAAAAAGTGCGACGGCGGAGATTATGAAAGCTGTGGATCGCTCGGCATAGCGCTTTTCGACTCCAATAGATATGAAGACTCCGCCTCCGCTTATAAAAAAGCTTGTGAGACCGGCGTAGTAACCTACTGCTATATGCTAAGTGCGACCGAAATACACTATGGCGGAGATGTAAATTTGGTAATTAAATATCTTGGTAAGACATGTGAAGCAGCAAATAGCCTGTTTAAAAACGAAGCGTGCAAGATAAAAGAGGAATTGGAAAAGTGCCTAAATGACAGCGAGTGCAATCCTATAAAAAAAGCAAGAATTTTGTTAAAAAGCGTAAGATGATGTTGTTTAAAAAGCCGCTTTATATATCAAAATTTAAATAGGAGAGAAAATGCAGAAAATTAAATTTATAATTCTAGCTTTCATATTTTCAATATGCTCTAGTATGGCAAGACCCATGGATTCGAGCTTTTTCAAAACTTGGGAGGAAAAAGAGCTAAATTTAGAGTGCGATAACGGCGATGGAAAATATAGCGCATGCACAGAGCTAGTCGAAATTTTATCCAAGAAGTGCGACGAAGGAGATTACGAAAGCTGCGGATCGCTCGGCGCGGTGCTTTTGGTTACAATGGGTAGATATAAAGATTCCGTTTCAGCATTAAAGAAAGCTTGCGGGGCGGATATGATGTATTATTGCTTTTTGCTAGCAGGGAATGAAATATTTTACGGCGGAAATATACATAGGGCTATCGGTTACTTTGACAAGGTTTGTTACGGAAAAAACAGCGACAAGAAGGATTTTTCCTGCAAAATAAAGGAGCAATTAGAAATTTGCCTAAGCGATAGCGAGTGCAATCCTTTAAGAAAAGCGATGAGTATACTTGTACCAAAATAAAAATTTTAACAACGCGATAAATTTCATCCTTATAGCTGATGCACTTCGCAAAAAAAAATCAAGAATAAAGCCGCTAGAATATTACCGCCCACTTCTATCGTTTCGCTGCCATAAAATTTTACTCCGTCTCCAAAACCTCTCTTGCATATTTTATCCCCAAATCATACGCCTTTTCATTTAGCGCGCGGGTTTTTTCAGGCACAGAGCGGAGCATTTGCTCTTTTACGAGCCTTGCGTCCATGCAGCGACTAAGCTCTACTGCGATCGCTAGAGCCACGACACTTTGAGTGATGACATTTCCAACTTCGTATTTTGCGATGGTGATGATTGGAATTTCATAAATTTTAAAGCTTGCCCTATCCTCATCCCTCGGGGCTACTAAATTCGGCTCGATTACGATCACGCCGCCTTTTTTCACGCCATTTTTGAAAGCATCATAGCTACTCTGCGCTGTTGCGAGCATGAAATCGATCTCGCCCTCGCTCGCGTAAGGATATAGAATTTCTTCATCGCTTAAGATAATATCTACTTTCGTAGGTCCGCCGCGTACCTGAGAGGTATACGTAGATGCCTTGATTCCATAGCCGCCGTGTGCGATCTTTGCCGCAGCTAGAATTTCGCCTGCTAGGATTACGCCTTGACCGCCCACTCCCACAAATCTTAATTGATTCATCTTAGTCCTTCAAAATTTATCACTTCGCCGCTTTGTGCCGCGTCTATCACCTTTTGATACGCCTTTGTGTATTCGGTGCGCCCATTATCTTCGTGTAAAACTCCAAGCGGAAATAGCCCTGCTCGCTCATCCTCGCTAAGAGCGTCAAATTTTGCTTTAGAAATCGTACGCGAATCAAGCCACTTTAGCATTTGCACCGCCTCGCTCATTTTATTTTTACGACCCAAATTTACGTGGCAGTTGCTAAAAATATCAAAAAAACTATAACCCTCGTGCTCAAAGCCCTTGGCTAGAAGTCGCTCGATTTTTTCTGGATTTGTCACGCTCTCGCGTCCGACAAAAGTTGCTCCGGCAGCGATCGCAAGTTTCGCCGCATCAAAGCTGGGATCGACATTGCCGTATTGCGCCGTAACCGTCCAAAACCCGCGCGGCGTCGTAGGGCTCGTCTGCGAGTTCGTAAGCCCGTAGATGAAATTATTTACCAAGATATGATTTAGATTGATATTGCGGCGGCATCCATGGATCGTGTGATTGCCCCCTATCGCAAGCCCATCGCCATCGCCAGTGACTACTATTACGTGTTTGCCTGGATTTGCAAGCTTGATACCCGTAGCATAAGCTATCGCGCGTCCGTGCGTCGTATGGACGGTATTGCAGTCTATGTAACTCGACATCCTGCCACTACAGCCGATACCGCTTACCACGCACACATCGTCCATGCTCCAGCCTACGCGGTCAATTGTGCGGATGATCGCTTTTAAGATCACTCCGTCGCCGCAGCCCCAGCACCAAAGCGTAGGCATCTTGTCCGTTCTTAGATATTTGTCGTAATCAAACGCCATTTAAAGCTCCTTTACTTTCTCGATAATCTCGCTAGGGCTGATCGGTCTGCCGTTTGCCTTAAGAAGCGTCTTAAAATCATCTCTCAAACAAGCGCGCTGCACCTCTAGCAGATACTGTCCTAAATTTAGCTCGGCGATCAAAATTTTATTAAATCTCTCCCCTAGCTCCCTTAGCTTGCGCGCAGGGCTTGGCCATAGCGTAATCGGGCGAAAAAGTCCCACACGCACGCCTTGCCCTCGTAGCTTTAAAATCGCGTCTTTTGCTGCTAAGCTAACGCTGCCGTAGGCGATGATGCAGATTTCGGCGTCATCTAGCATAAATTCCTCATATTGTACGATCTCATCTTCATGCGCCGAAATTTTATTAAAAAGCCTTTTTATAGAGCGATCCACGATCTGCTCGTTTTCGGTCGGAAAGCCCTTCGCGCCGTGATGCAGCCCCGTTATGTGATAGTGGTATCCCCTAAAAAAGGGATTTAGCACCGCAGGCTTATCGGGCGCAGCATCATAGGGCTCATAATCTTTCGGACTACCTTTAAATTCCGCCCTGCGCTCGATTTTTAGATCCGAAATTTCAGGCAGCACCGCCTTAGCCTGCATATGCCCAAGCGTCTCATCAAGCAGCAAAAATACCGGCGTCATAAACCGCTCGGCTAAATTGAAGGCGCGCACGGTTTGTGTATAAGCCTCCTTTAGCGAGCCAGGGCACAGCGCGATGCTTTGAAAATCGCCATGAGTGGGGTTGCGAGCTTGCAAAATATCGCCCTGCGCCACTCGCGTAGGAAGCCCAGTGCTAGGACCTCCGCGCATAACATTTACGATTAAAAGCGGAATTTCAGCGATAAAGCCAAGCCCGATCTGCTCTGATTTTAGCGAAATTCCAGGACCGGAGCTTGCCGTCATCGCCTTCGCACCGCTCATAGACGCACCCAAAGCTACAGAAATGCCCGAAATTTCATCCTCCATCTGGATAAATTTGCCTCCGACCTTAGGTAGCAAGCGACTCATCTCGTGCGCGATCTCGCTGCTCGGCGTGATCGGGTAGCCGCCGAAAAAATTACAGCCGCAATCAATTGCCGCACGCGCAATTAAGGCGTTGCCTGTGGAAATTACCTCTCTCATTATGCGTCCTTGGGTTTCATAAAATTATTGTTTTTGATTTTTTCAGCCATCTCTCTAGCCTGCGAGCTTAGACGAGCGAATTTAAAGCCTTTGGGCGCGACGAAAATCGCAAAATCAGGGCAGTGCAACTCGCACTCCCTACAGCCGATACAGGCGCCCTCATCCACCACGTCGATCATCATGCCCTGCACGGCGCCCTCGTCCTGTCTCATCGCGATCGCGCCGCTAGGACAGACGCTTACGCAGATGTTGCACGCCTTACAGCGGCTCTCATCTGTCCAGACGGCGCGCTGGCTCTCATTTTCGCTCATATTTTCTCCTTAATTTATCAAAATCCGCACTAAATCCCGCCTCGCGATTTAAAATTTGAAATTTTGCGGCGCAAGCCTGCTTTGATCGCATTAAAGTCCTCTCGTTTTTAAATTTTGCAGAGTTTAAATTTTAAAATTTTGTGGCGTTTAAAAATTTTACGCCACGCAGAATTCTGAGCCAAAGTAAAATTTTAATCTACGAAATTTCACAGCAGGCGAAATTGCGCAAATTTTAAAATTCCGCAGCGAATTAAATTTTACGCTACACAATTCCGCGAGCTTAAATTTCTTGCCGGAGTGAAATTTGATGCTGCAAATTCTATCGCAAAAATTCTGCGCTTTGAAATTTTAAATCTACGAATCCCGCTTCCGCGTCGCGTCGAATTCGCTTTATTTCCACTAAAACTTCAGTTCCGCTATCCGCTCACGCATCCGTTCAAGCTGCGCGTAGAAATCGCCCGAGTAGGCGAAATTTCTCTCTATCGCGCCCATTTTACCGACGCTTACGAAGCGCCCCAAAGGCACTCCCGATCTATCCGCGACGCAGCAGGCGAGCGTGCCGCAGGTATTAAAAAGGATGTATTTTATGATCTTTACGATCCCCGCAGCGGGCGCCAAATACGCCGACGTGCCCAGTAGCTCGCCGATCTGCGCGCCGGCGCGTTTGGTATTTTGCACCGCACGCTCGAAAATTTCATCCGAAATTTCAAATCCCAGCTCGTTTTTAAGCGCGATCATCTCTTCGCTATGCGGGCCCACGATCGCGCTTCTCATCGATGAAATTTCCTTGCCGCTCGCTCGCGCGAGTTCAAATTTAAGCCGCGCGCCGTCCAGCTCGCCCGCCATGCCGATGACGCGCTCCTTTGCAAACCCGCTAGCCTGCAGCGCCGCATAGACCATCATATCAAGCGGATTGGTAACGACGACGATGATGGAGTTAGGCGCGTATTTTGCGGTATCTCGCGCGCATTGCGCGACGATGGCGGCGTTACTGCCAAACAGCTCCTCCCTGCTCTGCCCCGCCTTTCTTGCGTGCCCCGCCGTGATCACGACGATACCTGCATCTGCTATGTCGCCGGGCTCTGTGCTGCCGCTTATGCGCAGATCGCGCTCGTAAACCGCCGCCGTATGAGCTAGATCTAAAGCCTTACCGCGCGCGATCTTCTCTACCGCATCCACAAGCGCGATGCTATCTAGCTTTTGGCTTAAAGAATCGCTTACGATAAGATCGTTTGCTACCGCTGCGCCGATGTTTCCCGCGCCGAATATCGCTATTTTCATTGTTATCTCCCAAATATCGATCCGCATTTTTATAACTGCAGGGGTTAAATTTTAAAATTTAAAGACGAAATCTCGTTTTTTAAATTTAATTCCGAAACGACCTTAAATTTTACCTCTGCGCCTTTACGTTGCGCTCGTGCTCGGCTTGCGTGCGCGCAAAATCGTGAAGCCCAGTCTTTTTATTTCGCATAAAATAGAGGTATTCGCTCTTTGCGGGCGCGAAAACGGCGCGTATCGCATCGCGAGAGACCACGCACACGGGCTCTTTCGGAAGTCCGTCGTTGAGGTAGGTGTTGTAGTGGCTGGTGTCGGTGCGGATGCGCTGCGAAGTGATCTTGACGTGTGAAAACTCGCCGTAATTCAGCGTACCGTCCATCTGAAGGCGCATATTTTTGGCTAAGCGGTTGTCGATGACCGAGGCTACGAGGGGCATCTCATCTGCGTTTGCGGCCTCTTTTTGAATTACAGAGGCCTTGATCAGCACCTGCTTCCATGCCGTGGCGTTATAGTCACCGCTAAGCTCGCGCGACAATCCTTCGTGGAATTTTTGCGCGCTTGAAACAAGGTGGTCGATGATATTTTTTTCGCTTTCGTTTTTGCTAATTTTGTAGGTTTCAGGCACCAAAAAGCCCTCGTAAAACGGCGCCGTGGCGTTGTATTCGCGCTCAAGCTCGCTAAAGCTTAGCCCGCGATCTTTCGCAAGCTGTTTTAAAAAGACGATCGTAGTCTCGCCCGGGATCAGCTTAATTTCGTTCATCACGGGCTTTGCGACGCTTAACTCATACAAAAATTGGTATTTGGGCAAATTTTCGCCGCTAAGCTCCAGCTCGCCAGTTTTTGCGCCGCCGTAAAAAGAAAGCAGCCTCGCGTCGAATTTACTAAATTTTGGATAGCTCTTTGAGAGTTGCGATAAAATTTTCGTTGAGCTGCCCTGGCCTATCTGCACGGTTTTCGCGTTGCCGACGCGCTCGTGCAGATCAAAACCCACGGCTAAAAGCGCGATAGCCGCAAGCTCGATACAAATGCACGCCGCTTTGATGAGCTTTATAAAGAATTTCATGCATTCCTTTCAAAATTTAGCTGAAATTATAGGCAAATAAGCCAAAATTTTGAATAAATTTCATATTATAAGCGCAGTTTTTCGGCACGCCCGCTTTGATTTTGGGGCGGAGTTTTTTGATGAGGCGACGATGTTTAGAACTTTGGCTAGATTTTTTTTGTGCATAACCATACTTTTTATAATCTGCGCGGTAGGTCTAAAACACGGTATTGCGATTTCGCAGCTGGATGTGGGCTTTGCAAAGCTTGAGGGGTTTTATCTCAAGCTAAATAAAAGTCTCGTGCTGCGTATCAAAAATCTTGAAATTACGCAAAATAATACACAAAATTTAGAGCAAAATTCCACCGATCTACGCACGCAAAGCGAGAAAATTTTAGAATTTAGCAAAAAAATCTCGCTCATCAACTCCTTTTTTGAAGAGATCGACGTGCAAAATTTGAAGATCAAGGGCGAAAGTCTAAAGCTAAAATACAAAAGCGACATTTTTTACGCCGACACGCGGTTTTTTAGGCTAAACTCGCAGATCACGCCGAGCGCAAACGGGCTAAACTTCGATCCGATCGAGCTTGAACTAAATGATTTTAATCTCACTCTGCACGGCACAGCACGGGCAAATTTCAGAGCCGATACGTATGATTTTAACGGCACCTTCGCTTCGCACGAGATCGCGGGCGAGCTTGACGTGCACAATATCGGCTCGGAGCTAAATATAGAGATAAATCGCGCCTCGGCCTTAAGTCTGAAAAATTTTATGAATGAGCTGGGCGCGCTTACGGGGCTAAATCCTCTTGCGAACGAGTGGATCTACGACAAGGCGGTCGCGCAAAACTACTACATCGAAAATCTACATGCCAAAGTCGATCTGAAAGATCCGCGCCCGATCGCCGAAAACGTTAGCGCTACAGCCTACGCGCAGGATCTTACGATAAAATTTCAACCGCAAATCGAAGCCGTAACGGTAAAAGACGCAAACATCACGCTCAAAAACGATTATCTAAGCTTCACGCTGAACGAGCCTAAATTTAAAGGCAAAAGCCTGGAGGGAAGCGGCGTGCGTATCGGCGGGCTTTTTGAAGAGAAGCCGATCGTATATCTGGATCTGCGGACTAAAGAGAGCTTGGGCAAGGACCTTGTAGCGATCCTGCAAAGCTACGGCATAGACGAGCCCGTATATCCGCTAGGCGGCGGGATCGATGCGCGCGTGCTGATAGACGTGGACGTCGAAAAGGAAAGCGCTAAGGTCGATGCGAATGTGACGCTAAAAGACGCTGATCTGATGATTTCTAAAGCGAAATTTCACTCCAAAGCCGCGCGGGTGCACATCACCGAGAAAAAAATCGACATCAAAGACGCGAATCTACAAAATGAAATTTTTAACGCCACTGCAAGCGGCAGTATCGATATCGCCACGCGCAAAGCTAAATTTAACGGCGTTATTCATAGCTTCAATCTCTCCCCGAACGGCAAAGAAATTTTAAAATTTGGCGACGCGCGAGATAATATAAGCCTTGATTTTAGCGGCAAAGCGCCGGTGCTGAGCTCGCAATTTTTAGGCGCGAAGATGAGCTTCGGCGAGCGGATCGAGATCAGCTCGCCCGATATTAGCGGAATTTTGCCATTTTCTAAGACGCTTAAAAACGCGGGCATTAGCGGCGGAGATCTTAAAATTTTAACCAGCAATTTTACAAACTTAGATATCAGCAGCAGCAATCTCATCTTTGATTTCGGTCTGCTAAACAAAGACGGAAGCCATTATAAAAACGACTCTTTCGCGCTTAGAGTGCGCGGGGGCGATCTGGAGGGCTCTAGCGGAAGCGGTAAAATTTCTCTCAAAATCAACAAAGGCGGCAACTTCGTCTCTTTAAAAGACGTGGACGTCGCGATCAATACGAGCGTGCAAACCAGCGAGTTTAATAGCGGCACGAAGGAGCGCTCGCCGATAAATTTCAGCGGGCAAAATTCTGCGATCGTGCTATCCGATCTAAATAAGACGCTTAAATTTACGCATTTTAACGGCGTACTGGACGGCAAAAATATGAACCTGAACGCGAATTTCAAACGCGGCGACGTGAAGTTGATCTTTAAAAAGAGCTTGCTTCAAATTTTTGCGCAAAACATCAGCGGCGAGGCGCTCAATCAATTCCTAGGCTCGCAGAGCTTCGACGGAGGGGTATTTACGCTAAAAGCAAGCGGCATCGATCCGCGCAACTACCGCGGCGAGATCAACGTGCAAAACACCTATCTGAAGGACTACATCATCTATCAAAGGCTGCTTAGCTTTATAAACTCCGTGCCGTCGCTGCTTACGTTTAAGACGCCCGATTTCAACGATCGCGGCTTTAGCGTGCAGAGGGGTAAAATTTACTTTCGCCGCAGCGGCGATAAAATTTACATAAACGCGATGAACTTTACCGGCAGTAGCGCCGACATCGCCGGCAACGGCGAAGTGGATATGAAAAGCGGCGCGCTAAATATCGATCTGGAGCTTAAATACCTCAAAGACGCAAGCTCGATAATCTCAAAAATTCCGCTGCTAAATCATATCATCTTGGGCGAAAACAATACGATCTCCACGATCATCGAGATTCGCGGCACGATGAAAAAGCCTACCTACTCGACCGGCGTTGCGACCGACGTGCTAAAAACGCCTTATAATCTCATCAAAAACACGCTAATGCTGCCTTTCGTGATCTTCGGCGACAGCGAGGAGAGCAAATGAAATTCCCGCTCGATTATAAGGATAGCTTTGAAAAATCGCTGCTGTTTTGGCTCGTAAAATTCGTGCGCTACAAGCTAAGCGCGCTATCGAATAAGGAGCTGAAAAACGACGCGCTGTTTCGCCGCGCAAGCCTGGCGCTAAATCACGAGGTGGCATGCATCGAAGAGCTCGAACGGCTCGCAAAAGACGCACGAAACGCGGGTCTTACCGGCATCAATACCTATTTTAACCCGCTTAAAAAATTTTACGAAGCGATCGTAGAATACAACCTTGAGAGCATGAAAAATATCGACGAGGAGCTTTTGAGCGAAATTTTAGCCTCGATTACGGGCGGGCTGAGCGATGCGAGCAAAAAAAACTACCGAATCGCGCTGATAAATTTTTTCGGCTTCATCGACCGACAAAATGAGCAGGACGGAACCTCGCACAACTTTGGCATCGAGCTTAAACACTGGGGCGGCGTTAGCGGCAGCCGCGGCACAAAGCTTCCGGAGTTTATGAACGAGGAGGAGTTAAAGCGGTTTTTGGACGCGATAAATCTAAGCGAGTTTCGCTCCTTTGCGCATCGCAACCGCCTGATCGTAAAAATCATCATCTACACCGGCATCCGCGTGGGCGAAGCGATAAATTTAAAGCGCAAAGATATCGCGCCAGAGGGCGATCTTTTCATCATCCGAATCCGCGGCAAGGGCAATAAATACCGCATCGTAATGATCAAACGCCACCTGATCGAGGAGCATCTAAACGCGCTGGAGACGAATTTTGCTAACAAAGAGGGCTATCTTTTCGTCACCAAAAACGGCGCGCCGCTTACGCAAGCATACGTCAGCGGCATCGTGGAGAAAATTTTAATGAGCGCAGGCATACGCAAGGAAAAAAACGGCGCTCATATGCTGCGCCACACCTTCGCGACGATGCTTTACAAAAAGCAAAAGGACCTCGTACTCGTCCAAGAAGCCCTCGGCCACGCGAGCCTAAATACTTCGCGCATCTACACCCACTTCGACAGCGACAAACTGCGCCTTGCGGCGAAGGTCGCGGAGGAATTCGAGGAGTGAAATTTTAAAATTTGCAGCGGCGCGAGGCTTGCTTGAGCGAGATTTTTTGAATTTCGTTTTGAGGCGGCTTTAAAATC
>NZ_CALIST010000013.1 GCF_938041645.1 uncultured Campylobacter sp. | reverse complement strand
GATGTAAGGTATAAGGGCTGCTTGGCGCGCACGCTTGATAGCCTTTTCTACCATCTCTTGGTATTTTTTGCTAGTGCCGGTTAAGCGACGCGGCATAATCTTAAAGCGCTCGCTTAGGCAGTGCTTTAGCAGTGCCGTGTCCTTATAATCGATAAATTCGATCTTTGCCTCCGTAAATTTGCAATACTTTCTAGTATATTTTCTCTTATCTGCCATGATTTTTCCTTAATTAAAATGGGATCGTATCGTTGCCGTCATCGTATTTATCGGCATCGACATCGACTTCCGGAATCGTGCTTTCATAACTCTGCTCTTTTTGTTTAGGCGCATTGTAATCGTTTTTTGCGCCTTTGAAATTTGAGTTTTGTCTATTAGCATAGCTATTTCCTCCGCCGTAATTACCGCCGCTATAGTTAGAATTTCCTCCGCCGTAGCCGCCGGAGCTTCCGCCATAATTGCTGCCCTCGTAATTGCCGCCTTGATTATAGCCGCCGCTTCCACCTTGATTGCTTCCTAGCATCTCCATCGTATCTACGCTAATGGAGTGCTTGCTTCGGTTCTGTCCGTTCTGATCTTGCCACTGATCTAGCTTTAAGCGGCCTTCGATCAAAATTTTACTACCTTTTCGCAAGTATTGATTTGCGATCTCGGCCGTACGACCGAAAAAATCTATGTCTATAAAGCACGTTTCTTCGCGTTTCTCGCCGTTTGAGCTATTATATCTGCGCGTGACGGCGATGCCGGTTTTACCTACGGCGGTGCCCGTTTGCAGATATCTAAGCTCGATATCTCGGGTCAAATTACCTACCAAAACTACTTTATTAAACATATTTTATCCTTTATTCGCCCTCTTTGGCTGCTTCTTCAGGCTCTTTCGGCTCTACCGGCGCTTTTGACTCGCGCTCTTTTTTCGCAGGGCTTAGTTTGATGCCTTTGCTTAGTTTATCCCAAGCAGAAATTTCACGCTTAGTCTCATATTTGACGGTCAAAAATCTAATGATATCTTCGGTGATGCGTAGATTTCTAACAAGTTCGGAGATCAAGCTCGGCTCGGCTTTAAAATAGATTACGAAATAAATTCCGCGCTCATATTTGTCGATCTTATAGGCTAGCTTTCTAGCGCCCATTTCGATCACGGAAGCGATCTCTCCGCCATTTTTGGTTATGATTTCTTTGACGAAATCGACTTTTGTTTTAACTTCATCGTCGGTAAGCGTGGGCTTAACGATGAATAAAACCTCGTAGTTTCTCATAAATTCTCCTTATGGATTTTAGCTCGCAAACAGCGTCTGCGGGCAAGGATTTTGCAAAAAATGCAAAGGGATATTACTAAAATTTCACTTAATATTTGCTTTTTGCCCGAGCGAACTTAGCAGTATGCGCTGCAACCTCAAAAACGATGCAAGCAAAAGCTCATCCTTTGCTACGTTCTTTTCGCTTTTAAGTTCAAATTCCAAATCGTTTAAGTGAGCGAAAATTTGATAAAACGTCCGCGTAGAAAAACTAGTGGCGTAGCGCTGCATCTGTGCGGCCACGGAAGGGGGCGGCTGGTAGCCTAAAACCGCCTTAAAATCAAATCTGCCGTTTATTTTCACGTAAGCGTGCAGCCGAAAAATTCTATAAATCAGGCGGTAGAAATAATTTATCAGCTCCATCTCGTTGTATCCGCCACCCAGAGCCATTTTGTAAAAATCTACGCGAAAGTCGCTTAGACCGAAAATTTTATCGAAAAGCTCGTCGTAGCTCATCTCGCTAAGGCCATAAACCATCAAATTTACGTTTTGCAGGCTAAGCTCGAGCCCCAAACTTGCAAATTTCTCTATCTCGCTCGCACTTAAGCTCAGGCTTTCGTTGTGGATGGCGTAGATCCTGCTAAGCGCGGCGGTGTTTGCAAAAAGCCCGCACATCTCGCATTTTTGCGCAAGCAGCGCTATGGCTTCATTCACGCCCGAGGGTTTGAAAAACCTCACTTCGTTTCGTTCAAATTCCTTGATAAAATCCGCGCTTACCGAAATTTCGCTATCGTTTAGCTCGTAGATTAGATGGTTGTTCGCATCCGCCTTGCACAGCGCGATGAGCCTTCGCAGCTCCTCTTTTTTGATGAGCGAGGCGGTTTTGATGTGAAGCGTGTTGCTACCGCCGAAAAGCGAGGGCTCCAAGAAGCTTCGCGCCTGCTCAAAATCATACTCCAAAAAATACAAACTCAAAAAATTTTCCGAGGCGTAAATTTGCTTCAATCGCTGCGCGTAAAGCTCGTTTGAAAAATCGTCTCCGCCGCGCAAAAGCACGAAATTAGGCACTCTTCCGCTTGCGATAAGCCCGTCAAATTCTTTTCTATACATCAGATTTTCTTTACCACCCTGCCTAAGATCACTCCGCTAGCGATGTTTGCGTCCGTAAGCTCGACTAGCACGGGAGTTAAAATGTCGCCGGCGAAATTTGAAACTAAAATTTTGGCCCCCTTTAGCTTGTCGTCGAGCTTTGCTGTGACGGAATTTCCGTTTTCGTCGATGTAGCAGCGGAATTTTTTGCCTAAGCTTTCCGCGGCCCAGCGCGCAAATTTTCGGTCCATAAAATCAAACGCGACCTTATCCGCCTCGCGCTCTAGCTCGTTTAGCCGCGCGCACGTCGCATCGATGTTTAAAAGCAGGTAATTATAAAATTTCTCATCACCCCTCATCTGCGCCTTTAGTAAGCGGTGCAAAATGAGATCGGAATAGCGCCTGATCGGGCTTGTGAAGTGCGTGTAGTTATCAAATCCGAGCCCGAAATGCCCGCGCGATTCGGATCCGTACTCGGCGCGCTTTTGAGCCTTAATGATGAGCTTATCGACCTCCTCTCGGATACCCATAGTATCGGCTTGCGCTTGGATTTCGCCGATCATTTTGGCGAGGTTGCTCTGATAGGGCGCGTCGATGCCGAACAGCGCCAGATCGTCAAGCAGAGCGTAAATTTTTTTAAGCTCCGCCGAGCCGTGATTTCTAAAAACGCCCCGCTCGATGCGCGCCGCGGCGGCTTTGTTGGCTAGCAGCATACAATCCTCGATGAGTTTGTGCGACGGAGTGTCGGTCTCAAAGCGAGTGGAGCTTATTAGGCCGTGCCCATCAAGCGTGATACGAAGCTCCTTGGTGCGGAAATCAAATCCGCGTTTTAGCCTCGCGCGGCGCAGGCGCTCGCAAATTTCATTAAGCGGCAAGAGCCAGCTTAAAATTTCAGGCTCGCACGCCTTGCGGGTGCGTAAAATTTCATCGACTTCGTCGTAATCGTAGCGACGTTTTGATCTTATAATCGCTTCGAAAAGCTCCTCTTTTTGCGGGTTTAAATTTTCATCCAAAGCGATTTTAAAAACAAAGGCTAATCTAGGCAGATCTGGCATCAGCGAGCAGATGTTTTCGCTAAGCTCGCGCGGCAGCATCGGCACGGATCTGTGCGGGAAATATATCGAAAAGCCACGAAATTTCGCCTCCTTATCGATCGGCGAGTATTCGCTTACGTATTCACTCACGTCGGCGATCGCAACGTAAAGCGTGCGCTCTTTTACGTCAAAATAGATCGCGTCGTCGAAATCCTTGGCGTCGATGGGATCGATGGTGCAAAAGGGCAGATGCTGCAAATCCACGCGCTGCGGATACAGCGCCTCGTCCACTTCGCTGCCGAAGCTCGCGGCTTGCCGCTTGCACGCTTCGTTAAATTCGTCGTTTTTATCGTAGATTGCTAAAGAAATTTTCTCATCGACGAAGGGATCGGCTAAGTTTCCGATCACCTCGGTGATTTCGTTCGTTAAATTATCGATCTTTAAAAGGGTATTTGCGGGCAACTGCTTTAGCGATTTTTGCGTGGCTTTGAGCGGATTTGCGAGGCCGGTTTTGGCGTTCACGCCTAAAATTTCGCGCCCGAAGCTTTTGGTATAAACCACGCTCGTTAAAAATGCGGGCTTGACGCACATCAGCACCTTTGCGTGCAGACGGGACTTTCTTGAGCTTAAAATTTTAGCTAGGATCAGATCGCCCAGATGCACGCCGCTTAAATATCTGTTTTCGATGATGAGATCTGCCTTGAAGCGGTCGTCGAAGCTTTGCAGATAGCCCGTGCCGTCGCGCGCGATGTCGAGCCTGCCGAAAACATAGCCGTCGTTTAGGTAGAGCTTGCCGTTGTGCACGCTGATAGCGCCGATATTTAAGAGGTTGCGCACGAGCTCCTTTTGCTCGCCGCTGAGATCCTTTTCAAATACGCCCGAGTTGAAGGCGCGCAGGAACTCTTTCATATCGAAATTTCGCCTTTCGCCTCTAAAAACGCCTCTTGCTCGAAGCCGAACTCGACTAGTAAATTTAAAGCGTTATCGATGCTAAGCTCGTCGAAGTGATGGTAGATATTGACCGCGGTTTTGGCGATCTTTAGCATTGCATAGCGGGATTTGTTCTCAAAAGGCGCGTCATCGGGGACGTTTGAATACAGCGCGTCCTGCGCGATCTGCTCTAGCCCGAAATGCGCAAATAGCGCGTGCGAGACGCTTTCGCGGTTCGTGCCGGTAAATTCCATCTCCACATCGGTAAAATCCTGCGGAAAGATCGAGCCTTTGATGGCGTGGTAAAATTCCTCCGCCTTGCCTGCCGCGCACACCTGCTCATCGATAAAAACTCGCCCAAACTCCACTAAAATCACGCTTGAGAGGATACTTTGCTCAATCTGCGGGTAGGATTTGATCCACGAAAACATAAGCAGATTTCGCAGTAGCGAGACCTGCGTGAGCTTTTCGCGATCGATGCGATACGCCTGCAAATCCGGCTTTAGCATCTCGTCGAATACTGCGAATAGAAAAAACGCCCGCATCTGCTCGCGCCCGTAAAGCTCAAACGCTCGCTGTAAATTTAACGTCTTTAGTGCCGCGGCGCCCTGCTCTTGTCCCAGCTCCTGCGCTCTGCCCCATTCTTGCTCCTGTTTTTGCTGCTGCGCTTGCCCCCGCTCTTGTATCGGCTCTAGTCCATGTGCTCGTTCAGCTTGCGCGGAAATGCCCGAACCTAGCGTGCAATCAGCCCTCGCGGCGACGTGCTGATTTCGCCGCTGTGTATCGCTCGCGGCCTGCGATGGGTTAAATTTAAAATTCTCGTCGCTGTAGTTTACGCTGCTTGCGTCATTTGAGTGATTAAATTTAAGACTATCGCCCTGCCCTGCTAAGTCTGCGCCTTTTTGCTCGCTCGCAGCGTCTTGCAAACCGTGCCTCATAGGCTCTGTGCTTTGGAAATCGCACTGCTCATCTGTAGCGGCGAAATTTTGCCTCGCGAGCCCTTCGACGCTAAATTTAGACAAATCGCAAAAGGCTAAATCTAAAATTTTATCCGCGAGGGGGGCGTTTTTTGAAATTTGCAAAGCGAGCCTGACGTCCGAAACATCCGCGTCAAACGATGCTAAAATTTTTAAAATTTCATCGCTAAAGCCCGCGAGCGCGCCTATTTTTTGGGTTATAAATTTATTCATTTTAAAAAGCCGTTCAATATAAATTTCGCACAATCATATCAAATTTTAACTCAAATTGCAAAGCAAAACGCCGCCGTTGCATCTAAATTCCGCTTCGGCTCGCGGGCTTTTGAAGTGCTTTTTTTGCGTTTGAAAATCGCAGATTAATCCGCCCGTTTATCGTGACGGCAAACCTAAAATTTCATCCGCTGTTTTATAAAATTTTAATCCCCTTTCGTATAGAATGCATCGAAATTCCGTTTATAAAGAGCTTGATTAAAACAGAAGTTTGAAGAGCCAAAAAGACTTAAAAACCGAAAATAATTTTAAGATGCTCAAGCTAGTTTTTAAAATTCCATATAAATTCAAGCAGATGAATTTATATGAAATTTAATGACGAGCTAAGATATAGAGCAATAAAATATTGCTACTAAAGAAGCTTTTTGGGCTTTACAAATTTGCATATGTATTTTTATAAAGGTTAGATATGCGCAGTATAGTATTTCTTTTCATAATACCCGCTTTTTTTACCATAAGCTTTTTTGTCGCCTTAATCGCCCCTAAAGGCAAACGCAAACTGCTTTGGCTTTTTGTTTGGTTTATGGTGTTTTTCGGGGATATTGTCGTACTTAAAGCAATTATGGCCTATTATGATTTTAAATATGCCAAGATAAACGTCTATGAAAAGCCCGCCATACATGCTTACTATGCCGGAGAAAGAGAAATAGTCGAATGGAATATAAGCGGTTTTCCTTTGATAGATCCAACCAATTGGCTAAATTTCCCTGCAAATACGACCGATGCGAATTTCATATCTTTGATAAACGGCTACGTAAATTTCATAGATTATAAAGAAAAAAGCGAAAATCCTGTCACAAACGGTAAATATTTTAGAATTTATCTGGATGACTATACCGCACAAGAGTGCTTTTTATCAGCCAAGTTAAGCACAAGAGGCTTTTTAAAGAGTATCCCGATAACGTATGAAGAATTAAATATATTTTTTAATCAACTACAATCAAATCATGAAAGCGAGGATAAAATAATCAGAGAGATAAAATCATTACTTGATGATAGAAATGCCTCGACGATAGATATAAAACCGTCTAAAATATTAAGCTACATAAAATACAATATGAAAGATCTCAAGCAAATTTACAAAGACAAATGCGTAGCTCGTAAAGAAATCAATGAAGATGGGATAGCCGATATAGAGTTGGTATTGGAAAAAGAAAATAGGATGACGGACTGGCGCATAGAGCCGGCACCAAATATCAAAACCTTTCTTGACGACCTAATCGGTCTAAGCTTTAACTACGGCGGAATCATAAAAGATAGAAAAACGGGCAGGATACTAGCCGATAATATATACGAAAACGTAAGATACCAAGGAGCGTTAGGCGAAAGCTTTATAAAGGCTTTTGGAAGCGAGTCGAGAGGATACGGGATATCTTGCGATAGCGGCAGGGAGAAGTATTTGGATATATGTAATCAAAAGATGATAGAAGAATTCTTCAGAAAGGATAGAAAATGAGAAAGTTTGAGGCGCTAAAAACATATGCAGAGCTAGCATGGGCGGGGTATATATGGGATTGAACAATTAACAAGCTGTGGTATAAAAAAGACTGCTATGCTATTTAGATTTAACTGAGGGCTAATTCAGATCAAACAGATCCAAATATTAAATTTGCAAATTTAAATTTACTAATTGTGTGAATTTGTAAAGTAAGTTTAAATTTGTAAATTCATAAAATTCAGTATCAGCGATACTGACCGATATTGAATTTACAATAAAATTTTATAAAAAGGGTAAATTTGGAAAAACTAAAAGAAAATTCAGAAAATAATCAAAATTTAGATGAAAACACGAATTTAGAAAATCAAAACAAGCCAAAACTACTTTATAGACTTGATAAAAGAAATCCGTTTTATGTGGCTTTTGATTTAATTGTTTATTTGTTGATAGCTTGGATACCGATAATATTTGCTATACCAAATTTTGTTTTTGATATTGGCATATTTAGTCTGATTTTAAATATGTTTTGTGCCTATATTTCGTTTATAGTTTTACAAATTTTATATTCGATAATCTTTTTTGATTATTTTGAAATTTATGAAGATAAAATGGTTTATAAGGATATTTTTGGTTTTAAAATTATATTACATGCAAAACAAATTGATAGATTTTTTTCGTATGGATATTGTGGAGTTACAGAATTGATGGCTATTTTTAGAAAAAGAAGATTTAAAATTTTCCCAACAATACAATTCTTAGTTTAACTTCTGAACAAGAAAACGAAATAAGAAAAAACATAGCAAATTTAAATATAAAAAATTTTAATAAAAAGGGCAAAAAATGAGTAATTCAAGCAGAATTAATAAGGCAACAAACGAGTTGAATAAAGCAGAAAAAAGACTGCTATATTCTTTGGATTTAACCGAGGGCAATTCAGATCAAACAGATCAAAATATCAAATTTGTAAATTTAAATTTACTTGTTACTTGAATTTAAAAGCAATAGCAAGTTTAAATTTGTAAATTCATAAAATTCAGTATCAAACGATACTGACCAAGATTGAATTTACTAGGAAATTTTATAAAAAGGATCAAATTTGGTAAACGATGTTTTTAATAAAAACAAAAATTTAAGGGATTATGATAAAGAGCCGATTATTATAAAAGATTACAAACCACAAGTAAATTTGATTGGTATATTTTTAATGATTTTAGCTTTTATTATTTTGTGTATCGCAAAACCAGAAAAAGTCAATGGTTTTACGATTTTATCTCTTATGGTAGCAATTCCTTACATTATGAAATTTTTGGGCAAAAATTATTTTATTCTGAAAAATGAAATGATAAGCCAAATTAAAAATGATAAATCTTTTGATTTTATGCAAGTAAAAGATATTAAAAATGTTAAATTTAGCGTTGATTTTAGAGATGGGAACGAACAAATTTCACTAGTTGCCAAAATTTTACTTTTGATTATTATTTCTACATACATATACGCAATTTTTGCATTCAATGAGCCTATTATTTTGTTTTTTATTTTTGCACTTATCGTTGTATTTTATGCAATTCCAAAAATCATAACTCATACAATAAATGGTGGCAAAATCAATGATAGCGTTTATGATTGTCTTACCATTTACAGCAAAAATGGAAAAGTGATGAATATTATGATTTGCAACGACAAAGAATTTAAAGAATTTAAAAAATACTTTTTAGAAAATGTGAAATTAAATATTTCAAATGCTAAAACTAGCTTTGGAATTTTTGATAAAAATTTTTATAACACAAGGAGCGAACGATGAATTCAACAGGTAGCAGAGAAGCGAAAGCAAGAGTTGCTTTGGATAAAGCTGAAAAAATTATTATTGAAAAATTTACTAAATTCAATCTTTCTGAAAATAGTAAAGATAATTTAAAAAATATTCGTAAAATGTGGAATAGTGCAAGCAGTGGTTATAGTATTGCTGAAAATTTCACTGATATACCCGAGAAAATTTTAAAAAGCAAAGCTAGGGCTATTGTTTTGTTTGTAGAAACCGCAGCAGGAAATGTGTTAATTGATAGCACTATGGGTGAAAGCAAAATGAAACAAATGGTTGGGGCGTTAGGAGATGCAATTATTGCTGGTGCGGCATTATTGACACCGCAAGGTTGGATAATTACTGGTGTAAATTTGGCATTATCTCTTGTTGATTGGGATTTGGGAAGTATATTTAAGAAAATATATGGAGAAGATAACGATAATATAAATATTACCTCAAATGGCTTTATAGAAGTTAGGAATAATGATGGTTCTATTTATACAAGACCATTATCGACACAAGCTAGAAAAATTTTAAACATTAATGGTGAGCCAAGTGGTTCTATATTTGGCGACAGGAAAGGCGATGTATTGTTCGGCAGTAGTGGAGATGACTTGCTTCAAGGCAGAAGCGGAAACGATTTGCTTCTTGGGGGAGCCGGCTATGATACATACTTTGCCGACGGCAAAGACACTATAAGAGATGAGGATGGAAAAGGTCAGGTATATTTTCATGGTCGCAAACTAACTGACGGCACTCAAATAGAAAAAGGCTCAAACATATATAAAACAAAAGACAATATAAAATATGAACTAATTGATAATAAGCTTATAGTAAATGATAGCCTTATTATAGAAGACTTTAATCCATACCAAGAGTGTCTTGACATAACCCTGCACAAAGCAGATGAGATAGCAGTAAATGTTTCAAATGCAAATGCGGTAGAAAAAGCAGGAAAGATGAATTTTACAATCTCGCTTAGTAGAGAGTTAAAAGAAGGTGAATTTGTAAAAGTAACCATACCTGCCATAAACGGCAATGAAGCAAAAACTTATATGTTTATGCACCATAGCAACCCAAACTATACGCTAGGAGCAGCATAGAGCATGTATTTACTGGTAGCACAAATTATGAATATTAACAATATTCTAGCCCCTTCGAATGTTATTTCATCGGCATTGCCTAGAACTTTGATTAACTTGCCACCTTGCGTATAGTGATAGTGCCTGTGTGTTTTAACCGTTCGTCTCTGGCCTGTGAGCTATAAAATTGAACAGCTATAAAATCATCTAAAACTTCGACCATAGTGCGCTTATATTGCGGCAAAATAAAATTCCTGACTACTTATTAGGGTCTGATTTAAAAATTGGATTATCCTTAATTTTGGTAAAAACTTCCGTCATCTTTCTTCCTTTGTATAGTAATTTTAGGCAGATTATAGAATTTCCTCAAAGGATTAACAAGGCAGGAGCACAGAAAAAGCTACTATATAATTTTTTAATATATAGTAGTTTTTCTTAAAATATATGTATCAATCGGTAGTTTTAAGTATTAAGAATTTTTTAAGAGCAATTTTAAAATTCCCAAAAATAGGGCTTAAAAAATTATCTAAAAATTCAAAAAGACTAAAAAATAGGGAAAATTTTAATAGATGGTGCGACCGACGAGATTTGAACTCGTACACCTTGCGGCACTACCCCCTCAAGATAGCGTGTCTACCAATTCCACCACGGTCGCATAAATTTTAAAGCTTAATCTCAAGCCTTGAATTATATAAGTTTGAAGCCCGATTTCTCGGGCTTTTGATTAATTTGCAGCAGCCTTTAAACCCGCTGTCAAAAAAGGATTTACGAAAAGCAAGATAAATGAAATAACTAATGCATAGATAACCTGCGCTTCGATCATCGCTAGCGAAATATACATCGTATTCGATAGCTTGCTAGCTACGCTCGGATTTCTAGCGATGCCGTTAAGCGTCGCACTAGCGGCATTTCCCATACCTAACGCGCCACCCAAAGCGGCTAGACCTAAAACAACTGCAACGGTAATTGCAGAAAAAGAAACGATCTGAGTGTAAGCGCTTAGCTGCTCGCTAGCGAAAGCCACGCCGCAAAGCGCAAATAACAATACAAGAACTTTTTTCATAAAAGTCTCCATAAATAAATTTTAAAACGAGTTTCGGCTCAATACCCCCTACTCCAACGTTTTAAGTGTGAAATATTATTAAAATTTTGCTTTTGATTTGTTTAATCTGGCGGAATTTGCGTTAAATTTAACAAATCCCGCCGAGCAATCTAACGTTTAGCGTCCAAATATGTATTTAGCGCCGCAACGTAGGCCTTTGCAGACGCCAGCATCGTATCTACGTCAAGTCCTCTGCCGATGATGGCGCCCTCGCCCGCAAATTCCACCTTGACGGTTACTTTCGCCAGCGCGTCTTTGCCCTGCGAGACCGCTTTTACTTGGTATTCTTTCAGGCTACCGCTGATGCCGCTAATGCGGTCTATCGCCTTAAATATCGCATCTACGCCGCCGTTTCCAAGCGCGCTGTCGCTTAAAATTTCATCCTTATACCTTAGCGTAAGCGCAGTGCTAGCGTGTCCTTTGTTGCAGCTATTGGAGCTTAAAACTAGCACTTCATAGGTCTTTTCGGCTCCCACGAACTCGTCGTTTACAAGCTCTCTAATATCCTCGTCGAAAACGTCCTTTTTGCTATCGGCGAGCACTTTAAATTTATTAAACGCAATCTCAACCTGCTCGTTACTAAGCTCATATCCCAAAGATACCAGCTTGTCTTTGAAGGCGTGACGGCCACTGTGCTTGCCCAGCACGAGCGAGTTTTTATCAAGCCCGATATCCTCAGCATGCATGATCTCGTAGGTTTCTTTGTGTTTTAACACGCCGTCTTGGTGGATGCCGCTTTCATGCGCGAAGGCGTTTTTGCCCACGATCGCTTTATTAGGCTGCGGCTCGATACCCGTGATACTCGCGACTAGGCGGCTGGATGGGTAAATTTCTTTCAAATTTATATCGGTATAAAGCGGCGCAAATTTATCCCTGCGCGTCTTGATCGCCATCACGATCTCCTCTAGCGCGGCGTTGCCCGCGCGCTCGCCGATACCGTTTATCGTGCACTCGACCTGTCTGGCTCCCGCCAAGATGGCAGCCAAGGAATTTACAGTAGCCATTCCCAAGTCGTTGTGATTGTGCACCGAAACTACGGCGCGCCCGTCGATAAGCTTAACGATCTCGCCTATTCGGGCGGTGATCTCATCCGGATAGAGATAACCCACCGTATCGGGGATATTTATGGTGGAGGCTCCAGCGTTTATCGCAGCGTCGCAGATCTCTTTTAAAAAACCCATATCGCTTCTGCACGCATCCTCGCAGCTAAACTCCACGTCCTCGCATAGGCTTTTGGCGTATTGCACAGACTCTACGGCGCGCTTTATGACCTCTTGCGGTTGCATTTTGAGTTTAAATTCCATATGGATAGGGCTTGTGGCGATGAAGGTGTGGATGCGCCCGAGCTTCGCGCCCTTTATCGCTTCGCCTGCGGTTTTGATATCTTTTTCTAAAGCGCGCGCAAGCGAACAGACGCGAGCCTTGCTAACGGCACCCGCGATCTTTTCTATCGCGTCAAAGTCCCCGGGACTCGCCGCCGCAAAACCCGCCTCGATAACATCTACGCCCAGCTTTTCAAGCTGTAACGCAAGATGGATCTTTTCGTCCGTATTCATCGATGCTCCGGGGCTTTGCTCGCCGTCACGAAGCGTCGTATCGAAGATTATGATTTTATTTTTGTCCATTGCTTGTCCTTTCAAATCGTTAAAATTTGGCGAAATTATAGCCGTGCAAGCTTAAAACAATCGCGGCGATAAATATGTTTGAGATTATTTCGCCGTTTCCTCGGGTTTGTCTTTTTTATGAAATTTAGCCGCACTTAAATTTAAAGCTCCGCGAACCAAACCGTAAATGATATAAACCAAAGTGAGCACCGCAGGGAATTCCAGCCTGAAAAGATATAAAAGCGAGAAAAATACGACGATTAGAAGCACTAAAATTTTAATCGCGTTGGGGCGCTTTAGGCTGATCTTTTTAAAGCTTGGAAAGCGGATGTTGCTGACCATTAAAAACGATAGCGCCGCCATTGCGATGATCAAAAATACGCCAAACCCTTTGGAAAGCTCATATTTTAGATAAATTCCGATCCAAAACGCCATCGTAATCGCTGCCGTTGGTATCGGTAGCCCGATAAAAACGCTAGGCTCGTAGGTGCCCGTAGTGACGTTGAATCGCGCCAGCCTTATCGCGCCGAAAACCACGTAAAGCGCGGCTATGAGCGAGCCGACCTTACCGTAATCGTGCCCGACCGCGCAGTAAAATAGCAGCGCCGGCGCGACGCCGAAAGCAACGATATCCGCAAGGCTATCGAATTCCACGCCGAATTTCGACGTCGCATGCGTTAGCCTCGCTACGCGGCCGTCGAGTCCGTCGCAGATCAAGGATAAAATGATATAAAAGATCGCGGCGCTGAAGTTACCCTTGATCGTAGAAATTATGCTGATGACCGCCAAAAATACGCTTGCCGCCGTGAAAAAATTCGGCAATATATAGATTAGTTTTCCCTTTTCCTCTTCCATCTCTTACTCTTTAAAATTTTATTTTTACACCGCTTTTCATTCGGTGCCGCGGATCGCGCATAAAGCATTTTAGCGCGACCTTCTTAAAATTTAGCCCTAAGCTTTTACCGCGCGCGAGGCTTTAAATTTAAGCCTCGTTCTTTGCGTTTTCGATATCATCGTTAGCGCCCAAATTTCGCACTAGCCGGGTAGGCATGTCGTTATCTTTTTCAAATTTAGAGATGATCTCCACGATCTGCTCGCCCGAGACCGTCTCCTTCTCATACAGCGCCTTTACCATCTCCTCGATCGCCGGAGCGTAGGTCCTTAGCGTCTCTTTTACCGCCGCGTAACGCTCATCCAGCGTCTTGCGGACATATTCGTCGATCTTAACCGCCGTTACCTCGCTGTAATCCTTGATGCTCTGTCCGCCGTTTAGGAAAGAATACTGCTGTTTTTCGAGCACCGCAAGCCCCAACGCATCGGTCATTCCGACCTGAGTGGCCATAAATTTAAGCATATCGGTAGCGCGCTGTAGATCGTTGCCCGCGCCGTCGGTGATCTCGCCTAAAAACACATCCTCCGCCGCGCGCCCCGCCAAAAACGTATCGATCTCGGCAAAAATTTCATGGCGCTGGTGCAGGTATCTATTTTCAAACGGCGAATTTAGCGTATATCCCGCAGCGCTCAATCCGCGCGGCACGATAGTTACCTTCGATACCGGCATCGCGCCTTTGGTAAGCTCGGCGATGAGCGCATGGCCGCTTTCGTGGTAGGCGACGATTCGCTTTTCGATCGGGCTTACGCGGCGCGATTTTTTAGCCAGTCCGATACCGACGCGCTCGATCGCTTCAAGTAGGTCTTTTTGCTCTACCTCCGCCTTTGCCTCGCGACCAGCTAAAAGCGCGGCTTCGTTGATGATGTTTGCAAGATCGGCTCCCGCAAAGCCCACGGTAAGTCGCGCGATCTCCTCGATATCGATGTCGCGGGTAAATTTAACGTCGCGCATATGCACCTTTAAAATTGCCATTCTGCCGTCAAAATCGGGTCTATCGACCAAAACCTGCCTATCAAATCTGCCTGGACGCAGAAGCGCCGCATCCAGCGTCTCGGGGCGGTTGGTAGCCGCAAGAACGATCACCGGGCTTGATTCCGAGCCGAAGCCGTCCATCTCGGCAAGTAGCTGATTTAGCGTCTGTTCGCGCTCGTCGTTACCACCGCCGATACCGCCTGCGGTTCTGCTTTTGCCGATCGCGTCGATCTCGTCGATAAAAACGATCGCCGGAGCCTGCTTCTTAGCGTTATCAAATAGATCGCGCACCCTGCTGGCACCCACGCCTACGAACATTTCAATGAAACTCGAACCCGATACCGAAAAAAACGGCACGTCCGCTTCGCCCGCGACAGCCTTGGCTAACAGCGTCTTACCCGTGCCTGGAGGACCCACCAAAAGCACGCCTTTTGGAATTTTAGCCCCGAGGCTGATGTATCGCTCCGGATTTTTTAAGAAATCTACGATCTCTTTAACCTCCTCTTTCGCCTCTTCAACGCCCGCTACATCGCTAAATTTAACCTTCGGCTTTTCGGCACTTACCAGGTTTTTAGAGCTTCCGATGCCGAGCACGCCGCCGCCCATATTGCGCTGCATGCGGTTGGCTAAAAACATCCAAATTCCAAAGAAAATCACGAGCGGCAAGACCCAGCTAAAGAGCAGATCGGTCAAAAAATTGCTCTCGTTATACGCGCCGTATGGAATTTTACGCGATTCTAAAATTTGAACTAGCTCGGGATCATCCACGCGCTTGGCGGTGTAGATTACGTTGCCGACTTGCGCTTTAATCGTGGAACTTCCGATGGAAACCATGCTCACTTGAGAGTTTTTGATCTGCGATTTTAGCTCGGAGTAAGTTACGTTTCTACTCTCGCCCGAGACGGAGCCTAGCACTCCGCCGCTATCAAATCCGCCACTTGGGGATATCGCTTTAAACACGACTATCAAAATAAGCGCAAAAATTATAAAAACGCCGATCGGATTTTTATTGAAAAAATTGTTTCCGCCGCCATTTTGAGGGGGTTGATTGTTTTGGTTGTTATTCATATCTTCCTTTCATATACGAAGCTGAGCCATTCGTTTTCTTGTTTCATACAGATGAAGCTTAGATCCGAAAAGGCTTGCTCAATCCTATCTTTATATTTTTCTAAAATTCCCGACAGCACGAGCTTGCCGCCGGGTTTTAGCGCTTTTTTCAGATCCGCGCTTAGGATCAAAATCACGTCGGCGATTATATTTGCGACGATTAGATCAAACTGCGGCTGCGCGCTTTTGTTTGAACTTTGCTCGTTTAAGCTTGAAACGCTGCCGAGCCAAATTTTATTGATCTGTACGCCGTTTTTCTCCGCGTTTTGCTGCGTAGCTGTCACCGCCTGCTCGTCGGTATCGCAGGCGCTTACCTTTGCGCCCAGTTTTTTCATCGCGATACTTAAAATTCCGCTGCCGCAGCCCACGTCAAGCGCGCTCATGCCATCGCGAGCGAGCTCGCTAAGCAGTGCCAGGCACATATTGGTGCTTTCGTGATGCCCTGAACCAAACGCCAGCGCAGGATCGATCAGAAGATCGATTAGCGCGGGATCTTGCGATCTTTCGCACCAGCTCGGACGGACGTAAAATTTACCGACCGCTACGGGCGCGACGCCTTTTTTATACTGCTCGATCCAATCGATATTAGGCTTTTTTGAAATTTCGATCTGCAGATCGGCGTCTAAATTGAGAGATCGCGCGAGCGCCTTTTTAAACTCTTCAAATGCAAATTTTAAATTTTGCAGATCCTCTTCGTCGCGGATTATGAAACTCTCGCCACGTTCTTCGACGCAGGTAACGCCGAGCTCAAACGCAAAGTTTTTAAAAAGCTCGCTTGCATTCGCGCTTTTTACGATCATCTCATAAAAAAAATCTTTCATCGCCTCACATCGCCTTTAAATTTTAAAATTTGCATATTACTAAAATTTAGTTCAAACTTTGCTTACGCTCGGGCGTTTTTATAGAGCTTCAAACGCCTTTTTAAGATCGAGCGTGCCTTCGTAATATGCCTTGCCGACGATGACGCCCGCGATGAGCCCTGCGTTTTTAAGCGAGATTATGTCGCTCATATCCTTTACGCCGCCGCTTGCGATAGTGTCGATGCCGCAAGCTTTCGCGATAGAGCGGCTAAATTCTACGTTTACGCCGCTTAGCATCCCGTCACGCGATATGTCGGTGCAGATAATCGCGCAAACGCCTGCGTCCGCGTAGTCTCGCGCCAGATCGGTCGCTTTTACGCAGCTTAGCTCCGCCCAGCCCTCGGTCGCTACTAAACCCTCTTTTGCATCTATGCCCACGACGATGCGGTAAAGCTTCGCCATTCTTCTTACGAAATCTCTATTTTTAAGCGCTGCCGAGCCCAGGATAAATCTATCGACGCCCAAGCTCAAATACTCCTTTATGCGCGCTTCGTCGCGGATGCCGCCGCCCACTTCTACGCGCAGGCGCGTGCTTTTTACGATCCGCTCGATCGCTTTGAAATTTACCGCCTCGCCCGCAAACGCGCCATCGAGATCAACCAGATGCAGCCACTTAGCGCCGAGATCTTCAAATTTTTTGGCTAGATCACAGGGGTCCTTGGAATAAATTTTTGCGCTTTGCATCTCGCCCTTGCTAAGGCGTACGGCGCATCCTTGTTTCAAATCGATCGCAGGGAAAATCTCCATCATAGCTCCGTAAAATTTTTAATGATTTTTATGCCCGCATCGTGGCTTTTTTCAGGATGCGGCTGAAAGGCAAATACATTTTCGCGCCAGATCGCGCTTGCAAACTCATAGCCGTAAAACGTGGTCGCAAGCGTGATCTCGCGCGCGCAAAGGACGTGGTAGGAGTGCACGAAATACAGATACTCAAACTCGCCCAAGCCCCCGTTTATCGGCGAGCGCTTTATAAAATGCGCACTGTTCCAGCCGACATGCGGGATCTTTAGGCTTTCGGCGCGGGTAAAATTTTGCCCGCTGCGCTCGCTCAGCTCTGCCCTATCTGAATTAAATTCTGTCTCGCCCGATATAAATTTTGTATTTTCTCTAAATTTCATATTTTCGGACCTGGATTCCGCCCCCCGAATATTAAATTTCGTTTTGTCAAATTTCACGACGCGACCGGGTAGAATTCCAAGCCCGCTACGCGCGCCGAATTCTTCGCTTTGTTCAAACAGAAGCTGCATCCCCAGGCAGATGCCTAAAAAATATCTGCCGCTTGCGACGAACTCTTTAATCGCTTCGTCCATACCGCTTGCGCAAAGCCTATCCATCGCCTCGCCGAATGCGCCAACGCCCGGAAGCAGAGCTTTATCGCAGCTCAAAAGCTCCTCAGGGCTGCGCGCGAGAGTAAATTTAGCGCCGCAAAAACTAAGCGCATTCATCACGCTTCGGATATTGCCCGCGCCGTAATCCACGATACCGATCAAGCCGTGCCCTTCATATCGTTTAATCGGTGCGAAAACTCGGGCACGATCTGCTTTAGCTTATCCGCAACCTGCGCGTCCTCGCACTCCGAAAGCTCCTCGATCTGCGAGCTTAGCTCCTCTAGGTCGTATTTTGCGGAGTGGGTTACGAAGATTGATTGGTACTTCGTGCTCTTGTCGTTTTCGTCGATCAAAAGCTCCTCATAAAGCTTCTCTCCGGGACGCAGGCCTACAAATTTAATACCCAGCTCCTCCTTACCGGCAAGCTGCAACATTCGCTTTGCAAGATCGGCGATCTTTACGGGCTCGCCCATATCCAGCACGAAAAGCTCGCCGCCCTGCGCGATGGAGGCTGCTTGAAGCACGAGTTGGCACGCCTCGCTAACGAGCATAAAATATCTCGTAATCTCGGGGTGCGTAACGGTAAGCGGCTCGTTCGCTTCGATCTGGCGTTTAAATTTAGGAATGACGCTACCGCTTGAGCCGAGCACGTTTCCGAAGCGGACGGCGACGATCTGCGTATCGCTTGTCGCGTCGTTGGAATTTAGCGCGTAAAGCTCGCAGATACGCTTCGTCGTGCCCATAATGTTCGTCGGTCGCACCGCCTTATCGGTCGAGATCAAAACGACCTTTTTCGCGCCATATTTTTTGGATAGATCGATTACGTTTTTAGTGCCGATGATATTGTTTTTGACCGCTAAATGCGGATTAAACTCGCATAGCGGCACGTGCTTATACGCCGCTGCATGCACGACTACCTCGGGATGAAATTCTGCAAAAACCTCCTCTAGCTCATGACGATAAACGATATTTACCATCTTTAGCTCGTTGCGCGCGTCCGCGCCCGTCGCTTCGTTGATCGAGTAGAGGTTAAACTCGCTGTGCTCGACCATAATGAGCCTCTTTGCGCCGAATTTCAAGCACTGCTTGCAAATTTCGCTTCCTATCGTGCCGCCTGCGCCCGTTACCAGCACGATCTTGTCTTTGATAAAATTTTCAATCGCCTTGGTGTCGAGGTCTTTGGGCTTGCGCGCGAGCAGATCCTCGATCGATACGTCGCGGATCTTTTTGCTCTCATCCTCCAAAAGCGAAAAGAGCTTGATATCCTTTAGCCCGTACGCAAAAAGCTCGTCGTAGAGCTCCTTTAGCTCGTCCGGATACAGCGCCAGCGCGATGATCGCGGTTTTGGCGCCGCTATCTTTGATCATCTGCGGAATTTCGCTCTTAGCCCTGACGACGTAGTTTTCGCAATAGGTCCCTACTAGCTCAGGCCGCCCGTCCACGACGCCCACCGGATAGTAATTGATATATTTTTGCCGCATCCCTTTTAGGACGTGAAAGGTCTTGCTCGTAGCGCCTACGACGATGCAAGGCTCGTTATTCGTGATGTTTTTCTTCTCGCTTAGAAACATCCGCTTTGAAATTCTAACCCCGCTGATCAAAATAAACGAGATCGCTGCATCGATAATGATGACCGAGCGCGGGAAGGGGTTAAAAACTTTACTCGCTAAAAAAAACAGGATCAAAAAGGTAAGCGCCGCCATCACGTGCGCGTAGAAGAGCTTTCTCGCTTCGTATAGCCCGAAAAATCTCCACGGAACTAAATAGATCCGCAAAAACCAAAAATAGAAAATTTTAATCGCAGTAAGGCTTGAGGCGCTAAGCAGCGCGCCTTTATAAAATTCGTTCGGTATATCTCCGCTAAATCGCAGCAAAAACGCGATATAAACGGAGAGGATCGAGATAAAAATATCTCCTAGCAAAAAAAACGCGAAGCGGCTAAATTTAGTGGGTTTTAACAGCATCAGATGTTTTCTTTTACGATTTTTACGACGCGCTCGATCGTCTCGTCGCTCATATCGGTGCCGCTAGGCAGGCAGATGCCGCGACTGAACATATCCTCGCTCGTGCCGTCAACTACGCTAAGCACGCCTGCGAAGATGCTTTGCAGATGCATCGGCTTCCAAAGCGGACGAGATTCAATGTCGGCTTTATTTAGAGCGTCGATAACCTTTAGATGGGCATCCTTTTTCTTAAATAGAAGCGTCGTAAGCCATCTATTGCCCTTGCCGCCTTCGACTTCAGGCATAAACTCCACGTCGGTGCCCCTAAACAGATCCTCATAAATTTTAAAAATTTCGCGCTTTCTCTTTACGCGCTGCGGCAAGACCTCCATCTGGCCTACGCCGATAGCGCCCAAGACGTTGCTTAAGCGGTAGTTGTAGCCGTAGTCTTTGTGCTCGTAGTGAAGCAGCGGCTCGCGCGCCTGGGTGCTTAAAAATCTAGCCTTAGCCACTAGCTCCTCGTCGTTTGAGATCAGCATTCCGCCGCCAGAGGTAGTGATAATTTTATTGCCGTTGAAGCTTAGCGCGCCGCATTTTCCTATGCCGCCTAATGCTTTGCCTTTATAAAATCCGCCCAGCGCCTCTGCGGCGTCCTCGATGAGATCGATATTTTCATTAGCGCAAATTTCGCATATCTCGTCCATCTTCGCAGCCTGTCCGTAAAGGTGCGTAACGATGAGCGCCTTTGGCTTTTTCGGCGATTTTTTGATCGCTTCTTTAAGCAGCTTCGGGCTTAAATTCCAGCTCTCGTCGCTATCTATCAGCACTGGCACGCAGCGCTCGTAAAATATCGGATTTAGCGACGCCATAAAGGTAAACGTGGAGCCAAGTACCACGTCGCCGTCCTTTACGCCGCTGCAGCGAAGCGCCAGATGAAGCGCCGCCGTGCCTGCGTTTAGCGCTAATGCGCCGCGTGCGTGCGTATATGATTTCACCGCATCCTCAAAGCGATTTACATATTCGCCTAAAGGCGCGATATAGTTACTCTCAAATACCTTTTTTATATACTCAAGCTCATCGCCGCCCATATTCGGCGGGCTTAAAAATACTCTTGCCATCTTCATCCTTCCTTGATCTTTAAATTTAACCTCGCCTGGCGCAAGGCTAAATTTAGCTTTCGGCATTAAATTTAAATGCTCGGATTTTATCACTTTTAATGTTATAAATTTTAAATTTGATCGCTTTTTTTAACTATCCGAGCGGGTACGCCTACCGCCGTGCAACCGCTAGGTATGTCGCGCACGACCGCAGCACCCGCGCCGATGATGCAGCGCTGCCCGATACTTAGCCTCTGAATGACGCTAGCGCCGATGCCCACGTGCGAAAACGCCCCCACCTTCACGCCGCCCGCAAGCGCCGCGTTTGGGCTAATGTGCGCAAACTCGCCGATCTCGCACTCGTGCTCGATTACGACGCCTGAATTGATTATCACGCCGCGACCGATTTTAGCTCGCGCGTTTATCACGGCGCCGGGCATTACGACCGCGCCCTCGCCGATGACGGCGCTTGGGCTAACGATCGCGCTTTGATGAATTAGCGTCGCTATCTCAAAACCCGCTCGCACCACCCTCTCTTGGATCTTTGCGCGAGTTTTGTTATCTCCGATTGCGATTATTACGGGGTGCTTCGGCAGATCCTCGCTAAATTTCAGCCCTGCCGCGTCGTCTAAAAAAACGACCTCGCTAAATTTAGCTCCGCGCGCGACTAGCGCGACGTCCGCGACCACCAACCCGTGTCCGCTCGCGCCGTAAACGTAAATTTTAGTTGTGCCCATTAAATTTCTCCGTAGTCGCCATGCCCTCTTTATTTACGCCCTCTTTCGCAAGCACTTTTTTAATCGTTAAAAGCGCGATTTTAAGATCGAGCACGAAGCTTAAATTCTGCGCGTAATACGTATCGAACTCAAATTTTTTCTCCCAGCTGATCGCGTTGCGTCCGTTTACCTGCGCAAGCCCCGTGATGCCCGGGCGCACGCTGTGCCTAAGGCGCTGCGGCGGCGAATAAAGCGGCAGGTACTCAATCAGTAGCGGACGTGGTCCGATGAAGCTCATATCGCCCTTTAGCACGTTAAAAAGCTGCGGCAGCTCATCCAGGCTTAGCGCGCGAATTTTTTTGCCGTATTCATTAAGCCGCTCTTCGTCGGGCAGCAATTCGCCGTCCGCGCCGCACTCGTCGCTCATCGTTTTAAATTTGTAAATTTTAAAAATTTGCTCATCAAGACCAGGGCGAGATTGCGTAAAAATCGCGCTTTTGCTAATATGCTTGCGGATTAAGAACCACGTAAGCGCCATCACGGGCGAAACCAAAATGATCAAAACCAAAGCCGCCGTAAAATCGAGCGCGCGCTTTAAAAAACACCTATACATCGATAAATTTCCTATAAACCTCTAAATATTTTTCCGTGACGATCTTTTCGTCGTAATTTGCAAGCACCATCTCGCGCCCGTTTTGTCCGAGCCTCTCGCAAAGCGGCTCATCATCTAGCAAAATTTCGATCTTTCGCGCAAGATCATTCGCGTCGCGAGTGCGGCAGATTAGACCGTTGACGCCATCCTGCACCGCTTCGACGCAGCCGCTGCAATCGCTTACCACGCAGGCTCGCGCCATGCTCATCGCCTCTAAAACCGTGCGCGGAAAGCCCTCCTTGTAGCTAGGAAGTGCCAGTAGGTAACTAGCCTTCAAGAGCTCAGGCACATCGTTTCTGGCACCCAGATAATGCACCGCGCCGCTTCGCAAAAACGCAGGATCAGCGGTACTTTTATTACCAGCAAAACCCTCGCCTACAAAGACAAATTTCGCATCCGATCGATCTTTTAAAATTTCTGCTGCTTCGTAGAATTCTCTCACGCCCTTATGCCACATCGCGCGAGCTATCATCAGTACGATCTTTTTGCCGTGCAAATCCTCGCCCAAATCCGCCACACTAACGGTTTTGGGGTTGAACTTTTCAGCATTTACGCCTACACTTTTAATTCTTATAACCTTTTGCTTCGCAATAAGCCCGCGAGATAGCATATAATCGGGATCGGCATCATTTACAAATATGCAAGCATCCGCCTGCAAAAATGAAAATTTATAAAGCTTCTCCAATACCGCTCGCACGAGCCTTGTTTTAATATCATCGTCGATATAAAAGCTACCCAGCCCCTCGACTAAGTTTATCACATATTTTATACCCGCCTCTCGAGCCGCCAGCGTACCAAACACATTTGATTTGTGCGCAGCTGTTTGCAGCAGGTCCAAATTTAGCCTCTTTAGCTCGCGCGCAAGGGCTTTGGTGTTGCTAAATACGGTAAACGGATTTAGGCTCGCTCGATCAAGATCGTAAGTTACGGCATTAAAATCGCGTGCCAAATCCTGCGTATAAGCGCCGCGAGGAGCAATTGCGAAAACCTCGTGCCCGCGCTCTTTTAAAGCCTGCATTATCGGGCGGCGAAAGAAATGTAAGCTCATATCGGCATGGCTTAAAAACCCTATGCGAGCCATCTGTTGCATTCCTTCTTTGGCGTTGCGAGATTAAATTCCATAAATTTCTCCTTAGCTTGCGGCAAAATTTATCTAGCGCTTTAATTTATAAACTTTCACAGCAGGGCTTAAGATCACAGGCTCGAATAGCTCGGGCCTATATCTTTCAAATACAAAAAGTTGAATGTAGCTTGAGTTTAGCATCGTCTTATCTAGCAGCAAAAATCGCCCGTAATCACGCATGAAAATCACGTAAAATTGCGCGCTGCTGTCCATATTAAACTCTTTTACCGAAAGCTTGCCATTCGCGTCGTAGCTCGTTTCGTAAAAGGTATTGATCGCAAATTTTCTGCCGCTATACTCTAAATTTAAAAGGCTCGGTGAGATCGAAAAGCCGTTGTCCATATGCACGCCGCTTTGATCCTGAACGAACCTATCGCTCGTTATGAAAAACAGCTCACTTAGCTGCTTGCCGTCGGTGATGTCGATGTTTGAAAACTGCGTGACGACGGGAAAGATATTCATCATACGATCGGGCAGGATGTAGTAGATGTCGCGCGTAGGCTTCGGCGGCTTAAAATCAGCCAGTCCCAAGCCTAAGATAAAATCATTGACGTCGGTCGCGTTGTAATCTTTTAAAATTTGCTTTAGCTTGTTTGGAATTTTCTCGCTATATCCGCGCTCCGTGTATTCGACATCTAGGCGCGCCATATTTGCAGAGCTCATCTGATCCTTAAAAAGCGCGAAGCTAACGGGGAAATTATCGTTGCCTAGGTGTTTGCCGCCGTCGATGAGGGTTTTTACGTCGCTGTAATAGCGTATACCGTAACCGTAGTCCCACCATGAAAGCGCGTAGTCTTCGCGCTGCGCCTTATCTTTGAGCTCATCTAGCACCCGTACCTCACTTTGATAAAAGACCGTATCGACCTTGTACGAGACGATGTGCTGCCACGCGGGATAGATCGCAAGTGCCGTCAAAATAAGCAGTATCGCGCGTCCCGCAATCTTTGGCAGATCCAAGCGCTTTACGCAAAAATACAAAATATATCCGAAGCTCAGCCCCATCACGCCCACAGCGTAGATCGTAAATCTAAGGCCCGCTTTGTTCGCCGCAAAGCCCAAAAGCAAAAGTGGGATCGAGAGCAAAAATTCCTTATGCCTAAAGCAAAGCACCAAATATCCGATTGCTGCGATCACGAAAACCGCGACGTGCGAGCTGATGCGCTCCATAAAAATCTTAGGCGGCACGATGCCAGATTCTTGGATCGTTTGATTGACGTTGAAAAAATGAAATGCCGTATCGGCGTTGTCCGCAAAGGAGCGGAAGATATAAAATTTTGCCTGAAAGATGATCGGGCTAAGACCTCCGTTTGCGACGAAAAAGACTACGGCAAGCGCGCCGATAATCGCTAAAATTTTAAAATTTAATAGCTTTCCTTTAAATGCAAAGAGCCAAAATAGCGTAAGCGAGATTAAAATTTTTGCCACCAAAGGCGTGGAGCAAAGCGCGATCAAAAAGATAATCATCGCTTCGTAATTTACCGCACTTTTTCGCTTAAAAATCAGCGTGTAGGCGAAAAATACGGCGAGCATCATGGAATTTAGCGAGAAGCTGGAGGGATACCACCACATATAAAATATCACAAACGCGCCCAGCCAAAACAGCGTGCTGCGCGAACCGCGCGTGCAGATACGGATGAGCGCCCACAAAATGCACATCGCAAGCACGATATTTAGCATATCGGTGTCGTAATACCCAGCCATCGTGCGGTTGTAGTAGCTATTCGCCACGCTCGCGACAAGTGCGCCGATGAAGCCTGCGCGCATGCAGCGAAACTCGCTTGAGATAAGCAAGATCGGCACTACGATGAGCGAGCTAAACAAAGCCGGTAGATAAACGAAGATCGTCTCGATTTTAAAGGGCAAAATTTCAGCCAAAAACGCCGTCACGATCGAAAGTGGCGCGCTAAAATAGCTAAGATCGTTGGGCTGATGAAAGCCGGCGAGTCGGTCGCGCGCGCCCTCTGCGAAGGCGTAGCCGTCGTTTGTGTTTATCATCAGCTCGCCGTCCCAAAAAAAGTAGTTCGGAAATCCGCTCGCCCAATACACCCACCACATACGAAACGCCACGCTAAAGGCAAACGCGAACACAATCATCAGCAAAATATGCTTGGAAAACTCATAATTTTTTATGAAGCCAAAAATTCTGCGCCTAGCAGGAAGCGCGCCAGCTGCCTGATCTTTAGAATTTTGGGAATTTTCTGCTGTAAAGCTTTTAGAATTATCAGAATTTATGCCGTTTGTAGAATTTAAAGCACTTGCAGAATTCGCATTTTTAAATTTAGCCAAATTAGCGGCTTTTGCGGAATTTTTATTTGTAGAGTTCGCAGTGCCAGCGGAATTTTTATTTATAGAATTTTTGCTCGTGGAATTCGCAGTGCCTTTCAAATTTGAGTTTGTAGAATTTGCGCCTGCGGAATTTTCAGAATTTACCGAGGTAGAATTTCGTCCGCTTGATTTTTTAGTCTTTTTGGATTTTTTTTGTGCTCGCATTTTTGCAGAAACAGCGCGCGCTTGATCGTCGCTTAAATTTTTAACGCCGGCGTGCGCGGAATTTTTGCTCGCAGAATTTTTTGCATCAA
>NZ_CALIST010000012.1 GCF_938041645.1 uncultured Campylobacter sp. | reverse complement strand
CGTAGAACCTGCCCGGGTTCGGACGGGAAGGAACCAGGTAGTCGCGCGCGCCCTCGGGCGTCGAGTTCGCGAGGATGGGCGTTTCGACCTCGATGAAGCCGCGTTCGTTCAACGCGGAGCGCATCGCCTGGGCCACGATGTGGCGCAATTTGATGGACGCGTACATCTCGGGACGGCGCAGATCCATGTAGCGCCATTTCATACGCGTCGTCTCGTCGGTTTCTATGCCGTCTTCGATGGAGAACGGCGGCGTGACGGACGTGTTGAGCACCTCGATCGCGGAGGCGAGGATTTCGATCTCGCCGGTCGGCATATCGGGATTCACGGCTTCGGCCGCGCGGGTGCGCACCGTGCCGGCGACCTTGAGCACGTATTCGCGGCCCAGATGCTCGGCCTTGGCGAAATCCTCGGCACTCACGCAATCGGGATCGACGACCACCTGGGTGTAGCCTTCGCGGTCGCGCAGGTCGATAAAAATAACGCCGCCGTGGTCGCGGTAAGAATTTACCCAGCCGCACACGGTTACACTTTTGCCGATATCGTTTTTACTCAAATCGGCGCAATAATGACTTCGCAAATTTACTCCTTTAAATTTATTTGTAAAACGCAAGTATAGTTAAATTTTGCTTTTACAAAGCTAATTTTTTATAAAATAAAACTATGGAAAACAAAATTCATAAAAACCTTAAATTCGCGGGGCTAATAGTCAAAAAATCAGAAGAGATTCGCCCCGTCGTGGAGCAAATTTGTGAAATTTTAAAAACGCAAGGTATTGAGCTTTTGCTTGAAGAGGACGGAGCGGAATTTTTCGGCCTTAAGCCGCATACGCTTGCAGAAATTTTAAAAAAGACCAATTTTTTAATTAGCCTCGGTGGCGACGGTACGCTCATCGGGCTTGCGAGGCTGCTAAGCGACAAAAACGCCTTTATCCTCGGTATCAACGCGGGCACTTTGGGTTTTTTAACGGACGTGCAGCCGAGCGAATTCGCAAAATTTTTAAAGGAATTTTTGCGCGGCGAATACGAGATCGAGCGCCCGTTTTTACTCGAAGTGATACTGGAAAACGGCGGCGGTAAAATCGTCCGCAAGACCGCATTTAACGACGTCGTAATCACCCGCAGCCACATCTCCTCGATGGCGAAGATCGACGCGTTTTTAAATAGAAAATATTTCAACACCTACTACGGCGACGGCGTGATCGTAAGCTCCGCCGTGGGCTCGACCGCGTATAATATGAGCGCGAACGGATCTATCGTCTATCCGCTGTGCGACGTGTTTTGCGTTACGCCGATCTGCTCGCATAGCCTGACGCAGCGGCCTTTGATCCTGCCAAAAGAATATCTTGCAAGCTTCAAAAACGCCGGAAGCTCCGAAGTTAGTGTCGTTATCGACGGACAAGACGTTTTTGATATGGCGGAATTTCACAGCGTAAGCGTTAAAATTTCACACGCCAAGGTAAATTTAATAAAACGCAGAAGCTACGATTATTTCGACGTTTTAAAAGCCAAACTCAGATGGGGGCACGGCGGATGCTAGAAAGAATTTATATTAAAAATAATCTAGGTTTTTGCGAGAGCGAGCTTAGTTTTGGTCCGGGACTTAGCGTATTTACAGGCATCAGCGGTGCAGGTAAATCGGTATTAATAGGCGCGATTTTAGCGGTGTTCGGTCTTAACGAATGCGAGGCTGAGCTCATAGAAGCGGACGTAGAGCATCAATTTGATATGGAAAATTTCGGCTTGATAAACGATACGCCAAATATTTTTCGCGTCCTAAAAGGGCGTAGCTTGCGATACTTTATAAATTCCCAATCGGTCTCGAAAAAAAATCTAAGCACGATCGCCGGCGAATACGTGAAATTTTTAGGCGCGAAAAACGCCGGCGAAATGAGTAGCGATAGCTTGCTAAAATTACTTGATTTTATCGCTGCGAAAAAAGATGCGGCGCACGCGCAAAGCCTATCGGAGCTTCAAAGCGCTTTTGTGGAATTTAGCCGCACAAAAAAGCAGCTGGATGAAATTTTGGATCAAGAGCGCAAGATCGAGGAGTTAAAGGAATTTGCTCGCTTCGAGATTGAAAAAATCGAGCGCGTATCGCCTAAAATCGGCGAATACGAGGAGCTTTTGCAGATCAAAAAAAAGCTTAGTAAAAAAGATAAGATCGAGGAGCTTTGGGCTAGGGCGCAGGGCGTTTTTGAGCTGGAGCGCAGCGTCATCGAAGCGCTAAGTCTTAGCGGGCTGGATAGCGCGTTTTTCGAGGATGCGATGAACGAGCTGCGGCTAAAGCGAGAAAGCTTGAATTTAGACGAGCTCGAAAATATCGACATAGAGAAAATTTTAGATCGCATCGAAGCTCTTAGTGCGCTAAATAGGCGCTACGGAAGCATAGAAGAGGCTTTAGCTACGCTTGAAGCGCGCAAGAAAGAGCTTGAGCATTACGAGCAGTTAAGCTTTGAAAAAACCAAGCTACAAACGAAATTTAAACGCCTTAGCGAAAGCACCGCTACCCTTGCCGAAAAAATTAGCGAGGCTCGCAAGGGCGCTAAAAAACGGCTCGAGGATCTGATAAATTCCTATCTAAGGCAGCTTTATATGGACGGAGTGGAGCTTGGTTTTAAGCCCGCGGTTCTTAGTGAGTGCGGCACAGACGAAATTTGCGTCAGCTTGTGCAAGACGGAATTTAAAAATTTAAGCTCAGGCGAAACGAACCGCCTACGCCTTGCTTTTATTGCCGCGAGCTTGGAGCTTACAAATAACGGCGAGGGAATTTTGATCTTAGACGAGATTGATTCAAATTTAAGCGGAAAAGAGGCGATGAGTATCGCTAACGTGCTGGTAAAAATTTCAAAATTTTATCAAATTTTTGCGATCTCGCACCAGCCGCAGCTTAGCTCAAAGGCTGCGTCACACTTTTTAGTAAGTAAAACGAACGGCAAATCTAGCGTGAGATTATTAAGCGAAAATGAGAAAATAACAGAGTTAGCTCGTATGATAAGCGGCGAGACTATTACTGCAGAAGCCCTGGAATTCGCTAAAAAACTAAGGCAAAGCTGAAGGAATTTTAAGCTTAAGTTTAAATCTGAAATTTTTCGCTACAATACCACGTTTAATTTAAATTTAAGTGTGATTTTGCAAAACGACGTAAAATCCGCTTCGAAAAATTTTATCAAGTGAGTTTTATGATTATAGATACACATTGCCATTTAGACGATGCTAGTTTCGACGCCGATTTGGACGCGGTGATTGAGCGCGCCACGATTGCAGGCGTGCGCAGCATCATCATTCCCGGTGCCGATGTAGCAGACCTAGATAAGGCATGCAAAATTTCGCACGCACGGGATAATGTGTATTTTGCCGTAGGGGTGCATCCATACGAGATAGATTCTTTCGATATGGAGGTGCTGAAGCGGTATGCTGACGATCCCAAATGCGTGGGCGTTGGCGAATGTGGGCTTGATTACTTCAGACTTAAGCAGCAAGAGAGCAAGGAAACCAAAGCCTTAGAAATCTCCCGCCAAAAAGACGCCTTCATCTCACAAATCGATCTAGCAGCACAACTTCAAAAACCACTTATAGTCCATATCCGAGAAGCAAACGAAGATAGCTTTGGAATTCTAAAAGATCGCGCCGGCGATTTATGCGGCGGTGTTTTACACTGCTTCAATGCCAGCAAGCTTTTGCTAGGTCTTAGCGAATACGGATTTTACTTCGGTATCGGCGGAGTTTTGACATTCAAAAATGCAAAAAACTTAGCTGAGATCTTACCGCAAATTCCGCAAGAGCGCCTTTTAATCGAGACGGATGCACCGTATCTAACTCCGCATCCGCATCGCGGCGAGCGCAACGAGCCTGCATTTACGAGACTCGTGGTAGAAAAAGTCGCGGAAATTTTAAGCCTAAGCGTAGAAGAGGTTGAAGCAATAACGACTCAAAACGCCTGTAGGCTTTTTGGCGATAAAATCAAAGGAGAGATATGAAAGCCATAAAATTTATACTGCTAGCCCTGCTTTTAGTGGGCGAAGCGTTTGCGAGCCAGCCCGGTCTGATGCGCGCAAATCACGACTATATTTTAAATCAATTCGGCATCGAAAATAACGAATCGAGCAAAAACGTAGTTGCGGGCATATTCCGTGCGATCAATGCAAGCGATCGCAAGCAGTTTAAGCATATTGTGACTTCGCAGTCGCACAATGCCTACTTAGTCAAATCCGAGGTCGATAACATCGAAGCTCCGGAATTCTTATTGTATTTGGCAATGGTAGAATCTCATCTTAAAAACACTGTAACTTCGGGCGCTAGCGCAGGTGGTATGTGGCAGCTGATGCCGGCGACTGCGAAAAATTTCGGTCTTAGAGTAGATAGCGCCGTAGATGAGCGTCGCGATCCCGCAGCCTCTACGGATGCTGCGTTTTCGTATATTTTGCATCTGAAGCAAAATTTTGGCAAGTGGTATTTAGCGCTAATGGCGTATAATTGTGGCGATCAAAAGCTTAAAAATGCGATTGCAGCTACTGGCAGCGATGATCTGGATCGCTTGCTAAAAAGCCCCGCGCTTCCTAATGAGACTAAGAATTTTATCAAGCGCATTATTAAATATGCTTACATTGCTCAAAATGAAAATATGCGTAAAATTCTGCTTTTTGAAAGCGAGCCGTGGGGGCTAAAGCGTATCGCAGTAGCTCCAGGCACAAAGCTAAGCGCGGTTGCAAAACAGATCGGAATTTCGCCGTCGCAAATGCAGGATTATAACGCGCATATTAAAAACGGAATTTCGCCGCTTAACGGCAAGTACTTCTTTTATATCCCACAAAGCAAATATGCAGAATTTGTCGTAAATCAAGGCGCGTTTCAAGCGTATGAGCCACGTCTGAAACAGCGCAAGCCAGGACGGGTGTTAGCAGGTTTGGCGAACGAGCTTAGCCTCAAAGACAAAAACGAAATAGCGCTAAATAATATAAAATTCAACAAATAAGATCGGATCGTAGGTGTCGTACCAGAAAATCGCTCTTTTTAGTGCGCTTTTTGCGCTGATTCTTGCCGGTTGTTCGTTTCGCACGGCACCGTCTTCTAGATCGTCTGCGGGCGGTACGAGCAAGATTGGCAAAAACTCTCCCGCCACCATGCGCCCTTATAAAATCAACGGCAAAACCTACTATCCAGAGCAAGTAAGCGTCGGCGATACCCAGATCGGAATCGCCAGCTGGTACGGGCCGAATTTTCACGGCAAATACACCTCCAACGGCGAAATTTACGATATGAATGGAATGACCGCCGCACATAAAACCTACCCGATGAATACTATGGTAAAGGTCGTTAATCGCGATACCGGCGCTACCGTAACCGTGCGTATCAACGACCGCGGTCCATTCGTGGACGGACGCGTCATCGATCTTAGCAAAACGGCTGCTAATCTGGTGGGTGTTTTTGCCAGAGGTACGGCGCCGGTAAAGCTCGAAGTGGTGGGCTTTTATGGACATACCATCGCCAAAGGCTCGCCGAAAGCGACCATTGTCGGCGGAAATTTTATGGTGCAAATCGGCGCGTTTAGAAATAGAAGCGGCGCACAAATTTATCAGCGCGATTACCACGGCACGGCGGGATATCCTGCGATCGTCAAAGAATTTAGCATAGATGGCGCGCCGATTTATCGCGTCTTTTTAAGCGGATTTAAAAGCGAGGACGAAGCGAGAGATTTCGCGCATAATGGCAAGTTTACTGGAGCTTTCATCGTAAGGGAGTAGCAGTTTTATTTGACGGCTTTTACTTTCGTTTTTTTTGCTTGATAAGGGTTTTGTTAAATTTATTTGTGAGTTACTTGCGGTAAAATTTCCCGTCATCTAATAGTTATCTGCTTTAGCTGCGGCGAAGTGCAAACTACTTGCAAGCTATTCGTAGCAGAAAATTGCGCCTGCCTGCTTGAGCTTTGTTTTTTAATAGGACGCCGAAGCTGATAAAATTTTATATTGCTAGGGGATAAAGCATGCAAAAATATCCGGAAGTTTATAGTTTAGAAAAGAGTTTGGCTATACTTGAAAAATATAAAGACGAGCTGAGCGCAGAACAATACGAGCAAAACAGATCTATCATCTGTAACCACGCGATAGAGGGTATGTTTGCAAACGAGCAAGATATAATAGATCTTATCAAGGTCGATAAGGGAGAAAAAACGCCCGATGAGATAATAAACGAATATAAAAAAGAGTGGGCGTTTTATAGCGCATAGAAAAATTAAATTTGATACTGAAATATCAGATGTATTTAAACGCAGCTCTTCGGTTCTTTGAATTTTAATCGTGCAGAAAAGTTACGACTTCATGTTCTTTTGGTAAATTTTCTCTACCGTCAATACCGCGATTACCGTATTCCGTTAGAGCTTCTTTTAAAATTTTATAAAGCTCATCCAATGAAATTCCGTCAATACTAGAATTTATATTTTCTAGCTTATATTTGATAAAAAACGGATTATCGACTAGCATTTTACTTGTAGTTTCGTCATAGACCCGTCTAATGTCAAGCTCGATTTCTCTACCTTTATAATAAAGCAGCCAAATCTCCTCTCCAGTATATCCGTCTCTTGGATCAGGTAGATGCGGGCTACAAACAAAAATAAGCCAAATATCTCTTTGCCTGTCGATGACCCAATTCAACCACTTTATTTGATAGGGTTTTTGTGGATTATAATGATATTTTGCCAAGCACTGATCTACACGATTTATAATATCATATTTCTTAATATCCTCTTTAGAAATATATTCCGCAACAAACGCCATTCTCTCCTCCTTGAGAAATTCTATAATTTAAATTAGATCGCTTGTATATAGACCGAACAAAGACGAGAGCTCAAATTTAATGTCTTTGTCGCTCAACAATTTATTATTCGGCACTGCAATAATGCCCGATTTAAACCTATACAATATATACTTTTTAAATTTAAATCCATTGAGCGCCAAGAAAATGAAATGATGTAGCATGGTGATTAAAAAGAATATTGGACTTACCAAATACCTAACCATTCTCTTTCTCCTATTTTTTATATCTTTGATCCATATATTTACGTCTTGCTCATTGTATGGTATCAACGCCCAAGTTACCGATACGAGATCGTCTTTTTGCAAAATTTCGGTTTTAAATTTCATATGTTCGTCTATATAGTCGAATGAAATTTTATCATCATAAAATTTTGTAAAAAACTTATTGTAAAATTCTTGATAGGCTATTTTTATCTCCCAAAAAATACTAAATAAAATTCCGAAAATCCCTAGCGTTAATGACGCTCTTCTCATCATCTCTTTATGCGGATCCAGCTCCGGCGTTAAATTTAGCAAGACAAAAGACAAGAATATAAGCACGCACATGATTTTATTTGATATAGTAAGCCTAAAAAAGTAGTCGTTTTCTATGATTATCGGCTCTTTGTCGCGGTCTTTCATAATATTTTCCTGTTTTAAAATCGCGCATAATTTTACCTTAACGGCGCTTTGCGAGGGATTAAAATTCCAGCCTTGCCGCACCTCATTAAATTTTTAAAATTATATTTCTATGCATATGCCGATTATTCAAAGACAAACTTCCCGCCCGTTTTCGATAGAATTTTAAAATTTTGATTTAAATTTCTAGCCCATGCAGAAAATACGCTTTAATCCAAAAAGCATAGAAAATGCAGCCTTGCACAGCAATTCAGGCGCTTTGGCGCTCGCCACCTCTTTTAAATTTAGCGTCCAAAAATACGCAGAATTTCACGCCGTATAGGTAGAAAATCCAGCTTATGTAGATCCACAGAAAGAAAAATAGCGCGACCGAAAACGAGCCGTAGATGCTAAGATAGGTTTTGTTATAAAAGACGTATTGCGCAAAAACCAGTCTTGAAAGCCACCATAAAATCGATGCTACGAGCGATGAGGCAAGCACCGCTTTTGCGCGGATCTCGCGGTTGATCGCCGTAGCATAAGTAATCGCAAAGATCCCCCAAACGATTAAGTAGGGTAGAATTTTAAGCAAATTTATCCAGCTTGTAAACTCGGTTTTATTTAGTAGCTCCTGAAGCTCGCCGCTGATATAAAACGATGCTCCAAGCCCCACAGGAGCGAGCGTCATCAGCGTCCAGTAGGTGCTTAGGCTCTTAAAAAAGCTTCGCTCGGGTGAATGCGAAATGCGCGCAATTATCGCTTCAAAATCTCCGAAAAACAGCACCGACGTAACTAACACTGCGCAAAAGCCCGTTACGCCAAGGCTTAGCCCGTTTGCCATAAATTCCTCGATATAGTGTGCCATGCTCGCTTGATTTGCAGGCAGGAAGTTTGAAAAAATAAAGCCCATAATCTTGTCGTAGTAGCCTTTAAAGCTTGGTAGCTGCATAAAGACGCTAAGCGAGACCATCAGCACCGGCAGTAGCGCCAAAATCGTGTGAAAGCTAAGGCTTGATGCATGGTGCATGAGCTCGGTATCGTAGAGGCGGAAGAAATTTTTGAGTCGGTTTTGCGCTTGCATAAGCGCCGGTATTAGTTTTTTCATACGGGCGATTTTACATTAAAAATTTAGAATTTCATATAAATTTGCACAATTTTTCTTTTGTATCGCGGTATATCGTCTATGAAATTTTAAACTGCAGAAATGCAACTACAAATATATAAATTTATATCTCGAATTTAGTCTAAATTTAGGAAAATTTTTCTAATATGCTAAAAAATAATATTAAATATATCCATAACGAAGGGAAAATAATGGAACGAAGGAAAACGATGAAATTTAAAATTTCATTAGCGGCATGTTTGTGCCTGCTATGCGGTAGTTTGGCTGCAGCACAAAGTGGCGGTAATTCTGCGCCTGAAAAATCGCAGAATATGGGCGTAATCGAGGTAAATTCTGTCGGCGATAATATCAGCGAGAGCGGCATCGACGAGGGCTTTTTGAGCAAAAACGTGCAGCAAGGCATGCTTGTGGGTAAGCGCGCTTTGGATCTTCCCTATCAGATCAACACGATCAGCAAGGAGATTATGAACCACCAAGGCGTCACCGGCTACGAGGAGGCGGTCAAATACTTCCCGTCCGCACAGATTCAGATGCGCGGCGGCGCTACGGTAGGGCGCCCGCAGACGCGCGGCTTTGAGGGCAGCGTCGTAGGCAATAGCTTCTGGGACGGCTTTTATACGATTTCGACGACGGCGATTCCGATGGCGATGTTTGAGAGCTTTCAAGTGCAAAACGGCGTCGCGGGCTCGCTCTACGGCGCGCAAAACCCGGTCGGGATTTTCAGCTACACGCGCAAGCGCCCGGTAAAAGATCAGTATATAATTTGGAGCGATTATATGTCGCGAAGCAATCTGGGGCTGGGGCTTGATCTATCGAATAAATTTGAAAAATTCGGCTACCGCGCGGTGTTTTATGGATCCAACGGCGACAGACAGCCAAAGGGCTCAAATTTGCAGCGCCGCTTAGCCAGCATCACGATGGAATTTTATCCGACGGGCGATCTAACGTTCGAAACCGCGGCGAGCTATTATGAGCACAATACCAAGGGCTTTGCGGGGCAGTTTGCCTTAGGCGTTAAAGACGGCAAGATCGTTGATGGAATGGTGCTTCCAAAGGCAGTAGATTCTTCAAAACGCGGTCTTGGACAGAGCTTTGGAGGAATGCATCTAAAAACCACTACCGCAAGCGCGAAATTTAAATTTACGCCTACCGATAAATGGTATTTAGAGGGCGGCTTTCAGTTTCAGCGCGCCGATCGTGATACTCATGGCGTTGTAAATTATATCTTGCCTAGCACACATCCGCAATATACAAAGCCGGGCGATTATCAAACCAGACACAGCGGCGGTGCTACGGCAGCATATAGATTTGATCTGCCAAGCGGCTATCTTAAGGCAAACACGCAGTTTAATACGGGCGATATCGAACATGATTTCAGCGTGCAGACCAACGGATACCATTGGACGCAGGATAGATATAAAAATGCGAGCACCAACTACACCTCGCCTACCATAGGCAATATCTACGATCCTAAAATTCTAAATTACACCGGTGCTAGGCGCGGAAGTGGGCTGTATCACTACGCTGTTTTGGATATGTATAACGTCTCGGTGTTAGACGATATCACGATAAACGATAAATTTGACGTGATGCTAAGCGCATCTAAGGCGTGGATGAGACAGGAATCCTACAATGCCCGCCAGCAAAGACTTGTTAAGGCCTATAGCGATTCGGGCTATAGCTGGGCGGGCAGCTTGATCTTTCATCCGATAGAGGACGCTAGCATCTACTACACTTACGCAGATAGCTTACAGCAGGGCTCTACCTATGTTTATCCGGCGAGCAGCCCATATGCGGGCGAGGTCGCCTCTACGTCGCCGTATCGCTCCAAGCAGCACGAGATCGGCGCTAAGATCCGCGTAGCCGATATGATCGATTTTAGCGTAGCGTATTTTGATATCCGCAGACCTATCGCGTATCTAAATAGCTCTACTGGACGCTACGGCATAAACGGCGAGCAGCGCAACCGCGGATTTGAGTTTATGAGCGGCGGACGAATTACGCAAAATTTAAGCGTGCTGGGAGGCTTTACCTACATCGATCCTAAGATGCACAACGTAAGCATCGAGGGCGCTAACCGCAAGGTCGCAAACGGAATCCCTAAGCTAAATGCAAATTTGATGTTTGATTACGAGATCCCGGGCACAAACAAGCTTGCGATCAGCACAAATTTCCACTACACCGGCAAGATGTATCTGGACGATCTAAATACCCAGCACACTCCTAGCTTTTTCGTTACCGATCTTGGCATGAGATACACGAGCGAGCACCTTTTGGGCGACAAGACCACGCTGCGTTTCAACGTAAATAACGTATTTAACAAAAAATACTGGGCTGGAATGTATCCTGCTAGTGCCGACGGTGCGGGCGGACTTAACGTAACTAGCATACTAGGCTCGGCAAACGGCGTAACGCTAGGCGAGAGCAGAAGCTTCATGCTCTCTGCGGAGGTGAAATTCTAAAGGCTGGCGGGCTTAAAATTTCTGCTTAAGCGGCGCGAATGGTTATAGCGCCGCTTTAAAATTTATGAAATTTTATCGCCCTAAGCGGCAAGATTAAATTTAACGAGGCTTGGTTTTAATTTTAAAATTTAAGCCTCGCTTTTGGAATTTCAAACCTTGATTTTAAAATTTCGATCTTTAAATTTTTAAGTCGCCGCGCCTCGGCTTGCTCGCAAAATTTATCCGCGCGCGGTTTAAAATTTAGCCGTTTTTGGTTATAATCTTTGCAAAACCACGAAACGGAGAGCAATGAAACAAGTTTTAATCATCGCAAGCGGAAAGTTTGCGCGCCATTTTTTATCCAAAGTTTGTAAAATCAAAGATGTCATCAGATCATATCGCGTCATAGCTAAAAATACGGATGCTGTGCCCGCAGAGCTTGAAAACGAGTCAAATTTTTCGGTCGAAATTTTTGATCCTACGAGCATTGAGCGGTTGCGCGTGGTGCTAGCAGAAGAGGAATTTGACCGCTGCATAATGATAATGGAGGATGAATTTGACACTAAAGTAACGCTTGAAAATTTAAAGACGCTCGCTCCCGATTTAGAGCTGTACGCAGCCGATTTTTGGGGACTTTTGCGCGAGAATAAAAATGAAGCTCACGTAAAAATCGTAAACACTCTTGCGCTAAATTCCTCGCGCTTCATAGGTTTTTTGCCAGATAGCCCCGTTTTTGCTGATAACATTGGGCTTGGGCGCGGAGAGATAATGGAGGTAAAAGTGCCCGTAGGAAGCTCGTTTGCGTATAAAAAAATCAGCACACTTTCTAATACTAAATATCAAATTCCGATGATCTACCGCCACAATAATTACATCGTAACGACGCCCGGCTCGCGAATATATCCGAATGATACGATCTTGGTCGTGGGTGAGCCTAGTGCGCTGCGAGCGGTGTTTGCTGAAGTAAAAAAGCAAAGCGGGCAATTTCCATCGCCGTTTGGGCTAAATATTTTCGCGCTAATTGATATGAAAAAAATGAGCGGTGACGAGATAGCTAGGACGGTTAGGGCGCTTGAGTTTTTGGATTTGCATATTAGAAATCATAAAATTTATCTGCGAATTTTAAATCCTCTGCTAAACGACGCTTTTAGCGAGCTTAAAGCTCTGTGTGAGCGGGATAAATTTGAAATTCTCATCGATTACTCGGGCGAATTAAATTTAAAGCGCGACGTGAGCGAAAATAAAGCAGGCTTGGTAGTTTGCTCAAGCGGAGTTTTCGAGGCAAAAAAAGCGGCACTTAAAGCGCTTGAAATCCCCGTGTTAAGCCTAGGTGAAGGCGAGCTAAAAGATGTACGTAAAAGTGTCGTGCTAAGTGCCGGCGAGCGGCTTCGCGAGGAATCAAGCATCGTCTTTGACATCAGCTCGCAGCTAGGGCTAGACGTGTATTTGTATCTTTTCGGCGAGAGCGAAAAAGGCGAGTTTGCGCAAAGCTACGTGAGCTTATCGAAGCTTTTTAAGCAGAGTTTATTCGTGATTCCTTGCGAGCGGCAAAATCCGATTTTAGCGCTAGGTAGCGAGCGAGATCTGCTACAATTTGTGCCATTTAATGATAGAATTTTGGCGCGCAAGCTCACGTCGATTTTTAATCAGGATTTGGATCAGATGTATTTTAAACTCGGCAAAAATCATCAAATTTTCGTTCCGAGCGATTACGGGTATGAAAAGTAATCGAAATTTATGTTACAATTACCCAAAAATCAAAGGCTAGCGTATGAAAATCGATCTTAATTTAGACAAAAAATACAGCGTTTTTATCGACGAATTGCAAGAGATCAAACTCAAAGGCAAGGTAGCGATCATTACAAATCCCAAAGTAGGGGGGCTGTGGCTTGATTTCTTACTGCAGCGGCTAGATTGCGAGCAAAAATTTATCATCACGATCCCGGACGGCGAGGAGTATAAAAATACCGCGAGCGTGGAGCAAATTTTAGAGCAGCTTTTTAGCTCCAAGCTTGATCGCAAAAGTACGCTCATCGCTCTTGGTGGCGGTGTTATTAGCGATATAACGGGCTTTTGCGCGAGTATTTATGAACGCGGCATCGATTTTATTAATATACCTACGACCCTGCTAGCGCAAGTGGACGCAAGCGTCGGCGGCAAGACGGGCGTAAATAATCGCTTCGGCAAAAATTTAATCGGCTCCTTTTACCAGCCGCGCGCGGTTTATTGCGAGAGCAAATTTTTATCGACGCTTCCTGCGCGAGAGTTTGCCGCAGGCGTTGCGGAGGCTGTAAAGATGGCGATATGCTTTGATGGCGAACTATTTAAATTTTTCGAGACGCACGATCTAAAAAGCGCCGATGAAATTTCGCATATAATCGCGCGCTGCGTGGAGATTAAAGCAAACGTCGTAGAGCGTGACGAGCGCGAAAGTGGCGTGCGTGCAGTGTTAAACTACGGACACACCTTTGCTCACGCTATAGAAAAAATTACTAATTATAAAAAATTTTTGCACGGCGAGGCTGTGGCGATCGGCATGGTGATGGCAAATACGCTAGCGCGTCGCCTCGGCAAACTAAGCGGCGAACAGGAGGAGCGAATCCGCAAAGTGCTTCAAAAATTCGCACTTCCGATAAAATTTCACGTAGAGGATGCAGCGGAATTTTACGAGCTGTTTTTTCTCGATAAAAAGAGCGAAAACGGCAAGATAAAATTTATCCTGCCAGATGGCATCGGTAAATTTAGTATTGCCGATGATATAGACAAAGCCGCGGTAATAGCCACGTTAAGAGAGTTTGCATGAAAATAATCCTAGCCGTTTTTTTGATTTTTAGCCTTGGTTTTTGCGAGGGAAATTTCACGGCTGCAAATCCGAGTGCGCAGATCGGCTCCGGCGTGCCTCAAAACGATAAAAATCAGACGCAAAGCACGGAGCTCGCCTCATCTTTAAAAGCTCAAATAAAAGCGATAGACGATGAGATCAAAAATAATATCTGGATTTCGCGCTTTTCAAATTTTATCGGCTATCAAAATTTACAAAAGCAATCCAACCAGCTCGAAGCGGAGCTAAAAAAGAGCGCCGACACCGATAAGATCGCAGATATTCAGAAAAGACTTCGCGCCGTAAAAGAGCAGCTCATACTGCTAAAAGAGTATGAAAAATCCCCGTTTTTAGATATCATCGCGATGCCCGAAACTCCTGAGCCCGCGCGCATTACAAATCCTTTTTCGATAATTTCCGGTTTTTCTACGATTAGAAATTTGCAAGCTCAAAAGATGGAGCAGAAAAATGCTATCGAAAATATCAAAATTTTAATCGATAAACTTGAAGCAAAAAGGGCGCTATATGAGCGTTTGATGCAGGTGGGTACGGACGCAAGTGCCGTGGCGGAGCTTAAAAGCTTAGATTACGAGCTTAGCGAGTTTAGCTCCGCATATGAGATCGCACAGACTACATACGACGTTTATGAAAAGAAGATCAACTCTCAAATCGCCGTGCAGACCGCCGATATAAAAGCGCAGGTCAAGCGCGCGGGAAACATCGCCGTATGGATACTCGTAGTCATCGCGCTGTCGTTTTTCTGCAAAGTGGTGGCGAAAAAATATATCAAAAACGACGAGAATTTTTATATCGTAAATAAAGCTATCAACGTTTTAAATTTCACGCTGATTGCGCTGATACTGCTCTTTTCTTACATCGAGAATATGACGCACTTCGTGACGGTTCTTGGCTTTGCCTCGGCAGGTCTTGCGATTGCGATGAAAGATATGTTTATGAGCTCCTTAGGCTGGCTTACGATCGTGCTCGGCGGCAGCTTTCGCGTGGGAGATCGCATCAGGGTGCATAAAAACGGCGAGACCTACGTAGGCGATATCATCGATATTTCGGTGCTTAGGATGACGATTTTTGAGGACGTTACTATGACTACGTGGAGAGAAAATAAACGCGCGGGCAGGGTAATTTTCATACCGAATAATTATATTTTTACTGATCTTATCTCAAACTACACCCATAGCGGGCTTAAGACCGTCTGGGACGGCATCAGCATACTTTTAACATTTGATAGCAACCATAAAAAGGCGATGTATCTCGTAAAAAACATCGTGCGGAAGTATTCTAAGGGCTACACCGACATCGCCAAAAAGCAGATGGGCAAGCTTCGCTCGCAATACAGTATCAAAAATCCAAACGTCGAGCCTAGAATTTTCAGCTTTTTTGAGCCATACGGCATTGAAATTTCGGTTTGGTATATGACGAACTCTTACGCGACGCTCGGGCTTCGCAGCAACATCTCGGCTGAAATTTTAGACGCGCTAAGAAGCGAGCCTGATATCAAGATCGCCTATCCTGCTTACACGCTTTTTAACGGCAAAAACTACGCGGCGGCGGGCGGAAATTTCATGGCGCAAGATCTCAGCTTCGAGCAGCAAGGCTCACAAAATTTAAACACAGCGGCGCAGGGCGCAGGCTTTGCTACAGGAAGCGGATCCGGGAGCGAAATTTGAAAATTTATTTTAAAACGTTCGGGTGTCGCACAAATATCTACGACACGCAGCTTATTAAAAGCAACCTCAAATCGGGCGAGATCACGCATGACGAGCAGGGCGCAGACGTCGTCGTGATAAACTCCTGCACTGTTACGAACGGCGCTGACGCAGACGTGCGAAACTACGTAAATAAGATGAACCGCCTCGGCAAAAAAATATTGCTAACCGGCTGCGGCGCGGTATCGCGCGGCGAGGAGCTGTATAAAAACGGCGCAGTCTTCGGCGTGTTTGGAATGTCGCAAAAGGAGAAGATCGACGAGTTTTTAGGCTCGGAGTCGAAATTTTACGATATCGGAGGTCTTGACGGCGTCGAAAAAAACCTGGTAAGCGACTACGAGGATCACACCAAGGCCTTTATTAAAATTCAAGAGGGGTGCGATTTTAACTGCAGCTACTGCATAATCCCATCCGTGCGCGGCCGCTCGCGCAGCAGCTCTGAAGACGCGATCTTAAAAGAGGCGGCGAGCCTTGCCGCAAACGGCTTTAGCGAGATCGTGCTAACCGGCACCAATATCGGAAGCTACGGCAAAGCCGCAGGCACGAGCCTCGGCGCGCTGCTTCAAAAGCTGGGCGCGATCCGCGGAATTCGCCGCATTCGCCTAGGCAGTATCGAGCCCTCGCAGATCGATGAGAGCTTTCGCGAAATTTTATCCGAGCCGTGGCTGGAGCGGCATCTGCACATCGCGCTTCAGCACACTTCACAAAAGATGCTTAGCATAATGCGCCGCCGAAATTCCGCGCTAAGGGATTTGGAGCTTTTTTGCGAGCTTGCGGAGCGCGGGTTTGCGCTGGGGACGGACTTTATCGTCGCGCATCCGGGCGAGAGCGAAGAAATTTGGCTCGAAGCGGTAGAAAATTTCAAAAAATTTCCGCTCACGCATCTGCACGCCTTTATCTTTTCGCCGCGGCAAGGCACCGCTTCGGCGTCGCTAAAAGACCGCATAGACGGCAAAACGGCGAAGGCGCGGCTAAAGATGCTGCAGAACATAACGGCGCTGAATAATTATAAATTTCGCCTTTCGCACAAGGTGCCCTTAAATGTGCTGATCGAGCGGAAAAACGGAGAGTTTTATGAAGGATATGATCAATTTTATGATAAAATTTGGATCAAAAGCGATGAGGATTTATCGAAAAAATGGATGGAGATAAGAGATTATGAGGTTAAATTTGATGGAAATTTTGCATAAAATCAAAAAAAGCAAGCTAAATATAATTCTGATTTTTTTAGTGCTACTTATCGTTTTACTCTCGATCGTTTATTTTAAAGACGATTCGCGATACATCACCGAGCGCGAATTTAGCGAGCTGGTACGAAAAGATCAGATCAAGCGCGCGCATATCGAGGACGGCACGCTAAGCTTCGTTTACGACGGCAAACGCTATAAAATTTTAACCGATATCGTTAATTTAAAAGAGCTCTCCAATCACGCTTTAATTACGAAGGAAGAGGATAGCGGAAGCGGCGGTATCAGCGCGATCTTGGTAATTTTTACGTTCGCGTTTTTTCTCTTCGTATATTATTTTGAAACCGTTTTGGCGCGTCGCCGCAGGCTGGACGGCGTAGGCGCTGCGCGTCAAGGCGGCGCAAACGCAGAGCTCGGCGATCTTTCGCCGAGCGTTAGCGACGTGAGATTTAGCGACGTCGCGGGCATCAGCGAGGTCAAGGACGAGCTCATAGAGATCGTGGATTTTTTAAAAAATCCCGCAAAATATCGAAATTTCGGTATAAAGCTGCCGAAAGGAATTTTAATGATCGGCGAGCCCGGCGTCGGTAAAACGCTTATCGCAAAAGCGGTAGCCGGCGAGGCGGACGTGCCGTTTTTTTACCAAAGCGGCGCAAGCTTCGCCGAGGTCTTTGTGGGTGTCGGCGCTAGGCGGGTTCGCGAGCTGTTTGCGAAAGCTAAATCCTGTGCACCCGCGATAATTTTTATCGACGAGATCGACGCAGTTGGTGGCAAGCGCGGTATAGGGCGCAACGACGAGCGGGAAGCGACGCTAAATCAGCTACTGACCGAGATGGACGGATTTGAGGAAAATAGCGGCGTGATGGTAATCGGTGCGACCAACAAAATAAATTTGATCGACGATGCGCTGCTGCGCTCGGGGCGCTTTGATAGGCGCGTTTTCATCGGCCTTCCGAACTACAAAGACCGCATCGAAATTTTAAAAATTTATTTAGAAGGCAAAAGGTGCAGCGCGAATATCAACAAAGTAAGTCGCCTCTGTGTGGGCTTTAGCGGCGCGGGAGTAGCGACGCTGGTAAATGAAGCCGCGATCAACGCTCTTAAGCGCGGCAGCGATACGATCGAGCTTAGCGATTTTGAAAACGTGCGAATGAGGGTCTTTTACGGCGTGCAAAAAAGTAGAATTCTAACCGAATACGAAAAGGAGATCCAGGCGTTCTATCAGGGCGCAAAGGCGCTTAGCGCGTATTGGTATTCGTTTGATTTCGAAAAGATCGAGCTTTTAAACGATAAATTTTTAAACGAGGATTTCGAGATCGAATCCAAAACGCAAATTTTAAATCAAATCAAAGTGCTTTTAAGCGGCATGGCAGCGCTACAGATCCATAAAAACGACGCTTTTTCAAATTCCGCTAGCGACGTAAAGCAGGCTATCGCGCTGGCGCAAAAGATGGTTTTTGAACTCGCGATGGGCGACAGCTTTACCCCTAGCGCGCAGAGTGTGAATAAAATTTTGCAAGATTGTTACGACGAGGTAAGCGAGATAATCCGCACGATGCAGGATAAGCTAAATCAAATTTCAAAGCAAATTTTCGTTTATGAGTTCATAACTTTCGAGGATGTTCAAAATATCTGCGAATCTGATGGTGTGGAGCAAGAAGGCGTCTCCGCGCAAGAGCAAAATTTGCAAAAGCTGGAAAAAGATAGGGAAAGCTCTGAAGAAAAGCCGCAAGACGGCACGCTAAATTTCGATTAAATTTTAAAATTCCAATAAAGGAGAGGAAAATGGTAAAAATAGGTGTTTTAACAATAAGTGATCGCGCTAGCGGTGGCGTTTACGAGGATTTAGGAGGCAAAGAAATAATTGCCGTGATGGATGATTGGCTAACTTGCGAGAAAGAGTATTTTTATGAAATCGTCCCAGATGAGCTAGAGCTGATCAAAGATAAGCTGATTTATCTTTGCGACGAAGCGAGTTGTGATTTGGTGCTAACTACGGGCGGTACGGGTCCTGCTCCGCGCGATGTAACGCCTGAAGCGACCGAGGCGGTAAGTGAGAAATTAATGCCAGGCTTTGGCGAACTAATGCGCGCAGAGAGCCAAAAGATCGTGCCTACGGCAATTTTATCTCGCCAGATAGCAGCGATCCGCAAAAAATCTCTGATTATAAATTTGCCGGGCAATCCAAAAGCGATTAAAGAGTGCCTTCTGCCGGTATTTCCTGCTGTGCCGTATTGCATTGATCTAATGGGAGGAAATTACATAACAGCGGATGAAAATAAGATAAAAATATTCCGCCCTAAACGCAAATAATTCGCAAAATTTAGCAGGAATTAAATGATTTATGATATTATTTGGGTGCAAATTTAAGGAAAAATATGAAAATAAATCACAACGATATTTTGGAATTTCATAAGTATTTTAGCAAAATCAGCCACAGCAAAGGTCGTATTCGCATCCGCGTAAGTCCCAAAATTAGGGAGTTGCGAGATAGCGTGAGCGAGGAGAGCCTGAAGGCTAAAATAGCTGCAATTCGCGGGATAAAAGAGTATAAATTTAACTCTCTAATCGGCTCGCTGACGATTCATTATGATGAAAGCGTTTTCCCGATGCACCTTTGGGAGCAGTTTTTAAGCGGCATCAGTTCGCCTGAGCTAGTAGCGCTCGTAAATTCCAATATAGAGGCGATTTCTTGAGCGAAGAAGCATTGCGTAGCACCAAAAAATCGCGTAGAATTTCTAATAAATCTCGGAATTTAAATGAGGCTCAAATTGCAAATATCGCTCTTTTGCTCGAAAAAGAGGCACAAATTTTTCAGTTTTATTCGCTGGGTGCAGTTAAATTTCAAGATAAAAAGCTAGGAGAAATTCTATCTTTACGAGCTGGATTACTTGAGCGGATGCTAGATTTTGCAAATTCTTGCGGGCTTGGCGCCACGCCTCCTGAAAATAGCAGTGAGGCACTGGTTGCAAAAGGTATGAATGAGTTTTTGGCTTCGGCGCTTTTGATAGAAAAAAGCTCTATGATGTTTTATGACGATCTAATTAATTCGTGCAAGAACGCGGAATTTAAAGAGCTGCTGTATAAGGCGCAGGCGGTTTCGTATAATGAAATTTTGCCGATTTTGAAGAAACTGAATTCTAAATACGAGGCTGATTTAAACTCTTTGAATTTCACTGATTTATTAAATGAAATTTTAAAAAATCCGCAGGGATTAGAGCGGATATTTCAAAAATACGATTTGCAAAATATTTTAAATAGCGCATTTTCTAATTTAATTAAAGGAATTTTGCAGAAAAATTAAATTAGGATTGCAAAAATCTAAAAAAGTCGCTATAATATCAAAATCTATGTAAAGTTGATAAAATGACTTTATAATCTTAACACAAGGAGAATGAAATGCCGATCCCATTTCTAGCAGGTTTTGCGCTTGGTTGCGCGGCGGTTTACGCTTATAACAATCGAGATAAAATCAAAGAAGGTGCGAATAAAATCGTAAGTAGCAAAAGCGTCGAGGAGCTAAAAAATAGCGTCAAAGGCGGAGCGGAGAAATTAAGCAAAAAATCAAAAGAAATTTTTGCGGAAGCCAAAGAAGGCTTAGACGATGTCGCTGAGGCGGTAAAAGGTAAAAGAAAGTCTGGCGGTAAAAAAGCTACGACAAGTAGTGCTGGCACTGAAACTAGCACTGCAAAAAAAACTAGAAAAAAACCGGGACCGAAACCTGGATTTAAAAGAACTAAAAAATCCACTGCGAGCGCTAAGACTGGCGAAACGCCGGTAGGTGAGATATCCGCAGCATCTACTACTCCACTTAATATCCCGCAGATCGTAAAAATGGACGATAATTCTTCGGCTAAATTTACGTCCGCAGACGATAAATCAGAAAAATAGAGGCCTAAATGAATAGATCACTTACGACACAGCGTTCTCCGCTGGATCACGTTTTAAGCGGCGCTATAGCAGGGGCGATCGGCGGTTGCGCCGTAGAGCTCGTTAAAGCCAAAGAAGGCAAGAGCAAATCTAAAGCGATTCGCGATGCGCTAGATATTGCGCTAAGCGGCGGTATCATCGGCGGCGGCGCGATTTACAGTGCAAATAAGCTCGTACAAGGCGAGTATCTACGCGCAGCGGCAGGCGTCGCAGTATGCGTAGGCGCGCTCATTGCGGGTAGAAATTTTATTCTTAAGGTAGGCAATGAGTAATCCCTATATCACAAAAAAAGATTTGAAAGAAATTCTAGACGATTACGATTTTGGTGGCAATAAATATTCTAGCGGCTCTGCGGGCGGCTTTGCCGGCGATGATAAGCTTGGCGGCTGGGCAAAATGGATAAACGAGCGGGTAAATTCCGCACCTTTTAACGGCTCAGTTTCTGACAATGGCTCGGATAATAAAGATTCCGCCGCTCAAAGCTCAAGCGATGTAAATTCTACTCAGGGCTCCGCTTTCGGTGGAATTTTTAATTCCATGGGTAGCAGACAAAACGCGAACGGTTTATTCGGTAGCAACTCATTTATCACAGGCATCGTTCTGGGGGCCGCAGCGACCTATTTTCTCACCGACGAAAACGCGCAAAAGAAGCTTTTTAAGCTCATCGCAAAGGGCACCGAGATGTTTCAGATGGGCGTTGAAGAGATGAAGGAGCGATTCGAAGACGCCAAGGCAGAGATGCAAGAGTAGTAGATGCAAAATTTTAAAATTTTACATGAGACTAAAACTAGACTACGGCTAAAGATCGTCGGTTTTAGAGACATCGATGCGAGCGCACTACAAAAAGCAGCTGCGAGGCTTGAAGGCGTAACGGAAGCTAGATTTAACGCTAAAATCGGCTCTTTGATCCTTAGGCTTGACGCTGGTGCGAATAAGGCAGGAATTCTAAAGCAGCTTGCGGCTTTAAATTTAAGCGAGTTAAAATCAATTATCCCCGCTAGCCATAAAAATTTACCGAGCAAAAACGAATTTATCTTAGCGCTTCTTGCGTTGGGCGGAAATTTAATCTTTCGCACTTCGCCTTTAGCGCGCGCATTTAGCATCGTAGCGTGCGTGCCTATCTTAAAAGTGGGGATTAAAGAAAGCTTTCGTCACGGGCTTACTTCAAAGGGCTTAGAGGCTGCTGCTGTTGGGATTTCGCTCGCGCGCGGAGATATCTTTGCTGCAAATAGCACCAACACTATGCTTGCTCTTGGCGAATACATGGAAGAAAGCACCGTTTATAAAAGCGACGATCTGATCCGCGAGCTCGCCCGCCCGGACATCGCCGAGGCGTGGGTAGAGATAGATCAAAACGGCAAAAAGACCGAGATCAAAATCGCAACTTCTAAGCTAAAGGTAGGCGATATCGTGGTCGTGGGCGCAGGCGACGTTATAGCCGTGGACGGACACGTCGTAAGCGGCGAAGCGATGATAAATCAAGCCAATATGACGGGCGAATCGGTCGCGGTGAAAAAATCTCGCGGCGATAGCGTGTTAAGCGGCACTATCGTGGAGGAGGGCAGGATCCGTATCTGGGCGGAAAACGTCGGTGAAAACACCTCCACGCAGCGCATAAAGCACTACATCACGGCATCTCTTAACGAGCGCTCCAGCATCGGTATGCATACGACCCACCTAGCTGACAAGCTCGTGCCGGTGACCTTCGGGCTCGCGGGCGTATCCTATCTGATAAATCGAAATTTCATGACCGTAGCTTCAGTGCTGCAGGCGGACTACTCGTGCGCGCTTAAGCTGCCTACGCCGGTTGCTTTTAAGTCAAGCATTTCAAAGGCGGGTAAGAACGGGATTTTGATCAAAGGCGCCAAGGCTCTTGAGTCGCTTGCGAGCGCCGACACCTTCGTATTCGATAAGACGGGCACGCTTACGTACGGTAACCTGGAGGTCGCCGAGATCATATCGTTTGACGAGCGCTTTAGCAAAAACGATATTTTAAATTTAACCGCGAGCGCCGAGGAGCATTACTTTCATCCCGTAGCCGAGGCGATCGTGGACGCCGCCAAAAAGCACGGCTTTATCCACAAACACCACGACGAGGTGGAATTCGTCGTCGCTCACGGCGTAAAGACCAGCATCGAGGGCAAAAAGCTCATCATCGGCTCGCGCCACTTCCTAGAGGACGACGAGATGATCTCGTTCGCGGCGCATGAGCAGACCATCGATCTTGCGATGCAAAAGGGGCTCGCGCTCCTTTACATCGCATTTGACGGCAGACTTTTGGGCGTTATCGGGCTTAGAGACGAGGTGCGCGCAAACGCCCGCGCCGTTATCGCTAGGCTCCGCGAGTTGGGCGTTAAACAGATCGTCATGCTAAGCGGCGACGTGAGCTCAAAAGCCCGCACCGTAGCCAAAAAGCTCGGCGTAGATCGCTATTACGGCGAGCTGCTGCCTACGCAAAAGACCGAAATCTTAGAGCAACTCAAAGCTGAGGGGCGGAAGGTAGTCTTCGTGGGCGACGGCATAAACGATGCGCCGAGCCTGATGAAGGCGGACATCGGCATCAGCATGCTAAACGGTGCCGAGATCGCCAAGGCTTCCGCGCAGATCGGGCTTTTGAAAAACGATATCGAGGGCGTCGCTCAGGTAAAGGCGCTGGCCAACGACACGCTGCGGCTCGTAAATCGAAATTTCAACGCTACCGTGGGGATAAATTCGATCATTTTATTTTTGGCGACGTTTGGCGCGCTAAGTCCCGTAGCTACGGCGCTGCTGCATAACGGCACGACGATAGGCCTTCTACTAAATTCTATCAAAGGGGTAAAATTTGAGCATTGAAGATAAAATTTTGGATCTAAACTTTCAGCGCAAAGTGGCTAAAACGGCGCTGGGAGTGAGTATGGGCATCACGGCTCTAACCGCGCTGAATATGAACTCGCGCATGTCGCAGCTACATAAAGTTTCGGGTGCAGTGATGTTGGCAAGCGCGATTTGGCACGCTAGCCTTTACGGCTCGCCGTACAGCGAGTTTTTGCAAAATAGAAAAGCAAAGAGCAGGGGCAGAAAGAGATCTGAAGCGAATTTAACCTTGCAAAATTTATCGGACGGCAAAAGCGTGTCCGCAAAAAGCGCGCCGGCAAAAAGAAAGCCTCGCGCGCGTAAAAGCGCCTAACTTTAGAATAGAACACGCATTGTAGTTATTCTGGTCAGTGTCTAGGACGGCAAAAGTAGATTCATTTGCTATAAGGTAACGGGCGGCAAGATCAAGTTTGCAAAATCCGACAAAGCGGGCGTGACGCAGACCGCAGCGAAAACGCACCGTGTGCGTAGAATCGCTTAAACTTAACGATAGAATTTCCTACAGTATATCGTTTCGTAGCATTTATGGTAGTATAGTGTATATTGTAGAAGCAAGTAGATACATGTTTCATTATATTTTTATTTATCAAGGATAAAGAATGGCAGAAGATAATAGAAGAATTAATCCAAAAAGAGATAAAGATAAAATTGATAATCTAGACTTGTCTAATGAACACAATTTTCCTATATTATTGAAAAAAATAAGGTTTGATAATTTTAAACAGATTGATAATTTAGAAATACATTTCCTTCACCCCATTTCTATTATTGCTGGAGTTAATAGAACAGGAAAAACGACTGTATTGATGGCTATTGCTTGTAGTCATTTAAAATTCATGAAAAAGAATATTAAAAATGGAAATTTAGAGAGACATACATGGAGTTCATTAATGAAATCTACCAATAAGGATGAACAAACAAAAGATTGGAATTATAGTATTACATATAAAATGGGTAAAAAGGAAATAACAAAGTCTGGAAAGAGAAAACAAACAACAAGGAAATGGAGCGGTATCGGTAAAAAGGAAAGCCAATTTAAAGAGCCAGAAGTAAGGTATCTGGATTTATCTAGATTATTGCCAGCAAGAAATTTTGGTGATGCTATTCTTTCTAGAATCGCAGTTGATTCTAGTAATGCAGTTTCTGAATACTTATCTTATATTTTTGAAGAAAAATTTTATATAGATAAACAATTCTCATATCAGGATAAGGATATATTTGGCTATAACTCTAGTCATAGTTCATATTCAAGCTATAATGCTGCAGCAGGAGAGGAGGTATTGACCAAAATTTTAACCGATATAATAGATGCTCCGGAAAAATCATTAATTCTAATTGATGAGATAGATGCGGGATTGCACCCAAAAATACAAAGAAAACTAATGGAAGTCATTTATTATATAGCAGAAACAAAAAAGAGCCAATTTATAATAACCTCACATTCTCCAAGTATTTTGTCTTGTGTGCCACCAAAGGCAAGAATTTTTATTGAAAAAAATCATAATCAGCATTTTTCATGTAGCCAAAATATAAGCGTTAATGCTGCTATGAGCAAAATGGATTCTTGTATTTATCCTTTGTTTGACATATATTGTGAAGATGCAATTTCAAAAAAAATTATTCAAAAATTACTAGACGATTTTGGACAAGAATTTGATGCTAGGGTAATAAATATAATAGATTGTGGTTCTTGTCAAGATACATACGAATCATATTTGAGTTATAGAAAAACATACTGTAAGAGAAAAGTAAAATCTGGTTATGTTTGTATTTTAGATGCAGATAAAAAGAATGAAAAGCCTTATTGTGAAGATCAAGATATACACTTTCTTTTTGGCAATATAACAACAAAAAACCCAGAAAGTTTTTTGGTGGAAAAATATTTAGAATACGATCCGAATCCTAATATGAGCTATCATTTAGAAAATTCAAACAATCATATATTATTTAGCAAGATGCAAGAATTTGGCATAGCGTCCAATGAAGAGGAGGCCTTCTTGATATGTTGGAGTAGTTTCGAAAGCTCAAATTACTACTCTAAGTATTTAGGAGTACTAAAAGATTTTATTTCTAGCAAAATAGAGTATTTTACGAAAGAAAATTTATAATATGTTGATACGCTGACAAAGTTTTTAATATATGGTATTTCTAAGGAGAGTTTAAATTTACGATATTAATGGTGTAATAAAATATTATGTACTTATGTCGTTCAAGTACCTGCTAATTTTATTATTTTCGGCATTAGTTAGCCTTGCTTTGGGGTTGGATTGCAGCGCCAAGACCTATTGCTCGCAGTTTAGCAGCTGAGAAGAGGCGATGCGGTATTTGCGAGAGTGTGGCAGGGCACAGGAAGGCGGTACTCAGCACACCGACGGCGATGGCGACGGCGTGCCGTGCGAAAAACAGCTTTGCGGTCATAATGGTCATAAATTTATCAGATTTTCTAGTGCGCGCGATGAAAAGAGCGAAGTTTCAAATTTAAAGGGCGCTGCCGACTCATGCGGTGCGAGAAAATTTAATGATAGCGTTATAGCTATACAATTTGCTTCATAGGTGTGAAATTTTATCCTCGGCGCATCTTTAAATTTATAATATAAAGTGCGCCGTCTAATGCTGCCATGCTCGCTAAATTCGCAACGTTCGATTAAATTTTAATTATAAGAGAGCCAGTAAATTTTACATTTAGCGGCTGTGTCGGTCGCTAGCTACCGGAATTTTGATCCCAAACACCTCAAATATCCTTTAAATTTTTCACCCGCCTTTACCTGCCGCAAATTTAAATTTCGCTACAATCGCTTTTTAAAATTTCGCGCCGAGTGCGCGCAAAAAGCTAAATTTAAAGGATCAAGATGGATTTTACGATAGACGCCGCGGACGGCGCGGCGCGCGCCTGCACGATCCGCACGGCGCATAGTACGATCCGCACCCCAGTTTTTATGCCGGTCGGCACCGTGGGCGCGGTCAAGGCGCTCGATGCAACGGACGTAGCGCAGCTCCTGGACGCGCAGATAATCCTCGCCAACACCTATCATATGTATCTGCGCCCCGGCTCGCGGGTAGTGGCGGAGTTCGGCGGGCTGCACGGATTTACGAAATTTCCCCGCAGCTTTCTAACCGACAGCGGCGGCTTTCAGGCCTTCAGCTTGCGCGCAAACACCAAAAACGACGAGGGCGGCATAAAATTTAAAAGCCACATCGACGGCAGCACGCATTATTTCACGCCGCGCTCGGTGCTCGATACGCAGTATGAACTAAACTCCGATATTATGATGATTTTGGACGATTTGGTGGAGCTGCCGCGCGAGCCTGGCGCATTGAGCTACGATGATAGATCGCGGCTTAAAAAGCGTATCGATCTAAGCGTCGTGCGCACGATAAAATGGGCTCGCGAGGCGATAGATTATCACGAGGCCATGAAATCTCGCGGCCTGCACGCTCATCAAAACATCTTCGGTATCATCCAAGGCGGCACCGATCCGCAGGCGCGCAAATTTTGCGCCGAAGCGCTGTGCGAGATGAGCTTTGACGGGCTTGCGATCGGAGGGCTTAGCGTGGGCGAGAAAAACGAGCTGATGTACGAAACCGTAGAGGCCATGATGCCATACGTCGATGCGGCGCGCCCGCGATATTTGATGGGGGTCGGTACGCCCGAGGATCTCGTCGAAAATGTCGCTCGCGGCGTGGATATGTTCGACTGCGTGATGCCTACGCGAAATGCCCGCAACGGCACGCTTTTTACGAGCTTCGGCAAGATCAGCATCAAAAACGCGGGCTTTATCAGCGATTGCGATCCGATCGATCCGCATTGCGACTGCTACACGTGCAAGCGCTTCAGTTGCGGCTATCTAAATCATCTATTTCGTGCGCGCGAGCTTAGCTTTTACCGCCTCGCTAGCATTCACAATCTGCACTATTACCTGCGTCTTGCCGCAGATATGAGAGAGGCGATCGTGCACGGGCGGTTTGCCGAGTTTAGGCGGAAATTCTACGCCGCACGAAACATAGCGCGGGATTAAATTTCGGCGGGCGAGGGCACGGAATTTAGCACGATAGTTAAATTTAGCCGCGGCGGCGATGGGGCGGAATTTTAATACGGCGCGCGTGCAGCTAAATTTAAACGCGACAAAATTTGAGCAGTGAAATTTTAAGAGCTGCGGAGCTAGGAGCTTATAGCGCGAAATTTAAAATTTTAGTGGAGTAGGCTGAGCCGGTTCGGCTTTTTAATGCGAATGCAAAAGAGTAAAATTTTGGCGCTCACGATTAAAATTTATTGAGCCAAATTTTGATTCCGCAGATCTGCTAGCGGAATAGAAATCTAAATTTAAAGGACTAAATTTCGTTACGCGGCAGCTTAAATTTTAGCCTTTTTTATGCGGCGTAAACAGATGAACGAAAATATGTAAAACGGCGCGGAGATTGCGAAAATAACGATATGTTTCCACGCCATGGTGTTAAAATCTATGCCGGTGATCTGCGTAATCTGCGCCGGAAGCCCAGAAAACGCGTCCATTACGCCGATTGCGATAATAGCGCAGAGCTCCACGGCAATCGCGATGAGAAACGGTAAGGAGCCCTTGGTCGTGAAGATAAGATACAAAAACGCCTTGAGCTTGTAGCAATACGATAGCAGTCCAAACAGCGCTACTGCGATGCTAAAGATCGCCACGTAGGCGTCAAGCCCTATGGTTTCGTTCTGCAAAACCGTGGCGACGACGCAGATTATCAAAAAGATATTGTAGCTCGTGATCTGCCGCACCGCGTATTGATCGTGTCTGGCGGCCGACAGGAAGATAAATACTTGATTTAGTGGCAAAATGTAGCTCAGCGCAAAGATCAGATAGATAAACAGATCAAAGGTAAGCGAGACGGTGTTTTGATTTACATATTCTTGGATCTGCTTAAATGACAGCAGCGACTCGGTGATCTGAGCTCTAAAGATCAAAGCGATGCCTATCAAAATAAGCGGCATAATGTAGGCCTTGATACCGCTCATTCGGATAGGGTTGGTGTAAATTTTACTCTCGAGGCTCTCGCCCTCGCGCGGATCGTCCATCTGCACGAACTCAAATCCCAAAAATTTAGGTTTTTTCGCACCCGCGGGTTTGGCTTTGCGAGGAAGTTTGAATTTTTTGAATTTTTTTGCGATTTTTGTTACTTTTGCGGCGGATCTATCCTCTGCGATATTTTCGGCGGAATTTTGAGGAGACGACTCCTCTGCCGCGTCTATTTCTATGAAATTTTTAGGATCGGAAATCCAGTCGCTGTTTTGCTTCGTGGCTTCTTTTGCCTGCGAAGCCGCTTTTTGCGCCGCACGATCCTTGGATTTGGACGTGTCCACGCGTTCGATATTTATCGCGCTGGATGCTAGCGTGTCGAAGCTTACCTCGTCGCCGTCCGTTAAGGTAGAATCGCGCTCGCCCAGCATTTCGTAGCTGTATTCGACGCCGCCCATGGCGACTATGACGTTTTCGCCTCTGATAAATCCCATAAGTTTCATATACTAATAACCCCGCCTTTCTGGCGGATATATTAGTAAAAAAAAACTTAAAAGTGAATTATTCTACGGTTACGCTTTTGGCTAAATTTCGCGGCATATCCACGTCGTTGCCGAGCCGCACGGAAATTTCAAGAGCTAAAATTTGCAAAATCAGCATCATCTCAAAAAATTCACTCATCGCATGGCTTTGCTCGCTCGTTTTGATAAAATCATCCGCGACCTCGGGCTCTTCGGGGCTGATCGCTAAAATATACGCATCGCGCGCCGCAAGCTCCTCGACGTTGCTTTTGGTTTTTTCATAAAGCGCATTTTTGGGCATTAGCGCGATCGTAAAAAGATTGGAATCCGCAAGAGCGATCGGACCGTGCTTCATCTCGCCGCTCGGATAGCCCTCCGCGTGCAGATATGAGATCTCTTTGAGCTTGAGCGCGCCCTCAAGAGCGAGCGGATAAAAAATATCGCGCCCGATGAAGAAAAATCCGTGTCCGTGCAGATAGTGCTTGCTCATGCGGTAAATTTTATCCTGCAAGCCGTCTTTGATCTTTAAAATTTGCGGGATATGAAGCATCGCCGAAATTTCGCTCGCGTTGCTTTTGGCGGAGACGGTGCCGCGCAGATTTGCAAGGTAGATCACAAACATCCATAGCACCATAACCTGCGTCGCAAAAGCTTTCGTGGACGCTACCCCCTTTTCGATGCCTGCGCGAGTTAGGATCACGCTGCCCGCCATGCGCACGATCGAGCTGTTATCGACGTTGCAGATCGCAAGCGTTCTAAGACCGGCTTTTTTAGCGATATGCAGTGCCTCTAAGGTGTCGGCGGTCTCGCCGCTTTGAGAAATGACGATGAAAAGGGCGTTTTTATTCAAAAACGGCTCCTTATAGCGGAATTCGCTGGCAACTTCTACTTTCGTGCGGATTTTAGCGATGCGCTCAAAAAGATACGAGCTTACGAGCGCGGCGTGATAGCTCGTGCCGCAGGCGCATAACACGACCTCGTCGATGCCCTCAAACAGCGCCTCGTCAAGCTCGTCAAATTTTATCTTGCCGCCCTTTATTACGCGCCCCATCATCGTTTCGGTTACGACTTGCGCCTGCTCGTAAATTTCTTTTTCCATAAAAAATCTAAAACCCTCTTTTTGCGCGTAGCTCTTGTCCTTTGGGAGCTCGCTAAAAGCGCAATTATGCGGCTTAGATTTTTTAAAAACGTCGATCTGCCCGAGTTTGGCGACGCCGTAAATTTGATCGTCCAGATACGCCGCCGTATTCGCAAGCCCGATGAGCGGAGCATCCGAGGAGCTAAAGAAAATTTCGTTTTTATCGTTTTTTGCGACGATAAGCGGAGCCGCGTTTTTGGCAAAGAAAATTTCGCCGGGTGCCGCCTTTGTGATCAAAAGCGTAGCGTAAGCGCCCTCTAGTCGCTTGATCGTAGCCTCATACGCCTTAAATGCGTCGTTTGTCGCCTTGAAATTTTTCTCGAAAAGATGCACGATCACCTCGGTATCGGTCTGGCTTAAAAATTTCACGCCGTCCGCTTCGAGCTCGTCTTTTAGCTCGGCGTAGTTTTCGATGATGCCGTTGTGTACGACGAAGCTAAAATCTCCAAAATGCGGGTGTGCGTTAAGCTCCGTCGGCTTTCCGTGCGTCGCCCAGCGAGTGTGTCCGATCGCGACGCCAAAGCCGCTGCTTTGGTAATCTTTCATCTTAGCTTCCAGATTATTCAGCTTGCCGACTGCTTTGAAATACTTTATGTTTGCGCTCTGATCCATCACGGCAAGGCCCGCGCTATCGTATCCGCGATACTCGAGCTCCTTAAGGCCATCAAGTATGATTTTTTTCTTCTCTTCGCTTCCGATGTAACCTACGATTCCACACATCTTGTTTTCCTTATTTAAAATTTGGCGCTCATTTTACTACGCTATTTTAAATTAACGAAAATTCGGCTCTAAATTTAGTCCGCTTATCCGTTTTGTAAGCAAAAAATTATATAATTAGCTTTAAAATTTGGCTTGGGAAATCGATGGAAATTTTAGAAAAACTACAAAGCGGCGAGAGACTAAATTACGAAGACGGCGTGAAATTATGGGATTTGGATATTTTCGATCTGGGCAAATTCGCCTTTGCTATTCGCAAAGAAAAAAACGGCAAAAACGTCTATTTCAACGCAAATCGTCATATCAATCCTTCAAATTTATGCGCAGATACCTGTAAATTTTGCGCATTTTCGGCGCACCGCAAGAACGAAAATGCTTACACGATGAGCGATGATGAGATCATGCGTATCGTGGATGAGACCGTAGCGCGCGGCACGAAGGAGATTCATATCGTAAGCTCGCACAATCCATTCGTTACGCCGCAGCAATATTTGGGAATTTTCAAAGCGATAAGGCAAAAATATCCGCTTTTGCATATTAAAGCGATGACCGCAGCGGAGATCGATTACTGGCGGCGAAAGTGGAAGATGAGCTACGAAGAGACGATAGAGTTGATGATGCAAAGCGGCGTGGATTCGATGCCAGGCGGCGGCGCTGAAATTTTTGACGAACGGATCAGGGATAAAATTTGCAAAGGCAAGGTCTCAAGCGAGCAGTGGCTACGTATCCACTCGCTGTGGCACGCGCGCGGGCGCCAGAGCAACGCCACGATGCTCTTTGGACATATCGAAAGCCGCGCTCACCGCATCGATCACATCTTGCGCATACGCGCGCTGCAAGATGAGAGCCTAGCGCGCGCTAACGGCGGCGGCTTCAACGCCTTCATCCCGCTCGTGTATCAGCGCGAAAACAACTATCTGGACGTGAAGGGCTTTTTGGGCTCGGTCGAAATTTTAAAAACGATCGCGATTAGTAGAATTTTACTCGACAACGTCGCGCATATCAAGGCCTACTGGGCGACTTCGACCTTAAATTTGGCCCTTGTAGCGCAGGATTTCGGCGCGGATGATCTTGACGGCACGATCGAGAACGAAAGCATTCAAAGCAGTGCCGGCGCCGGCAGCAAAAAAGGGCAGAGCAAGCGCGATTTTATCGATATGATCGGCACGGCGGGCTTTGTGCCCGTCGAGCGCGACAGCTTGTATAACCAGATCGAAATTTACGAATAAATTTTAAAGGAGGAGCAAGTGGAGAAATTCTTTCATCTCGCCGCCGCGAAAACGTCGGTAAAACAGGAGCTTATCGCAGGGCTTACTACGTTTTTGGCGATGATTTACATCGTGCCGGTAAACGCTAACATTATGAGCATCGCAGGCATGCCGTTTGACGCGCTGGTTACGGCAACCGCGCTTATTACGATAATCGCAACGCTATTTAACGGGCTTTTTGCAAATACCCCCGTAGCGCTTAGCGTCGGTATGGGGCTAAATGCGTATTTTACCTTTGCGTTGTGCGTAGATGCGAAGCTGCCATGGCAGAGTGCGCTTGGCATCGTAGCGATAAGCGGGGCGCTTTTTACCGTACTTTCTTTTACGAATTTTCGTATTTGGGTCATAAGATCGATCCCGCTTGATCTGCGTCGCGCCATAAGCGCGGGTATCGGCGCTTTTATCTGCTTCATCGGACTTAAGCAGATGGGCGTCATCGCGCACAGCGAAGCTACGCTGGTCACGCTTGGAAATTTTAAAGATATGAACGTTTTGCTGGGGCTCTTCGGGCTTACGGTCGTGCTTGTGCTCTTTGTGCTTAAGGTAAAAGCAGCTTTTATTTTAAGCATTTTGATCACCTCTTGCGTGGCGTGGGTGGCGGGAATTTCGCCTGCACCGCAGGGCGTAGTAAGCGCACCAAGCGGCATAACGCCGATATTTGCTCAGCTAGATATCCCCGGAGCGCTAAAGCTAGCTTTCGTACCTTTTATAATCACATTTTTCGTTACGCATCTATTCGATAGCATCGGCACTCTCACCGGCGTAGGAAACCGCGCGGGGCTTTTTGGAGAGAATAGCAAAGACGGCATGAAAAAACTATCTAGAAATTTAACCTCCGATGCGATAGGTAGCGTCGCAGGCGCCGTTATAGGAACGAGCACGGTTACTGCATTTGCCGAGAGCGCCAGCGGCGTGGAAGCGGGCGGTCGCACGGGGCTTACTGCGGTATTTTGCGCTATGTTTTTCGTGCTGACGCTGTTTATGCTGCCGCTATTTAAGGCAATCCCCGCAAATGCAATCTATCCGATCCTCGTAATGGTCGGGGTTTTGATGTTTAGCGAGCTTGGCAAGATCGATTATAGCGACGCTGGAATTTTAATCCCTGCGTTTTTCATAGTGTTTTTGATGCCTTTTACCTACTCGATCACCAACGGCTTAAGCTTTGGCTTTATCGCTTATATCGTAGTTAGACTCGCTCAGCGCAGGATAAAAGATTTAAATTTCGGCGTTTTGACGCTTGGCGCGATTAGCATTTTAGTATTTTTGATGCATTAAATTTTAAGGAAAGATATGAGATTTTATAGTTTTGACGAGATGGATCGCGACGCAAGAGTTATAGCAAAGCAGGTTAGGGACGAATTTATGCCCGATGCAATCGTGGCGATCGCTAGAGGCGGGCTCACATTCGGTCATGCGCTAGCCAATGCGCTTGATATGCGGACGATATTTTCGATAAATTCCATCCACTACGCAGACACCAAAAAGCTCGACACCATCGACGTTTTCAACGTGCCCGATCTGGAGCTTTACAAGCGCGTGCTGCTGGTGGACGATATCATCGACAGCGGCGACAGCATGGTCGAGATCAAGCGTGTGCTGCTGGAGAAATTCCCGCAAATAGAGCTTAAAACCGCGGTGATTTTTTACAAACCTAAGGCGCTCATCCAGCCCGATTTTAAAATTTCAAAGACTGATGAGTGGATAAATTTCTTTTGGGAAAATTATACGATAGAGGAATGAAGCGGCGTGCGGTTAAATTTAGCGGCTAAATTTTAAAGGATTCGGCGGCTTAAATTTTATAAAATTCCGGCCGTAAAATTTAGGCTGTAAAATTTAGGCTGTAAATTTAAAGTGCCCGCAGCAAGGATGAGAGTGAAGAAGCTTTATCAAAACGAAATTTTCGTAATCTCCATGATGTGCCTGTTTCAGGGCATATTTTTGCTTTATGCGATTTCAAATTTAAGCATCAGCTACTACGAAGCCGAAATTTTTTATGAGAAAAAATCCCTCGTTTCGCTAATCGCAAATTTAAGCTGCGAAATTTTCGGGCGCAACGATTACGCCCTGCGCGCGCCGTTTATTTTGATCCACTTCGCAAACGCCGCGATGATCTATAAAATTTCAAAATTTATTCTAAAGCGTCGCTTCGATAGAGTGGTCGCTACGGCGTTATTTATGGCGCTTCCTGCATCGATGAGTAGCGCGATCTTGCTAAATCCCGCGGGCATCATCGTTTTTTTCACGCTGCTGGCGATCTATTTTGCAAAGAGCGAATACAATATCGCGCTTTTCGTGCTTCTCTCCGCTTGCGCCCTGATCGATAGAGCGTTTTTTATGCTCTACGTAGGCTTTGGAATTTGGGCGCTTTATACGCGTAAAAAGGAGCTTTTGCTACTTTGCATAGCGCTATTTAGCTTCAGCGTGATCTTTTACGACGTAAGCTCGGAGGGCAAGCCGAAGGGGTATTTTTTAGATACCGTGGGCGTTTTTGCGGGCGCGTTTTCGCCTTTAGTGTTTTTATTTTTCATCTATACGATCTATAGAATTTGGATCAAAGAGGAAAAGAGCCTGCTTTGGTTCATCGCTACAAGCGCGCTTTGTCTAACGATGCTTTTTTCTCTAAGACAGCGCGTGCCGCTTGAGATGATGCTGCCGTATTGCGTCATCGCTACGCCTTTAATCATTCGGGTTTTGTTTAATTCGTACCGCGTTAGATTGCCTAAATTTCGCACTTTTCATAAGATTGCCGTAGGTGTGACGCTGGTAAGCTTAGCGGTGAGTTATTTTGCAGTGATTTTTAGCGATGTGATGTATGAGGCGATGTTCGCAAACAAGCCGCAGCGGCATTTTATCTATAAATTTGACGTAGCTAGGCAGCTGGCAAGTGAGTTAAAAAATCGCGGAGTAAAAAGCGTAAGCTGCGACGACGAGAGGCTCTGCTTGCGTCTGAAATTTTACGGACTGCCTAGCGGGGATAGCGCTTTTATCTATGCGGATAAGCCGGAATATGTCTCGGATCATAAAAATTCGATACAAAATATAGATATTTACAAGCGAGGCGTGCGAATTGCGAAATTTTATGTTAAAATATAAACAAAATTTTTATGAAAGGTAAAAATTATGAAAAAAGCATTTACTATGATAGAGCTGATTTTCATCATCGTGGTGGTTGGAATTCTAGCGGCGGTGGCGGTGCCTCAAATCAATCGAAATAGCCTTGTGGAGGCGGCAGATCAAGTAGCTGCTCATATTCGTTACACGCAGCAGCTTGCGATGAATGATAACAAATTCGATCCTAATGACCCGGATTGGTTTAAGAAGCTTTGGAGGATTCAGTTTAGTTATACCAACGCCAAAGGAAGTGCGGAGGGCTGGACTTACACGGTGTATTATGATAGTAATGCAGATGGATCCCCGAACGGTACAGGAAATTTTACTAATAATGATTTCGCTGCAGATCCACAAAATCCGAATAAATTTCTTACTGCAGGTTTTCAAAACCAACCTATCAATAAAGCAAAAGAAAAGCTAAATCCAAAGCTAAATCTTACTAAAACATATGATATAAGAAATGTACAATTTTTAAATTGCGGAGATGGTAAAAATAAAACCATAGTATTTGACAGTTATGGGCGTCCTATGGGGCAGGTGGCGGGTACTACCGAAGGTAGTGGTTCTAAAACGCCATACGATAAAATGTTTGTAGGTGTTTGTACGATTAGGCTTACAAATAACGCGGGCGAAACTGCGGATATAACCGTACAGCCTGAGACCGGATACGTAAGATACACGCTAAATTCTAATACCGGCACAGCCGTGCAATAGGACTAATAAAATTTTAGTCAAATTTAAGTAAGCGCAAGGAGAATAATGAAAAAATACATAATGACGCCGATTTATTACGTAAACGACGTCCCGCACATCGGTCACGCATATACGACGATCATCGCCGATACGATGGCTAGATTTTACCGCCTGCAAGGACACGAGGTGTTTTTTAAAACGGGCACCGACGAGCACGGCCAAAAGATCGAGGAGGCCGCAGCCAAGCACGGCCAGAGCCCAAAGCAGTACGCAGACGGCGTGAGCGCTAAATTTAAGGACCTGTGGGACGAGTTTGACATCAGCTACGATATGTTTTCGCGCACTACCGATGCCGCGCATGAGGCGGCGGTGCAAAACGTATTTCGCAAGATGTATGAAAAGGGCGACATTTATAAGGGCGAATACGAGGGCAACTACTGCGTAAGCTGCGAGAGTTTTTTCCCTTCCGCTCAGCTAATCGACGGCGAGTATTGCCCCGACTGCGGCAAAAAGACTAAAATTTTAAAAGAGGAGAGCTATTTTTTCAGACTTAGCGCCTATGCAGACAGACTTTTAAAATGGTACGAGGATGAAAAGTGCATCCTGCCGTTAGGCAAAAAAAACGAGGTGATAAGCTTCGTAAAAAGCGGGCTAAAGGATCTTTCGATCACGCGAACGGGTTTTGATTGGGGCGTTAAAATTCCGCCCGAGCTAAACGATCCGAAGCACGTGATTTACGTCTGGCTGGACGCGCTAATGGATTATCTTAGCTCGCTCGGATTTTGCGCGGGCGGCGAGCGGATGGAGTATTGGCACGATGCGCTACATATCGTAGGTAAGGACATTTTGCGCTTTCACGCCGTTTATTGGCCTGCGTTTTTGATGAGCCTGGGGCTAAATATGCCGCGCAGCGTCGCAGCTCACGGCTGGTGGACGCGAGACGGCAAAAAGATGAGTAAGAGCCTGGGCAACGTCGTGGATCCGCGCGAGGTCGCAAACGCTTACGGACTGGAGCAGTTTAGGTATTTCTTACTGCGCGAGGTGCCGTTCGGCCAAGACGGCGATTTTTCGCAAAAAGCGATCATTAACCGCGTAAATTCCGAGCTTGCCAACGAGCTTGGAAATCTACTCAGCCGCATCGTCGGCATGAGTGCAAAATACTCGGACTACGTCATAAATTCCAAAGACGTGATGAAATTTTTCACCGCCGAGATCAAGGAGGCGAACTCATATCTAAGCGCCGCACTTAGCGCACTTGAGGAGGTCGCTACCAATAGATACTTGGAGGAGCTTTGGAGGGCGCTTGCTCTTGCGAACGCTTCGATTGCAAAATACGAGCCGTGGAATTTGATGAAAAACGGCGAGCAGGCTAAGGCACTGGCCCTCGTCGCATTGGTCGCAAACATTTTGGCTAAAGTCGCCGTACTGCTAAGTCCCGCGATGCCGCAGACGGCGGCACGTATCGCGGACACGCTGGGCTTTGAAATCTCCACTCCGCTTTATGAAAAGCTAGTGCTTCGGGGTGAAATTTTAGATTTTAAGGCCAAGCCGTGCGAGCCGCTTTTTACCAAGATCGATCACGAGCTAATGCCGAAAGCGGACTACGATAGGCTGGATGGCGCTGTCAATTCTACAAGCTGTTCGGGTACAGACGCCGCGGCAAAAGGTTCGCCAAGCTCAAACGCAAACGCTTCCGGTTCAGACGCTACGGCGCAAGAAGCCAAAGGCGAGGCAACCGAAGCTCAAATCAAAATCGATGATTTTAAAAAATGCGTTATCAAAGTCGGCACGGTTTTGGAGTGCGAAAACATAGAGGGCAGCGAGAAGTTGTTGCGATTTATGATTGATTTGGGCGAGGGGAGGCCGCGTCAAATCATCAGCGGTATCGCGAAATTTTACGATCCCGCCGCGCTTGTCGGCAAGCAGATCTGCGTGCTGGCAAATTTAAAACCCGCTAAAATTTTTAAACATAGCAGCGAGGGTATGATTTTAAGCGCCGAGGACGGCAGCCTTACGCTGCTTAGCACTCTCGCGCCCGTAAAAAACGGCGCGATCGTAGGTTAGCAATGAAGGCTCTAGCGCGCAAGACTTCGAAGCTCGCTATCTGCGGTGCGGCTGGGCTTTGCGCGCAAAAAAGCGGGGCTTCGGATAAAATTTTAAAGCTTTGCCGCGATTCCTCACTTGCCGCAAAGATCGGCGCGGGCGGGCTTGTGTGCGCGGCACCCTTAGCACTGAAGCTCGGTGCGGGGATTGCTTTAAAATTTGCGGCGCGTAAAATTTTAACGTTTGGCATTTGCGAGCTGTCGAAGTTCGCCGCTTTAAAATGTGCAAAGCTCGGCACGCGCGCGGTCGTGTGCTCGTTTTCACGCACCGATAAATTTACGGACGAGCGCACGAAAAAATATGCGAGCGCGGATGGCGAGAGCTCTAAAGCAAACATCGCGCCGCGCAGAAAGCGCACGGCAAGCGTTTCTAGCGCGAATGTCAAAAAAGATACATCGTTTTCCAAAAGCGTCTCTGCTAAAAAAAATGCAGCGACAAAAACCGTGCCCGCAAAAAGATCTCCGCTCGCTAAAAAACCCGCATCTGTCGCAAAACCTGCATCGACCGCTAAAAGTATCGCAGCAAGTGTAGCCTCTACATCCACGGCAAAATCGCCATCTGTCGCAAAATCGGCACCCGCTAAAAGCGCATCTCAGAACGCAAAATCTCGCCGCATCGCAAAAAATACTGCCGCACCTGCCGTAATCGCCGCAAAAGATACTGCTGCACTCGGCGCAATCTCCGCATCTACCGCAAAGCAGCCGCGCCGCGCCGCAAAGAGCGCGCCTGCCAAAAGCTCTGCCGCAGGAAAGTCGTAATGGTAAATTTATTAAATTTAACCCGTATAGTAAACGGAACGATGCTAAATAATCCCGCGATCTCCGCGGTCGAGAGCTTTGCGATCGAACCTGCAAAGGTCGCGAAAAAGGGAGCTTTCATAGCACTCGGCGCAAACGAGCGCGACGTGCGCACCGCGATCGATAACGGCGCGTACGCGATAATTTTCGATAATAATTTCAAGCCGCTCAACGACGAGATCGCCTTTATAAAGGTTGAAAATTTATGCTCGGCGCTCGTGCGGCTGATAAAATTTCTGGGCGAGACGTGGCGACACGGCTTCGTGCTGATAAACGAAGTGCAAAGCGAGATCCTGCGCTACACGAGCGTGCCGAAAAATTTGATGTTTGCGCCGCGCAGCAAGGGCGAGCTTTTCATCAGCCTGTTGAATGCCAAAGAGAAAAATACCTACTTCACTACCGATGGCGATCTTTTGCAAAGCCTCGGTATCTCGCCCGTCCGGGTTCCCGCGAGCGACGATTTTAGGCTGCTTTACGGCGGCTCGATATTTTACAGCAGCTTTGTTTTCGGCGGGCTTTATTATTCAAATTTAGTCTTTCCGCAGCTGTTTTTGCCCGAGCTATGCGGCGTGATCGAGTATCTCTCGCGCAAAAACATACCCTTTAAATTTCAAAATTTAAGCGCATTCGGCCATTTCGAACCGATTTTTGTGGATAGGTTTTTTAACGTTAGCTCGCTTGGCGGTAGCTACCGCGCCTTTATCGCCGAGAGCGATCCTGAGCTTTTTGCGCGCGAGGCGGATTTTTTGCGGGCAAAATTCCGCGAAAAAATTATCGTCTGCGCCAGCTGGGAGGACCGCTTAGACGGCGTTAAGATCGACTTTCGCTTCAATAAGCTAAGCGCGCTAAAGAGCCTGCCCGAGTTTCACTACGCGCTGGTTTTTGCGGAAAAGAGCGCGATCTTGCAGCTTCTAAATCAAAAACCGCAAGAAAAAAATCTATTTTTTTAAAGGCAGCGGATGCAGAGCTTTGATGAAATTTTAAACGGAAATTTTTGGATAAAGAGGCTTTACGAAAACGGGCTATTGCGCGAGGTAAAGGAGCAGATCGGCACGGAGCTTGAGATCGCGCACGCAAGCTACATCGAGGTAAAAAGAGAGCGCTCGCAGGCGCTGCTTTTTACAAATCCTATCTGCAAAAAAACGGGACGCAAATTTGCTCC
>NZ_CALIST010000011.1 GCF_938041645.1 uncultured Campylobacter sp. | reverse complement strand
AGGACGATGATCTGCTCGTGGTAAATAAGCCCGCGGGCCTTACCGTCCACCCCGCCGCAAGCGTCAAAGAGCCCACGCTCGTGGACTGGCTCAAATCTCGCGGCTATCTGCTCTCCACGCTCGGCGGCGAGCTTCGCGCGGGCATCGTGCACCGCCTGGATAAACTCACCAGCGGCGCCCTGCTCGTCGCCAAAAACAACGCCGCGCACGCCGCGCTCTCGGCACAGCTAAGCGATAAGAGCATGGGGCGGATATACCTCGCACTCATCGACCTGCCGCTGAAAGAGCCCTGCGTAATCGAGCGCCCGATCGCTCGCAACCCATCAAACCGTCTAAAAATGGGGATTGTGCCCGGCGGGCGCAGCGCAAAGAGCGCGTTTTATGAAATTCTAAGCGGCGCGGAACTAACGGAGCTTCAAAACTCCGCCGAGAGGTGCGATGAAATTTTAAATACGAGCGCGGGCGATAGTACAACTGCGAGCAAGAGCGCGGGCATGGATGAAATTTTAAACGACTACGCAGGCGCGGATAACGCGGATGAAATTTCAAATAATTACATGCGTAGCGCGGATAAAATTCCAAGCAGCCGCGCGGGCAACGCAGGTAAAATTCCAAACAATCTCGTAGATAGCGAGGATAAAATTTTAACCGCCGATATGAACGCAAATGAAACCAAAGCCGCCCGTCTCGCTGAAAATAAATTTTTAAATTTTAAAAATCCCGCTCAAAACCAAATTTTGCCGCCGATAAACCTAAAGAGCTTCAATCTCGTCGCGGCAAAGCTCTTCACGGGCCGCACGCATCAGATCCGCGTGCATTTAAGCTCGATAAATCGGCACATTTTGGGCGATCATTTATACGGATTTAAGAGCGAAAACGCTAAAATTAACAGGATTTTGCTCCATGCCTATTTGCTCTATTTCATCCATCCGCGAAGCGGCAAAGAGGTGAAAATATGCGCGGGCTTGCCGAGCGAATTTCTAAATTTTACGACAAATCAAAAGGTAAAGGATGAAATTTATGAAAAAATTTTACCGACTAACGTTGAGCGCTACTTTAGCGATATTAGCGGGTGGCTGCGCTATGTCTAGCGCGCCTAGCGCAAGCGACGAGAGCCTGCCGCGCGTAGAGGGGATCAGGACGATCACGAGCGACGATGAGATCGGGCTTGAGTGGCCTAGATACGACTCAAATACCGCCGTATTGGGCTTTATAGTTTATCGCGCGCCCGCAAGCGGCGGCGAAGCCAAAAAGATCGCCACCATCGCAGATCCATACTCCACCCACTACGTAGATACGAGGCTGCAGCCGGGCACTTCGTATAAATACACGGTGCGCACATACGGCGCCAAGGGCGTTTCGGCTCCTTCTCCGGTCGCTATCGCAAGCACTGCGAAAATGCTAGAGTCCGTGCCGTTTGCGCAGGCGATCTACGGACTTCCGGGCCGCGTTAAGATCATCTGGCGCCCGCATCCGGATCTTCGCGTAAGCTCCTATCTAATAGAGCGCCGTCCTAAGGGAGGCGAGTCGTGGAGCACGATTAAAGAGGTTCGCGGCAGACTTAGTGCTGAGTATATCGACAATATCGATTACGGCGAAGGATACGAATACCGCATCACCGTCAAAACCGAAAACGGAGAGCTGTCCAAGCCTAGTGCAGTCATTGCCGCAGCGCAGGCAGAATAAAGCTTGCCGAATTTCATAACCCGCAGCGTGAGCCTGCCGCGGCTGCCGATTAAGCTTGGCGAGACCGAATTTTTAGAAACGGCGCGCGGCAGAAATTTAACGCTCGTGCGAACTAAGAGCTTTGATAGCGAGTTTTTTATCACCCTGAAGCCCAGCGGCGACAAAGTGATAGTAAAAGGCGAAAAGATCACAAAGCCCGCCAAGATCGGTCATCTGCAACGAGCGCTCGAAATTTTTAAAGAGCGCTTCTGCGGGCGGATCATCTCGCAGGCGTTTGCCTACAAAGACAGCTCGCTTACCGAAAAAACGCCGCTGATTTTGGACGAGAATGAAATTTTATCCCTCGTAAAAAGCTCTAAATTTAATAAAATTTTCATCGAGATCGGCTTCGGCTCGGGCAGACACCTGCTTCATCAAGCGCGCTCAAATCAAGACGCGCTGCTAATCGGTATCGAAATTTACAAGCCAGCAATCGAGCAGGTCGCAAAGCTAGCGATCCGCGAGGGGCTGCAAAACATTGCGCTTATTGCCACCGACGCGCGGGTTTTGCTGAGCCTACTTCCCGCGGGCTGCCTGCAGCGCGTGTTTTTGCACTTCCCCGTGCCGTGGGACGACGCACCGCACCGCCGCGTCATAAGCGACGAGTTCGCCTCGCAGATCGCACGCACGCTCGAGCTCGGCGGTCGCTTCGAGCTTCGCACCGATAGTGAGGAGTACTTCCTCTACGCGATGCAAAAGCTCTCGCCCTACGTGCAGCGCAAAGCGGGCGAAATTTCGTACTTCAAAAACCGCGACGCCGCCGTAGCGAGCAAATACGAGGATAGATGGCGCAAAATGGATAAGGATATCTACGATCTGATCTATGAGAACAAAACCGCGGGCCAGGCTGAGCCGCAGCGGTTTGAGATGGAATTTTTAAAATTTGACGCGGCGAAGATAGCGCAGAATTTTAAAAATTTCACCTTCAAAGGCGAGGGTTTTTTCGTGCATTTTGAGGAAATTTTTTACTTTGACGCGCAAAAAAGCTTGGACGCGGACGGAGCTTGCGCGGAGCGCGGCGTAAATTTAAGCGGCGCGGGCGAAGCTATAAACGACGAGGTTATAAATTTAGACGCGACGCGCGACAAAAATTTGACCGAGCAAGTAAGCGTGGATGAAATTTCGTCAGACTGCGGCAAAATTTCAGCTACGGCGGCGGGCGATAAAATTTCAACTTGCGCGAATGCTACGCAAATTCTAAAAAAAGCGAGCGCCGCGCCAAATACAAACCGCGCGGATGAAGCGGGCGTAAAAGAGAGCGTAAATTTAAATCAAAATTGCTTGAGCTCAAACGACGTAAATTTAACGGGCGATGTTCCCATCGCAGTAAGCGCTAAATTTAGCCGCACTGCCCCTGGCGAAAATCGCGCTTTAGCCTGCGAGCAGATCGTAACAAAGCAAGGCACGCAGATAAACAGCGCCGCGGCCGCAAGCGATACACTAAACGCAAATGACCCGCTCGCAACAATCGACGCAAGCAACGCGCTAAATTCTAGCGGCACGGAGGGTGCGCTTGCAGCTATCGACGCGACAGGTGCAAGAACTACACCTGCAACGATCAGTGTAATAGATGCAAGCAATGTGCTGAATTTGGATGGCTCATTCGCGGCAACCCGTGCGATAGAAGAGAGCGCCACGCCGAATGCGACCCGCACAGACGAAGCAAACGTTACACAAATTCTAAAAAAAGCAAGCGCCGCATCTTGCAAAAATGAGCCGCAAGCCGAACTAAAAAACGAGCTAAACCACGCTGTCGAGCCGCAAGCAGAATTACAAAATAAGTCAAACTCTATCAAGTCGCAAGTCGGGTACCGAAGCGAGCCGAAGCGAGCCGAGCTACAAGCCAAACACCAAGGCAAATTAAATCGTGCCGAGCGGCAAGATAAACGACAAAGTGAACCAAGCTACACCGAGCCGCAACAGCAAAGCAAGCCGTGCACAGCAGAGCCGCAAGACGTGCTAATCCTGCTTTCGCTCGGGGCATTCGACTTTCCGCAGCAGTGTTTTATCCGCGCAAACGCAAGCGGTACGCGCTACTTCATCCGCCGCCCGCTTCCTACGCGCGAAAACCACGCGGCACATCAAAAAATTTCGGAGATATTTTCACAATGGCAGAGATAACGGACGATTACAACATCATCACCGCAGCGGGCCTCACGCTGGGCTACGAAAAGGCGGGCGCGGTCATCCAAGACGCGAGTTTCGGCATCGGCGCGAAGGACTTCGTCATCATCACGGGCAAGAGCGGCAGCGGCAAATCCACGCTGCTTAAGTCCTTCTACGGCGGCATCGACATCATCGGCGGCGAGCTGAACGTCTGCCTGTGCGATCTAAAAGGCATCACAAACTCCGATCTGCGCACCCTGCGCCAGCGCATCGGCATTATCTTTCAAAACTACCGCCTGATCAACGAATGGACGATCGAGCGCAATATAATGCTTCCGTTAATGATAATGGGCTACAATCAGCAGGTCTGCCAAGACCAAGCCAAAAAGCTACTGCGCCACGTCGAGCTCGGGCACAAGATGGGTAAGTATCCGCTCGAGCTTAGCGGCGGCGAGCAGCAGCGCGTGGCTTTAGCGCGTGCGATGGCGCATAATCCGCGCCTGCTGCTGTGCGACGAGCCAACGGGAAATTTGGACGACTACTCCAGCGCCATTATTTGGAATTTGCTGCGCTCGGCGTGCGAGTCGTGGAACGCCTGCGTCGTTATCGTGACGCATAAAATGCCCTCTACGCTTCGTTTTAGGCACCGACATTTTGAGATTAAGGACGCTAAAGTAAATGAAATCGATTAAAACCCATTTCGGCGTGATCTTTTCGCTCGTCGCGCTGCTTTTTTCGGTGCAGTTTGGAATTTTTATGAGCAATCTGACCAAAAGCTACGAGCGCTCGATCCAAAACGAATACAACATCGTGCTAGTCTCCAAAACCTCGCTCAGCCTGCAAGACGCGCAAAAAGCGGTACCGAAGATCAGCTCGATTAGCGAAATTTCCACAGCGGGCATAACCGAGCGGCTAAAGGGTAAAATTTCACAAAACGCCTTTGCCGAGCTTAGTAAAAATTTGCCTAAATTTTATAGCGTCAAGCTTGAAAGCTTCCCCGACGCCGCGCAGCTTGCCAAGATCGAGCAGGATCTAAAATCTATCGGCTCGCTTACGCGGGTTGAAATTTTTAAAAAGACCCACGATGAAATTTTTAAAATTTTACTGCTTATAAAAAGCCTCGTTTACGGCTTTGCGTTTCTAATCGTGCTTTTAGGCGTGATGTTAATTCACCGCCAGATGCGTATCTGGGTTTACGAACACAAAGAGCGCATCGAGATCATGGAGCTTTTCGGCGCGTCGTTTTTGATAAAAAGCGGCAAACTCTACCGAATGGCGATAATAGACTCCTTCATCGCCACGCTGATCGTGACCTGCTTTTACATTGCGCTTCCTTCTTGGGAGGTGTTTTCGACCACGCTTAAGGGTATCGGCGATCTACGCACCGCCATAGTGCTGCCTTACGATGCGCTGATTCTTTTGGGTGTCGCCTTAGCGCTATCTATCATCGCGGTAAGTTTTGTGATGCTGCAAATCGGAAATAAACGAGCATGAAAAGGGCTTTTTTAGCGCCGCTTCTTGTGCTAGGGCTCGCCGCGGCTCTTACTTATGCCGCGCCCGCAAAGGGACAAAGCACGAAAGATAAGATCGCCAAAGCGGGTCAAGAGCTAAAAAGCTCGCAAAAGGAGGGTATGCAGCTCTCGCAAAAGATCGATGAGATTGCAGGCCAAATCGTAAAGGAGCAGGAGGGCTTTAAAAAGCGCGAGGGCGAGATTAAGCAGCTAAGCGACGCGATAGAGGGCTTAAAAGATCAATACGCCGCCGAAGCGCAGGAGCTTGAAAAGCTTAATAGCCAAAACGTCACGCTTCTTAGCGTGCAAAACGATCTGGAGAGCAAGATCATAAGCGTGATCTCGCAAGAGCTATCGTTTGATCTAATCACCGACGTAAATTCCACCACTACGCCCGATTCTATCGTAGCTAGCGAAATTTTAGAGGGGCTCGGCGTCGTTATGAACGACGAGCTGAAGGGGTTAATCAAAGACTACGAAAATAATCAAAATTTTATCAACGAACAGAATAAAAAGATCAAATCGATCCAGGCGAGCATGGCGGGCTACGACAAGAAAAAAACCGATCTCAACGCCAAGCAAACCACCCAAAAAGAGAAGCTCGCGCAGATGAAAAAGGACAAAGAGGACTACATCGCGCGCCTAGAGAAGATAAACGACGAGCAAGACGCCATATCTAAGACCCTGCAGGAGCTTAAGATCATCGACGATGCCGAGGAGAAGGCCAAAGCGCAGAAGGAGGAAGCGACGCGCCAAGCAAAGCTTGAAGCGCAGAAGCAAAAGGAGCGCCAGGCACGCGAAAAAGAGTACGCCAAAGCAAAGGCGGCTGCCAAAAAGGCGGGCAAGCCCGAGCCTGCGCCGCCTAGCGAGCCCGAGCCCGAAGTGAGCGAGCCAGCGGATGAGCGCGTAAGTAAGATCAACCAAAAGGTCAAGCAGTACGGCTCGAGCTATCAGTCCTCGCGCGTTAAAAAATACAGCGGAGCCAAGACCACAGCGCCTTTAAACGGCGCGTATTTGAAGCGAAAATTCGGCAACTACAACGATCCCGTGTATAACATCAAACTTTTCAACGAAAATATCGTGCTGGGCTCAAACAGCGGCGACACGCAGGTTAAAGCGGTGCTACCGGGCAAAGTGGTCTTTGCTAAAGAAACCGCCGTGCTCGATAAGGTCGTGATCCTAGAGCACAGCGGCGGCATCCACACGATCTACGCGCATCTAAACCAGATCCCGCCTACCGTGCGCGTCGGCTCCAACGTCAAAAAGGGCTACATCATCGGGCGCATCGGCTCGGATCTGACCTTTGAAGTGACGCAGCAGAACTACCACATCAACCCGCTCGATCTCATCAGCCTGAGGTAAGCGTGAAAAATTCTAAATTTAGCAAATCTTGCGAGGATGCCGAAAGTCTAAATTTAAGCGAGCAAAGCTCGGACTGCGATTTAAATTTAGATGAGCAGAATTCTTTAAAAGAGCAAAATTGCGGCGCTTCAAATTTGAACAAAGAAAGCTCTGCGGAGACGTTAAATTTAAACGGGCAAAATTCCGCCTCGGCGCTAAATTTAGATAACTCAAATTCCGAAACGACGCCAAATTTAAACAATCAAAATTTTACCGCTACAAGCGCTGTCGCCGCATCAAATTTAGATAGCGAGAATTCCGCCATGGGCGCTGCCGCTGCATTAAATTTTAAAAATAAAAATTCCGCCGCAACGAGCGCCGAAGAGGCATCGAAGACGACGGCGGCCGCTGTGGAAACAGAAGCTGCAACGGCCTCAGAAACAGCGCAAAACGATATTGAGATTACAAGGGTAGCGGAGGAAATAATGACAACAGAAATGGCGGCAGCAAAAGAAGCAGAAGCGGTGAGACCGCAAATCCAAGAGCTTACCAATTTTCTTAGTGAATACACCGCCAAGATGCTTAGTATCGGCACTTACACCGCGCGCATCGAGCGCTGCGTGCGCAGGATAGCGGACGCTTACGACTATGAGGCTAGCCTGATGATCTTTGTGCGCCACTTCATCATCAGCGTGATGGATCCTGCGGACAACTCTATCCGCCGCACCTACGTCAAAACGGGCGCTGCGGCGCAGATCAGCTTCGATCTGATCTCGGAGCTAAGCGCGCTTAGCTGGGAAATTTACGATGAAAAAATCCCTTTTGCGCGCGCCAAAGCCGCATTTGCAGAAATTTTAGCCTCGCAGAAGAAAAGCTTTGCCAAAACTCTCGTTTTGCTCAGCGTCGCAAATGCCGCGTTCTGCGAGCTTTTCGGCGGCGACGGCGGTGCGATGGCGTTAGTTTTTGCGGCTACGGCTTTTGGAATTTGCGCCCGCTATCTACTTAGCAAGCTTAAAATCAACCTAAAAATCCAATACATCGCGGTTTCGTTCGCAGTCTCCTTCATCGTCTCGCTAGGCGCTCGCTACGGGCTTAGCGCCACGCCCGACATCGCCGTGGGATCGAGCATATTGTTTTTGATCCCGGGCGTCTGGCTTATCAACTCGGTATTTGACATCCTAAACGAAAATATGCTCGTAGGCATCAGCAGAGGGCTAAACACCGGGCTTTTGATCATCTGCATCGCGATCGGGCTCTTTCTGACGCTTAGCATCTCAAATTTGGGGCTTGTAAATGTTTGATATAGCACTTTTGGTATTTAAGGATGCTTGCTTTGCCGCTGCGGCGGGGCTCGGGTTTGCGTATGCGTGCATGCCGCCTAAAAAGACGCTAGCCTTCTCGGCGCTGCTTGCGGCGGTTGCGCATTCATGCAGGTTTTTGCTGATTCAAAGCCAAATTTTTTCGATCGCTGCCGCGACGCTTTTTGCGTCGTTTCTGATCGGCGTTTTAGGGATGCTCTGTGCCAAGCGCCTCAAGGTGCCCGCAGAGATCATCGCCTTCCCCGCGCTGCTTCCGATGATCCCCGGCATCTACGCCTACAAGGCGGTTTTGGCGCTGTTTTCTTATATCAGAGCCACGGGCGCAGAGCATAAACTCGCTCATCTTATCTCGTTTTTCGATAACGCCCTCGCCACGATCTCGATCTCGCTGGCGCTCGGCACGGGCGTTTCAATAACGCTGCTAATTTTCTACGAACAGTCCTTGATGATCACTCGCGGCGCAAGGAGCAAATAGCGCTAAATAAGAAATTTTAAGCAAGCGCGGCGGGTAAATTTTATAAATTCTATTTTATTGCTCTCGTTTTATCTCTTTGGTTTTTTCATCGTAATAATATCCTTGCTCCACACCTAGCAAATTATCTTTTATATCGCATTTATATGTATAATTTTCATCAAAAATACCTAGATAAAAAGCATACCGACTATATTTTCTACCTTCTAACTCAAAAAACGCTTTATACGGTTTTATATCTTTCTTTTTAAAGTTATATAAATTACAAAAGTTATCGTATTTTTTATCTATTAGGCTTACATACATATCAAAAAATAGCATGTCGGTTGGAATAGAAAAAATTTTATCATTAGGATATTTGTGGTCGTATATTTTAGGATTAATTTCATTTAAAAATATTTTTTCCGTAAATAACATATCAAATACATGTTTATCATTTTCTAATCCGCTAAAATATAATTTGTATTTTAAATTTCCATCCGACAAGATTAAACTATTATTATTTTCCCAGGGGTAAACAACTTCGCCTTTGAGCATGGACATATTTACAAAATCTTTGAAATTTGCTACGGCTTGTTTACCATTGCAAGCCCTGTCTCCCAAACCCATAAAATATTCTAAATTTATATTGTCATCTACAATGAAAAATTCGCAAGCTTTATCTGGACGATTATTTCCACCGCATCTTTCCGCCAACCCGCTATAAAAATTATAAAATTCATCGTCTACTTTACCGTATTGCTTCTTTATTTTTCTTTCCATATCACGGAATTCCTCCGCTGAAATATTTATAGATTTATAGGTCTTTTTAAGCATACACTTTAACGCTCTATCTTTAAGCTGTATATCTGTAAGATTGCCATCTAGATCGCATACCCACTCATACGGATCGGTTTTAATTTTTTCGGCTGAATTTGGGTATTTATACTCCGCGATAATCGAAAGTATCGCACTCAAAGCACATATTGTTATAATGCAGGCTAGGCCTAGATAATATCTCGTTTTCAAATTTCACTCCTAAAATTTTCCGCAATATACCTCACATAGACTTAATCCGCTATAATTTTAGAATGTCTCAAATATCGTTAAATCAGGGCTTTTCTTGATTCGCTTCGGCAAATTTCATCTCAATGCTTCGTAAGTATTGGGCTCTCTTGCGCCGCTCGTCGCACCTCTTGCCGCAAAGATAAAATTAGCTGAGCTTTTCTGACTTAAACGCCCTTCTTGCCGTCATATAAAAGCCGCTAAAGATAAAAAGCGCCATACAAAGCGAAACGAGCGACCATAAAATTTTACCCACGAGCCCAAAAAAATAGCCCGTGTGAAGCTGATAGTTCGCGTCTTTAAACTCGCCCACGGTGATACCGTCCGTTTGCTTCTGCTCCGCGACCTTGCCCTCCTTTAGCTTCACGCTCACGCCTTTTGGACGCGCAGTGGCAGGCGCATCAGGCTCGTAGTATCTGATGCTCATCTTATCTCCGGCTGCGAGCATTAGGGTAAATTCTTTATACTCTATGCCACTTGATCTGAATATCTCATAAGCCATCTGCGCGTCGCTAAATTTATACGTAGCGGGCTTTTTGCCCTCCTCTTTAGCAGGTGCGGCGGCGTGATCTTTAGAAGTGGCGGCTTTAGGTGCGCTAGCTTGCGGCAAATTTTGCGAGCTTACAAAAAGCTTCATCACAGCATCGTTATACCAGCCGTACGACCAGTTAAGCCCGGTTAGGCAGATAAGCAGATAAATCACCGCACTTAGCGAGCCTAGGCTCGTGTGTAGGTTATAAAAAAGAGCGTATTTTTTGAGTTTAAAATTTGGTCTTATAGCTTCGATAAATTTACGCCTAAGCCTTGGGAAATGCAGCCAGACGCCGCTTATTACGAGCAGTATCATCGCCACGGCGCTCGCGCCTACGATCTGTTTACCGACCTCAGCTGCGGTTTTGTTGCCGCTTAGCGCTAGGCCCAAATTTCGATGCAACGCCATCACCGTTAGCACAAAGCCCGTGCCGCGATCCTTGCCAATGATCTGCGCAGTGTATGGATCGACCAGATACGCATCATTTCTGTTTGCGTAAATGACGAAGGCTTCATCATCGCTTTTGGGCACGACGAGCCTTACGGGCTGCTTAGCGCCTGTTTGCTCGCTAAAGCTTTGCAGAATTTTCTCTACGCTTTGCATTTCGCCCGTTTTTTCGACCTTTTTAGAGTCCGCGTTTATTAGCGCCTCAAGCTCGTGCTGATACGACAAAATCGCGCCCGTAGTGCCAACGATAAGCAGCGGTATAGAAAAAACGATCGATAAAATAAGATGGACGTTAAACAAAATTTTATTGCGCTTCAAAAGCGAGCTCATTGTATATCCTTGCGAGATAAATTTAATCTTTATTTGATTGAGGTTCGCAATTATATTGTGCGATTTTAAATATTTAGATAATTATCATTAAGATTTAGGCTACGAAATTTTAAGGCGCTTTATGGCATCACAAGAGCGCTTAGGCACTTTGCGCAATGTCATAAACCGCGCGCTTTAGGATCTCAAAGCCAAAATTTAATCCGCCTTTCGCGCGGCGAGATCACGCTAGCGAGGTAAAATTCTAATCGCGTTTTATAAAAAGCGCAATCAAAATCTCGTAAATTTAGAAATTTTGCGCTAAAATTGCCAAAGACGCGAGCTTGCGTAATCCAAAAAACAAGGTCATTATTATGTCGCAAAGTATAACCGAGTTTGCTACGATAATCCTTTATGTTACGATAGGCTTTTGCCTTCTTGTTTCATTGCTTCAGACAAACAGATCGTATAAAACCGTGTATCGCGGGACATTATTTATCCCAACCGATCCGCTTTTAAAAATACAGATATTTATAATATGCCTAAGCTTCGGCGTAATCACTCTATCTAGCCCGCACGTAGCAAAACACAACGGTAATCCCATACCCTGCTTTTACACCCACGATAAAATTTGCTCGCAAGAGTACAAAGCGGCGGGCATAAATTTAAGATGCTTCGAAGAAGGCGATCCCAGATGCGTGGACGGATATCTGCAAATAAGCGGACCTAGGCTAATACTCGGCAAAATCATATCTGTCTGCGCCATAATTTTTTCTTTTATCGTGCTAATTCAAAAAGGAATCAGAATAGATAAAAGCGGCATCTGCAAAGAATGGGAGGTTCTGCCGTTTAGGCATACGGAAAAGATATACTTTGATGAGATGAACTACGCCACATGGTTTATAAGAGGCGTAAAAATAATCAGCATACGAGGCAAAATTAGCGGCGTTAAATTCGGGGCGGGATATTTGTATGCACAAAAGGATATAGATTTTTTGCAAAATTTTATATTAGAAAAGCTCGCTGAAATTTCAAAAGCTAAAGCAGCCGAGCAAAATGCTTGAGCTTAATTTAACGCTAAAAATATCTAAATTTAAGGCGGTGGCATGATATTTTTATATTTGATATTCGGCATAAATCTTTTACTGTTTGGGCTTGCTATTTTAAAAAGCATGGTTTTTAAAAGCAAAGCCTCTTATAAAACCGTGCAAAAGGGCGCCTGGCTCATACCTCCTAGCCACATAGCAAAAACTATGCTTATCGTGCTATTTTTATCCTGGGGTTCGTTGGTGGCGTTTGATGAGCCTTGGATAAAAACAACAAGAGGCGGAGGTAAAGTTGCATGCTTTGATACAAACGACCCTTTATGCGTAGGCGGGTATATACAAAGAGGCAGTGGCGAGACCGCGCTCGTGATCGCGATGGGTCTTGCAATGATGCTAATTGCCATACTGCCGTTATCTGAAAAGGGCGTCATCATAGACAGCCGCACCGTAAGGAAAGAGTGGAGATTTTTGTTGTTTAAATTTAGCACAAAGATCGATATAGAAAATGCCCTTACGGAGAAAGGGATGAGGGGTGAGATGCCGATTTTGATAGTAGAAGACGGGCAAAGCGGCAAAAATTTTACGCTCTCATTCCCATACACACAGCAAGATATAAAATTTATCGAAGCAGAGATAAGAAAGAGACGCTATAAGATGATGAAATCAAAAGAGGCAAAGACTCCCCTTAAATCCGTGCTCAAAAAAACTATAAGTTTAAAAGGCGCGAATGAGCGCGCAAACATAGAAATTCTAAAAAATGACAAAGAGGGCGCGGGCAATTAAATTTTAAATTTATCCACGCGCAAGTAGCAGCTATAAAAATTTACGCGTAGCGAAGCGGAGGCAACAAGTGCGCGAACAAGTGCGCGCAAGCCCAAAAAGACGAGCCCAATGCAAGCCAAAAAGATGAGCTAGGCGCTTAAAATTTAACTCGCGATCTTAAAAACCAAAATTTCAAACCTCTTCGTCAAAATCGTCAAAATTTAGCCTATTTTTTACCTAAAATTTCGTAGAATTACGACTTTAAATTTTCAAAAAGGACGCAGATGAATAAAAGTTTGGAATTCAGAGCCGACATCGGGATGGTCTTCGTAGCGATCGCTTTTGGGCTCGGGTATCTGCCCACCTCGCAGGCGCTTGCGAGCAACAACGTCTTCGTGCTGCTATTTTGGCGCTTTTTCGCCGCGAGCATCATCGCAGGCGCGATATTTTTCCCGAAGCTCAAGGCCATAACTTCGCGTGAGATCAAGCACGGCGCGGTGCTTAGCCTGTTTTTATTCGCGGGTTTTACGTCGCAGACCTTCGCCTTTAAATTTGCGCAAAGCTCCTCCGTAGCCTTCATCATCGGCCTAAACGTCGCGCTCGTGCCCTTCATCGCCGCAGCGCTGTTTAGACATAAAATTTACTCCTACGCCTACGCGGGCATCGCGCTTGCGATCGCTGGGCTCTATCTCATCGGCGACACGCAGCTAGGCCTGGGCAAGGGCGAAGCGCTGGCGCTAGTCTGCGCGTGCGCGTATTCATTTCACATCGTGCTGACCAACCGATTCGTTCAAAGCTGCGACGTAGCGGGCATCGCCTACGTACAGATCCTCTGCCTAAGCGCGCTTTGCTGCTTCGCGACGATCTTTTTTGAGAGGGTCAGCATAGTGCCGGTGATGGACCGAAGCTTTTTCGTCGCAATGGCAGTGATCTGCCTGCTGGGAACGGTTTTTGGCTTTTTTGCCCAGGCCTTGATGCAAAAATACACGACGCCCGTAAAAACCGCTCTGTTTTTCACGCTAGAGCCCGTAACGGCGGGCATTATGGGGGTATTCGTGGGCGGCGAGAGGCTAAGCGCGATGCAAATTTTAGGCGCGGCGCTCATCCTCGCAGGCGTTTTGATAAGCGAGATCGGAAGCTACCTCAGCGCAAAACGGAGCAGATCCGCAGACGTTTGATTTTGCGGCGGCGCAAATTCCATAACTTCCATGCCACGTGGAATTTTGCGCCATAAAATTCCGTGCCGCATAAAATTTGCACGCGAAATCCCGTGCCGTATAAAATTCCGCGCCTCACAGAATTCTATGTCGCGCGAAATTTTACGGCGCCTCTTGCAAGGATACGTTAAAATTCCACGACAAAATTTCGTATTAAAATTTACGTAGCAGGGGCGTGCGGCGAAGCTTTAGCGATAAAATTTCATTGCTTAAGCGATACAATAGTAAAATAATGAAATTTTAACAAAGGAGCCCCTATGAAAAAAATCATCCTTCTTGTAGCCGCGCTTGCGGGCATAATGTTTGCCAAAAGCGTAGAGCTAGAGACGCCGCCCGATCATAAAGACGGCGTAAATCACCTGGAATTGGTGCTGATCTTAGATAAATCAGGCTCGATGAGCGGGCTTGAGAGCGACACGATCGGCGGATTTAACTCGATGATAGAAAAGGAGCGCAAAGAGGGGATCGACGCCAGCGTCACGACCGTGCTTTTCGATACGAAATTTAACGTCATCCACAACCGCACGCCGCTTAAGAAGGTCGAAAACCTAACGTCTAAAGAGTACTACGCCGGCGGCAACACCGCGCTATTAGACGCCGTCGGCAGCACGATAGCGCGTATCGAGCGAGTGCCCGACATCTATGCCAAAAACAATCGCGTGCTTTTCGTCATCATCACCGACGGGATGGAGAACTCAAGCCGCGAATACTCCAAAGCGCAGATTAAGAAGATGATTAGCGACAAGCAGGAGAAATACGACTGGGAATTTATCTTTTTAGGCGCTAATATCGACGCCGCAAGCGAAGCACAAAGCATCGGTATCAAAAGCGAAAATGCCCTAAAATACGAGAATTCCAAAGAGGGTGTAAGTAAAAATTTCGAAGCGGCAGCCGAGATATCCAAAGACGTAGCGACCGATAATAAAGTAAACTCGAAATGGCGCGACAAGGTGCTACAAGATAAAAAATAACAAATCGCGAGGCGAGGCGCACCAGAAATGAAGTGTCGCTACTAAAACGAGCGGCGGCACTAAAATAGGCGGCGATGTGCATCGTGCGGCACAAAACGAGCTTTAGTAAAAAACACTGGCAGCGGTGCAAAAACGTGCGGCGCGAAAATGCAAATTTGCTCGCCGAATTTAAATGCTTCGCGAAGGGAGCCGATTTACGGCGAACAAGCCGCATTTCGCAGACGAAGCTAAATTTACGGCGCGCAAATTTCGCTTTTTGCAAGCGACAGGTAAATTTCGCCTTTTGCAAGTGATAGCTAAATTCCGTCTTTCGCAAGCGGCGCTAAATTTTAAAATTTAGGCACTGCAAAACGGGCGCAGCTACTAAGCTCGGCTGCATTAAAATTTCGTAAATTTAAAGAGGAGGAAGCTTATGAGAGTATCCGAGATCGACACGCCGGCGCTGCTGATTGATCGCGAAATCGTGCTTCGCAACCTGCAAAAGATGCAAAACTACGCGGACGCCGCGGGCGTAAGCCTGCGTCCGCACACCAAAACGCACAAAATGCCCTATTTCGCGAAGCTGCAAGAAAGCCTCGGCGCTGCAGGCATCACGGTCGCCAAGACGGGCGAGGCCGAGATCATGGCTGCAAACGGGCTGAAAGATATATTTATCGCAAACGAGATCGTGGGCGAGCTAAAATTTCAGCGCATCATCGCGCTTTTGCGCGCGGGGATAAACTTAAGCTTCGGCATCGATAGCATAGAGCAGGCGAGCCTGATAGAGCGCGCCTTTGAGCGTAGCGGCGCGAAGGCCTGCGTGCTTGCCGAGATCGAAGTGGGCGAAAACCGCTCGGGCTTCGTGGAAAAGCAGGATTTCGCGGCGTTTATAAAATTTATAAAAGGCTGCAAAAATATCGAATTCCGCGGCGTATTCTCCCACGACGGCCACTCCTACAAAGCCGCCTGCAAAAGCGAATGCGAGCGCATCCACCTAGCCGCGCAGCGCCGCACGCTGGAGTTTGCGGATATCGCGCGCGAGCTGGCTCTGCCCGCGCGCGTCGTTAGCATCGGCTCGACGCCCTCGCTCATCAACGATTTTGAAATTTTAAAGGGCGTCACCGAGATCCGCCCGGGCACATATATCTTTATGGACGCCTCGCAGGCGCAGGCTTACGGCGATTATTCGATGAACGCGGCGAGTATCCTTACGACCGTCATCAGCAGGCCTACGGCGGATCGCATCATCACCGACATCGGCGCCAAGGGGCTCACGCAGCAAAGGCGCACCGAGGGCTTTACGGCAACGCCGGGGCTCGGGCGCATAAAGGGCACGGATGTGTGGGTAAATGGCGTTTACGACGAGCATGCGATCATCTACGACAGAGCGCTGCGAGACGCCGTGCGCGTGGGCAATCGGCTTGAAATTTATCCGAACCACATCTGCCCCGTCGTAAATTTGCACGAGTTCGCCCACCTCGTTAGCGGCGGCGAGGTCGTAGAAAAGATCCCCGTGCTATGTAGAGGCAAGCTACAATGAGCAGGCAAGCTCAAAGGTGTGCGAGATAAAATTTAGCCTCTAATCTAGGGCGCGGCCAAATTTAAGGCGCAAATTTATCGCCGCTCAGGCTGTGGCGCAAAGCGCGCCGAATTTGACGACGAAATTTAACGAAAGGCGAAAATGAGACTTTGGACGATAAGTTTTAAATATCTCGATGCAAAGGGGCTAGTCGCACTTTGGCGAGAGGCGCTGCTAGCCAAAAACGTGCTGGCGGGGCTAACTAAAGGCTACAAAAATCACCCGCAGCTTGACCGCTTTTACGCGCATGAAAACCATTAAGGCGCAGTTTGATTGCTAGAGTTCGGGTTCGTTCTCGCCCGCTCTTTGCTTTTTAGAGCCTCGTAAATTTCATCGACGCCGCTTAGGTTTTGATCCAAAACCTCCCTCGCCTTTTTTAGCGTGCGCGCGCCGAAAATCCCATCCTGCTTGGCTCCGATGCTTTTTTGGATATATAAAATTTTATCCTTTTGCATCGCAGCGGAATCCTTAGTAGCCCCGGAAGCGGAATTTGAAGCAGGGCTTTCAGAGCCGTTAGAGCTTGCACTCGTAGAATTTTCGTCTACAGAATTTACGCCATCACTCGCGGAAGTAGAATTTTCGTCCTCAAAAAATGTAGGCATCCACCCTCGCAGCAGCCCTGCTGCGCCGGTTTTTAGCACGTAGCCCGTATTTGCCGCGCCTCCGTAGATTGCACTAGCCAAAACGGCGCAGAGCAGAGCTTTGCAAAAGCGAACAAACGCCGCGCCGCCTCTGCCGCAGCGATACTCTCGCGGAATTTTACGAGCTTTTACGGCGCACCGCACTGCGCTTGCCAGCCACAGCACTCCTCCGCCTAACAGCCCCACAGCAGCGATTGCCACGCCACATGCAAGTGCCCAAAAATAATGCTCCGCAAAGATCATCTCGAAGCAGCCCTCGCACGCTAGTGTAGCCGCTGCGATGAGCGCGCCTCCGCCTACGTACCACACTACGCGGTCATAGCGTGGACTTAGCACGCCAAGTGCCCCAGCCATCGCGCTGCCCAAATCGCGAGCGCATTGCTGCGAAATAAAGCCCTCACAAACGCGCATAATCGCTGTGGCGAAACTCTGCGCGCAATCCTCGCGTAAAGAACGCGGGAAAAATAATTTCTTTAATCGTGCAAAGGGCGAAATTTTAGAATTTGACGCGGCAGGGCTTTGCGTATTCGCGTGATTTTTAAATTTTGCAGCGGCAAGATTTTTGGAATTTACGGAATTTATTGCGGCGGAGTCTATGGAATTTGTGGAATTTTGAGCATTTAAGACACTTAAATCTCGGTAATCTCGCTCGCCGCGTAATTCGTAAAGACCCTCCGCGGCGCGATCAGAAGTGCCGCCTAAGCCCTCTTGCGAGCCGGCAAAATTAGGTCCATTTTGCGCGCGAGCTTCGTCGCTTTGCTGCCTAGCCTCAAAATCGCTGGCAGAATTCTCTCCCGAAAGATCCGCCCCTGCAAATTTTATGCCGCCCCCCACGGCGCCTGTAAACCTGCCAAGCTCTCCGCGCAACCCCAGGCGATTATCTTCCGCGCCCATAGAATTCGCCGAAGCGCTCGCGAATTTCATGCCCGCAAATTTTACGCTCGCGCCACCCTCGAGATTTTCTTTGCGAGAAGCGCCTTTTGCAAGGCTCAAAGCGTCGCGATCAGCCGCGCTGCAGGCAGAATTTGCAAAGTTAAAATGTCCATCCGAGCCGCGCAACTGCTCGAGATTTAGCGTCTCGCCGCGCAGCTTAGCACTAGCTAGGCGCATCGCCGCATCCAGCGCAGGCTTCGCGCGAAATAGCGCAAAAAGGCTTTGCGCATCGTCCCGCCCTAGCCTAGCGGATGCGCTGCGCACCGCCGCAAGCTCCGGCGCAAAAACTTCGTCAAAAAAGCTGGGCCTTACGAATGTCACGCCGCCGAAGCACGCCGCATCGTAAGCCTTGCCGCAGACGGCAAAACTCAAGCGCAAAAAATCATCCTCCGCGCTAAATACCGCTTCACAGCCGCCCTGCACCGCTCGCAGCGAGCTTAGACGGAACAAAAGTCTGCGTGCTGCAAAACCTACGCCCTTGCTGCATAAAAACTCCAGCAGCTCGCGACCGAAAACCTGCGAGCTAGCGCCTATGCTGACGCTCGGGCGAGCATAAACGGATACTTTGCCGGTGCGAGTGAAATACCCGCGCCCATCGCAGTGCTCGCAGCGAAAATCACCCGCGCCGCCGCACTTTTCGCAGCGCAATCTGCCTGCGCCGCCGCAAGCGGGACAAATGCGCGAGCCGCTACCGCCGCAGCTAGCGCAGGGAATGAAGCGATAGCCCATAGAATTTGACGCAGAGCCTGCAGAATCGCCTCCAGAAAGGCCGCGCGCATGAGCGTCCGTAGAGCTTAATGCCGCACGGCTATAGCCACCGGCGCCCTTGCAAGTGGGGCAGATCAAGCGCCCGCGTCCGCCGCAGTTAGCGCACGGCGTCTTGCCTACGCCTTCGCAGGCTTTGCAGCGTCTCCTGCCCGATCCGCCGCAATGCTCGCAACGCAGCTGAACGCTAAAGGGCTTAAAATCGTGAAATTTTATGATCTGATCCGCATTCGTAGCGGCTTTTTGGGGATCTGCACGCAGGCGTAGCATAAAGGCCTCGCTTAGCTCCGCATCTGCGCTTGCCGCGCGCAGGCACTCGCGCGCATGAGCTTCGAACTGCGCGACGTCAGCGAAATGCAGCTGAGCGCGCTCGCCGCCACTTATCTGCGAGACGCTAAACTTGCCGGCAAAGTCATATCGCACGCCAAGCCTCACGCTAAATCCGTAAAACTCACGATCAAGCTCGCGCAGATCGGCGCCTCCGCTACGCGCTAGTGCTTTGAGCCTAGCGACAAACGCCTCTGCAAGCTCCTCTTTATCCAGCTTGTCCATGATCGCTCCTTTCTTGCGGGCGCGCCACAAAGCCGCGCCGCATAAATTTTAAAATTTCTTTATTAAAATCCTGCAAATTTTAGCATTTCATATAACTATACCGCGGAAGGGAATTTTAAAATTCCAAAATCTCACGCAGGATGGAATTTAGCGCCATTGCGCGCCGTAAAATCTCGCTGCAAATCAAAACTCTAAAATATAGCTCGACGCGGAATCTCGCACTGCGGCGCGGCGACGTACATAACTGCCGCAACAAATACGGCACGAACGGATCGCAAAACGGAGCCGCGAGGCATACGGCGCCCGAGCGGTAGCAGCGGGTATGCAAGACTTTAATTCCGCAGCAGCGCATAATTTGGCTCGCGATGATGCGCGATACGGCATAACGCACAGCAAATTTCGCGGCCGCGTGAAATTTTAGATTTCACGGCGAGCTCGTACGTACGCACAGCATGAAATTTAAAATTTTACGACAGCTATGGCGCGACGTGCAGCGATCTAAATTTATGACAAGTAGCAGCGCGCAAATTTCAATTCCGCGCGACAATCAGGCGACGGGTGCGTGGAGTACAATTTAATTTACAAGCGCATAGCCGACATATTATCGCACAAATTCTGTTCGCAGCGACCGACGCAACGCGGAATTTCATACTGCGTTGCGTCAGCTCGTAAAATTTAATCCTGTTACCGCGCAGTTATAGCCGCCTGCGCCTTTGCAAGCAGAGCAGATCAGACACATCCGCGCCCACTGCAGGCGCTGCACGGCGGTGCGTTAAATTTAATATGGGCGCCGCAAACCTCCGCCAACATGACTGATCGCACGAGCGTAAAATTTAGCTCGCCTGTCGCATAATTTAACTCACGGCGGTGCATGTCGCGGCGCAAGCGCGAATTTTAGATCGTGCGGCGATCTGCTGCGCGACCGACGGATTAATTTCACGGTGCGCTCGACATGAAATTTAGAATCTCGTAGTGACACATGACACTGTGCGCGGCCGCGTGAAATTTTGAATTTCACGGCGAGCTTATGCGGCATGAAATTTTAATCTCACCGCGATGAGCTCGCAAGCTCGCGGGCGGTTCGGTTTAAGATCTTGCGCTCGGTTTTTACGCGGAATTTTGCGAGCGAAATTTCAAATGCTAAACTTGCACGGGTTTCGCGCCGAATTCTGCGTAGATCTTGCGTGAAATTTAATGAAATTTTGCAGGCCGAGCTCGGCGCGTCGAAACCCGAATAACCCGAATAACCCGAATAACCCGAATAACCCGAATAACCCGAATAATCAAAATTCAACTGGCTAAAGCCTAGCGCAATAAAACCCAAGCATGGCAAAATTATGATGCACTAAAACCGGGGCGTGATAAACTCGCCGCAACCTGCAAGCAAAATTTATCGCCGCCAAAGCCCGCAGCTAAATTTTACCGCCCAAGCACGGAATTTTAGGCTTTGGTTTTGAGCGCAGAAAATAAAATTTCACGCCAGACCGCTTATGACGCCCCCATCCGTGATCTTCATATTTAGCGCGTTAGGAACCTTCGGCAGCCCCGGCATCAGCATTATCTTGCCGCAGACGGCGACGATGAAGCCCGCTCCCGTGCGGATCTGAAGATCCTTGACGCTAAGCTTAAAGCCGCGCGCACGCCCAAGCGCCTTGGCATCGTCGCTGAAGCTATATTGCGTCTTGGCGATGCAGACGTTTAGCCGCTCAAGCCCCAAGGCCTTGATATGCTGCAGCGCCTTTTGCGCTTCCGGCTCGAAAACGACCTCGCTCGCGCCGTAAATTTTAGTAGCGATCTTTTCGATCTTGCTCGCCGTATCGTCGCTAAGCTCGTAGGCGAATTTAAGCTCCTTAGCACGCTCGCACTCATCTACTACGAGACGGGCTAGCTCAAGCGCGCCCTCGCCGCCTTTGGCGAAATTTTCGCAAATCGCCATCTGCACGCCGCGCTGCTTGCAATACTCGCGCACGAAAGCGATCTCCTCGTCGCTATCGAAGCTGAAGCGATTAAGCGCCACGACCGGATTTAGCCCAAAGTTTTGTAAAATTTCAATATGCCCGCCTAAATTTACGATGCCTCTTTGAAGCGCGGCAAGATCAGGGCTCGCGATACTTTCTTTATCCGCGCCGCCGTTGTATTTAAGCGAGCGGATCGTGCTAACTAGCACGGCAGCGTCCGGAGCGATGCCGGCGCGGCGGCACTTGATGTCGATAAATTTTTCAGCCCCGAGCTCGCTTCCGAAGCCAGCCTCCGTCACGGCGTAATCGGCAAGACTTAGAGCTAGCTTGCTCGCCATTATGGAGTTGCAGCCGTGCGCGATATTTGCGAAGGGTCCTCCGTGCACAAGCGCGGGCGTGTGCTCAAGGCTCTGGATGAGATTTGGCTTCATCGCGTCTTTTAGCAGGATCGCCACGGCGTCCGCGCAGCCCAGATCGCGCACGTATATCGGCTCTCCTTGCGTATCGTAGGCGACCATTATGTTTGCGATGTTTTCCTTAAGCTCGGCAAGATCGTTCGAGAGGCACAGAACCGCCATTATCTCGCTAGCTGCGGTGATATTAAAGCCGTCCTCGCGCTGCACTCCGTCGGTGCGCCCGCCCTGTCCAACGGTGATGTGGCGCAGCGCGCGATCATTCATATCCATGCAGCGCTTCCATAAAATTTTATCGATCTTTAGCGGGTTTTCTTGATACAGCGAGTTGTCGATGACCGCCGAAATGAGGTTGTTCGCGGAGGTGATCGCGTGAAAATCGCCGTTAAAATGCAAATTTAGATCATCCATCGGCACCAGTTGCGAATACCCGCCGCCCGCGGCGCCGCCTTTGATACCAAAAACCGGTCCCAGCGACGGCTCACGCAGCGCAAGGCAGACGCTTTTGCCTAGACGCTTTAGCGCGTCGGCTAGACCGATGGAGGTCGTCGTCTTGCCCTCGCCAAACGGCGTCGGATTGGTCGCCGTGACCAAAATAAGCTTCGAAGCGCGCGATCGCGGCTTGATGTTTAGCTTGGCTTTGTAGTGGCCGTACAGTTCGATCTCATCCTCGCTAAGCCCCAAATTTTTCGCAACGTTTGAAATTTTATCCGGCTTCGCCGCATTTGCTATTTCGATATCGCTCAACATTTTCTCTCCTTAAATTTAAAATTTTATCGCGCAGCTTTTACGCACCGCCTCTTTAAATCTGCGCATTAGCCGCTGCTACGCGCACCTTATCCGCCAGTCGCGCAAGATCAAAGCTTGCAGGCGTGAAAGTTGCCCCGGCTAAATTTCGATCTCGATGCCCACGGGGCAGTGGTCGCTGCCCATCACGTCGCTTAGGATGAAAGCATCCTTTAGCCGCGAGCGCAAATTTGCCGAGATGAAAAAATAATCGATCCGCCAGCCGACGTTTTTGGCGCGCGCGTTAAAGCGGTAGCTCCACCACGAGTAGGCGTCCCGCAGCTCGCCATGCACGGCACGGAAAGTGTCCACGAAGCCCGCCGCCTCCACCTCATCGAGCCACGCCCGCTCGATCGGCAAAAAGCCCGAGGTTTTGGAGTTTGCTTTGGGGTTTGCAAGATCGATCTCTCGGTGCGCGGTATTTACGTCGCCGCAAAATATCACCCCGAGCCCCTGCTCCGCGAGGCTGCGCGCGTAGGCTAGGAATTTTGCGTAAAATTCCATCTTATAGGCTAGCCGCGCCTCGTCTTTTTGGCCGTTAGGAAAGTAGATATTAAAAAGCACGACATCGCCGAAGCGGTGTTGCAGCACGCGTCCTTCGTCGTCTGGGAAAAACAGCGCCTTGCTCGTCTCGCTTTTAAATTTAGCTAGGCTTGCCACGCCCGAATATCCCGCGCGAGCGGCGGAATTTAGATCGATCTGAGAAAATCCGAGCTCGTAAAGCCCTTTCGGAGCGTCCTTTTCGCTCACCTTGATCTCTTGCAAGCCCAAAAAATCGGGGTTTTGCTCCGCAAGCCACGCAAAGCCGTCTTTGCCGAGCACTGCGCGCAGTCCGTTTACATTCCAACTAATCAGTTTCAAATTTAGCCTTTGGCGCAAAAATTTTGGTATGATTATACGAAATTTTGACTAAATTTAAAGGAAAATTATGCGCAATCAGCCCAAATACCGATTTTTTGCCAACTGGGGCTACGCGATGGCGGGTCTTGCCGAGATGCTGCGCAGCGAGCGTAGCTTTAGACTCGAGCTTTGCGTGTTCGTGCCGCTTCTGCTGTCGCTATTTTTTTGGAATTTCGGCGCGGTGCTAAATCTATTTTTGATCTTCGGCGCGGTCTTTACGCTCACAACCGAGTGCATAAACTCCGCCGTCGAGCGTGCGGTCGATCTTGCCACGAGCGAAATCCACCCGCTAGCCAAGGGCGCCAAAGACACCGCAAGCACCGCCGTGATGATGAGCCTATTTCTCAACGCCGCGCTGTGGGGATATGCGCTTATCGGTAAATTCTTTTAATCGCGTAATTGCAAATTTCGCGATAAAAGATTTAAATCGCTGTAACGCAGAGTTTTTTTGGCGAGTGCGGAATTTGCAAGCCACTTGAGTTGTTGATCGTCCACGCCTGCAACCCAAACACGACCCTGCGTGATATTGAAATTTTAAAATCCGAAATTTGCTTTAAATTTAAACTCTCCTGTGCGCGAAAATTTTAATATTCGCTCGGCTCTTAAAATTTTAAAATAGCTTTTAAAAATTTCTATAGATAAATCATTCAAGCAAATTTTACGCCGTAAAATTTTAGCTATAAAATTATAACGACTTTCAAGATGCTTTAATACAATTTTCACTAAAATCACGCCGCTTTAATTAAAATAATTTTCAAAAAAAGGAAAATTTTGTCTAAATCCTTTCACAAAATCTCGCGCAAATTTCATTTGTGGCTATCTTTGATATTTTGCATACCCCTTATAATCGTATCCGCAAGCGGCTCGGTCTTAGTCTATGCGGAGCGGATCGATGAAGCTTTGCTGAAAGACAAGGTGTTTAGGACCCAAGAAAGCGTGGCGAAATTCCCCATTAGAATGAAATTCAGCGCTTTGCAATCCGAGATAAAATCCAAATTTAAAGAGTACGCGATCATGGGCTGGAGCATCGCGCAAGATCCTTTAAAGACCGATAAAATCAGACTTTCCTCGCAGAAGCTACAAAAGCAAGCCCTAATTTACCTGGACGCCTTTAGCGGCGAGATAAAAGGCGCGTCTATACCGCGAGCTCATGGCTTTATCGGCGCGATAAACAAACTGCACGCGGAGCTGTTTTTAGGTCGCGGCGGTAGAATTTTTGCAGGTATAGTGGGGCTTAGCGCGCTACTTATCGGCATTAGCGGCTTTTTTATCTACAAAAAATTTTGGCAAAACTTATTCTCGCTGAGGCTAGATCGGGCCATATATTTTATGCGCGGCGCTCACCGCCTAATCGGAGTCGCGAGCACTCCCGTAATGTTTGCTATAGCTATAAGCGGAGCATGGTGGGAGCTAAGGGCGGTAACTTACAAGCCGCTCGCAAATCCATGCGGCGCGGTCTTGCAGAATTTTAAGACCGAGCGAAATTCCACCGTCGCGGCATCAAACGGAGCGGTAAGCATGAAAGCGGTGCAAAATCTTGCGACGCTAGATGAAGCTTTAGCGCGGATAACGGTTAAATTTAAAGAATTTCGCTCCACCTATATCGCCTTTCCGCTCTGTCCGGGCGGCGCTTTTACCGTATACGGCTTCGAGGCGGGGCAAAACCCGCTGCAAAGCCCTTACGCGAGCCGTATCACGATATCAGATGCAGGCGAAATTTTAAAAGCGGACTTTATAAACGATGCGGATTTTTCGGACAAACTTCAAGACGGCTTTCGTCGCGCCCATGCGGGCTCATACGGCGCAATAACGAAGCTTATATGGTTTTTAGCGGGGCTTGCACCCCTATTTTTAAGCATTTGCGGATTTTACATAACCCTAAAAAATAGAAATTCTAAAAGGAGAAAGTTATGAAGAAAGTATCTCTTTCGCTCGTAGTCGCATTAAATATGCTAACTTCGCTTTATGCGGAAAATAACGCCACTGCGAGCACCCCGGAGAACTTAGGCACCATAGAAGTGCAAGATACCCAAAAGCTCCGTCGCGACGACAGAGATTATGAGGCTAGAAAGCTCGTTAAAAGTACCACCAGGCTCGATCTTACGGCGAGAGAAACGCCCCAGTCTCTTACCGTGGTGACCGAAGCCAAGCTAAAAGATATGGGGATAACCGATTATCAGGTGCTGATGCGAAATATCGCGGGCATTACGAGCGGGCGTATGGATGAGAGGCTCTATCCTACGGCGCGCGGATTTAGCATAGATTATTATCTGCTTGATTCGATGCCTAGCTTCGGAGGTTTTAGCCTCGGGGCGAACGATTTAAATTTACTGCCATATGAGCGCGTTGAGGTAGTAAAGGGTGCGAACGGATTATTGGCGGGCGCGGGAAATCCCGCCGCGAGTTTAAATTTTATCCGCAAGCACGCGGATTCCGCCGTTCCGAAAGGATACATCAGCCTAAACGGCGGCTCATACGACAAATACGGGCTTAAAACCGATGTGCAAAGCCCGCTCAATCAAAGCGGTTCGGTACGCGGACGCCTAGCGTTTATGCATGAACGATCGCACTCTTATATGGACTATTACAATCGTCGCAATACTGCCGTTTATGGCGTATTAGATATCGATGTAACAGACGATTCAAGGCTGAGCTTTGGCTCATTTTATCAGACTCTACGCCGACATGGCACACGCTGGGGCGGAATGCCCGCGTTTAAATCGGACGGCACGCGCACGCACTTCGGCAAAAACAAAATTTTCTCTCAGCCTTGGACGCGATACGACATCTCTACGCTTGATTTTTATGCCGATTTTAAACAATATTTCTCAAACGAGGCGAGTTTAAGCTTGAGTTATTCGTTTCGTCGCGCTCATACCGATTCAAATTTGCTCTATTATGGCGGCAGGGTAGGCCCTGGCGGCATCGGAAACGTCGCCGATCTTAGCGTTTATGCTAACAAGCGCGAAGAGAATATCCACAATATCGATGCCTACGCAAATATCCCGTATGAGCTTTTCGGACAAGATCATGAATTTGTATTTGGTGTGATGTATAATCTTTACAAAAAAGGATCTGATAACGTAAGTAGCTACTGGAATAGTCGAAACACTCCGGCAGGCCTTGCTTATGCCGCGCGTACTAGAATAAATTTTAACGACCTTCATATTGAAGATCCACGCTTACCGTATGTAGATCAAAATAATGCCGATCGAACTATTCAAAAAGCAATTTATGCCGCGAATAAACTCTCAATCACCGAGGATTTAAAGCTCTTATTAGGAACACGGATGAGTTACTATAAATATAAAATTACAGGTGGAGCAGATAATAGAAATTTTACCCGCGAAATTACTCCATATGCAGGGATCACCTATGATTTAGACGATCATCATACCCTTTATGCAAGTTATACGAGTATTTTTAAACCTCAAACCTACAAGGACAAAAACAATAAATATCTTGATCCCATCCAAGGCAAGGACTACGAAGCGGGCATCAAAGGCGAGTATTTTGACGGCGATCTGCAAGCAAGCCTGGGCGTTTTTAAGATCATCCAAGATAAGCTCGGCATCCGCACCGACGAGTATATCACGGGCACAAATTCCTACGCTTACAGGCAGGGTCGCGGAGTAACCAGCAGGGGCTTTGAAGCGGATGTAAACGGTAAAATTACCGATGCACTAAGCCTAAGCATGGGGCTAGCGCACTACAAAGCCAAAGATGCTGACGGCAATATCTACGCCAGCGACTCCTCCCGCACCAGCGCAAATCTTTTTGCAAAATATGAGATCGGCACATTTAGAATCGGCGCAGGCGCGATGTATCGCTCAAAGATTTATTCCGACTCGCCATACGGCAGGATCGAGCAGAAAGCTTACACGATTGCAAACGTAATGCTAGGCTACAAAGCGAGTAAAAACCTAGATGTGCAGCTAAACGTCGATAACATAACCGATAAGCGCTATTTTGAGGGTATCGGTTCTAATCGAATGATCTACGGCGATCCGCGCACCTTCAATCTAAGCCTTACGTATAGCTTTTGACCCAAATAGTCGCGGTGGAATTTGTCTAGTGCTTAGCTCTAATAGAATTTCATCGCGACGCCATAGATAAATGGCAAATTAAGCCTAAATTTCGTAAAATCACTGCCAAGACGCGAGGTCGCGTAATACGTTAAAAGGCAAACCATGCAAAAATCAACCACGTAAATCCCGTTAAATTTAAACCAAATCAACCAATCAATTTAAATTTAACGGAGACAACCATGAAAAGACGAGACTTTCTAAAACTAGGCGCGCTGGCGGCGGCTTCAGCGCAAGCAAAGCAATTTGACGCAGCGGCGCAGGCGATATTTGACGAGCAGATGGGGCTTTGCGCGAATAAATTTGGCGCGTTTTACGTAAAAACCATCGGCGGCAGGGTCGTGGGTACAGAGCCCTTTGAGGGCGACGCGATGCCAACGGTGCTAAATAACGCCCTAAGCGATCACATCCAAAACGAAACGCGCGTGAAATACCCCTACGTGCGCAAAAGCTTCCTGGCTAGTCCCGCAGATCCAAAACCGCAGCTTCGCGGCAAAGAGCCTTTCGTGCGCGTTAGCTGGGACGAGGCGATAAAGCTAAGCGCTAAAATTTTAAAAGAAAACTTCGATAAATACGGCTCGGAGGCCATTTACGGACAGCTTTATCAGTGGGGTAGTCTGGGCAAGGTCGGCCACTCACAGCGCACTGCAAAGCGCATGCTAAACGCGCTAGGAGGCTACGTGAGCGAGCTTGGCGGCTACTCATACGGCGCGGCGACTGCGTTTTTGCCTCACGTGACGGGTTCTATCGATCCGACGCATAATCCTACGCGCTGGGAGGGCGTGGTAAAGGAGGCTAAAACGATCGTGTTTTGGGGCACGAACCCAGTCGTCTCAAACAAGATCGCTATCGGCGTGCCGATGCACAACTCCTACGCCTACTACGAGATTATGAAAGAGAAATTTAAAAAAGGTGAGATGAAAATTTACAGCATAGACGTTTACCGCAACGAAACGGCGGAGTATTTCGGCGCGCACTATCTAGCCGTGCGCCCTTGCACCGATACGGCGATGTTGATCGGGCTTTGCGAATATCTTTACGAAAACGGGCTTTACGACAAGGAATTTATTGAGCGCTACACGGTCGGATTTGATAAATTTAAGGAGTATTTCACCGGCGCAAAAGACGGCGTGAAAAAGGATCTAAAATGGGCGAGCAAAATTTGCGGCGTGAGCGAAAAGGAGCTAAAAAGTCTAGCCGACACGCTAGCTAAAAAAGACACGCTCATCGTCACGGGCTACGCGATACAGCGACAGCATCACGGCGAGATGGCGTACTGGGCGCTGATCGCGCTAGCTGCGATGCTAGGCGACATTGGCAAGACGGGGCGCGGCTACGTGATGAATGATCAGATGCATAAAAACGCAGATATTAGCTTCATCGCGCCAAAGCTTCAGGCCTTTAACCCAGCGATAAACGAAAAATACATCGCCCCGCAGGGCAAGCTAGCTAAGGCTAAATATCACGAGATACCAAACAGCAGACTCATAGACGCGATCATGGAGCCGGGCAAAGAGATCGAACGCAACGGCAAAAAGTACGTTATGCCGCACATTAGAGTGATGTTTAACGCCAACGGCTCGACCTTCACCCGCCACCCGGACACCAACCGCGCGGTCGAGGCGATGCGCAAGATTGAAGCGATCATCACCACAGAGCCCTTTTGGACTAGTACGGCGAGGCTCAGCGACATCGTTCTACCGGCGGCGCTTGAGTGCGAGCGCACGGATATCGAGTTTGCAAACTCGACTAGCGAATACCTTTTTGCGATTAAGCCGCTAGTAAAGCCTGCGGGCGAGAGCAAAAGCGACTTTGAGATCGCGCGGCTCATCTGCGCGCAGTGGGGCGAGGAGTACGAGCAGGCCTTTAGCGAGGGTAAAACGGAGCTTGAGTGGGTGAAGGAAATTTATGCCGACGCTGCTGCAAAAGCCGAGGGTATAGGCATAGCGATGCCTAAATTTGAGGAGTTTTGGCAAAAAGGCTACGTTAAATTTGATAAAATCGACGAGAAAAAGCGATACTTTACAAACTACGCGGACTTCCGCGCCGATCCCGAGAAAAACGCGCTAAAAACGCCGTCGGGCAAGATCGAGCTCTACTCCGAAGCGGTCGAAAAGCTAGGTTATCCCGACTGCCCGCCGCACGCGACATGGATGGAGCCCTTTGAGTGGCTGGGCGGCGACGTGAGCAAGTATCCTATCGCCATCAGCGGCGCGCACTCTAAATTTAGGCTCCACTCGCAGCTAAACAACTCGCTCATCCGCAACTACGCCGAGATCGCGGGCCGTGAACCCGCGCTAATTAGCCCAGCCACGGCAAAGGCGCGCGGTATCAAAACAGGCGACGTGGTAAGGATCTATAACGACCGAGGCGAGATCCTCTGCGGCGCGCTGGTAAGCGATACGGCGCAAGATAACGTCGTGATCGTAAGCGAGGGCGCGTGGTACGACCCGACCGTTTGGGGCGAGCGCAGCCTGTGCAAGCACGGCAACATAAACGTGCTAACCAAGGACGTGCCTAGCTCGCAGCTCTCGCAAAGCAATACCGCGCACACGAGCATGGTGCAGATCGAGAAATTTAAAGGCGAACTGCCGAGCGTAACGGCGTTTGATCGGCCCGTGACGATAGAGGCTTAGCGCGCTTTCTAGCTCTTGTGCCAAAGCCCTACCAGCCGTTTATCGCAAATAAAATCGCTAAGTTTTTCTGCGCCAAGAGCTCGTCCGAGAGGCGGTCGTATTCACCCCCGAGCCCCATTTCTTGCGCCATAGACGGCGGCTCATCATCCCAAGAGCCCATCGCACCGAATACATCGGCGATCCCCGCCGCGGCAAACGCCCTCAAGCTCGGCTGCGGTAGCGCTGCAAACGAAACGGCGTAATACTCGCCTACAGCGACTTCGCCCCGCAGCGTCTTAAGCGCATTATCAAACGTCTGCGCAAAGTTTTCGCAGCCTATCTTGCTCGCAAAATCCCTAATTTGCACTAAAACATTCCCGAATTCTGCGCTGTTATCGCGCGCGTTTAGCGCATCCCGCGGCATCCCGCGCCAAAGACGCTCGACGTATTTCACGCGCCAAGCCTTTTTGTCGCGATCGTATTTCCAATCAGGCGTAAAAACGCCGTCAAAGCCCTCGAAGCAGCAAACGATGCCGTTTACGCTCATACCCGAAAAACCCAAAAGCGCTCTATCTTTTGCGAAAGTTGGAATACTAAGCCCCGCGTCCTTCAGACCGAGCTTTAAGCACTGCTCTATCCAACGCCGCCGTGCGGAGATCGGCTCGTCCTCGCGCCCTTTTTGCGCGAGCCGTCCGGTGAAAAACTCGCGCGCTTTTTGCAAAAGTGGCGAGCCCGTGCTTTCGTCGGCGCCTTTTTTACTCGCCGCTTTTTCATTTGCCGCTTCTTTGCTGTTCGTGCGCTTTTGCTCCGCTGCACCGCCACTCTCGGCAGTTTTGTCCGTCGCACTGCTCTGCACTGCACCGTACGCATCTTTTTGCTCCGTAGCTTTACTTGCGTCGTTTACGCCGTCCTGCACTGCGCGGCTCACACCCTCTGCGGTGCGGAAATGCTCCTTTGCAAACTCAAAATTTAAATATTTTATATATTTTTGATCTTGCAGCGGCGGCTTAGGATTGCCGCGCAGAGCTGATTTTAGCGCGACGCACAGCGCGCACGAGAGATATATTTCGCCGTTCATAGATATCCTTTAAATTTCGATCGCTCCCGTTCATGCGGCGGATTATTTATGCTCCGCGCCAAAAGCTAGCGGCGGCAAAATTTTAAAATTTTGCGCCTTAGCGACAAATTTAATCACGATAAAATTTGCGCGTGAAGCAAAAACAAATCTGCGCAAAGATAGAATTCTCAACCGCCGCGAACATAAATTTAAAAGCAGCTGCCGTATCGAAAAGGTGCTGCTATAAATTTAAAGCAGCTCGCGCACGGGCATGGATAAAATTCCAAAGCCGAAATCTACGAGCGGCATGAGCAAGGCGATGTGCGTCAAATTTACCCGCACTACAAAAATGACAAACCGCTTTAAAAAAATTTCAACCGCGCTCGCGCTATGAAATTTTAAAAGCAAGTTACCACACCGAGCTACCGATAAATTTAAGCAGGTCAGTCACGCTGCGAGATCAAGGGCTGCGCCGATACCGAGCAAAACGCACTATGAAATTTTAAAGACAAGTCGCCACGCCTACGCTGCCATCAAATTTAAAATGAACCGATCGCACCGCAAAATTTTAAAAGCGAGTCGTTGCGTCCAAACTAGCTAAATTTAAAATGAAGCAATCGCTTCGTTTATGCTACGAATGCCGCTCGTCCGCAAGCCGCCGCTCGCAAGCCTTACGCCGCAAGTACCCTATGCTACGACGTTTGGAAACTCATAGACCACGCGGCCGCTTTTGATCGTGCAAACCGCAGCGCCCGTAAGCTGCTTGCCAAAAAGCGGCGAGTTGCGCGATTTGGACTTATTTAGCGCCTCGTCGTAAACGTAGGAAATCTGCGGATCGATGATCGCGACGTCGGCCAAAAAGCCCTCTTTGATCTCGCCCTTGTCCTTTAAATTTAAAATTTTAGCCGGATTAAACGAGCACAGCCGCACCATGTCTTCAAGACCGATGACGCCCTCGTTTACTAGCCGAAGCGTAAGCGGCACGAGGGTTTGAAGCCCTAAAATTCCAAACGGCGCGTGGTCGAATTCTACAAATTTATCGTCGGTATTGTGCGGAGCGTGATCGGTCACGATGGCGTCGATCAGACCACTTTTAAGCGCCTCTCTGATCGCCTGCACGTCGCTTTGGGTGCGAAGCGGCGGCGACATTTTAAAATTCGTATCGTATCCCATCAGCTCGCGCTCGTCGAAGGTGAAGTGATGCGGCGTAGCCTCGCAGGTGACGCGGATGCCCTCGCGCTTAGCCTGCTCGATGAGCTTTAACGACCACGCCGAGCTTACGTGCGCGATGTGGATGTGCCCGCCCGTCTTTTTGGCAAGCAGCAGATCGCGCGCGATCATAATCTCCTCTTTTTCGCTCGCCATCCCCTTTAGACCGAGTATCGCGCTGACTTTACCCTCGTTCATCACGCCGCCATGGCAAAGCGAGCAATCCTCGCTGTGATTTATCACGAACGAGCCGAAGTGCGCGGAATATTCGAGCGCCTGTCGCATCACGGAGCTGTCGGTCACGGGCAGCCCGTCGTCGCTGAAGGCCACGCAGCCGGCTTCCAGCATATCGCCCATCTCGACGATCTTTGCGCCCTTACAGTCCTGCGAGATCGCGCCTATGGGCAGCAGATCGATCAGCCCGCGCCCCTTGGCCTTGGCAATCATCGCGCGAGTGATGCTGGAGTTATCGTTTACGGGCCTAGTATTTGCCATCGGAAGGCAGGTCGTCACGCCGCCTGCGACCGCGGTTTCGCTGCCGCTGATGACGTCGTCTTTGTATTCGAGCCCCGGGTCTCTAAAATGCACGTGCATATCGATGAGCCCGGGCATCACGAGCTTGCCCGCGGCGTCTATGACGCGGTCTGCGGCGGGACACTCGCGCGTGATCATTGAAATTCTATCGCCCTCGATCAGGACGTTTACTTCCTCGCTACCGTCGTGATTAACGATCGTGCCGTTTTTTATCAAAATTTTCATCGTGCGCTCCTGTTTAAATTTATCGTATGAAGTATCGCCATTCGCATCGCCTCGCCGTTTTCTACCTGATCTAAAACGCAGCTATAGCGCGGATCGTCGGCTACGTCGGAGTTGATCTCCACGCCGCGGTTGATCGGGCCCGGGTGCATTATCATGACGCCCTCTTTCGCTGCCTGCATCCTCTTGGCGGTAAGTCCGAAAAATTTCGAGTACTCGCGCACGCTCGGGAAGCTCGGCTCGCCGTCTTGCCGCTCAAGCTGGATTCTAAGCATGATGATGACGTCGGCGCCCTCGATCGCCTCCTCCACGCTTTTGCATATCGGGTAGCCGAACGCGTCGCAGTCGCGCAGCATCATCGGAGGGCCGAAGAGTCGCACGTTTATGCCGAGCTTTTTCATCGCCCAGATGTCGCTTCTAGCTACGCGCGAGCGAAATATATCGCCTATGATCGCGACGTTTAAATTCTCGATCCTGCCCTTGTGCTCGCTGATCGTAAAAAGATCCAGCAGCGCCTGGCTCGGATGTTCGTTCAGCCCGTCGCCCGCATTTACGATCGATGCGTCGCAGTTGGCCGCGACAAATTTCGCCGCGCCCGAGCAGCTGTGGCGCAGCACGAAGATATCCGTGCGCATCGCCTGCATATTTCTGATAGTGTCGATCAGCGTCTCGCCCTTTTTCGTGCTACTGTCCGCAGCCGTGAAATTTACGCTGTCCGCGCCCAGGCGCTTGGCTGCGATCTCAAAGCTAGTGCGGGTGCGGGTGGAGTTTTCGAAAAACGCGTTGATGACCGTCTTGCCGCGAAGCGAGTCGGATTTTTTGATATCGCTGCGGTTCAGCGCTTTAAACTCGCGCGCCAGATCTATAAAGTCGTAGATGTCCTCGCGGCTCAGATCCTGCGCGCTAAGAAGATGCTTTAGCTTATACATTCCCTCTCCTTTTTTGGGCCGAATTTCAGCCGTAATTGTATAAAAAAATCTCTGATAAAATTTTAAAATTTAAGAGCGGGGCTCAAATTTAGACGCGGAATTTTGCTTGAAATTTCATTTGAGTTCGCATACGAAGCGCGAGCGGAATTTTGGGGTAAAATTTAAAAATTTTGAGATTAAATTTGAGCTTTTTAAGCGAAAATTTTAAAAAATCAGCCACGCCACTTACATAAAATTTTAAAGCTTTACGCGCAGCGGGCGGCTAGAAAAGCAAAGAATTTAAAGCTTATTTAAATACTTTATATAATTTTTTGCACTATTTTCTACGGCTTGCTCGCTTTTATCGTAAGTAAAGCCGTATGAGACGAAATTAGGCATAGTCGTTGCGCCGACGAAATTAAATGTAGCCTTAAATGGCGCTAGCACCTCATCCACGCTAAAGCCCACGATGCCGTTTTTAGAGTAGTTTGCCTCAGTCGCGCCAAGCGAGATCGCAAGCGCAAATTTTTTGCCTTTAAGCTTGCCGCCGCTCTCTGCGCCATAAGCCCAGCCGCGCGTAAAAACGTCCTCAAACCACTGCTTAAGAAGCGGCGTGCAGTTTGAAAAACGAAACGGAAACTGAAGCACGATTTTATCGTGACTTTCGAGCAGTTTTTGCTCCTTTTCCACATCGATTTTAAAATCCGCATAAAGCGCGTAAAGATCATGAAGCTCGAACTTATCAGGATGGGCTAGCACAGCATCCCTCCAGTGGCGGTTTACAAGCGAGTTTGCGATATTTGGATGAGCTAAAATAATGAGAGTTTTCATTTCTATCCTTTAAATTTGAAATTGCGGGGCGCATTATAGCCCTACTTCGTAAAATTTTTCTTGTTTTATCGCAAGCGACCTTAAATTCTAAAGCTTTACCAGCCGCCACCCGCTTATCTTTACAGCAGCATCAAAGAGCGGAGCTTTGAATTCCAAACTTCATCCACTACTCGCGCTTTATTTTAGAAATGCTCGCCCTTGGGGCACTCGTCGCGTTTTACAGAGGTTTATCACTTCTTTGCAAATATTCATATTCCATTGCGGAAGCTCGCGCGAGTAAAATTTTAACGAAGCCGCCGCGCAGGGGAAATTTTAATGAAATTTGGCATCGCTTCTCTGCAAGCATTCGCCGCAACAAACAAATTGAAGCGAAATTTAGTGCCGCTTAAATTCTAAAACCTTGCCCATCGGTTCTGTTGTCGGGCTGCGGGTGCTCATCGCGCTCTTATGAGTGTCCGTCACGCTTTCGTGCAGGCTCGTTACGCTCCTGCGAAGACTTGCCGCTTTCCTGCGGGTGGTAGTTGCAACAAAAAATTTGAGTAGAATTTAGCGTAATTTAAATTCTAAAACTTTGCCTATCGGTCGCCTCTTCAAGCTCAGAATTATCATCGCGCTCCTGCGAGCGCCCGCCGCGCGGCTCCTGCCGAGGCGCGACGCCAAAGCCCTCCAAGACCTTACCTAGGCTATCGTTTGCATCCTTAATAATGCCTTGCAGGCTCTGCCCCATTCGATCAAGCTTTTTGCCCGCCTCGCGCGCCGCCGCCTCGCCCTGCTTTATCAGATCCTTGGTCCTATCCGCGTTGCGAGCGGCGAAATCGTTCAGCGCTTCGGGCGCCTTTTTCTGCAAATTTTGCAAGGCCTCGCCCAAAACTTTAGCATCGCTTGCAAGCTCGTCTATCGTGGAGTTCAGATCGGAGTTTCGCTTGCGCTCAAAATCCTGCGGCGCGGAATTTTGCGTGGAGTTTTGAGCGGAATTTTGCCCCGAGCTATCCGCGCTTTTATTAAAATTTTGCCCTTGATTACCCGCGCTAAAATTCTGCTCCGAGCGTGCGCTTTGCTCGCGATCTTGCGCGTCCAATCCGCCGTCGCAGCCGCTTAAAATACACGCCGTAGCTAGCGCTAAAGTAAAATTTCGCGCCGCGTTCAAAAAGCTAAAGTCATTTATAAAACTAAAATTTCTAGCGCGACCCGCCGAGATAAAATTTTGCCCGCCCTGCTCTGAGATAAAATTTCGCCCGTCGCTAGCCCGAGTAAAATTCTGCCCGTCATCCGCCGAAGTAAAATTTCGCGCAGCGCCTGCCGAATCGAAATTTTGCCATCGTTCAAAGCCCTGCTCGCCGCTCGTTCGGATAAAATTCTGCGCCGAATCGCGCCCGCACCCTTTCAAAATTCGTCTTTTCAAAATCCGCTCCTTTAAATTTCATCTCTCGCAGGCGCGCTTGGAAGCCGCCCGAAAAACAGATCGCTTCTAAGCTTCAAAAGCAAGCAGATAGCGATATCGGCGCTTTGTTCGCGGATATAGTTTCGATCGCCTTTTAGATGAAACTCCCCGACGATCTGTTTGCCGCCCTGCTCCTTTGCGCCTATAAATACTGTCCCTACGGGCTTTTGCGCGCTTCCGCCGCCGGGGCCTGCGATACCGCTTACTGCAAGAGCGAAACTCGCCCCGCTGCTTTGCAGCGCGCCCTCCAGCATCTCGCCCACGGTCTGCGCGCTGACCGCGCCGTAGCGAGCGAGCGTATCTTCGCTCACGTTGAGCCAGAGATTTTTTATCTCGTTGGCGTAGCTTACGAGCGAGCCGTCAAAAACGTCGCTCACGCCAGCAACCGCGCCGAATTTTGCGGCGATGAGCCCTGCGGTGCAGCTTTCGGCAAAGGTGATCTTAGCGCCTATTTCGCGCAGTCTATCCACCACGAAGCCCATAAAATCGCCGCCTTCGATGTAGCAGCTCTCATAATACTTGCCGACGCTTTGTAAAAACGCATCCAGCGCTCCGAATTTCATCGCACTGGCGCGCACGAGCAGCAAAAAGGAGCAGGGCCTACTGATCGTAAGCGAAATTTTATAACTGATCGCAAGGCTCTCTAGGCGCTGCTTTACGCTTTCGTATTCGCAATCAAATAGATAAAAGCTCTCGCCCGCGCTCGGCGCGTCTTGGAGTATCGGCGGCAGGCTCTGCAAGCAAAGCGCCTTGATCACGTTTACCGAGCAGCCTCTGACTTTTAGCAGGAAGCTGTTTTTCGCCACCGTGTGCGCCATCGAGGGCGCTAGGGTTTCTCCGTTTTTCAGCTCGAGCGAATCGAAAGAGAGCGTCGATAAAATTTTACCGACGACCGCGTAGGCGGAGTTTGCCGCAAAGATCGTGATAAAATCGTACGAATCGATCATCTTTTCAAGCGCGAAGGGCAAAACCTTATCGTTTTCGCTTAAGAATTTCAGATCATCCATCCGCCCGAAAACTTGCTCATAGCTGCGAGATATATAGCTCATCAAAGCCGCGTCGTAGCGGATCTCCTCGCCGATTACAAGGATGATATTTTTCATAAAGACCCTCATTAAATTTTCGCACATTATAGCATAAACGCAGACTGCTCTTTCAGAGCTTTTTAATGGCGTTTTGGATAAACTTCACAAATTTTTTAAGACACGAAAAGGTACAAATATGGACTACAAAGATACTCTCTTTCTTCCTACTACGGATTTTGCGATGCGAGGCGCACTGCCGCAAAACGAACCTGCGCGATTTAAGGCGTGGTACGACGAGCGTAAAATTTACGAAAAGATGAAAGCTAAGCGCAAGGGCGCAAGCGTCAGCTTCAATATCCACGACGGCCCGCCGTATGCCAACGGACACCTCCACATCGGCCACGCACTGAATAAAATTTTAAAAGATATCATCACCAAAACCCATTATTTCTTCGGCGAGGAGATCCGCTACGTGCCGGGCTGGGACTGCCACGGCCTGCCGATCGAGCAGCAAGTAGAGATCAAACTCGGAGATAAGAAAAAATCGCTTTCAAAAGTGCAGATACGCGAGCTTTGCAGACAGCACGCCAAAGAGTTTATCGACGTGCAGCGCAGTGAATTTAAAGATATGGGGATTTTGGGAGACTGGGACGATCCATATCTGACGCTAAAATTTGAGTTTGAGGCTGAAATTTACAAAGCGCTCTGCCAGATCGCGAAAAAAGGAATTTTGATTGAGCGAAGTAAGCCCGTGTTTTGGAGCTGGGCGGCAAAAAGCGCGCTCGCAGAAGCCGAGGTCGAATACAAAGACAAAGAGGACTACTCGATCTTCGTGGCGTTTGATCTAAGCAGTGAAGCGAACGCTAAAATCGGCGCTAAAGGCGCTAAAGCGGTCATCTGGACGACCACGCCTTGGACGCTGCCCGCAAACGGCGCGATATCTTTGAACCCGAATGAAATTTACGCGCTGACGAGCGAAAATTTGATACTTGCTAAACCTTTGGTCGAAAGCCTCGTAAGCCTGGGCATCACGAAGGGCGAGATCGTTAAAGAATTTAACGCTGCCGAGCTTGAAGGCTTAAACGCGATAAATCCGTTAAACGATAGAGCTTCAAAGTTTATCCTCGGCGAGCACGTTTTAATGGACGGCGGCACCGGGCTCGTGCATACGGCTCCGGGACACGGCGAGGACGATTATTTCGTAGGGCTTAAATACGGCATCGAAGTGCTGATGCCCGTGGATGAGGGCGGCTGTTTCGATCAAACTCTTAAAACCAAAAAACTCTTCCGCGCGGACGTCGTGGATGAGCTCGTGGGGATGCATATCTTCAAAGCAAACGAGAGAATTTTACAGATCCTAGGCCCCGCGCTTATAAAATCCGGCAAATTCGTCCACTCTTATCCGCACTGCTGGCGCACGCACAAGCCGGTGATCTACCGCGCGACGAAGCAGTGGTTTATCGCGATGGACGAGCCAATGCCTAGCGGCAAGACGCTGCGTCAGGTGGCGCTAGAGCAGATCGGCAAGGTTAAATTTTATCCGCAAAGCGGCATCAACCGCCTTACCTCGATGATAGAAAACCGCCCCGATTGGTGTATTTCCCGCCAGAGGGACTGGGGCGTGCCGATAGCGTTTTTCCGCGATAAAAACACCAAAGAGCCGATCTTTGATGAGAAAATTTTAAATAATATCTACGAAATTTTTAAGGCTAAGGGCGCGGATGCTTGGTGGCAGATGGAAATTTCGGAGCTTTTGCCTCAGGACAGCGGCTATAAGCCTGAAAATTTAGAAAAGGTGATGGATATCTTAGACGTTTGGTTCGATAGCGGCTCTACGTGGAAAGCAGTGCTGCAAAGCGGCGCCTACGATGCGGGCAAATTCCCTGCGGATATGTATCTTGAGGGCAGCGACCAACACCGCGGCTGGTTTCAAAGCTCACTGCTTCTAAGCTGCGCGATCAACGAATGCGCGCCGTACAAAAGCATCCTCACTCACGGATTTACCGTCGATGAGAAGGGCCAAAAGATGAGTAAGTCCGTCGGAAACGTCGTCTATCCGCAAGAGGTCGCCAAGAGCCACGGCGTTGAAATTTTACGCCTGTGGGTCGCGATGAGCGATTATTCGACCGATCTAAAGATCAGCGACAATATCCTAAAGCAGGTAAGCGAACAGTACCGCAAGATCCGAAATACGATAAGATTTCTGCTCGCAAGCACCAGTGATCTGGGCGAGATCGAGACGAGCAATTTTACGCGGCTCGACCGCTGGATCCTAACGCGCGCGGCAAACGCCTTTGCGAGCGCGGAAGCGGCATTTAGAAACTACGATTTTTCAAAAGGCTTCAACGCTTTGCTAAATTTCTTAAGCGCCGATCTGAGCGGAATTTATCTTGATATCTGCAAAGATAGGCTCTACTGCGACGCACCCGACGAGCCGCGCCGCAGAAGCGCGCAAAGCGCAATCGCTCTGATTACACGAGCTCTGCTGCCTCTAATCGCGCCTACGCTAACCTACACGATCGACGAAGTAATGCAGTTTGCGCCGCGTATCATCAAAGAGGGCAAGGAGGACGTTTTTGATCTGATCTATAAGCAGGTAGAATTTGACGATTTTCTAGAATTTGACGAAATTTTAATCAAATCGAGGGAGAAATTTTTCGAGCTTATCGATGCGCTGAAAAAGGACAAGATCATCAAATCGACGCTCGAGCTGGTTTTACAGACGAGCTCGAACGAAATTTTATCAAACGACATCCTGGGCGTGGCGGATTGGTTTATGGTAAGCGACGTGGACACTCTGCAAAGCGGGCAGGCTCTAGCGGAGTTTAAGATAAACGACGAAATTTTCCGCCTCGTAAAATCATCGAAGCACAAATGCCCGAGGTGCTGGAAATTTAACGCAAAAGAGCCTGATGAGCTCTGCCCGCGCTGCGCGAAGGTCATGCATGCTCGCTAGCCCCATAAGTCTCGGCTTCGTATTTTTTACGATCGCGCTGATCTGCGTAGCGACGGGCGTGGGGATCTATTTCGTGAATAAATTTAAGGATGGCAGATGATAAGTTTGAAAGAGGCTCTAAGCCTGAGTGCGGATGAAATTTCGGCGCTTAGAGCGGAGCTAAAGGATAAAATTTTAAAAACCAAAGAGCTCGGCGCCTACGTCGAGCAGCTCACGGGTGAGGCTCTAAACATCAGCGGCGAGGGCGTGCCGATCGCGATCAAAGATAACATTCAGGTAAAAGACTGGAGCGTTACCTCGGCGAGTAAAATTTTGCAAGGCTACGTAGCGCCATACGACGCGACGGTGATCAAAAAGCTACGGAAGCGCGGCCTGGCGCCGTTTGGGCGAACGAATATGGATGAGTTTGCGATGGGAAGCACGACCGAAAGCTCATTCTACGGCAAAACTCTCAATCCGACCGATCACTCGCGCGTACCCGGCGGCAGTAGCGGCGGAAGCGCGGCTGCCGTAGCGGCAAATATCGCCGTAGCCGCACTCGGAAGCGATACCGGCGGCTCTATCCGCCAGCCGGCGGCATTTTGCGGCTGCGTAGGCTTTAAGCCGAGTTATGGCAGGGTCAGCCGCTACGGGCTTGCGGCGTATTCGAGCAGCCTCGATCAGATAGGACCGATCACGCGCAGCGTCGAGGACGCGGCGATTTTATACGACATCATCGCAGGCCGCGACGAGATGGACAGCACGAGCTACGCGGGCGCTTACGAAAGCACCGCGGATAAGCTAAACGGAGATCGCAAGCTTAAGATCGCCGTTATAAAAAATTATATCGACGAAGCCTCGCAGCAGGTCAAAGAGGCTCTGAATTTAACCATAGAAAAACTAAAATCATTCGGACACGAGATCGTTTATCGCGATCTTTGCAGCTCCAAATACGACATCGCGACCTACTACATCATCGCGACCGCCGAGGCTAGCGCAAATTTAAGTCGCTACGACGGCGTGCGCTACGGAAACCGCGCAAAGGCTCTGAATTTAAAAGAGCTCTACGCCAACACTCGCGGCGAAGGCTTCGGCGACGAGGTCAAGCGCCGCATGCTTCTAGGCACCTTCGTGCTAAGCAGCGGCTACTACGACGCGTATTACATCAAGGCACAGAAGGCAAGGGCCTTCATCAAAAGTGAATATGAGGAAATTTTAAAAGACGCTGATTTGATCTTTATGCCGATCGCGCCGGGCGTGGCGTATAAATTCGGCGAGCTTAGTGATCCGCTGCGTGCGTATCTTAGCGACATCTATACGATCGGCGTAAATTTAGCGGGGCTTCCCGCGATCTCCGTGCCGGTAGCGAAAAACAAAGAGGCTCTTAATATCAGCGCGCAGCTCATCGGGCGCGCCTACGACGAACAAACGGTGCTGGACGGCGGCTTGAGTTTAGAAAAAATCGTGAAAGGATAAGTATGAAGATCGTCAAAAAGGCTCTGACCTTCGAGGATGTTTTGTTGGTACCGCAATACTCTGAAATTTTACCCAAAGAGGTCGATATCAGCACGAGTTTTACGAAAAATATCACGCTAAATACCCCTCTCGTGAGTGCTGCGATGGATACGGTCACCGAGTACCGCACGGCGATAATGATGGCACGCCTCGGCGGCATCGGCGTGATCCATAAAAATATGGATGAGGACTCCCAAGCCAAGATGGTTCGCCGCGTAAAAAAGAGCGAAAGCGGCGTCATCATCGATCCTATCTCGATCAAGGCGGACGCCACGATCAAAGACGCTCTCGATCTGATGGGCGAGTACCACATCAGCGGCATTCCCGTTATCGACGACAACGGCGTGCTGATTGGAATTTTAACCAATCGCGATCTGCGCTTTGAAACAGACACCGCCGCGCTCGTAGGCGAGAAGATGACCAAGGCTCCGCTAATTACCGCCCCAAAAGGCTGCACGCTTGATGATGCGGAGAAAATTTTTAGAAACAATAAGGTAGAAAAGCTTCCGATAATCGACGCAAACGGCCATTTAGAAGGGCTTATTACGATTAAAGACCTTAAAAAGCGTATCGAATATCCAAGCGCCAATAAAGACAAATTTGGCCGCCTTCGCGTCGCCGCGGCGATCAGCGTAGGCCATCTACAAAGAGCCGAAGCTCTCGTCAAAGCGGGCGTAGATGCGCTTGTGATGGATTCTGCGCACGGACACTCCAAAGGCATTATCGACACGCTTAAGGAGCTGAAGCGAAATTTTGACGTGGACGTAGTGGTCGGAAACGTCGCAAACCCCGCTAGCATAAAAGATATCGCAAACGCAGGAGCCGATGCGATTAAAGTAGGTATCGGCCCGGGCTCGATCTGCACTACGCGCATCGTAGCGGGCGTGGGCGTGCCGCAATTCACCGCGATCAACGATTGCGCGATCGAGGCGGCTAAATTTGGAATTCCGATCATCGCAGACGGTGGCATCAAATACTCGGGCGACATCGCTAAAGCCCTAGCCGCTGGCGCAAGCTCGGTGATGATGGGAAGCCTGCTTGCGGGCTGCTACGAAACCCCGGGCGAGCTCATTACGTTTCAGGGTCGCCAGTACAAAACCTACCGCGGCATGGGTTCCTTAGCGGCGATGCAGAAAGGAAGCTCGGATCGCTACTTTCAAGACGGCACCGCAAAAGAAAAGCTCGTGCCCGAGGGCGTCGAGGGACGCGTGCCTTACGCGGGCATGCTAAAAGACGTGATCTTTCAGCTACTAGGCGGCTTGCGAAGCTCGATGGGATACTGCGGCAGCAAGGATATCGCGACCTTTCAGCAAAAGGCGGAATTCGTCGAGATCACGAGCGCAGGTCTTAAAGAAAGCCACGTCCACGACGTCATCATCACGCAGGAAGCGCCGAATTACCGAGTAAATCAGTGATCCTTCAAAGCAAAATTCAAAATTTCGACGAGCCGCTCTATCTGGAGAGCGGCCGCGTCTTTTCCAACTTCAAGCTCGCCTATGAAACCTACGGCGAGCTAAACCCGGACAAATCAAACGTCATCGTCATCTGCCACGCCCTAACCGGCTCCGCACACGCCGCGGGACTTTACGAAGGCGACGTTAAGCCCGGCTGGTGGGACGGGCTCATCGGCGATCATAAAGCGGTCGATACGACAAAATTTTTCGTCATCTGCATAAACATCCTAGCTTCGCCGTTCGGCTCGACATGCCCGCTCGACGTCGATGAAAGCAGCGGCCGCGAGTACCGCTTGCGCTTTCCCGTAGTGGTCGTCTCGGACGTCGTGCGCGCGCAGATGATGCTTTTAAAGCGCCTAGGCATCGCCCGCGTTCGCGCCGTTATCGGCGGCAGTCTGGGCGGCATGCAGGCGCTGTGCTACGCGATCGAATATCCGGAATTTGCGGATGAAATTTTCGTACTCGCAAGCACATACGCTACGCAGCCTTGGGCGATCGCGTTTAATAAGATCGCGACCGAGGCCATCTTGCGCGATCCGAGCTTTAAAAACGGCAACTACGATAAAAATCTGATCGCCGAGCGCGGGCTTGACGGCATGGCGGTGGGGCGCATGGCGGGGCATATAAGTTTTTTAAGCCCAAGCTCGATGCAGGATAAATTCGGACGTAACTACGTTGAAACCGACGGTCTTTATGAGATTAACGGGCGCTTTCAGGTGGATCGCTACCTTGAATACAACGGCGAAAATTTCGCGCGCAGGTTCGATCCGCTGTGCTATCTCTACATCGCCAAGATGATGAATATATTTGATTGCACGCGCCACTACGGCAATCTCAAAAACGCCTGCGCGCAGATCAGATCGCGCCTGCACCTCATCTCTTTCAAGGGCGACGTGCTCTTTCCGCCGGGGCTAATGAAAGAAATTTACGATGCGATGAGCGATCTGGGCAAAAAGGATCGCACTAGCTACGCGCAGATCGACAGCGACTACGGACACGACGCGTTTTTGGTCGAGATAGAAAAATTTGATTACATCATAAAAAGGATTTTGGATGAGTTTTGAGGAAAAAATGGAAAAAATTAATGCGCTTTTAAAAAGCCTAAACGACAAGGATCTAAGCCTAGAAGAGAGCGTGAAGCTGTATAAACAGGGCGTGGCGCTGCTAAAGGAGGCGAAGGAAATTTTAGAAAACGCTAAGCTCGAGGTTGCCGAAATAAACGCACCCGAGCAGGCTTAGGAGGCGACAATGATAAATGTATGCGTTTTGCAACTACCGACGCTTTCGATGAGCGAAAATCGGATCGATTACTATATGAAGGTCGCCAAAGACAACGGCGCGCGGATCGTGTTGCTGGGCGAATATGAGCTAAATTCCTTCTTTAGCGAGCTTAAAAAGATGCCTCGCTCCATCGCGTGCGAGCAGAGCGAGCATAAGCAGGAGCTGATGGCGCGGCTTGCCGCTAAATACGACCTGCATATCGTAGCGCCGATAATCAGAGCCGCTAGCGGCGCGATTTTGAGGCAGGCGGGCATTTTCGGCGGCGCGACTCAAAAAAGCGCGCGCTGCGGCGAAAATTCTTTAAGCCTTAAAGGCGAGCAAGGTCGCAAGGGCGGGCTAAATTCCAAGAGCGATTTAAGCTCCAACGATGGTTCAAATTCTAAAGGCGATTTAAATTCCGCAAGCGAGTCGAATTTCAAAGGCGGCTCAAACTCCTGCGGCGCAAAATCTTTAAATTTCAAAGCCGCAAATTTAAAAAGCGCCTCCGAAGCCCCAAACGCTTTAAATTCCGAAGAAAGCCAAAAAGACGCGGGCGAAGAGGAGATCTTTTGTGCGAGCGAAAACGAGCCCATCTGGGTGAAATCCTGCGCGAAATTTTCGCCCTCGGAGGTGAAATTTTACGATCAAAATATCCTGATGGACTATCCGCACTGGAACGAAGAGGGTTTTTTCGCCAACCGCAAAAGCCGCAAAATCGGTAAAATTTCGCCGATGATCTTTAGCGAGGGTGGCGTAAAATTCGGCGTGTGTTTCGGCTACGAGGCGCATTTTGACGTATTTTGGCGCTATTTTATGCAAAAAAACGTCGGCTGCGTGCTCGTGCCGTGCGCCTCGACCTTCGAAAGCGGTGGACGCTGGCGCGAGCTTTTGAAGATGCGCGCGTTTACGAACTCACTCTACGTCATCCGCGCCAACCGCATCGGCGAGGCAAAATTCGGCGAGAGCGAGTTTAAATTTTACGGCGAGAGCTTCGTCGTAACCCCCGGAGGCGAGATCACAAACGAGCTGAAAAACGAAGAGGGCGTGCTGATGTGCGAAGTGGACGCGGACGAGATCGCTGCGGCGCGCGGGCTGTGGAAATTCCGCAAAAACCTAGTCAGCAGGGGGCTTTTATGAACTACTTTCACAGACAGATCCAGCTTTGGGGCGAGCAGACACAGCGCGCGCTTGCGGATAAACGCATCCTAATCATCGGCGCGGGCGGGCTTGGAAGCAGCCTTTCTTACGCACTCGGCGCAAGCGGCATCGGGCGGATCAGTGTCGTGGATTTCGACACGGTGGCGCTTCACAACATTCACAGGCAAATTTTATTCACGCTCGAAGACGAGGGCAAATTTAAAGCGGACGTCTTTAAAAGCCGCACGGAAAGCCGCTACGACGGCGTGAGCGTGGAGGTGCACAAAAGCCGCGCGGAGGAATTTTTCGCTAGCGCGACCGCCTCGGGCGAGAAATTTGATCTCATTTTGGATGCGACCGACAATCTCGCCACACGCGCGCAGATCGATGCGTTTGCTAAGCAAATAGGCGTACCGTGGGTGTTCGCGTCGGTGGACAGCTGGCAGTGCCAAGTCTGCTTCGTGCAGAATGCGGATTTTAAATTTTTCCCGAGCCTAAACGCGACGCCTGCGGGCATAACGGCTGCGATCGTGATGTTTGCGGCGAGCTTTGAGGCAAACCTCGCTCTGCGCTATCTAGCGGGGCTTGAGGTCGAAAAAGACCTGCTTTACTACGCGAACTTTTTTGGCGGCGAGCTGGAAGTTAGGAAGATAAGGTTGTAGTTTTGGCTCGGGCTAGTTTAAATTTAAGCCCGAGCTTGTGGGTTGACTTTATATCAAAAAGCTAACTTTGAGTATGTTGATTTAACTCTTCTTCTGTCATTTCATTCTCCTTAATATCTAGTTTTCATAAGATTCTTTTATTGCATTTTTTATCTCATCGGATGAGATATCGTCTATATATTTATCTAGCTTTTTTAAATTATCTTTATACGGCTGATCAAGCTTGCGACCGTCTTTATCTCTGGTATACATATGGATGGATACCGCTTCCATTTCATTTAACTCGCTTGCAAATTTCGTATATTCATAAACATCTTTAAATGTAGAATTTCTATCTTTGCAATATTTGCGATATACCGTCGTTATAAGCGAAATTTCACTTTTAGGTATATAATAAGTTGCATCGTAGTTTATTTTATAATAACTATCCAAACTATATATATAGTTTCTATGACAATCATCATATTTTCGTTTTAGAAATTCCGGACTCGGTTGTCCACCTACGTTATACTGTATAAGCAGCTTTAAAATCGATTCGTAATTTGGAGTGCCCGGAAATGTATCATACAATGAAAAATCATATTCGGTAATATCAAATCCGTCCGTCGGTTCCGCTTTATCATTTAATATTCCTTCAGGCACGACCTTTTTAATATCGTTTCCGTACCTTAGACCTACCGTAGAGTTTTGAAATTTCCAAATATATGGCTTGTAGCCGCTTTCTAATGCCATCTTTGCTATCTCATACATATTCGTATTCGTAAGATATGAAAAGAAATAATTCGGCTCTCCTATACTAATCATAGGGTAGTCGGTCTCATAAATCAACGTAAAATTTCCATCGTCACTTATTTGTAGGGATTTTATATGGTTATAATTCGGCGGAAGCAGCCTATTTCTAACGACCTCCGCCTCTTCAAATTTAACCCCGTTGTCTAAAAGCAGTCTTACCGTTTTAGTAGCATTATTTTCTATCGCATAAGCCATAGCGGATAGTTTGTATTCGTCTTTTTTATGTATATCCGCACCTAGCTTTATAAGCTCTTGAGTGGTATTTGTATCATTCCAAAAGCTAGAATACATCACTGGCGTTACCCCTCCGTGCATAGTATGCTCGACGGTTAGATTGTTATCTTTCATAAATTTTAAAATTTCATCAGTTTGCTTGCTTTTTAAAAGCCTTTTTAGCTCTACGTCTATGGCAGGTTCTTTAAATACGTTTTTTGGGTTTGAATTATAATCTATATCCCAATGTCTAAATGCAAAACTTTGCATCTCCGCTTCGCTTACATACTTATCAAGTTCCGCTTCTTTAGTAGTATCGGAGCCTATCGTAATAGTGTAGTGAGATTGAGATTTATGAAGTCCTACTCTTCCGCTTACGAATAGATACAAAATAAGGCAAGCAAAAACTGCGATGAATTGCAATATAGCTTTTAAATATTTCAAAATTTCCCCTTAGAATTAATTAGGAGGATTATATCTTAAATCAAATTAAATCGAAATTTTACATGGCGGGCGGGTAAAATTTTATATAAATTTAGCCCGCAAGCTTTGAAATCTGAGCAAATTTAAAAATTAGATGCGTGTTTAGAATTTTAATTAGCTTTATTCTAGATCGCTCAAAAGATCCGCCAAGCTCACGCTTGATAGGGACTTCTCAAAATCACCTTGAATGCGCGCAAAGCGCGGCGCGAGTACCGCCTCGATCTTGCCGCCCACAGGGCAGGCGCTAGGCGAGCCTTTGTGCAGGCGAAACATCGCGTCCTCCTCGCTCACCGCCTCGTAAATGTCTAAAAGCGTAATGAGCCGCACGTCGCGAGCTAGCGTGATGCCGCCCACGCCCGCAGTCGTGAGCACCAAGGCCGCGTTTTTTAGCTGCGAGATCAGCTTACGCGCGATGGCGGGGTTTATCCCCGAGCTTGCGGCGACGAAATCGCCCGTGACCTTCTCCTCGCGAAAATACGCGACGCAAAGCATAATGTGCACGGCGAGTGAAAATTTGATACCTACCTGCATTTCGCTCCTTGATTTGGATCTGAGTTTTAGAATTTAAGCGAAATTTTCCTTAAACTCGGCCGCTAAATTTCAAATCGCGCTAAAATTTAATCCACTAAGCGATTTTCCTAAAATTCTGATCTTAAATTTAACCGTGTCTAAATTTTACTCGCTAAATGATTTCCTAAAATTCGGATATTAAATTTTAATCGTTTCAAAATTTTATCCGCTAGTCGATTTTTTAAAATTTAGATATTAATTTTAATCACGCCTAAATTTCATCCGCGACATAGCAGGTCTCGCGTTACCCTATACCGATAGCGCGACTATCCCCGTCTCGTCGCCGCGACTGCCGCTATCGTCGCTATTACTTCGCTACCACATTATCTTTGCCGACATTATCGCCGTTACTGCCATTCTCGCCGCTACCATTCATTATATTTACAGCAGATTGCTATTGCTGCTTGCCGTTACGCTACCATCGCTCATTATCTTTACGGCTGTTATTGCAGTCGCCGCTTATATTCTCACTGCCGCCCGCTGCGATACGGCTGCCGCTAATGTCACCGTACACGCCGCTGCCGCCTACCATCATTGCAGCCGCTACCGCCGTTGTCGTGAATACAATCCGCCGCAGTCGCCACCGCCGCTATTATTCGAATACAATCGCTACCGATGTTCTGCAACGCAATCGCAGCCATCATTAATAAAACCGTGCGTCTGTCGCCACCATCGCCATTAAATTTTAAATTTTAGCTTGAGTTCGGCTCCGCCGCTAAATTTAATTTCAGCCGTAGCTCGCTCTAGCTCTAAATTTTAATTTAAAGCTCTAGCTTGCTTTGCTGCTAAATTTTAAATTTACGTTCGAATTTTACCGCGCTAAACGATTTAAAATTTACGTTAGAATTTTGCCGTGCCGTGCAGTTAAAATTTATACGCGGCAAAGCCGCATTATTCGCCGACCGCCGTGAACGGTTTACCGATAAATTTTTGCGCCCCGATCTCATCTATTACGGCGAGCGCGAGGTCTGCGTAGCCGATGTAGCTTTTGCCCTTGCCGTTTAGGATCAGCTCGTCGCCTCCTAGGACGCATGAGCCCGTGCGAGCGGCGTTTGCGTCGTATTCCGCGGCGGGGATCACGTAGGTCCAGATCAAATCTTTGCTCGCTTTTAGCACCTCGTAGCTCGCTGCAGTCGCCTCGGCTACGCCCATATACTCAGCCGGAAAGCTTGGAGTATCCATCAGGCGCGTCTTACGTGAAGCGTCTGTGTATAGCACGCCCGCGCCGCCGATGACGAAAAGTCTCGTCTGCGTGCCGCCTAGCAGCTCCGCGATGTACTGCGTCATTTTCGCGTGAAGCGGGAAGGTCTGCGGCGTCCATGCAGCGATCGCGCTGATGACGACGTCAAAGCCCGCCAAATCGACTTTGCTAAGCTCAAAAACGTCCTTGTGCACGAGCTTGATGGCACCATTTTTATACTCTTTGTTTCGCGCGAAGCCCGTTACGTCGTAGCCCTGCTTTAGCGCCTCCGCGACTAGCGTGCTACCTGATTTCCCGTTTGCTCCGATGATTGCTACCTTTTTCATTTTCTATCCTTTAAATTTAGATTTTGTTTGCTGACGCAGCTGCCTATCGTTGCGGCAAGCTAATTTAATTGCCGCCGCGACTGATATACTCTATCATACGATCACCTATCGTCGTCGTCGCAGCCGCTGCGCCCGCCCCGCAGGGCGCGTCTTGCCCGCCGCACGGTTTAAAATTTACACCCGCGCTTTGCCACATGCTTATCTTGCGAAATTTTACAGCCAGCTAGGCTTTACGTCCTCGTTTATCACGCCGTCGCCGTTAGTGTACTGCTCCAGGCTGCCGCGTTTAGTTTGGATACAGATAGACTTCATCCCCTGCGCGCCCGCTTTGAAACATCTTTTGCCAGCCGGATCGATGCGGATCGCATCGCCCTCCTTGACCGCCTTCTCCTCGCCGTCGATAAAGAGCGTACCGCCGCCTTTTAGCACCAAATAAAGCTCCTCATTTTGCTTGTGCGAATGCACGAAAGGCACGCTCGCGTTTGCGGGAAGCTCGTTGATAGAAAGCTCACAGCCGCTTAAATTTAGAACTTCTTTTAGCTCGACTCTCGGTTCGTTTTTCGTTGAAACGATCTTGTAGTTTGACATCTTTTTCTCCTTAGATTTTTGTTGTAATGCTATAACTTACAACCGATGAGCGAAGTATAATAAAATTTTGTTGTAATGTCAAGGGTTACAGCAAAAATTTTCAAAAAATTTGACTCGAATTTTAAAATCAGCTAAAATCCGCGCGATTTTAACCGAAGGGTTTTTATGCAAAATAGCGCATTTAAGACGCTAACGCTCATCGCAAAGAAAAATTTTAAAAAGCTGTTTTTAACGTTTAGCCTGGTTTTGGCGGAAAACGGGCTATTTCTCATCTATCCCGTACTAGCCGGCATCGCCATAAACGCCATCGTAGCGGGCGATACGCTTTTGGCGCTTAGCTACTCGGGCTTAGTATTCGTCGGCTGGGGGCTTGGCTCGATTAGACGGCGCGTGGATACGCAGGTGTTTACTAGGATATATGCAGGACTTGCCGTAAGCGTGATAATGAACGAAAAAAGAGCCGCAAAAGACGAAAGCGCCGTAATCGCAAGAGCAAATTTATCTCGCGAATTCGTGGATTTTTTCGAGCAGCATTTTCCCGTGTTTTTTACCTCGGTCGTCTCGATTTTCGGCTCGGCGATCATGCTTTTATTTATCGAGTTCTACGTGGGTTTGGCTGTTTTTGCCCTGCTCGCGGTTTTTGGAGTTTTGCTACCCAAATACATCGCCAAAAACGACCGCTTGTATCTAAAGCTAAACAACCAGCTAGAGCGCGAAGCAGGACGCATAAGCGCAGGCGATGAGCGTACGCTAAAGCGCCACTACGACGTGCTTTCAAAGCTTCGTATCCGCATATCAAACAGAGAGGCGATGAGCTTTTTTATCATCGGCGCGAGCGCGGCGGCGATTTTTAGCTTGGCGATATTTTTGCTATCAAGCAAGCAGGCAAACGCGGGCCACATCTACTCGGTGCTCACCTATCTTTGGACGTTTGCGATCAGCCTTGATGACGCGCCGAGGCTGATAGAAGAGTTTAGCAAACTAAAAGACATCGGCAAGCGCGTAGATGCCGGACTAGAAGGCGATATAGATAAAATTTAAGCGCTTTTTTGAGGTATAATTTAACTAAAATTTGCCCAAAAGCGAGGTCAAAATGCACGAAAATCACGCCCGCTGCGCGCATTCGCACGCGTCAAACAAGGTCGTTTTGAGAAATTCCTTCCTTATAATCTCCGCTTTTATGCTAGTCGAGGTCGCGGGCGGATTTCTCACAAATTCACTCGCCCTACTCTCCGACGCCGGGCACATGCTATCAGACGCCGCGGCGCTCGGGCTTTCTCTATTTGCGTTTAAATTCGGCGAACGCAAAGGCAATCTGCAAAAGACCTTCGGCTACAGGCGGATCGAAATTTTAGCCGCGACGATAAACGCCGTCACGCTCATCGTCATCGCCGTTTTGATCGTCATCGAAGCGGCGCGGCGCCTGCAAAATCCGCCCGAAGTGGCCACCGCGGGCATGCTCGCTATCAGCACGCTGGGTCTTGCCGTAAACATCGTCGTGGCGCTTTACATGCTACGTGGCAGCGACGTGAGAGAAAACGTCAATATGCGCGGCGCCTACCTGCACGTGCTGGGCGACGCTGCAGGCTCTGTGGGCGCGATCGCGGCTGCGCTAGCGATGATGTGCTTTGACTGGGGCTGGGCGGACGCGGCGGCTAGCCTGCTCGTGGCTGCGCTCATCGTAAAAAGCGGCTGGGGCGTGCTAAAAGAGAGCCTAAACATCCTGATGGAGGGCTCTCCAAATGGCGTGTGCCTGGACGCGCTCGTCGCGCAGATCAGGGGTGTGGACGGCGTGCTTTCGGTGCACGACCTGCACGTCTGGAGCATCACGAGCGGCGCAAACGCGCTCACGGCGCATATCGTGGTCAGCGGCGAGCTGAGCGTGCGCGAAGCGGAGCGGATCATGGCCGAAGTATCGCACGAAATGGAGCATCTGGGCATCACACACACGACGCTGCAGCTTGAGAGCAGCGAAAACGAATGCGACGGCGAGCTCATCTGCGAAGTAAGATCAAATGGCGGTGACGGGCATTTGGGGCATCATCACTAAATTTTTTGGATTTAGAATTCCGCTCGGTTTGAAATTTAAAATTTGGCTTGAGTTTTAAATTTTAAATTTGCCTCCGCAGTGGAATTTCGGAATTTTGGAATTTTGGAATTTTGAGGTTTCAAATTTTAAAATTTTGCGCTCGTTATGAAATTTTAAAATTCCTACACGTGGCGGAATTTTAAAATTTCGCTCCGCGGAAGCCATTTCAAAATCAGGCAGCGCGCACGCAAAATAGTAGAATTTTACGCAGCAGATCGCTGTACCATTCAATAAAATTTAACCAAGCATATCGCGCCTTTAAATTTTAAAATTCCGCGCCGTAAGTTGAGCTGTAAATCGAGCTGCAAATTTAAACTACTCTCAAAATTTACCTAAATTTCACTCATTATTTTCCTGCCGATTTGAGCCTGTTAAAAGCAAATTTGACGTATAATCTCGCGAAATTTCAGGGAGCCAAGGTGCGCAAAAACATAAAATACCTAATTTACAAGTTTCTTTTAGGCAATGTCTTTTTGGCTATTTTTGTGATTTCATTTTACGTTGTTTCGTGGCATCTCACAATGCTTTCAGGCCTCGATGTAATAGGCTTTTTGAAAGGCTATTTTTTATTTCCGGGCGATATTCGTCTGCCTTTTACGACGGCGATTCTTGAGCTATTCGCATTTTATATCAGTAGCAGTTTGAGCGATTTTTACGTCAAAGGCATCGATCGCAAGCTAAATTTTATATTTTTTATCGCCTTTGCGACGATAGGAATTTTAGCGCTTACCGCCGGCACCCTTATCGTAGTATTCGGCTTTATGATATTTGGTATGGATTTAGAGAAAAAGCTAGTAGCAATATTATCCGCTACGACATTATTTTTAGGTATCTATTTCACGGCGTATTCATTTCGCAAAAGTAATTATGAGCTCGGCAAATTTTTGCAGATCGTCAGCCGAAAGAGAAGTGGGGAAATCAATAAGAAGCTATTCCCTATCTTGCTGCTTAGCGTATCTGCAATTTGGCTGGGGCTTATCTTTTTTGCATCCAAATAAAGCAAACGCGCCGTTTAAATTTCGTCCGTCTGCGCTAAATTAATAGGTGTATATCGTTCGCGCAGCGCGACGGAATTTTAAACGCAGAATACTTTTACATCAAAATTTAAACCCACGCATTATAATTGCAGAAATTGAAAAGGACGGCAATTAGATATGAAACGACATATATTAATCGCGATTTTGGGCTTACTTTGCGCCTTTATAGATATTAATTACATAGGTTTTCTTATCGCATTAAATTTGATAGTAGTCTTGGTTTGCGCCGCTTTTCCTTTTATGAAAAAGAACTATATATTTTTTCTGCTGCTTGTCGTAAATTTGGCTTTGTATTTTAACGCTATCGACACTCCTTTTGAAAAGCCCGAACTTTGGACTTATCATATACCGGCACTAGCAAATACGACATACGGGTTAAGCGCCCTAATTTATGCTTCGGGATTTGTCGCTTTTGTTCCGCTTGCGGCATATATCTGTTTTTTATATTCGCTCTGTGTCGTTGCCTGCGGCATACGTGAAAAATTTCAAAGCTTACGCTAAATTTGCGATCAAAATTTTAAGCCGCTATTGCGTATAATTTCGCAGAATTTTAAGGATTGCATATGAAAATATATTTCTACAAATTACTTTTAGGCATCTTACTGATGGGCGTATTTTCATTCTCGCTCGGTTTTACTTTATCGCACGTGGGCATCATATTAAATGCGGTTTTTGGCGCATCGCTATTACCTTACGCTCCTTTTAAAGCCGAGCTCGCAAAAGCTATCCTAACGATAATCTCTGCATTTTATATCGCAAATAAAATTATTGATTTTCGCATTTTAGGCATCGATTGCAAGCTAAATTTTATATTTTTTATCGCCTTTGCCACGATAGGCGTGATTATCGTTTCTTTTCTGTCTTTGTTTTTGATTTTCGGCATGATCGTATGGCAGAAATCTGATACGGCATTTGCGGAGATGTGCCTATCCCTCGGATCGATTTGGACCGCTTGGCTATTTCATATCAGCGGATACAAGCTTGGGGCTTTCTTGCAAAATTGCAGCCCTAAAAGGAAATATAATATAGATAAAGTGCTAGTGTTCGTCATAATAATAGTAGTTGCGCTGATTTTTATATCGGCAGTAATATAAACCTTTCATTTTAAAATTTTAAACCAGCCGTAGAATTCGTTCGCTTCTAGGTGCGGATCGCCCGCGCTAGAGATAAAAAGCGGCTGTAGCGCGGCATTTGCTCTAAAATTTCCCGCGTCCCTCATCTGCGCGCTGTAAAAAATAAGCGCGTGGCTCGCAAACTGCGCGAACTCGTCAAACGAGCTCGCCCCCGCCTCTATCATCGTGATTTTGGCACCCGCAGGCAGCGAGCGCGAGACCTCCACCTTGCGATCCGCGACGCCAAAAAGCGGAATGCTCGCATCAAAATCCGAAAGGCTGCGGCGCGAGTGGATCCACACATCGGGCGCGCGTAGCTTTAGATTTTGCGACACTGCATGCACGTCTAGTGCCAGCATATCGGCTCTGCCTGCCAAAGTGCTAATTTCGTCAAATTTAGCCGCACGCACGTCCAGCGTCGGTCTGTCGGCGCGCACGGTCTGTCCGCCCACGCCTACGTAGTCGCACACGCCGCGCAGCTCGTGCACGAACGCGCGCTGCTTCTCGCTGCCGATCCGCCCATGCACCGAGCCGTTTAGCGTGGCGTTGATTTTGATGAAGCAAAAGCCGCTCTCGCGCGCCAAATAAAACGGCTCCGCAAGCTCTGCCGCCGCGGCATGGCAAACGTCAAATTTCACCTCTATGCCCCCGCGGCGTAAAATTTCCGCGCCGCCCGCAGCCTGCGCGTTCGTATCGCGCGCGCCGATTACCACGTGCGATAGCCCGAGCTGTGCCAAAAGCTCGGCGCAAGATGGGGTCTTGCCGCGGTGCGCGCAGGGCTCGAGCGTGACATAGGCGCAAGCACCGCGCAAAAGCCCGCCGTGGCGGTTTAAGATAAAATCATAAGTAAAGCTCGGCTGCAAGAGCGCGCTTTTTAGGGCTTCTAGGTTTTGAAATTTAACGCCGAATTTGCGGGCGTATTCGCAAGCGAAATCCCGCGCGAAATTTGCGTCCAGATCGCACAGCGCGGCGAAAACGGCGTTTGCCTCGGCGTGCAAAAAGCCCGCCTTTTTGTGCGCGCCTATGCCTAGAACTCTGCCGCCCTTATCCAGCAGCAGGCAGCCCACGGCAGGGTTTGGTAGCGTCAAGGCCTGATAGCGCCACGCAGCCCGCAGCGCCAAATCCATGTAAAATTCGTCGTTCATAAAAGATCCAAAAATTTAAATTGTCCCGCTCCGCCGCGCTTGCTTAGCCAAATTGCGGCTAGTCGGCAACCTCGTCTGCCCGCAACGGATTACGCCTCGGGTGCAAACCGACTAGCTCACCTGCGCTCATCCTTGCTGTACCGGATAGCGCCGGCTCGCACTTAGCCCACTTGCAAGAGCCAAGCTTGCTTTAAACGCCAAATTTATCGGAGCTTACAAGCCGCGCGCCGTATGTGCCTGAGAGAAATTCCGCGCGGAAGCGAAACTGTGAAATCTTACCACAGGTTTTAGAATTTTATCCTAAATCACAAATTTTGCGGCGTCCGTTTCGCGCGCGAACGGCACAAAATTTTACGCTTATCGTGCAAAAAAAAGCGTCTGCCGATAGCGCGGAAAAGCCGGCTTTGCGAAGTAAAATTTTAATAGGCGCATGGCAGAACCGCAATCGAGCGTGAATATACAGCCCCAAAAGGCACGGCTTAATTTCAGCTCAAATTCAGGGGGGGGTAGAATTACATAATTTTTTTCAAAGGATTAAAATGTCTGAACAACCGACCGTTCAACCCCAATCAAACGTGCTTGGGATACTCTCCATAGTCTTTGCGATTTTAGGGATATTTTTCCTAGGTATCGTCTTTGTTCCGCTTGCGTTTTTGTGCGCGATCGCCGCGACCTATCAAGCCGTCAAAAAGCAAGCCTCGCTCGTAATAGCGATATTAGCGTGGATCCTTACGATCGTAGGGCTCATGACGTCGCCCGTACTGCTAGCCACGATCGGCATCTCCGCTTCGTAGTCGCAAACATCCGCGCCGCTTGCTCGGTGATTAAAATTTTGCCGGACGAACATTAAAATTCGCCGGCGGCTAATTAAGCTCCCGCCGAACGCGCGCGAACCTCTGCCCGCAGAGCTTTAAAACGTAAATTTTACGGGCAGAATTTAGTCGCTTAAAATTCTACGGGTAAAATTTTAAGGCGAAAATTAGCGCAGAAATTTCGTATCAAAAATTTACGGGCGGAATTTTAGCGTGGAATTTTACCGTGCCGAAATAGCGCGTAAATTTTAAATTTAGCCGCTTCTAGCGACATGCCGTGAAATTCCAAAGTGGCGCGCAAATGTCATGCAAAACTTACCTTTTAACGGTGCAGTGTGAAATTTCAAAACGGCACGCGCGGCATGGGAATTAAAAATTTGCGCAGCAGCAATCGCCGCAAAAATCTGCCTTTTAGCGGAGCGATTTTAAATTTCAAAGCGCCGCCTAGCGGCATAAAAAAATTACCTTTCATCGGCGTAACATAAAATTTCAAAACAGGCGGGCGGTGCTGGAATCTTAAAATTTTGCGCCGAGCGCCGCGAGAGATCAAGAGCGACAAAAAGCAGCCAAGAGCAACCGGGAGCGACAAAAATTTAAAGGCGATTTTAAAATTTAAACCTCAAAATTTAAAGCTGAAATTTCAAACTCACAAATCTCGCGCGGCAAATTTTAAAGCTTCATTCGCAAAATTTCAAAGCTGCACGCAGAGCTTTAAAATCCGCGCCGCTACCACTGCACGTAGGTTCGCGCCTTTTTGATCTCGTCAAATCGCACGCTTACCTCGCCGCCATCCGCGCGTAGCCTAAGCACACCGTCTTTGCAGTCTAGCACCTCGCCGCTTAGTTTCTGTCCGTCCGTGCAGCTTAGGCGCACAAGCTCGCCCACGGAGTTTGCGAAATGCTGCGGCTTACTTAGCTTGCGCTCAAGCCCGGGCGAGCCGACCTCCAGCGTCCATTCGCCCTCAAGCGGCGGCTCCACGTCGAAAATCGGCGAAAGCAGCCTCGATAGCCGCTCGCAGTCGTCTAGGCCCACGCCGCCCGCTTTCGTGATGCTGATGCGGTAGATCGTTCTGCCGTTTTCGCTCACCGTCTCCACGTCGTAAAGCTGCACGCCGCACTCGCGCGCCAAAGCCTCTAAATCAACCATTTTTGCGCAGCTCCTCCTCTATTTTGTCAAAAAGATCGTCCATTTTGTTTTGATACTCCAAGCGGTCGTCAAATTTGAAGTGAAACGCGGGGCAGCGGTACCAGCCCTCCGCCTCGGCGCAGAAGTTTTGCAAATATCTCGCCACGCGGCCGAGCTTTTCGAGCACGAATTCCTGCTCGCGCTCGTCGAAGGCGTTTTTATCCAGATACACGAACGCGTCGTAGCGCCCGCGCTTGCACTCCACGTCGGTGACGCACAGCCCGCGCAAAAGCTCGTCCTCAAGGCTCGCGAGCGCTTCGGGGATGAGCTGCTTTAGCACGCTTTGCGTGCGCAGTCTTCTAAGTTCGGTCGGATTCATCTTTACCTCGCTATCTTAAATCGCCGCAGATTGCGCGGCGATGGAATTTTATTGCTCCGCCATGGAATTTATCTCGCATCCGTCTTATGGCGATACGGAATTTTATTTCGCTTCGGCGCAGCGACAACGCAGAATTTTATCTCGCTTTGACATGACGAAATATCCGTCCTGCGGCGACGCGGTCTGTTTAAATTTGACGCGGCTTGCGATGCGTCGGAGCGTCTATTTAAATTCTGAGCGGTTTGCATCGCGCAGGCACTACAAGCGGCGCTGCGCTTTTAAAATTTCGCTCTTAAATTTTAAAAGGCGCAAGCCCTGCTTTGAAATTTTGCTTTTAAATTTTAACTCGACACTTTGCACTTAACTTCAAAACGCAAGCCGCGTAGAATTTTACAGCTCGCATACGGAAGCTCGTCGCATAGCCACACCGCTACCGCATAAATATTTCCGCGCAAGGCGCAGTTCTATTCTGCGCCGTGCTCTGCTCGCCACGACGCGTTATATTCGCTGCGCACTGCCCGTCTTGGCGCTGCCCAATAGCACCCGCGCGCCCTTGCGGCTTTATTTTGCGCCGCTTGCACAGCGCTATCCTCCGCGTCGCTGTTTTGCCGCACACTGCGCCGCTTCGAAATTTATCTTAAATTTTAAAAACGCTTCGATGCTGCGCGAAATCTAAATTTTGCCGCTTTAAAATTTCAACTTTGCGATTAAATTTAAAATTTAAGTCGCACGGAAAATCCGCGATCAGCAAGCAGCGTAAAATAAAATTTGATCGCAAAGCCGCGCCGCAAAAAGTCTAAACATTAAAATTTTAAAACTGACGCCACGCGGAAGAGCCTCATGCAGAAACCGACAAAATTTAAAGCCTTGCCCGCGCATTCCGCCGCTAAATTTAAAAGGCGAAATTTCACGCCCAAATTCTACGAGCATAAAATTTCAAAGCGCGATCGCGACTTCAAATTTAGCCGCAAACCGTGCAAACGAAGCGAATGCCCACGCGAAATCCGCGAGCATTAGTCGATCGTAGCCTGCTCCTCTTTTTGCTTGTAGCTTTCGATAAAATCGCCCACGCGCATATCGTCGTAGCCCTCGATGCCTACGCCGCACTCGAAGCCCTTGGCGACCTCCTTAGCGTCGTCTTTGAAACGCTTGAGCGAGCTGACGTTGCCCTCGAAAACGATGACGCCCTCTCTGATGACGCGGATCTTTGCGCCGCGAGCGATAAGGCCGTCGGTAACCATACAGCCCGCGATCTGCCCGATCTTAGGCACGTTGATGACCTGGCGGATCTCGGCTTGACCCAAGGCCTCCTCGCTGATGATCGGGCTCATAAGGCCGCCCAAAAGCGCCTTGATATCGTCGATGAGATTGTAAATGACGTTGTAGGTCTTAATCTGTGCGCCGCGCTCCTTGGCAAGCTCTTTGATCTCGCCCGTAGGACGGACGTTGAAGCCCAAGATCACGCAGTTTTCGCTAGCGCTTGCCAAGGCGATATCGTTTTGCGTGATACCGCCGATACCGCTATGGATGATATCGACCTTAACCTCGTCGTTGCGAAGCTTCTCAAGGCTTGCTTTGATAGCTTCCAACGAGCCCGCGACGTCGGCCTTGACGATCACGGGTAGGCTTTTTAGCGAGCCTTCGGCGATCTTGGCGCTTAGCTCGTCGATGGTGACCTTGGTCGATTTGCTAAGCTCTTTTTGGCGCTGATGCTCGTAAATTTTACTCGCGTACTCGCGCGCTTCTTTATCACTTGAAACGCCGATCAGCGTCTCGCCCGCGCCCGGAACCTCGCTAAGGCCTATGATAACGCCGCATTCGCCCGGTAAAATTTGCTTTAGCGCCCTGCCCTTATCGTCGCTAAGCGCGCGCACCTTGCCGTATGCAATACCCGCTACGACGGTGTCTCCAACGCGTAGGGTGCCGTTTTGCACGATGACGGTGGCAACGGCGCCGCGACCTTTTTGAAGGGAGCTTTCGATGATGGTTGCCTTAGCCTGCTTGCTAGGATCTGCTTTGAGCTCCAAAAAATCGGCTTGCAAAAGCACGATCTCTAATAAATTTTCGATCCCGTCGCCCGTCTTTGCGGAGATCGGCACGAACTCGTAGCTACCGCCCCACTCGGTAGGCATTATATCAAGCTCTGCAAGCCCGGTTTTTACGAGATCGGGATTAGCATTAGGCTTGTCCATTTTATTTATCGCGATGATGATCGGCACGTTTGCCGCCTTAGCGTGCGCTATAGCCTCCTTAGTCTGAGGTTTGACGCCGTCGTCTGCGGCCACTACGATAATTACGATATCGGTAACCTCCGCTCCGCGCGCTCTCATCGAAGTAAAGGCTTCGTGACCCGGAGTGTCGATGAAGGTGATCTTCCTGCCGTTTTTTTCGACCATATACGCGCC
>NZ_CALIST010000010.1 GCF_938041645.1 uncultured Campylobacter sp. | reverse complement strand
GAACAGATGGCAATGTTTAACCTTATTTGTTATGATAGAACTATATCTTGTATAGCTTTTCCTAGGGTATATGAAAGGATTATAACTGAACTTATAGAAAAGAAAACTGTCTATATTGAGGGAAAGATTCAAATAGATAATTATAAAGGAGAAAAAACAAATAAACTATTGGTAGATAAATTAGTGGAATTAGATAAAATTTATGAATACCCAGCAAAAAAATTATTTATCTTAATAGAGCCAGAAGATAGTTATAGATATAGTAGACTTAAAAATTTAATTAATTCTAATAAAGGAAAAACACAAATTACATTTGCTATAAAGAATAAAGATGAATAAAAAATAGAGGCTTGAGAAGCTAAAGAAAATTCTAAATGAACGGTGTCAAAATTTAGAGCAAGGCTCGCAAGAAAATTCTGACGCCGAAAATTCTGACAGCAAGAATTCTAAATTTGAAAAACTCACGGATAGCTCTAAGATAAATACGAACGAAAAGCCTAGCAAATTTGAACAAAATCCGAGTTGCGCTAGTGATTACAATAAAGAGCCTTTAGCGCTCAAAGATAGAACGAATTTTTATATAGTTCTTGCTACGGTATGCACGCTTGTGATTATGATTTTTATGTATTCACACGAACCCAATCAAACTAGATATAATCAGCTTTTTATAGTATTTCCTTTTTTCGGATTGCCCATCATAATGGAATATTTTACAAATTTTTACAATAAGAAATTTGTAAAATTTTATAATGATCGAGTTACTTATTATACAAATAAAATGCCCGAAAAACTATATTTTTAGATGATCTTAAGGATGTAAAAAGAGCCTATTTCGCAAGAGATAATGAGTGGCTTAGGAGGCAAGGCGTTTTTTATAGATTCTTCTTAAAATTTGATCCATATGCTACGATAATCGCTTTTTTATTGATCTACATATTGGTATTAGCTATCGGCGTAAGAAAATATATAGAAACAGGTAGTTCCAAAGTAATTTTTATATTAATATTGACGTTTTTGTTTTTATTCATCTCAAAATTTATATATTTTTTGGTTTTTAAATTTCAACTCAGACTTATATTCTACGATAATATAATAATCCGAGGCAAGGATAAAGATATTGCCTTTACGATAGAAACTATGGACGACTACGTCAGGATAAAAGAATTTTTTATGAGGACAAAAGACATTGATTTGGATAAGGCTCAGCGCCACGTATGGCTGGATTTTAATTAGCAATTAAGAGTTTTAGATGAAAGAAGCCGCAATCGATAAAGCATTAAATTTTAAAATTTAAAGGCAATTCTTAAAAATTAATCATTCTTTCTTGCGTAGAATCTATTTTTATCATTTCGCTTTATCGTTACTAAATACGGCTATAAGCTCTTAAATTCCATTTCCAGCTGCTTGCGCCAGTCTTGCAGTGCGCGCTCTGCGCCAGCGGCGTATTTCTTTATAAGTACGCCGCCAGAGCTTGATCAGATACACCGCCTCTGTATAGATTGATCTCTGAGATTAAATATCAGCCTTAAGCGCCGCGTCTTTGAAAAATCCCCACGTAAAGCGCGAAAACAAAACCGATCGCGACCGCGTAAGGAGCGAACTCAGTGATGCCTTTAGGCGAGCTTGCGAGCAAGAAATTATGCGCGATCGCAGCGCCCGCCGCCATGCCGATAACGAAGACGCCCGAGCTTAAATTTCCCGTGCCGGCCTGCACCAGATGCTTGCCCGGGCAGCCCTCGCTGAGACTGAAGCAAAGTCCTGCGAGCACCATGCCTAAGAAATTCCAAACGAAATCGTTGTGTGCGATAGGCTGGCCTTCAAAGCCGAGCTTGTATTGCCCAAACGCGATATTTGCGATGCTCGCAAAGGCGATGACGCTTAGTACGCCCCAAAACATCGAGAAATCGCCGCGGAAAATTCTACCGAACGCGCCGACGCTGCAAAATTTGCTTCTGTGCATCACCGCGCCCACGATAATGCCCGCAGCCAGCGAGATGCCTACTGCGGCGTGTTGCGCGCCCGGGCCTTTAGCGGAGATAAAAAGCGCGCCGCCCTCGCCTGTTTTGAGTCCGAAAATCAAGGCTGCAAGCAGCGCAGCGCCCAGTAGCACAGGCAAAATTCCGATCGCGCCGCTAAGCCTTGCCTCTTTGCTCGCCTCATAGCCGCGCTTTTTAAGCAAAAACCCAATGAGTACGCCGCAGATCAGACCCGCCAATCCGGCTAGCGCAGTCAAATCGCCGCCGCCTAGGCGCAAAAACGCGCGCCACGGGCATCCCAAAAATACAAGGCAGCCGATCATCGCGAAAATTCCTAGGAAAAATTTCGCAAACGGCGAACTGCCGGTAACCGGCGCAAACTCGCGCGTCCAAAGCACGCTTGCTAAAAAGCCGCCGAACACGAGCCCTATGATCTCCGGGCGGATGTATTGCACTGCGGCTGCTCGGTGAAAGCCCAGCGCGCCCGTGGTGTCGCGCAAAAAGCAAGCGACGCAAACGCCCATATTGCCCGGGTTTCCAAAATGCACCAGCGTCGCACCCAGCACGCCTAGCACGGCGCCTGCGATGATGTACCATTTAACGTTATTCATGAAAAAGTCCTGAAATAATCTAGATCGACCGATCTCTTAGGCGCGATTTTATCCTTTGTAAAATAAAAAGCAAATAAATTCCGATCTAAATTTACGAAAAGCGAAAGATTTAAATCACGAGGGTAGCCGATAAATTTAGACACAAGTAAATCGCGGACGTTTAAATTTAGACTCTTTGTTGCAACAAAAATGCCGAATTTATCCGCCCAAATACGACGCAGGCAAAGTGCGGAAATAGTGCAAAAACGGCGCAAGCAGGGTGCGGATAGAATGAAATCAAAAACTCGAAAATGGCTCAGACTGGGCGCATTACTTGTCTCCAATAAAAAACAAATTTCAAATGTTTTTGAAATTAAATTTCAACCTTATTTAAGTATGTAGATATATAATAATGTATTTCAATTTTATTTTAAAGGTCGGGGCATGAAAAAGCGAATTTTATTGGTGCCGCTTGCAATAGGCGCGATAGGCGGAGCGAATGCGGCCGAAAACAACGCCACGAAGTCGCAGGATCTAGGCCAAATCGTCGTGCAAGCGACGGTAAGCGCGGTCGATAACCTAAAATACGCGGGCTCGGCCGGAATTTTAACCCCAAAAGATATGAAAGCCAAAACCAACGTGATCGATTCGATCATGCAGATACCGGGCGTTGACGGCAGTATGGATATGGGGCGGCAGATCGGCAGGCAGTTTCAGATCCGCGGATTCGGATATCAAAGCGACGAGCGCGTCATCATCAAACAAGACGGCGTGCGCAGGAGCGTGGGGATGTACTCAAATATGATCTCATCCTTCCGCACCGATAGCGACATCCTAAAGCGCGTCGAGGTCATAAAGGGCGCCTCGTCCGTGCTTCACGGCTCTGGCGCAATCGGCGGTATCGTAAATATGCAAACCAAAAGCGCGAGCGATTATCTAAGCGAGGGCAAAAGCGTAGGCTTGATGCTAGGACAGAGGCTTGAATCAAACAATATGCATAGCACGCGCGGCGCGATTTACGGCAAGGGCGAGGAAATTCCGATCGACGTTTTACTCTACGGCAAGCGCGCAAGCTACGGCAACGTTAAGTTCGCAGACGGCGGCACGTACTACGCCCCGGACTACGACAAGAGCTTTAATAACGAGCATATCGATACTGGATTTTTTAAGATCGGCGCGAATTTGGACGATCACCGCATAAGCTTCAGCGCCTTTGATTACGACGAAAATTTACACACGATGTGGCAGACACTATGGCAAAATGATGCAGATCTCTTCGTAAGCGGAAATTTAAGCCAGATAGATTACGTTTTTGATTGGAGCTTTACGCCGCAAAGCCCGCTAGTGGATATGTCTTTTAAGGCCTACAAAAGCAGAGCCGAGTATAAACGCGGCTATATCGACGGCGCAGATACCGGCAGCTACACGAACAAAGACGATCGTAAGGGACTAGAGATCAAAAATATCTCGGAATTCGACACGGGCTTTTTAAATCATAGCTTCGCTTTCGGCGGCGATTACGAAAACAGGCAGGAGGATGCGATCTTTATCCAAAATGGAGCGCTAAGAGATTTCGCCTCCTTTCCGAACGAATATAATAGCTACGGACTTTTTGCGCAAGATCTGATCCGCTTGCACGATGATTTAGAGCTTACCTTAGGCGGTAGATACGATAGATTCGATCGCGACATCAAAGGCAGATCGGCTAAATTTAAAGATTCCAGATTTTCTCCGCGCGCGGCGATTGCCTATACTCTCTTTGATAAATTTACTCTTTTAGCGGGATACAGCGAGAGTTTCCGCGCGCCTACGCCGCACGAGACATCGCAAGCAGGGCCTATCAACCGAATGTATTATTACATCCCAAATCCCGATCTAAAGCCTGAAACCGTCAAAGAGTACGAGGTCGGATTTAGCTTTAAACAGGATGAAATTTTTACGGACGATCACTTCAATATGAAATTTATCTACTTTAACGGCAATATCAAAGATATGATTGACGTTAAGCCGCTACCGCATCTTGGCGTACCGCCGGGCGGCTTTTCGCAACAATACGGACAGTATCAAAATATCGATCAAGCCAAAAGACATGGTTTTGAGCTTAGCTCAAACTACCAAACGCAGGACTTTGATTTCGGCGCGAGTTTCGAACGACTTAGAATTTACAATAAAAAGACGCACGAAAACATCAATAACCACGCCAAAAAACTAAGCGCGAACATAGATTATTCGCCGCTGCAAGATTTGAGTCTAGGATTTCAGGTGAGCCACTATTTCAAACCTCACTCCAAACCCGCTTCATATTTTGCACGCGGGAGGGAGTATTTTTATGTAGATAAGTCCTTTACGATCGCTAATTTTAGAGGAAGCTACAAGATCAAAAACGGCGTTATTTCGGTGCTTGACGGCGCGGACGTGAGCTTCGGCGTAAATAATATTTTCGATCGGCATTATATCAACGCAAACCGCACGCGCGAGACTGTGGTGGTGGGTGCTGGACGAAATTTCTACGTCGATTTGGAAGTAAGATTTTAGATTAAGCTTATACGGGCGAGGCGCGGGTTAAATTTTAAAACTTACCCGAGCTTTCGCCATTCTTTCTTTTCAAATTTAAACCTCATCGCGACCTTTTGGCGATGAGGCTTAAATGTAGCATAAATTTCTAGCGCTATAAAATTCCGCAATTTTTAAAATTTAACAAACTGCAAAATTTTATGGGTCACAAAGCCCGCAAGTTGCGAAATTCTACGCCTCATCAATCGATAGCGTTGGAACTTTTTAACACCACTAGATGTTTTTTGCCCGCGAAGCTTAGCACTACGGCAGCATTATTTTCGTCGATTTCGCGCACCAGCTCTACTCGCACGTCGCTAGGTCTTGCGGTATCCGAGCTAAGCAGCTCATTTTCTAAAATGCTTCTAAATGCCGAAACCTTGGGCTCTTTTGCATCCGATCTTTCTTTTGCTCCCTCGCGAAATTCCATCGCGCCACTCTCGGCAGAGCTTACTTTAAGCGGCGAAATTTTATCCGCTGCTCTTATATTCTCGGCGCTCTCATAGTTTTCGTCCGCCTCCGTAGCTTCCGAACGCTCGGCACGCGCAACTTCATCGTAAAATTTATCGTGTGCACTCTCTTCGCTCACGTTCTCACCTCTTAAAAAATCTGCACCATCTACGCTTTTTGAATTGGTAAAATTTGCGTTCTTTGATCCGCTCTGATTTTTAAAAGAGGAGTCGCTTAAAATTTCATCTATGCCCGTCACGTCCACATCGGTGCCCTCCGTGCTAGCGTCGTCTTCAAAAACCCGCCATGTCTCGTCGATACTTTTTTGCGGCTTGTGCGATAAAAATTTTCGCACGCCGACGAAAGCCGCAGCCGCAAGAAGTAATGCTACGATTATCGGCATCACGGAAACCCCGCTGCTACCGCTTTGCGTCGTCTCATTAGCCTCACTTTTGACGCTCATCTTGCTTTGATCAAAAGCAGGGTTTTTTACGCGCAAAATTAGCTTTAAATTGCCGTCTTGAGTAAGAGCATCGACTGATAGATCGGCTCCTGTGGGGAAATTGATCTCGATATCTTTGCCCTTGGGCGCGATCGTAAAGCTTTTTAAGACCTTTTGGTTGGTGCGCATTTCGTTAAATTTCTCGTCGCCGCCAAGCCCTTTTAAAATAAGGCTCATCGACTGCCCATCGACGCGGCGCACGATGTCGGGCTTGTATGCGGAGTCAAACGCCAAGGCGATGTCCACGCTGTCGTCGTGGTTGAAAAGATCATATTGCATTAGATTAGCGCCGAGACAAAAATTTGCGATTAAAATCAAAAATATCTTTTTCATACTCTTTCCGTTAATTAAAAAGTTCGGCGATCTTGTCTTGCAGCTCGCGCCCGCCATAGTTCGCGCACAAATTTACGATCGCAGTGCCGATGATAGCGCCGTCTGCGTATTCTTTGGTGGCGCGAACATCGCTAGAGTTGCGAATGCCAAAGCCGATCGCTACGGGCAGATCGCTCATTTTTTTAAGATCTGCGACCATATTTTTAAGGCGCGAGATCGGAGTTTGCTTGCTTCCGGTCACGCCGATAGCGCCCACGCCGTAGATGAAGCCCCGCGCGCGGCTCAAAACTCGCGCGGCGCGGTGCTCGCTCGTAACGCTAATAAGCGGGATGAGCGCGATACCGAACTCCTCGCAAAGCGCGAAAATTTCTTCGTTTTCTTCATACGGCAGATCGGGGATTATTAGTCCGCTGATGCCGTAGCGCGCCGCCTGCGCTACAAACTCGCGCGCGCCATAGGCAAAGATCACGTTGTAATAGACCAAAAACACGAGCGGCTTGCGCGTTTGCACCCCTTTTAAAATTTCAAATACCTTCTCCGCGCTTACGCCGTTTTGCACCGCGGAGAAGCTCGCCTTAAAAATTTCCGGACCGTCTGCGAGCGGATCGGAATACGGGATGCCAATCTCAAGCAGATCGATCGCGCTTTCGTCTAAATTTGACAAAAACTCCTTCGTGTGCGCGGGGCTCGGGTAGCCCGCCACGATGTAGCCGATGTTTGCCTTTTTGGCGGTGAAGGCCGCCTTGATCTTATCCATAAATCGTTCCTTTTTTGTAATTCATCACGGTATCCATATCCTTATCGCCCCTGCCGCTTACGTTTACGACGATCGTTTTTTTGCCCTTTAGCTGTGGGCAGAGCTTTTGCAAATACGCTAACGCATGCGCGCTTTCGATCGCGGGGATGATGCCTTCGAGCCTACAGAGCAGTTTAAGCGCCGTGATACACTCATCATCGGTTACCGCTTCATATTTTGCGCGACTTATCTCGTGCAGATGCGCGTGCTCCGGACCCACGCCGGGATAATCAAGCCCCGCCGAGATGCTGTGAACAGGCTCGATCATGCCGAATTTATCCTGCAGTACGATCGTTTTCATGCCGTGGATGATGCCCGCGCGCCCATTGGTAATGGTCGCTGCGTGATAAGGGGTATGCGCGCCCAAGCCGCCCGCTTCGACGCCGATGAGTTGCACGCTAGGATCATCCACAAACGCGCTAAAAATTCCTATCGCATTGCTTCCGCCTCCTACGCAGGCTAGGACGTAATTGGCCTTGATCCCCTTGCTCGCAAGCTGCGATTTGGTCTCGGTGCCGATGACGCTTTGAAAATCCCTAACCATCTTAGGATACGGATGCGGTCCGACCGCCGAGCCGATGACATAAAATACGCTCTCGATCTCGTTCACCCACGCCTGAATCGCCGCGGTGGTCGCCTCTTTGAGCGTTTTAAGACCGGTGCCGATTTTAATCAAATTTGCGCCCAAAAGCTGCATCCTAAAGGCGTTGAGCTGCTGGCGCGCAGCGTCGGTCTCGCCCATATACACGTCGCATTCAAGCCCAAATAGCGCCGCTGCCGTCGCTGTCGCTACGCCGTGCTGACCTGCGCCGGTTTCGGCGATGATCTTTTTTTTGCCCATTTTTTTGGCGAGCAACGCTTGCGCTAGGGCGTTATTGATCTTATGGGCGCCCGTGTGGTTAAGATCCTCGCGCTTTAGATAAATTTCATGCCCGTAGTGCTCGCTAAGGCGCACGGCGTGATATAGCGGCGTCGGACGCCCCGCATATTCGCGCAGCAAGTAACCTAGCTCGTCTTTAAATTCCTTCGTCTGCGCTATGGTATTGTACGCATCCTCCAGCTCCTCGAGCGCAAACATTGCCGTCTCCGGCACGAATTGCCCGCCGAAACTCCCGAAATACGCCTTTTTATTCATCCTATCTCCTCACATTAAATCGCAAGATTATATAAAATTTCGCGTTAAATTTCGCTTTTTTGACGGCACCTTTTGCGACGCTCTTCTAAATTTATCAGATATGCAGCCGCAAAAAACGCGCGGCATAAAATAGTAAATTTTAAAATTTACACTTCAAATTGCGGCTAATGTTTTGCTTGATGAGTAGCCCCAACTTCGTAAATTTGAAGAATTTATAAATTTATTTGCTTTCATTGCCAATATCGCTCTTTTTAGAATTACCGATAGGACAAATTATATTGTCGGCATCTGTAAGTCTTAATTTTTTCCATTCTTCAAAGCTATTAACTCTAATCAGATTATGTGGGATCTTTGACGATTCATCAATAATCTCAAGACACTCGCTCGTTTCTCTTTTAAAATACTGCATAATAAGGTGGTTATCGCTATTTTCCAGAGCCTTTTTTATACATTTTGCTTTTAATTCAACATAATCACTATTGCTTAGAGAATTTTTTGAAAAAAGCCTTATTGGGGCGCACTCGCTAATTATTTCCGTATAAATCATACGAAAAACAAAAAACGAAATAATCAGCAAAAATGGTAATAGAATAATGTTTTTGTATTGCCTTAAAAATTTCATTTTATTTCCTTGTTGGGAATTTTTAAATTTTATAGTGCTTGATTTGGATCTGGAGTAGTTAGCGTTTATGCTTGAAAGCTTAGAATTTGAATACCTTACTATGTTGTTTGCTTTTAAGCTCGCAGCCATTATATTGATACAAAATAGGGCTACTATTAATTTCAAGCACTTATTCATATTTATTTTCATCAAAATTATAAAATTGAATATTCTCAAAATTTTCTAATTCAAGATAGTCCTCTCCTGCGACGTTAAAAATCTCCAGCTCTTTTACACATTCACCCCAGTGAAGTAGGAATTCCGTTTCATAGTGTGAATCGCTGGATACTAACATATCTATCGCCGGATATGGTATGCCTTCATAATCTAGTAAATTTTGATCCACTACTTCAAAGACAAAGGCCTTAAAGCCTGCGTCCTCCTCAATCTTTTTAATTCTTAAATTATTAAGCTGCTTAATAAGTTTATCCTTACCGGGAAACTCATGCTTTAGCATAACATTTAAAAATTTATTTAGCTCCTCGCCAAAGGCAGGATTATTGAAGCTCTTTTCTTGGTCCACAATACGTTCCTGTGTTAATTTTATCCCGCGAAGCATCCATAAATAGATTATGAGTGCTTAGGTGTATATCGTTACTGGCATATAAATTTGAGCCTTTGATATTTATAGCGGTATCTTTATTGCTATCCGTTAAAATTTTAATATTATTGCCGCTAAGATTAGAGGCTACGGAGTTACTTGATTTGGAACTATCTTTGGAAGTGGTTCCGCTAAGCTCTGCGGAGGCGCCTACGCTAAAGCCCCAGGTAACCCAGCTAGAGGATGCGGCAGATCCTTGAGAGATGAGGGCGGCGGTTAAAAGAGCAAGGGTAAAGTAAGAAAGCCGTTTTATAAATTTCATCTCTTTTATATATCTATTTTTCATAAATTTTAGAATTTTTTAAAATCTATCTACTCATTGAGTGCTATTGTTTTCTGATTCCATTTTTCTTAATTCCTTGCTTGCTCTATGATAAACATTAAATTTTTTGCAAACTCTACCTTCGGCGGTAATATATCTTACTAAATCTATATCTTTCGTATCGATTGCTATCAATAATCTACCCATCAACCTCTCCTCTGCAAAAAACATATAATCGCACCTCGCGGACGTATCGCACATATAAATTAAAAACAAAAACAAGATTACTATGGTGCAAATTATAAATTTTAATGCTTTAATGATTTTGCTTTTTATCATTTGTCTATTCTCCTAAGTTCACTATTTTCCCATTTTTATATATTACTTTATCAGAACCTATATGCGGTACAACATAATAGTAGCCCTTGTAGGCTATAATTTCTCTATCTGGTTCTAATAAACTCAATTCTTTTTGTATATCGCTTCCGCCAATATAACATACAGTCAACTCTATAGGCATGTTGGGATTATTTTTATACTTTTCTAATTTTAGAAATTCTTGCTGTAGCTTTTTTGCAGTTTCTATGGCTGAATCATTAGGAAAACTAAATAATGTAATGCCTTCTTTATCTGAAATACCATGATCTGCATAGGTTATTTTATCGGAAGGGTTATATTTATCCATACCTATTTTATTAACCTTTTCTATAAGCTGCGATATAATATTTCTATTTGATTTCGGACCCAATTTATTTATATCCACATTCCTACTTTTTGAATAATCGAGTCCTGAGAAAATTCGCAAGTTATTTATCAATGTGCTTTTATTCGCCATAGAGTTACTAGCCGAAAAACTATATAGACCGATGTTGGAATTTCCTTTTGAGCTTATGCCTAGAGCCTTATTGAAATAATTGAGGCTATCTGTTGCCCTAGCGTTAGCTCTTGTCTCCTGATTACCATTCATATCGGCTCGATAAATTCCATCCTTAAAATCTTGTAAATGGCTGTTTTCATGCGACTGTACAAAATAAAAACTGCTAAAATCGGTTTTTATATTATTGTGTTTATCTGTAGAGAATACAGTTGTAATAGTTTGGTTTTTGGGATTAAAATTTCCCATTAATACTTGACTATTTTTACCATCAGGGCTCGCTAGATATACCGCTGTGATATCCGTTCTTAAACCCATAGCATAGTTCTTGGCATTCATATATGCCTCTTGAATTTGTTTCTTTTCTGCTAGGCTTAGGCTTTTATCACTCATAGCTTTAGCAAAAGATTCACCAAATTCTTTATCGAATTCATAGCTTGTATTATATCTACCAAGCTCCGTAAAATATTTATCAAACGATATGTCTCCCATCAATATATTATATCCGACATTTCCTATCATAGAAGCGCGATTATAATCATCCTTTATCTCCTTCCTTCCCCCTTCGCTAAACAATCTCATATCCACGCTTGCATCAACGTTAGAGTTTAGCTTGGTAGAGTATAGCTCTTTATTTAGCTTGGAGCTGTCTCTGTTTAATCTTCTAAGATCGTCTGAGTTATATAGAGCTTTATTGTTAGGATCAGATTGTAAAGAAGCTAGCTCATCTTTGCTTAAAGAGCTTATATCTTTATCTCCTACTATAAGCTCTCCTTTTCCTATAGTAGCTAGGCTTTTACTCATAGAGTAGGATAGGTTTCTATTATTAGAGTAGTTAATCGATGAAATTTTAGACTTAGGATCGGTATTGCTCTCTTTAGATTGAGCGCTCTTACTATCACTAGCTTGGCTACCTCCATCTTTACTTCCGCTTTCTCCCTGTTGCGGATCTTTAAAAGCATAATTGGTTCCTATGCTTAAAGAATTTGATTTGTCGTATCTGGTGTTGCTTAAATTTGAAAAAGTTAGGGTATCTGTTTTTAATCTAAGCTTGCCGTTATCTATGAAATTTCCATTCTCGTCATAGTAGCCTGCGGCTATTAACGATCCTTTTAGATCTGTGTTAGCTCCTACTTCTATGTTTAACTCTTTAGCGGTTATGCTAGATAGCACGGTCTGTTTTACCATAGTGCTTGATTTGGATCTAAAGTAGTTAGCGTTTATGCTTGAAAGCTTGGAATCCTTATACCTTACTATGTTGTTGCTTATGGCATAAGGACGAGAAGGATCGGAGGTTGTTTTAGTTCCGCTTATGCCTATACCTGCCCCTATAGAGCTTGATTTGCTATCGTAATTATAGCTATCTCGCAAGCTTGCTAGGCTTAGATCATGTCCTACCTTTAAAGCTAAAGCGTTATCCGCTCTAAGGTTAGCTCCTTTTATTAAAGCGTCGTTACTAGCTAAGGCATATATATTATGTCCTGCATAAACTTTAGCGTTATTGTGGCTAAGGCTTTCCTCTTTCATATTGCTTTTAGAGTAATCAAGCCCTGCGCTTCCTCCTCCGCCTCCATACATAGTGGCAGATACTCTTCCGCTTATGGTTTTAGAGCTTTGTTTAGCTTCATAGCTATCTTGCGAAGCATCGATAAAGAGATTATGAGTGTTTAGATATATATCGTTACTAGCATATAAATTTGAGCCTTTGATATTTATAGCGGTATCTTTATTGCTATCAGTTAAAATTTTAATATTCTTGCCGCTAAGATTAGAGGCTACGGAGCTGGTTGATTTAGAGCTATCTTTGGAAGTGGTTCCGCTAAGCTCTGCGGAGGCGCCTACGCTAAAGCCCCAGGTAACCCAGCTAGAGGATGCGGCAGATCCTTGAGAGATGAGGGCGGCGGTTTTAGAGGCTACGTTGGCAGTAGCCAGAGCGATATTTGATAGATAGTATTTCTCCTCGTCCTTTACGTCCTCTATGATGTTTTGTAGGTCTTCAATATCGGAGTAGTCTATGCCTACCTCTTTAGCCTTATAGCGGTTTTTTAACTCGACAAGCTTGTCCTGCAGAGCATTTTTCTGATCCTTATACTCCTTGTATTGCTTTTTGGTCTGATTGAGCTGTTTTATTGCTTCCGCTAAAGCAATAGCCGCAGGAGCGAGCTGGGCGTATTCGTTTTGTACGGTAAGAGATAGGGATCCTTCCAGATGTTTAGAGCTAGATGAGGAGCTTGCGGTATCGGTGGAATTTATTATATTTATATTTCCATCTTTAGATATTAAGTTAAGATCCTCTTCGGCCTTTAAATTTGAACCTATAACGCTTAGGCCATTATCTCCTCTAAGAGTTATATTTTTAGCCTCCATATTAGAAGAGACGGTCTCGGTACCGTATAAGTTCGTATTGGATTTATCGTATGAGGCGGACGCTATTTTGGCTTTAAGGCTGGTATCTTTTTTAAACTCGTCCAAGGATTTAGGCTTCATCTGATTTAGCGAGTCTTTCGCTTTAGTAATAGATACGGAGGTGCTTTTTCGCGAGCTTTGTTCGCTGTATTCGTTAGCGGCAGCGGATATCGTTAGGTTTTTGGCATCTACATTTATATCTCCGCCCGCTTTCATATTTGAAGTTATAAAAGCTGTAGGAGAGTTTAAATTTATATCGCCCGCAGCTTTGATATCGGATAGTTTCGATATACCTTCTTTTACCTGCTTGCTATTATAATCCGACCTATATACCTCGGTAAGGCTACTACCGCCTATCTTTTCTATCCCGGCCTCTAATGCGATATTATCCATTGCCCCTACGGAAGCTGCTATCGCTACCGGATAGTTGAACACCGAGAGCGGATTGAAGCTTCTTTTCTTATGGGCGCTTAGCTCCTCTTTATACTCCTTGGCCGCTAGGATATTTATGGAATTTCCCGCGCCTAAGTTTAGATTGCGTCCGCTTGAAATATCCGCGGATATTAGGCTTAGATCGTTCTTTGCTCTTAAGCTTATATCTGCTGTTTCGCTAGACAGGGAGGAGCTTTGTAAATTTTGCTTATAAAGCGAGTGCATATCCATACTAGCTTTCAATCCGCCTAAAGAGGATTTGGAGCTATTTTTATAGTTTAAAAAGTTATAGCTTAGAGGCGATATATTTATATTGTTTCCCGCCTGCATATCTATGGCTTCTTTAGCTTTTAACGTAGAGCCCGCTATATTGATATCCGCTTCTTGCGAGCTAAGCATTATATTTTTAGCGCTTATGCTGGTAGGTACTACGCTTTGATTTAGAATTTTAGTAGTAGTGCTTTTTTTAGACACAAAGCCCTTCTCTTTAAATTCGCTCTCGTAGTAGGCGCTATCGATATCTCCGCTTAGATTTATGGAGTTCTTTGCCTGCAGTAAAGCATCACCGCTGCGCGCATTAATATCCGCTCCGCTTATGGCTATACCGCCTGCTTTAATTAGGATATTATCTTTGGCGTTAAGTTTGGAGCCTGTATTCTTAACGATATCCTCTTTATAGTATCCGCCCTTGCTTTTAAAATTATAGCTTAGCTTCTCCTCTGCGCTATTTATATTTACGTCCTTTGCGGCGTTTAGGATTAAATTTGCAGCCGAGTCTATGCTCGCTCCGCTTAGGCTTATATCGCGAGCCGCATTTAATGCTACGCTGCCCTCGGTAGATTTTATATTTGAGATAGTGCTTATATAGGTGCTGCTTTGATCGCCGTAGGCTCTATTTAGGTTTATCTCTTTACTTAGAGTTTTATGTATTATATCTCTGCCGGCGTTTAAGCTTACGCTACGTCCTTGTATCAAAGAGGATGCGTTTATTATATCCTTTTTGACCGATATGCTTAGGGCGTTCGCGGCGATGATGGAGGCGGAGTTTAAATTTGATACGCTGCCCGCTTTGAGGCTCATATTAGAGCCCGCGTAGATTATCCCTTTGTTTCTAAGATCGCCGTTTACGCTTAGATCTATGCTGCCTCCTGCGTATATCAAAGAAGGTGCGGATCTAAGTAGAGTGCCGTCATCTTCCTCCGAAGAGTTCAAGGAGATCCTTTTTTTATCATAAAGCAAGCTTAGCTTATTGTGCATATATGAAAAATCCGGTATCAGCTCGCTATAAACGTAGAAGGTGTTATAAAATTTACTGCTTATAGGCGAAAAGAGATTGTTTATATAGCTAGGCCTAATGATATCTTGCATATCCGCTTCGTTATTAAGGCTAGGCGCAAGATCGTTTTTATCGAGATTTAAAGCGTTAGGATTAAGGAGCCCCTTGCCTATTAGAGAGTAATCTATTTTAGAAAAAGCTTCCTTTATAAGAGTAGGAGCGTTAGCAGAGTTTATCTGCCCGTGTGAGTTTAAATTTGAAATATCCCCCGCATAGCCTTTTATATCTTTTTTAGCTCCTATTATGGAGATAATAGCAGGCTGGGAGTAGTAGATATTCTTTTGGTCGCTATAGCCACCGTGCATTTTGCGCTTTTTGCCTCTCCATCTATATTCCGCCTGACTTATCATGCTATGATTTAGACTTAAAGAGCGGTTGTTTAGGCTCTTTACATTTAAGAGCAGATCGTTATAGGCATAAATTACGCTCTTATCGTTATTTAGCTCATCTATGTTAAGGTTGCTATCCCCTGCGGAGATTATGTTTGAGCCCATAAATTTACTTAGGCTATCTTCCGTTATATACTCTTTATTGATGCTGTAGCTTATCTGCCTTAATCTCTCCTTCTTATGAGGCTTACTTCTTCTTATGCCGAAGAGATTATCTTTTAAGCTTAACGTTATAGCGTCATATAGCCTAGTATCCTCCCCTGGAAGCCTAGTATCTTTATATAAGCTTAATACATATAGATTCATATCCTGCTCGCTAAGCTCTTCCATGATCTTAGCGTTTAGCTCGTCCTGGCTAATATTGGGATTTTGCTTAAGGATGCGCTCTTTTATCTCGGCTGCATTGACCTTTAAAGGTATGGCTACGCCGCTGCAACCCCAACCATCCCCATTGCAGGTAAAATCTATATTATAACCGGTGCTTTGAACCCTCTTTACGGGCTCGTTAACCGAGCGGTTGTTTAGCTTTTTAGCGCCGATATTAAGAGCACCCCTTGCATATATCAAAGAGGAGGCGTTAATGATCTCGTCTGCCTTGCCCTCCCCGCCTCTTTCATTAAAAATATTTAAATTTCTTTGAGAGATGATGTTAGATAGCGCTTCGTTGCTAAGAAAGCTCGTATTTATAACTATATCCCCTCCGCTAAGTATATTGGACGCGTCCTGATTGAGGATATTTTTAGCGTTTAAAGCTATGCCGTTTTGCGCATAGATGAGAGCTTTTTTGTTGATTAGGCTTTCAGAGTTTGTTATCAGCTCGTCCCCTGCGATTAAAGAGCCTAAATTTGAAATTTGCTCCTTTGTTTTTAAAGCCAAATTCCCAAGCGCTGCTATGATGCTTTCGTTTTTGATACCCTTTGCGTTTATAATCAGATCTTTATTGGAGATCAGCCTTTGCAAGGCAATGAAGCTTCCCTGTAAGTTCAAGTATATATCGCCGCTTGCGTAGATCCCTCCGTTATAGCTCAAATCGTCCTTTAGCCCCAGATATAAACTACCGTCAGAGCTTAGCTTACCTAAAGCACTAAGACTATCTAGGTTTAAAGCGAGATCCCCTTTGGAGCTTATCAGCCCCTCTTCATTATTAAGAGCGCCTTTGTTTATGATTAAATTTCCTCCGCTTAGGATAGAGCCTTTGGAGTTATCTATACTGTCGTAGCCTAAAAGAGCGCCTCCTAAGGAGATGATCTTTGAGCTTTCGTTGCGTAGATTGTTGCCGCGCAAGCTTAAGCCCTCTTGTACTATAAAGGTAGAACCTGAAAGGTTATAAAAATTTGGAATTTCGGAATCCAGCGCCCTTAATACCATCAAGCTGTTATCGTTTAAAAGGCTATCTTTTATATCCAAATAGCTTTCGTTTGAAAGTATCGCTCCGCCTATATTTGATATGTGCTCCGCGCTTATTACGCTAAGCTCGTTTTTGGAGGGAGGGACAACTCCCGCTTTGGAAGGATCTTTGGCTTCATCCAAGCCCAGCTCATTTAGCCTTTCGCTCTTAGCCGCTCCTATTACGGCTCTATCTTTGTTGCTTAGGCTTCTAGCCTCTATCTTTAAGGCGGAGCTTGAGCTTATGGTGCCTTTTATATTATCTAGTCTATCCGCTTTTAGCTTTAGAGTATTAGCCTGTATATTTCCTCTGTTTTCTACCGAGGAGGTTTTTATACCCAGATTGGAGGCTGAAATTTTAGAGCCCTTTTGGTTGGAGATGGTCTTTGAGCCGATTTGAGTCTGTCCGTTGGAACCCAGCTTTCCTTCATTTATCAGATCTCCGTTAGCGTCTATCTTTAAAGAGCTGTCCGCTAAGATAGCCCCTTTATTATTGATGCCCGCTCCATCTTTAGTAGATATTATATTTATCTTACCCGCGTACATTCCGCCTAGAGCCGAGGAGTCTATGGATACACCCCTAGGATGCGATCCCCCTCCTTGCTCGATCTTTAGATTATCCTGCCTCAATCCGGAGTCTGTATTTTTTAAAGATACCTTACCATCCGTCGCTACTACGTTGATCTCGTTTGCGTAAATTTTACCCTCCAGCTTTAGACTATTAGATATTACGTTTAGATAATCTCCGTTGTCGTTTAGGCCGTCCGCTCCTATATTTATAGAGCCTTCCTTGCTTATGTTTAGGGATTTAAGATGTCCGTTTTCATAGGTGGGTGTGGTGGTGCTTAACGTAGTGGAGGAGGAATTTATTATGGTAGCGCCGTTTACGTTGATGCCGCTAGGATTAGCGATGATAAGATCGGCTTTTCTGCCCGCTATTTCTATATTACCCTGTAAATTTGAAGGAAGAGGCGAGTTTACCTGATTGATTATAAGCTTAGCTTCGCCGCGATTGAGCCTCGGATTTGGCGGTATATAGCCTGCAGTTTTACTTATGGATCCTGCTTGAGAGTTATTAAATACCGTACCCTCTTTGGGAGTGTTAAATTTAGAGTATTCGTTGATAGAAACCCCTTTATCGTTAGGAGAGGCTATATCTATTTGAGTGGCGGGAGCATTCGGAGTTTGAGACACCGAAGCTCTATGATTTACGGGAGCGGAGTTATCGGGTATTATCTCGCAATATGAAAAACAAGGAGCCAGCAAACCAATAAGCAAAAGAGCGGCAAGGCGTTTCTTTGCTTGGGTAAAGACGCCGAAATATTCTTTTGTATCAGTAGAAGCGCCAAGTCGCCCCGAGCCATTAAAAATAGAGCTTAAACATAAAATTTGCATACTTATATCCTCCGATTGCGATGGTTTTATATCTTAAATTTCTTGAATACTTTCTTAAAAAAATAGTAAATTTCAAATATTTTATTTAAAATTCATTTGAATTTATTTTAAGGTTCGGCGTAGGCGCAGGACTGCTATTTCTCGGCTCTTAGCAGGGTATATCTACGCTAAAAATAGTTAGCTAAATTTAGCAAGTGTTATATCGTATTCGATTATATTAAACGCCGTAAGAAGCGCCGATAAAATTTCACTAAATTTTTAAACGATAAATTTAAAAGTCGTAGCTTAAAGAGAAATTTAAAGCAGGGCTATCCGTTTTAAAATTTTCCGGTTTGCTGATAGGAAAAGCTGCCAAAAGATCATAGCTAAAAGAGCCCGAGATGTTTCCTCTCAAACCTACGCCCCCTCCGCTAAGCATTTCACCCTGCAAGGGATAATCTTTTCCCTTAGAACTAAGCTTGCCGACATCAAAGGCCAGGTAAACGCCGTTGTTTTTAAAATACTTATATTCCAAGGTATTTCTTATATAAAAGCCGCTATCTCCAAGCAGGCTCATCTGAGAGTCAAATCCTCTAACGCTATAGTATCCGCCGATATTTAGCCTATCTATAGGGCTAAGATGGGTGTTGGCTCTTCTTGCGTAAAGTTCCAACTCGTAGCTTAAAGGGATAGCGGAGGATCTAGTTTTAAAATTTAACGCAGCGTTTATCAAATGATACCTTGAGCTTCCGCCGCCGAAGTCTTCATCGGGCGCTCTTAGGGCGTTAAACGCCCCCGTGGATTTTAGGTACGAAAGCATCATCTCTACTGAAGAGTTATCAAAAAATACCTTGGATTTTAGCCCCGCTTCATAGCCGCCCTCGCGTTTTCTTTGGTTGCTAAGCTCATAATCTTGTATATAGTTTTTATACTTTTTTTGCCAAATTCTAAAAAACAGAGAATTTTTGGAGTTTTGATTTCTAAAATATACGTAGTTAAGATCCAAATTTCTTCTAACGCTGCTTCCACTATAGGTATAAAGCTCATAAGCTCCGGGCACTATTTGATCATAAGTGTATCTGTTCTGCCAAAAGGATAGAGAGAAGTATCCAAAAGGTATACTAAAGCCCGCATAGTAGTTAGCCGATCTGCCGCTTTTGCTATCATCTCCTAAAGATTTTTTATCTCCTCTTAAAAAATTCCTACCGTAAGAAGCAAATACGCTCTCGTTTAATCCAAGCAAATTTAAGCCGTAAAGCATGGTCGCGCCTTGGTATTTGCCGCTAGCTTTAGAGCCCAGATTATCCGCGCTTAGTCTAAACAGCAGAGGCAAGCTTTGCTGTTTAGAAATATTAATATCGGAGTAGCCCTGCTTTGCGGAAGGGCTTAAGCTTATCTCCGCCTCGCTTCTTGAAGCGGCATTGAAATTTTCCATAGCCTGCTCCAGATCTCTTAAGTTTAAAATCTCTCCCCTCTTATCGCCACCGAATGCGGTAAAGATACTCCTTTGATTCTTAGCTTCAGAGTCGGGCTCAAGCGATATCTCGCCTATGCGTCCGGGATGCAGAGCTAAAAGAAGGGTGCCCGAGGAGATGTTTTGCTGGGGGATGGAAACGGAGGTAGTAATAAAGCCTGCAGATATGATTTTATTGTTATACGCTCTTGCCAGAGCTAAAATTTCATCGCTTCCCAAGCAGTCGCTGCTTTTAAATTTAAGCTCTTTTAGAGTGGAGTTTAAAATTCTTTCAAACCCCGGCGGAACGGAATGATCGGCAAAAGGGGCAGGATGGGTAGCTTTGGCAGGAGTTTTTAGATCATCTTCGTTTTTAGATTTATAATCCGCTTTGTTAAATTTAGAATCTGCGCTACTTTTCTGCTCATCTTGCGCTTCTGCGTTAATCAGTTTGATCTCATAAATTTTAAAGCAAATTCCTGCTTTCTTGGGCTCTGCGGTTACGCTTGAAGCGGAAGATTGCTCGCTGTGTATCGTTATAAAGGGATCCTCTACGCCTTGTCTAATTGATCTTATTCTTTGCTCTTCGGAATTTATGGCGCCAGAAATATCGGCAGGGGGAGCCATAATCGCTTTAGGAGCTAAGCTTAAACCTATAAAGATAGAAGCTAGAATAAGCTTAAGCTTGACGCCGCGGGGTTGCAAAGTGGCTCGTTTAAATTTACTATCGTCGAGATAGAATAATGGTTTTTGATTAAACATCGATTGCGCCCATTTTTTACGATCGGAATATTGCCGCAAAAGAAAACCTTATAGCTTGAGCATGACAAAAGTGTCTATTGGCGTATATCGCTTTTATAGGCATTAATCTTCCACTATGGGCTAGCGATTAAAACTGGTAATGATACACTAATTTTTTAAATTTTCGGGCAAGGCTTCTTGGATTTTAGTGCTAATTGAGATTTTATATTTTATCATACCAGCAATTTCGATCTTTTTATAAAAATCCTCCATGCAAAACGCAATCTAAAAACAAACGCCCTTCTCTCTTAAATTTTACAAAAACGTATATGATATTAGGCTTCAATATTTTGCCACCAAGCTTTTCTCTAAGAAACGATGACACTTCTGAAAAACAACGAGGCTCCTAAAGAATAACAAAGCTTCCTACCATTTTTTATTCTCCCATTATAATAGGAGCGGTAATCTTTAAATTTACCACAAAATCTATCACAAAGGAGCGGATGTGCATTATGAAAATTTTAAAAGCGAAGCGCAATAAAAAAAGAGCGAACAATGTGTCTAGATGACTTTATCGGGGTTCGTTTTAAAAGCCGGATCGTCTTTAATCTTAGAAAAAACTTTCATAACCGCTTATCCTTTAAAATTTCATATATTTTCATAGGAGAGATTATAAAAGTTTTCAAAGAGTTTAGAACTAATATACATTTTTTAATATATAATAGTTTCTCTTAAGCCTACTGCATAGTCTAGCATTTTTAAGATTTGAAATTTTTTTAAAAAATTTGAAAAAGCCGTTTTGAAAAACCCGTAATGCAGGGCTTTCAAAAAAATCAAAAAACTAAAAATAGGGGGAAAATTTGATAGATGGTGTCCCCGACAGGATTCGAACCTGTGGCCTCAAAATTAGGAATTTTGCGCTCTATCCTACTGAGCTACGAGGACAAAAATCGGCAATTTAATCGCCGATAATATTCATAACGTCGTCTAGTTTTTTGTGAAGATCTTTGTCATTGATGGGCTTTGTCATAAAGTCATAAGCACCTTTATTTAAAGCCTCTCGTTTAGCGGTCTCGTCCGTCGTAAGGACGATGACGGGGATATGAGCTATACTTTCTCTAGCGTGAAGATTATCTAAAAATTCCAGCCCATTCATCACAGGCATTACGATATCTAATAAAATCAAATCAACGGGCTGAACTTCGAGTACGGCAAGGGCGTCCAAGCCGTTTTTGGCTTGGAGTATGGTTTGGAATTTGCCGTATTTTTTTAGCATAACTTCAAGTAGCTTCAAATTTATAGCGTCGTCATCAACCGTTAAAACTTTCAAATCTCTCATTTAAGACCTCATCCTTATATATATTTTTGTGCGAGTTTCTCAAGACCCGACTTGGTGATATTGTAACTAGCGACTTCGCTAAATAGTGGATTTTCATCGTTGTCGTTAGAAAACAGAACTAGCTTGGTCGCAGACGCTTTTCGGCGCAAGCTCTCTAACGCCGCTAAGTCTAGCCCCGCTAGCTTTTTATCAATCAAAACAAGCTTATAACTACCCGTAGCCGCCATAGAAATAAGCTGGTCGAAATTGCCCGCAATTTCTACGTCTTTATACTGGTGTTTTAATATGCTGGCAAAAATTTTACTTTCCATAATGTTTGCCTTGCATATAAGTATATCTTTTGTCGGCACTCGCGCACCTTTAGCTTTCACTACGTCATCGGAAACTATGCTTTTTTTAGGAACTAGCTTCATTATCGTCTTTGGCACTTTGACAGTTTTAATGACCGTCTTAGGCACCTGACGTTTGACAAGCTTTTTAACCAGCTTCTTTGTAGTTCCACCGGCGGGCGCTGCATCAGATCGTTTATCACCGATAAAATTATCTAGCATTTGGGCTAAGATATCCTTTTTGATCGGCTTGGTGCAGTATTCGTCAAGCCCTGCTGCCATAAATTTCTCTCTATCGCCCTTTAGCGCATTGGCAGTAACAGCCACGATCGGGATGTGGCGGAGATTATTCTCGTGCTCGTATTGTTTGATCTGCTTTGTAGATTCGATACCGTCCATAACAGGCATCGAAATATCCATAAATATGAGATCATAGTCGTTATTAGCTTTTCTGGCTTCCAGCGCCAAAAGTCCGTTTTCAACTATCGTCAAATTCATATTAAAGCTATTTAACGTATGCTTCATAAGCTTTTGATTGATCTCATTATCCTCCGCAATAAGGATTTTGGCGTTATATTTTCTATTGACCAAAGGTACATTTTCATCGGCAGGATTTCGCTCTACCGGCACTTCAACCTCTTCTTCGACTTCGACATCCTCTTCAACCATAATGGTTTCTTCCTGCTGCTCGTCTTCGTACACGGTAACGGGCACCTCGACCATCTCCTCTTCCTTGGGCTGCGGGATCACTACCGGTTCGACTTTTACGCTAACAGGCTCGATCTCGGGCTCTTCGACATGGTCGTTTTGAGTAGCAGGCTCCACCTTCGGAATATCTACAGGCTCCGGCTCAATACTCGGCTCTTCGGCAGGAATATTTTGAGCCGCTGGTTCTACTACTGGTGTTACCGGTTCAGACTCGATATTTGAAGGTCCCTGTTTAACCTCTTCAAGTTTTAGCTCGATAGGTTTTAGTTCAGGCTCAATTGCTACCGGCTCTGGCTCAACAGCGATAGGTTCTGGTTCAATTATCTTTTTAGTTGGAATTTCAGGTTCTGAAAGTTTAACATTTGAAATTTCATCCTCATGAGCAGAAACACTTGAAGTATCAGGCTTCGAAGCTTTAGCGATAGGAATTTCAGGCTCGGTTTTAATGGCTACCGGAATTTCTTCTTCTACGCTTGGAATTTCAATCTTTTCGGCAGGCTCTTGCACCTTGGCGCTCGGTTTGATATCCGAAAGATCGATATCTATATCAGGAATTTCAATCTCGGCCTTAGGCGTCTCAACCTTAGCCTTTGGAATTTCTATTTTTGCAGGCTCAACCCTTACTTCTTCTTCCTCTTTTTTGATCTTAGGAAGCTCTATCTCGATATCAGAAAGATCGATGCTAGGAGTTTCAGCTTTAGGAGCCTGGGTCTGCGTCGCATGTGTTTTGAGCCCCACAAAATCATCAGGAATTTCCAAAGATATAGGTTCATCGATATTGGTCTGGGCATCCTTTGTGCTTGAAGGCTCTACCTTTGGCTTTTCTGCGTGTGGAATTACTATTTCAGGAATATCTATATTGATCTTTGGTGATTCAGGCTCTGTCTTTTCAATCTTAATATCACTCATAGGCTCGATATCTATAGGCTTAATGATCGGCTCTTCTGCTTTAGGAGCTTCTTTTTTGAGCTCTTGAGCAATACTAGGCTTACTAACAGTTTCCTCTTTATGCGCAGAATGAGCCTCGGCATCATGCGCACGTCTTCTGCTTTGCAAGATAGCGCGTAGCTCGTCCGCCGACGAAGCACTGGCATGTCGTAATTCATCGAGTTTGTTGATGATAGGTCTTTCTTTTACTACCGGCTCTTCCATAATCATTTCATCGGCGACGATAGGCTTTTCTACCTCGGTATCCAGCTTAATCTCATGCGTCTGTGGAGCAAAATCCGATCTACTTAGAGCAATTCCGGATTTTGAAATTTTATCTAGCGTCTTAACGAATTTAGTTAAGTTAAAAGGCTCTGTGAGGGTAAAAATTTTGGAATTTGAAATACTAATGCTTTGAAGCTCTTTTGGCTTAAGAGTTAAGATCGTAGGCATACTCAATATATCGCTAACCTCGCCGTAATTCTTAAATCTAGTGATAAGGGCGTCATATTTGTTATTATTTTGCGCTGAGCGGAACTGCGCGTTCGTATTAAATATCGAAATTTTACCGCCTAGCTTGCTGATGTAATTCTTAACGATATCATTATACATCGTATCGGCGCTATCGGCTAAAAGTGCGAAATTTAGCCCTTTGATGCTTTCAAATACTACGTCCGCATCAGTTTTTTGTGTCTCTTTAAAAGCAAGGGTAAAGTAAAATCTAGTACCCTTTCCTACGGTAGATTTAACCTGAAGCTTACCGCCCATCATCGCTACGTATTTAGACGAAATCGTAAGTCCAAGACCTGTTCCGCCATATTTGCGTGTGATCGTAGAGTCGGCCTGAGAGAAGGCGTTAAATACATTTGCGAGCTTGTCTTCAGAAATTCCAATGCCGGTATCTTCGACGCTAAACGTTACGATCGCCTCTCCAGGAGCTTTGCTAGGCTCCCTTAAAATTTCAACCACGATAGTGCCGTGCTCAGGGGTAAATTTGACAGCATTTGACATGAGGTTGATAAGAACCTCTTTGATCTTCGTAATATCTCCGTATAGGTGGTGCACGAGTGTAGGATCGATGTAAAGCAAGATGTCGATATTCTTTTCGGCAGCCTTGGCGACATAAATTTCAACTGCGCTTTCGAAATCTTGGATAGGATTAAATAATATATCCTCAAGCTCAACCTTATTGCTCTCGATCTTAGAGACATCCAAAATGTTATTAATGATCGTTAGAAGGTTTTCGGACGATTTTTCGATGGTATCAACGTAATCGCGCTTCTCCTCATCCAAATCGGTATTTTTAAGAAGCTCCGTAAAGCCGATGATGCCGTTAAGCGGCGTTCTGATCTCGTGCGACATATTGGCCAAAAAGATCGATTTTGCCTTGTTGGCATCCTCCGCAGCGCCCTTTTGATACGCAATCAGATCGAGCGCGTCCTCGATAAGCGAATACGCCTTATTAACACCTTCACTAGTCCTAACGTCGATATGCTCGTGCTGATTCGTCAAATCGCCGATTCGGCTAAGCACGTTGCCGAGGTCGGTAACGTTCTGTCTTAAACGTCTTGTAATACCCAAGGCAAAAACGACCAAAATAGCCGCTAAAACCCATATACCAAGAGCGATAAATAGGTTTCTTAGCCTTTGCGCTAGGTAGGTGTCGGCATGCGCCGCAAGCTCAGCATTGATCTTTTCAGAAATTTCGCTTAGCTTTTTATATTTAAGTGTAGTAGAGGCAAACCACTCTTGAAAAGGTACGCTATAGTGTCCCTCGTCCGCTTCTTGCTGCAATGTGGCTGAAATTTTAGCAGTCTCTCTTAATGCGTTTTGAAATTCCTCTCCGTCTAGAATTTTTAAAATTGCAGCTCTAGCATCAGATTCCGGCAAGAAGTAGTAATTAGGGAGCGAACTAGATAGGTTGAAGCTAGCCCAAGTCCTTAGCTGCGCCTGATTCATCGCCTTGCTACCGATAATGTATTCGATAATATAGTCACGCTCCGATGCGGTGGCGTCCATCGCCTCATAAGTATTAAGCAACGAAACCGTCCAAACGGTAATATTTGAGCTTACAAGACCCTCTCTTAGCACTCGTTGGATTGTTTTTACATCATCATCGAATTTTTGAAAATATGAGCTGAAAAGCTCACCGAAGCTTTTGCTTTGAGCATCGACATCCCTTCTTACCTGCGGAAGTTTGTCTAATAAACCGTCTATATCGGTCTCGGCAGCCAAAAGCTCGTCATTACCGGTGCCGTAAGCGAAAATATCAAAAATAGTCTTTTTTACGACATTTTCACTGATACTTTTGCTTTCTTTATACTTTGCAAGCGCATCGTCGGTTTTTTTGCGTTGACCCGATAGAAGGGTTCCCATACCGGGGTTTCCCTCGCTACCCAAAAACGCCGAAGTGATACCGCGCTCTTTATCTACCTGCTCTACTAACGCCGCGAGATTACTATTTTTAGCAATTTGCTGCTGCAAAATTCCCACTCTGGCATAATCCTGCAAAGAGATAAACAAGAAATATGATGCAAACGCGAAAATCAAAAGTAACGGAATACCGCTAACAAGTCTCAAAGCACTTGTAGTATTTAAATTCATACAAAATCCTTCAAAGCGCAGCTTACGCGACGTTAAATTTTATTCAACCGGAGAAACGAAGTCGCTTCCGTCACGCTAGGCGGAGACGATTTAGCCGTCCTGCAAAGTTAATGGGTGATTTTACTAAACAAATCTTTAAATATAGCTTTTTGCGTTAGGTTTTTGTTAATGATTGTTTAAAATTTTTTCCGCGGTTTGGATATTCGTAAGCGATCTGATCTCATCGAAGCTCGCCGCATAAATGCTCTCAAAATCGCCGTAAAAGTCCAAAAGCTTCTTCAGGCTTCCTTTGCTAACGCCCAAGCTTAGCAGCTTTGAGCTTTGCAGATCGAGCTTGCGTTTGCTCTTTTGGTGAAACGAGATCGCAAAGCGGTGCGCCTCATCGCGCAGGCGCTGAAAAAACTGCAACTTTTTATCATCCGTAGGCAGCGAAAAAATCCCGCCTTTCGTGCAAATTTTATCTTTCGCAGCCCCCTTTGCGCGGTGCGCTTTAGCGTCGATTTTCTCTTTAGAGATAGCGATTATATCGATGTTTGCCCCGACGCTGCAGATTATTTCCTCCGCCAAGTTTAACAGAGCCGTTCCGCCGTCGATGAGCCACAGATCGGGTGCTGCGAGCTCGTCAAATTTAAGCGCGCGGCTAGTTAGGTACTCGCGCATCTGATCGTAGTCGTTATTTGAGCTAAGGTGCTTGTGGCGGTAGTTTTGCTTGTTAAACTCGCCGTCTTGAAAGCTTATCATAGCCCCCACGGCCGCGGCGCCGAACATATGTGAATTGTCGAAAACTTCGATATTTACGGGCAAATTCGTAAGATCAAAATAATCCTTCAGTTCCTGTAAAAATGCGTAATCGTGCGTTTTTAGATGTTTTTTGATATTGATCTCGCAGTTTTGGTATGCAATCTCGCAAATTTTACGCTTCTCACCAATTTTAGGCGCGTAAATTTTAAAGGCTCTTTCGTGCCGCTTGGATAAAATTTCGCATACCAGATCCGCATCGTCAAACTCGTCGTAAACGTAAATTTTAGCGCACGCCACGGGGGCTGCGGCAGGAAAAGCGCTTAAGATCATCTGCTTGTAGGCGTTTGCGATATCATCGGCGCTCGGGGCTTTGCAGTTGATTATATGCGAGCTTGAGGCTGAAATTTTACCCTCGCGTATGCTAAAATGCACGGCGCAGACGAGCCCGTCGCGTGCAGCAATCGCAAAGACCTCGAAATCATCGAGTTTTGCCAGATCGACCTCCACCTTTACGTTCATCTGCTTTAAAATTTCGATCGTATCGCGGATCTGCGCGGCTTCTTCGAAATTTTCGCTCTGCGCGAGCCGTGCCATCCGCTCCAAAAGCTGCGGCACCATCTTTTGCGGATTTTTTAGGGCGGCAAGCGCGCTCTGCACGATACGAGCGTAATCTTGCTTTGAAATTTTATCCTCGCACGGAGCGGCGCAGCGCCCGATCTGGTGGAACAAACAGGCCTTTTTGCCCTTGACGCAATTTTTCTTCTGCACGAGCGGAAACTGCATGTAAAGCGTCTGTAAAATTTCCTTCGCGCCGTGAAAATAGGGGCCGAAGTATCTGATGTTTCTGCCCTTTATGATCTTTCGCGTGATCTCAAAGCGCGGGAAATCGTCGTCTAAATTTACATATATATAAGGATAGGTTTTATCGTCGCGCAGCAGGATGTTGTACTTGGGCTTAAGCTGCTTGATGAAGGAATTTTCTAGTATCAGCGCGTCGCTCTCGCTGGGCGTTACGATGTATTCTAAATGCGCCGCCTCGCTTATCATCTTGGCGATGCGCGCGCTTAGGCGAGGGCTCGGAGCGAGAGCGGGCGTGAAAGAAAAGTAGCTTTTGACGCGATTTTTTAAAATTTTTGCCTTGCCAACGTATAGCAGCTTGCCCGCGGCGTCAAAGTATTGATACACGCCCGGCGCGGCAGGCAGGCTCTTAATCTCCTCTATTAGCAAGGATCAGCCCTCTTATCTCTTCAAAAATTTTATAAATTTGCGGATCTTGGATTTTGTTTTCAAACTCTCCTTTTGCACGCTCTGAAGATAAAATTTTGCCGCCCGGACGCAAATGAGCTTTATAAATTTGCGCCCTTCTTCTGCTCATTATTCTATCTGCGACGAAAAATTTTATATCGCGCACGCCGCAAAGCTCCGCCGTCTCTCTAGCGGCTACGAATCGCTTTAATACGTCTTTTATTAAATTTATATTACTATCGCGTTTTAGTTCGCAAAGCCCAGCCGGGTGCTTCGCGGCTATCATCAAAATGCCATCTTTGACGTAGATGAAGGCGATCAGCCTTTGCCAACTAAGCGGCAAAATCGCCAAGAACTCGCCTCTTTCTCGCATCTTGGCATATAAAGGATCTTTTCTGATATGAGCTATTATTTCTCTTGCATTTTCCATAAGCGGATTTTAGCATTTTTTATCTTAGTTTTGCTTAGCGGCTGCGGATACAAAGCGCCGCCGTTTTACTCAGAAGACGAGCAGAGCCCTAGCGCTACTGCCCAAAATACGGACGCCAATAATACGAGCGATGGTAGAGGAAGCGTTAGAATTTTACGCAATAAATAGCCTACTTTTAGCTTTGCTTTGTTATACTTTTAAAAATTTTTACAAAGGAATTTCATGCAAACGGCAGATATTTTAGTGCTGGATTTCGGCTCCCAATACACCCAGCTGATCGCTAGGCGCTTGCGCGAACAAGGCGTTTACACCGAGCTGATCGCATACGACGCACCGATCGATAAGATAAAAGCAAAAAACCCCAAAGGCCTTATTTTAAGCGGCGGACCCGCTAGCGTTTACGCCAAAGATGCGTATTTTTGCGACAATGAAATTTTTGAGCTTGGAATTCCTATTTTAGGTATCTGCTACGGCATGCAGCTCATCGCGCATAAATTTGGCGCCAGCGTCGTGCCTGCGGGTAAAAAAGAGTATGGCAAAGCTTCTTTAAAGCTGCTTCGCGCTAGCAAGCTATTCGGCGGCGTGGAGGATAACTCTACTGTCTGGATGAGTCACTCAGACAAGGTCGAAAGCCTGCCGGAGGGCTTTGAGGTGATGGCAAGCTCGGACGAGAGTGAGTGGTGCGTATTCGGCGACGAGATCCGTAAAATTTACGCGCTGCAATTTCACCCGGAGGTCTGCCACAGCGAGTTCGGAGATAGAATTTTAAAAAATTTTGCCAAAGAGATCTGCGGAATAACCAGCACTTGGAATATGGGCAGCTTCGCCAAAGAGCAGATGATCAAAATAAAAGAGCGCGTAGGTAGCGCCAAAGTGCTTTGCGCGGTAAGCGGCGGCGTGGACAGCTCGGTCGTAGCGGCGCTTTTGGCGCACGCAGTGCCGCAGAGCCTGATAGCGGTTTTTGTCGATAACGGACTACTCCGCACTGGCGAGCGCAAGGCGGTAGAGGAGATGTTTAGGCTCAAACTCGGCGTGAGCTTAGACGTAGTCGATGCTAGCGAGCTATTTTTAAGCAGGCTAAAAGGGGTGATCGATCCCGAGCAAAAACGCAAAATCATCGGCGCGACCTTTATCGAGGTTTTCAGCAAAGAGGCGGCAAAATACAAAAACGTAAAATTTCTAGCCCAGGGCACGCTCTATACCGACATCATCGAAAGCTCGGTCGCAGGCTCGAGCAAGACGATCAAAAGCCATCACAACGTAGGCGGTCTGCCAAAAGATATGAAATTTGAACTAATCGAGCCTCTGCGCGAAATTTTTAAAGACGAAGTGCGCCAGCTGGGGCTTGAGCTAGGTCTTTCGCGCGAAGTAGTTTTCCGCCATCCATTCCCGGGACCTGGCCTTGCGATCCGCATAATGGGCGAGGTAAATACGCCGAGCCTCGAGCTACTGCGCAAAGCCGACGTGATCCTACGCGACGAGCTAAAATCAAGCGGCTGGTATAACAAAACGTGGCAGGCGTTTTGCGTACTGCTAAACGTGCACTCCGTCGGCGTCATGGGCGATAACCGCACCTACGAAAACGCCGTGTGCATACGCGTAGTGGACGCTAGCGACGGTATGACAGCCAGCTTCTCGCGCCTGCCGTACGACCTGCTAGAAAACGTCTCTCGCCGCATTATAAACGAAGTGGACGGCATCAACCGCGTAGTTTACGACATCTCGAGCAAACCGCCCGCAACGATAGAGTGGGAGTGAGAATATTTTAATTATTTTTATAGGGGTTGACGAACTTTGGAAAATATAAAAATTGCTGAAAAATTTAATGAAAATAATAGTATAACAATATTTAATGGGGATTGTATTAAATTACTTAAGAATATACCAGATGAATTTTGCGATTTAATTATAACTTCCCCCCCATATTGTATGAATAAAGCGTATGAGAATTTGCACGACGATATTGAAACTTTTAAAAAACAACAGTCATCTATATTTGGTGACATTTATCGTGTATTAAAAAAAGGAGGAAGTCTATGTTGGCAAACCGGTTATCATATTAGCAAATCAGAGGTTATTCCTTTGGATTATTATGTTTATCAGATATTTAGTGAAAATAACCGTAGTTTAGAATATCCGCTCCTACTAAGAAATAGATTAATTTGGACTTTTGGACATGGGCTAAATAGTTCAAAACGTTTTAGTGGAAGACATGAAACAATACTATGGTTTACAAAAGGCAAAGAATATAATTTTAATTTAGACAATATACGTATACCACAAAAATACCCAGGCAAACGTTCATATAAAGGAGAGAATAAAGGGGAATTTAGCGGTAACCCTTTGGGTAAGAACCCATCGGATGTGTGGGATATACCAAATGTTAAGGCCAACCATATAGAAAAAACAAAGCATCCATGCCAATTCCCAATTGCTATTCCACAAAGGTTAATTAAAGCATTGACACCCATCAATGGAATAGTTTTGGATCCGTTTATGGGTTCTGGAACATCAGGTGTAGCATCCATACTAGAGCAGAGGTGCTTTGTGGGGGCAGAGATACAAAAAGAATACTTTAATATTGCCAAAACGCGTATTCAGGAAGCTATTGATGGGGTTATAAAAGTCAGAAAGGATGTACCGGTTATGGAGCCTGACTTAAATAGTTCGGTTGCGATGTTGCCAGAAGAATTCCGTAAAATTAGAGAAGGACAAGCATAAATGTCTAAAAGTATTAGAAAATCAAAAAAATCTCCGGAAGAAATAAAAAAGGCAAGATTATCTAGAAATTTTAGAAATGGTATAAAGAATACTTTTATTATGGCGGGTTTTAAATATTTAAACACTCAAAATAAACACTTTAAAATAGGGCATAGAACCGTAGAATTAGATTTTATATTTATTTATGAGAATATAATTTTGATTTGTGAGGATACTGTAACAAAAACAGACAATATTAAAGATCATGTTAGAAAAAAGCATGAAGGATTTGTAGAAATAAATAAAAATTTAACAAACTTTTACCAATGGTTATATGATAATTTTCAAGATTCATTTATTAAACAATATTCATTAGATAGATATAAAATCAAGTTTTTATATTTTTCCCAAGAAAAACTTGATTTTAGCGATGATGATTATAAATTATACCCATTGATAAAATTCGTTGACCATAATGCTTTAATGTATTTATCTAAAATGTCAAAATGTATAAAAAAGTCGGCCAGGTATGAAATTTTTAGGTTCTTGGGGCTAAATGATGATGATATAGGTATTATTACTGCAGAAAGCAGTCCGAAAGAGATAAAAACTACGATAATTACTCCTAAATCTTTTACTGGCATTAAAGATAATGTAAGAATAGTGTCTTTCATGATATCTGCAGAAACATTAATAAAAAACTCTTATGTCTTAAGAAAAGATAACTGGGAAGATTCTTCTTTGCTTTATCAACGTCTAATTCAGGATAAAAGAATTAACAGTATAAGAAAATTTTTAGTAACAAATAAAGAAGCTTTTTATAATAATATTATTGTAGCTTTGCCTGAAGATATTTCTTTCAAAAAAGATAATATACCTATTAATATTGATGAAATCAATAAGCATGACGTATGCACTATGCTTATCCCAAATTGTATGAATAGTATATGTATTATTGATGGACAACATCGTATTTATGCTCATTATGAAGGTTTAGAAACAGATAGTGATGAGCCTAAAATATCACAGTTAAGAAAAGAGTTACACTTATTAGTTACGGGTCTTATTTTTCCAAAAGGTATGTCGGATACTAAAAAAATAAAGATACAGAGTGAAATATTTTTAGATATTAATTCCAATGCTAAACCGGTATCTCAAGATGTATTATTACATATTCAAATGGTTAAAGATCCTATTTCAGATTTTGGTTTATCTAGGTCAATCATTGATCTCCTAAATAAAAAGAGTATTTTTCTAAATAAATTTGAAATGTCATTATTGGATGAAAACAAAATTAAAATTGCATCAATAATCAAATTTGCGTTGCGTTATTTAATAACTTTAGATCCCAAAGATGGTAGAAAAAATCTATTCTTTCACTGGGATGGCGATAAAGAGGCACTAAAAAAAATGGATGATGCATCCTTGAATAAATATAAGGAATTTTGCGTAGAAAAAATTTCAATATATTTTAAGGCAATAAAGAAGCATTTCAAGAGCGAATGGCATGATCCTCAATCTAAGATATTATCTGTAATATCTATAAATGGGTTTATTATGAGTTATCTTGCACTTATTGATAAATATGGAATTAAAGATTTTGAATTTTATGATAACCTTTTAAGTAAGTTAGATTTCGATTTTTCAAAAGATAATTTTCCATATACATCAAGTCAATATGCAAAATTCTCTAGAGAAATTATAAAAAAATTAGAAATTGAATAGCAATATGAAATAAAGCAAAAAAAATGGAGCAAATTTCTGTTATCCTGGCACATCCTTACGAGATAAGCCTAAAGCGACTATTGCAAACGTAGCGGTAGAAAAGCTGCAAAATAGCGGCTACGAGGTTAAATTTCACGATCTATATAAGGAGAAATTTAATCCGATCCTTAGCGGCGCTGAGCTCGTGAGCGATGAAAGCGACGACGAGCTGTTAAAGGCGCATCAAAAAGACATAGCAAACGCCCATGGTATCGTGATTGTCCATCCGAACTGGTGGGGCGAGCCGCCCGCCATCCTCAAGGGCTGGATTGACCGTGTGCTAAGGCAGAGAGTAGCCTACGATTTTGCGCCGGGCGATAACGGCGGCGGGCTTCCGATAGGACTTTTAAAGGCTAAAGCCGCCGTAGTTTTCAACACCTCCAACACCCCCGAGGCCAGAGAAAACAAGATATTCGGCGATCCGCTGGAAAAAATTTGGAAAAGCTGCATTTTTGATTTTTGCGGCGTGAAAACCTTTGAGCGGCTGATGTTTAGAGTGGTCGCAGATAGCGACGAAGCTGAGCGAAAGGTCTGGTTAGAGCAGGTAGTGCAGACGCTGGATAGGTACTTTCCGAAGCAGATTAATTTGCTTTAAATTTAAAAATGCGCTGCTCGCAAAATCCGAACGGCATAGAATTTGACTGCCTATTTAAACAGATACGCGCCGAATTCGCTCGCACATTTGGCGAAAAATCTATGAAATTTAGGAGGCAATTATGCTTAGATTAATCGCTGCGATGGCGATTTTAGCGGCTCTCATATACTTCGTGATGGGCGACGGCGGTAAAAAGACGATCAAAGATTATAAAAATTTCAGCCGCGAGGAGCTGGAGACTTTATGCCTCGAAAAGAACGATAAAATCGCCTGCCAGCGCATCGCCGTGGACTATACCAAAGAAAATAAACCGAAAAAATGATCTAAATTTGCGAGGCTAATTTTACGGTTTCGCTCAAACAGCGCGCGGTTAAATTTATTTCTAGCCCGGTCAAAACTCTGTGCGGATAAATTTGCCTGCAAGGCACGGCTCAGATGCCGATTTGATAGGTACCGAGCGCCGCGCAAATAGTGTAAATTTAAAAGCAATAATTCAAGTATTAGCATGCACGTCGATAAAACCGCTAGCGCAAATTAAAATCGATAAATCGCGCTGTGTTCTTTACGCGCATACAGAAGGAGCGACCGATGAAAATTTTATGGCAAAGTAGGCTTCAAAACAGACTTCGCGATATCGGCGAAAATGTCCTAATAATGGGTGATCACGCATTTTACGCAGGCGATAACGACGAGCAAAAGCAGATGAAGCTTAGAAAATTTTCGCTTGCAAGCGGCGAGCAGCTAGCCGGCGCGCTGCTAGCCGTGGGCGGGCTTTTGGGCGTGTATTTCGGCACCTCTCAAGCTCACCACGCAAGGCGCGAAACGCAGAAAAAATGGCTGCTCGTCCTTTATGTCGTGCTATTTGCGCTGGCGCTAAAAAAGGTGCTACAGTAGCGTCTGTTGCAGTAGCGGCGCGAGCGATTTTGCCGCGTTACGTTTTGCCCTGCCATCGTTTCGCTACAAGTGCGGTTTAGACGCCTACTACGGACACGTCAGAGCGATTTTAAGCGTTCGCGCTGTTTTGCTACGCCGCCCTTTTGCGTCTCGTAGTTTTTTGCTTTGCCGTCCTTTTACACTGCGCGCGTTTGGTCTCCATCTTGCGGCACCACGTAAAACGTCGCATTCCGTCGCGCGAGTAAATTTTAAAAACGGAATTTTAACTAATCGCGTTAAAACGGCGCGTGCGCGCGCAATTCAAATTTTTTAAAGTAAACGGATAGTAAAATATCGATAAATTTCAAACAAGGAGAATGAAATGAAAAATCCTAAGATGTTCCTCTGGGGGGGGTGTTAGCTGCTTTTTTAGTTGGTTGCGGCGATGATACCGAGGTAAAGACCAAGGAGTATTACGACGCACATCTGGACGAAGCCAAAGAGGTTTTGGCAAAGTGTGATTTCAACACTCTTAAAGATGGCAGCAACTCGTATAAGAATTGCGTGAATGCCAAAACGGTCGTAGAGGAAAAGGGTATGGCGTATTCGGTTAAGTATTATATGGAGCACTTGGACGAAGCTAAGGCTATCATAGAAAAATATAAAGAGAAAGTTCCAGCCGATGAAAATAGTGTTGAAGCTGTTAATCTAAGACATGCTCATGACGCTATTTTCTTGAGCAGATCCAAAAATCGTCTGGCAATACCAGATGCACCGCGTTCGAATTAAAGAATATCAAAAAATAGCCAGGAAATAATTTTAATATTAAACCCTCCTCCTTTCTTATATTCTTAATGTATTCTAAATTTACTTTGCGCCTTCGGTGCAGGGTAAATTTACCCTGCGCGCGCCGAATTTTGCGGCATAAATCTCGCCCGCGAAACGATACGGCGTAAAATCTTGCTTTACGGATTTTGGAATTTCAAATTTTAAAGCCTGCAAGCTTTTGGCTACCACAGAAAAGACTTGCGGGCTTCGCGGCGCCTTGAAATTTAATCATTTTAAAATTTACGCCGCGCGGCTAGTCTAAATTTCACTCGGCGGCGGTTTGTGCGGCGTGCTAAATTTAACCTCGTTCGCACACTTTATCCGCGCCCTAGTCTAAATTAAAATTTCAAACCCGCGGCGAAATTTTACGACAAGACGGCAAAGCGTCGCAGACCGGCGATGAGTACGGCGCGACCGCGCCCTTTCGCCGCTATCAGCACTTGACGTTTTTTGCCTTGCTATCTTGCATCGCGCGAAAAAATTCCGCTCTGCTTAGCGGGATTTCGTCCGGATGAACGCTTCTGAAATGGCTCAGATAGCCCTCGTAATCGCCGAGCCCGATGAGCGGCGCAAGTGCGGCATCCGCGCGCGCCAAAAACCTCGCCACGGCCTTCGGGGCTGCGAGCGGATTAAATTTAAACTTTTTCATAAACGCCCCTGTCCACGTACTCGCTTTCTGCTAGCTTGAAATATCCCTCGCTCGCGCCGCCCTTTGAAATTTTAAGGCACATTCGGATCGTTTGAGTGATGACGATGATCGTAACGACGACGAAAAGAGCACATAGCACGGCGTCGATGACGTTATTTCTGATGATAGCCTGCGCCTTTTCGATCGCCGCGGGATCGCTTAGGCTAGCAAGCTTGGCGGCGGTATTTTGCGCGATAGCTACGTGGCTTACCGCGTCGTGCACGCGCTCGCCGTTAGCCGGCATCAGCTTCAAGATCGCCGCATAAAGCGTGGTTATAAGCACCCAGATCGCAGGAGCGATCGTGACGAAGGCGTATTTTTGCTTGCCCATTTTAAAAAGCACCACCGTCGCAAGCAGCAGCGCGATGCCCGCGAGCATCTGATTGGACGCGCCGAAAAGCGGCCACAGCGTGTAAATTCCACCCATAGGATCGGTAACGCCGCTGTAGAGCAGATAGCCCCAGCCCGCCACGCAGATCACCGTCGCGATGATGCCGTAGAGAAAATTTTTGGTATCGGAGAATGGCTTATAGACGTTGCCTAAAATTTCTTGCACCATAAAGCGCCCCGTGCGCGTACCTGCATCGACTGCGGTCAGAATAAACAGCGCCTCAAATAGAATCGCGAAATGGTACCAAAACGCCATCAGCTCCTTGCCGCCGATGATCTGATGCAGCAGCATCGTTAGCCCCATCGCAAAGGTAGGAGCGCCGCCCGTGCGGCTCATCATCGTGGTTTCGCCGACGTTTGAGGCCAAGGCGCCGATCTGCTCGGGCGTAATGCTAAATCCGATAGAGCTTATATACGCTGCGGCGCTTACCGCGTCTTTACCGAGTACCGCGGCTGGCGAGTTGATAGCGAAGTATTCGCCAGGGCTTAGGATGCACGCAGCCACAAGCGCCATTACGCCCACGAGGCTTTCCATAAGCATCGAGCCGTAGCCGATGAAAAGAGTATGGGTTTCGCGCTCGACCATCTTCGGCGTCGTGCCGCTGGAGATCAGCGCGTGAAAGCCCGAGATAGCGCCGCATGCGATCGTGATAAACAAAAATGGAAATATCGGACCTGCAAAAACGGGGCCCGTGCCGTCGATAAATTTCGTCGTAGCGGGCATTTTAAGCTCGGGCGCGACGAAAATTATCGCGACCGCCATGCCGATGATGACGCCGAGTTTAAGGAAAGTGCTTAGATAATCGCGCGGCGCAAGCAGCAGCCACACCGGCAAGATCGCCGCTACAAAGCCGTAGCCGATCGTAAGAAGCGCGAGCGTCTCGCCCTTTAGCGAAAAGACGTCGTGCCAGTACGGATCGATCGAGACGTAATGCCCGCCCCAAAGCGAAAGCATCAGCAAAATAAAGCCGATGATCGATGCCTCGCTGACCTTGCCCGGGCGCAAGAACCTCATGTAAATTCCCATAAATATGGCGATCGGTATCGTCATCGCGATCGTAAAAAGCCCCCACGGCGAGTTCGCGAGCGCCTTTACGACGACCATCGCCAAGATCGCCACGATGATCAGCATGATGAAAAAAATCCCGATCATCGCGATGCCGCCCGTGAGCTTGCCCATCTCCTCTTTGATCATCTCGCCGAGGCTCTTGCCGCCGCGTCGCGTAGATAGCACGAGCACGATGAAATCATGTACCGCGCCTGCGAGCACGACGCCTACCAAAAGCCAAATGGTACCGGGCAAATAGCCCATCTGTGCGGCCACTACCGGGCCTACGAGCGGTCCGGCGCCCGCGATAGCGGCGAAATGGTGGCCGAAAAGGACGTATTTGTTTGTAGGGACGTAATCTCGTCCGTCGTTTCGGATCACTGCAGGAGTTGCGCGGCGATCGTCCAGCTCAAAGACGCGATACGCGATAAAGCGCCCGTAGAAGGTGTATCCGATCAGATAGATGCACGCGCTGGCCACTACGAGCCAGACGGCACTGATGCTCTCGCCTTTATTTAGCGCAAGTACGCCGAAACACCACGCCCCTATGACGGCGACCGCCGCCCAAAGGATCTTTTGCCATGTTTTCATGCCCACTCCTTAAAGCTTAGCGAGCGGCTTGGGCGCAGTTTGCCGTTTAACAAAACGACTTACGCCTTTAAAGCGGGGCTCGCTAAATAAAATTTAGTGCGTATTTTATCGGCGTTTTTATAATTTAAAGCTGAATCGCGAAATTAAAAAGAGCTCTTTCGGCGTTTAAATTTACCGCCTAAATTTTGAATTTCAAATTTAAATAGACGGCTTGGAGACGCGCGAAATTTTAACATTTAATCGCCCTAAATTTAACTCCACAGCTCTTAGCCGTTACGGAATTTATCGCGGTTTAAGAAATCAAGCGATAAAATCCCATGATAACGATTTTAATTTCTTAATAAAAATCGCGAATACTTTTAGGAGGAAATTTATGCCGGATCAGGTGTGCGGCTACGCACTTTTTCGCGCTGATATCAAAAGCTATGCAAGCTTCAAAAATGATGGCGCCAGCCGCGAGAATTTCATAAATTCCGCGCGTATAAATTCCTGGCACCGCTTAAATTTTAAAAATATCCGCTGCGACGAAATCTGCGCGTATAGTTCGCCTGGTGGGCTATGAGCTTTAAATTTTATCTCTTTCTAATCGTAGCTTTTATATTGCTTGCTTTAGTGGCCGTAAGCAGCGGCGGGGCGAGCATTTCGCTAGGTGACATCGCGAAATTTTTCACCTTCGGCGAGATAGACGAGACCAAGGAGCTCATCTTGCTGCAAATGCGCCTGCCGCGCCTCGTGCTTGGAATTTTAATAGGCGCGCTGCTGGCAACTTCGGGAGTGGTGGTGCAAAGCGTATTTTTAAACCCGCTTGCAGATCCCTACATCATCGGTATCGCCTCGGCAGCGACTTTCGGCGCGGTCATAGCCTATCTGCTGGGGCTTAGCGACGTTTTTTATGGAATTTTCGCATTTTTGGCCGCCAGCGGGCTTTCGCTCGTGATCTTTAAGCTCGCCGCCCATACCCGCTCGATCTCTACTCTGCTGATCGTAGGCATCGCCGTATCGTCGTTTTTGGGCGCATTTACATCCTTCGCGGTCTATCTAATCGGAGAGGATAGTTTTAGGATTACGGCGTGGATGATGGGCTATCTAGGCGGCGCAAACTGGCAAAAGATCGCGCTTTTGCTGCCGCCGCTGCTGTTTTGCATGGCGTATTTTTACGCAAAGCGCCACGAGCTAAATATCATCTTAAACGGCGACGAGGAGGCGAAATCGCTGGGGCTCAACGTCGAGAAGTCCAAAAAGAGCCTGCTCATCGTCTCCTCGCTCATCATCGGCTTTTCGGTCGCATTTACGGGGATGATAGGCTTCGTGGGGCTCATCATTCCGCACACGCTTCGCATGGCGCTTCATACGGCGAGCAACGCCGTGCTGATCCCCGCTAGCGCGCTTACCGGCGGAGTTTTTTTGGTTTTTTGCGACGTAATCGCTAAAAACGCCCTCTCGCCGGTAGAAATTCCGATCGGCGTGGTGACCTCCTTTTTCGGCGCACCATTTTTTCTATACCTCGCGTTTAGGAAGCATGCATGAAAATTTCGGCGCTAAACTTCAGCTACGGCAAGCGGGCGATCTTGCGAGGCATAGAGTTAAATTTAAAGCGGGGTAAATTTTACGGGATTTTGGGTCCTAACGGCTGCGGCAAAAGCACTTTGCTAAAAAATATATTGCAAATTTTAAAGCCCGCAAGCGGCATCATCGAAATAAACGGCAAAAAAGCAAGCGAATATAGCCTCAAAGAGCTTGCCGCGCTCATCGGCTTCGTGCCGCAAAAAACAGCCCTCGCAGCCGCACTGAACGTGAATGAAATTTTACTTGCGGGCAGATTTTGCCGCCTAAAAAGCGCATTTAGCGGCTACGATGCGAGCGACCGCGACAAGGTAGAGCAAATCGCCGAGCTTTTGGACGTGAAGAAATTTTTAAATCGCAGCGCGTTTGAGCTAAGCGGCGGCGAGTTCGGGCGCGTGCTGCTTGCCAGAGCGCTAGTAAGCGAGCCTGAAATTTTACTGCTCGATGAGCCCACGGGCGCGCTTGATATGAACTACGCGATCGAGGCTATGAAGATCTGCGAAAATTTAACCAAAACGCTAAATTTAACGAGCGTCATCGTGCTGCACGATCTAAATTTAGCCTCGCTTTTTTGCGATGAAATTTTGATGCTAAAAGACGGCGCAGTAAGGTATCGCGGTAGCGCGAGCGAGCTTTTTACGCCGCAGATCATAAAAGAAATTTACGGCTTTGACGCCCTGATAGTCGAAAATTTGGGAACCAAATTTATCTTACCGCAAAAGGAGAAAATGTGAAAAAAATTCTTATAGCTTTGCTTTCGGCGAGTTTTGCGCTCGCCAAAGGCCTGGTAGTGCTCGACCCCGCTGCAGTCGAGATCATCTACGCTTTAGGCGCGCAGGATCAGATCGCTGCGATCTCAACTACCTCGATGAGTAAGATCCGCCCGGAGGCAGAAACCGCGAAACTGCCTAGCGTAGGCACCTACATAAAGCCGAATATGGAAAAGATCGTCGAGCTTAAGCCCGATCTGGTCATCACGAGCTTTCACTCCGCAGGCGTTAGCGAGAATCTGCAAAAGCTAGGGCTTAAGAGCCTTGCGATGGATGCGAACTCCACCGCAGAGATCTGCCAAAACGTAAAAAAGGTCGCCGCAATCGTAAAAAAAGAGAGCGAGGCGGATAAAATTTGCGCGCGGATGGATGGAATTTTTGCAGACAAACCCGCTCTTCGCGGTAAAAAAGTAGCGCTATTTTTCGGCTCAAACGCCACTATGGCTTTCAATGACAAAACCCTCATCGGCGATATCTTCGCTCGCCTAGGCGCCAAAAATATCGCAGACGGCCTAAAAGGCAGCACGCCTTCGGTATCTGCCGAATACATCTTGGAGCAAAACCCCGATATAATCGTCGTCGTGGGTGGCGAGACGGAGGATTTTTTAAAGGCAAATCCGATTCTTAGCAACACTAAAGCGGTAAAATCGGGCAAAATTTTAAAAGCCCCGACGCTCATCTTGCGGGGCAGCCCGCAGATCGGCGAGACGGTGGATGAAATTTACGCGGAGGCAACGAAATAGATGTTTAAAGAACGCATTAAATCCCACCACCGCTCCAAGCTTTTCGAGAGCGTTTCCGCAAGCGAAAACGAGCTGTTCGACGCGCTGGAGCAGCCCGCCAAAGACAGCGATTGCGTGATCTATCTGCATGTGCCCTTTTGCGACAACATCTGCTCGTTTTGTTCGATGATGCGCTCCAAACTCGGCGACGAGCTGGACGAATACGCTAAATTTTTAATCCGCCAGATCAAAGACTACGGCGAGATGCCCTACTTCGATACCAAAAACGTTAAAAGCATCTACTTCGGCGGCGGCACGCCGAGTGTATTTAGCGAAGCGCACTTTGAAAAGGTTCTGGACGCACTGCATAAAAATTTTAAGATCGCGGACGACTGCGAGATCAGCATAGAAACCACGCTGCATAATCTAGATACGCAAAAAGCGCTCGCTCTGCAAAGCTTCGGCGTAAATCGCTTTAGCATCGGCGTGCAGACCTTCAGTAGACAGGGGCGCGCGCTTCTAAACCGCGTGCATAAGCCCGCTCGCGCGATCGAGCGACTAAAGGAGCTTAGAGAAAAATTTGACGGCATGCTCTGCTGCGACATCATCTACAACTTCCCCAGCGAAAGCGTAGAGGAGGCGATCGCAGATGCTAATTACGTAAATGAGCTAGGTCTAGATAGCGCCAGCTTTTACTCGCTGATGTTTTTCGATGGCTCGGAGCTATCCAAAAAGATCGACACCTCCTACTACGATCTGCCGACTGATAAAAAGCTGCACCATGCCTTTGCAGAGGCGCTGCTGCAAAGCGGGAATTTCGAGGTTTTGGAGCTTACTAAGCTTGCTCGAAAAGGTCGCGATAACTACGGCTACATCAAGCTAAGCCACAAGGGCACGGATATCCTGCCTATCGGCAACGGCGCGGGCGGACACGTAGCGGGCTTCGGAATTTACGGCGTGTCGGGACACAAGATGATCTCGCGAATCGATGAGCGCGAGGCAAAATATAGCGTGCTAAACAATCTATTTCAATACCCGATCGTAAGCTTAAACGAGCTAAAAGAGGCCCTAAGCGCGAATATTTACGGCGAAGTAGTGCAAAAGCTCAAAGAATTTCAAAGCTGGGGGCTTTTGAAGCTTAAGGATGAAAAATCGATCTTGAACTTGGACGGAGTTTTTTGGGGCAACAACATCAACGAAGAGATAGCAAACATTATGAAAAAGGATTTTGTATGAAAAAAATCGTGCTTTACACCTCACAAACGGGTAACACGAAAAAGGTGGGCGACGCGATCGCCGAACAACTAGGCTGCGAAAGCTTAAATTTCCGCGACTTTGAAGGCGAGGTCGATGACTACGACTTTATAGCCTTGGGCTTTTACGTCGATAAGGGCGAGGCCGAGGCGAAATTTACGCGCTTTTTACGTAAAATTCACAACAAGAAGCTTGGCGTTTTCATGACTCTGGGCGCGGAACCGGACGGCGAGCATTCGCGTAAGTGTTTGGATGGCTTTGAAGAGGGGCTTAAAGCAAACGGCAACGAGATTATAAGGGAGTTTGCCTGCCAGGGCGCGATCGATCCGAATCTACTTGAGACGATGCGCAAAATGGCGGCCGGCGGCAACTCGCCCCACCCTATCACTCCCGAGCGACTTGCGCGCTGGGCGGAGGCTGCGAAGCACCCGGACGAGAAGGATTTGGCGGACGCAAAAGCAGCATTTGCGGGGATAAAGTAAAATTTAAAGCAAGTCGTGCAAACCGCTGCGCGGCGAAACAAAACCAAATAAAATTTCACACCACTTCACGCGCGATTTGGAATTTTATCTTTTACTAAATTTGGACGATAAATTTCATTCATACAAGCAAATTTGCCGCTGCAGGCGCAGGGTCTTACTCTAGAATTTAAACGATAAAATTTCATTTCGCGCGCAACGGATCAAACAATGCCGCCGACCTTGCGCCGCCAATGCACGCTATGAATGCAAAAAAGCGCTTTTGCGAGCGACCGGCCTGCGAGCGCTGCGGTCGTGATCATCGGCTACCGCCCGTCGCCGCGCGACAACTTATCTATCGCCGCTCATTACCGCACCGCCGCAGCGGTGCGGAGCGTGAGCATAAAAATATTTTAGGCGCACTCTCAAGAGTACATCACCGAGCTCAATAAATTTTAGTGCGGTACTTTTACTATGCACTCGTAAGCATAAATAAAATCCTTTAGCAAAAATTTTTAAAACAAAAATAGCAAAAGATTTGCAAGCAACGGATAAAATTTCATTACGGCTAAAATTCCATTGTGATCGCAATCATATCCGTTCTATCTGCCCATAGCTTTTTAAATTTCGCTTTTTGCCTCACTTATTGTTTTGTTTAATTTCGCAGCAAATTCCTCCTTGCTTATTTCTTTAAACGCTTCGTTTGGTACGGCGATAAAAAGACTTCCTTCCAGCAAAATTACCAAAAAATCGCGCTCCATTACCACCTCACAAAATTCCGCATCGTAAATGAGCGTATCTCGCTCACTTACTAATATAAATTGCCCCTTTAAATCGTCTGAAATTTCAATGCTAAAATCGCCGAAAGTGACATTTTTATTCTTATCGTATATCGCGGAATTTAGTAGCCACGATCTAACGCAAATAGCGTAAATATAAAAAACTGCGCAAGCAGTAGGCAAGATCGCTCTTAGGCTCTTTATCCAGGACTTATCACCATAGTACTTACGTACAAACTCTATCCAATCGTCCTCAAAAATAAAAAGGCAAGCCGAAAACGCAAAAGCGAAAAGCAAATCTATCGCGCAGACGGCGCGGATGAACTTGTTCCCTTTATAAATTCTGCGCGAAATTCTAGTTCTCATTTTAGCGAATTTCCGGTTATCTCGCAGCAAGTAAGAAATCAGCATATCTTTCCTTTAAAATTTTGCTTATTTTAGCCAAAATAAAAAGATCTGTAAAATTACATTGCATACTGCGTTTGCGCCTCTTCGACGATACAGCCAGTAGATGGAAAGACACTACTAATGCAAGCGGTAAAAGGGCGAGCTAAATTAATAAAATTCCTACCGAAGGAGGAATTATGAAAAACACGGCATTCATCACGGGCGCTACAAGCGCTGCGGTCATCCAATACGCTGCCCGCCATTTTGCGACGGCCTGAGCGCGAAAAGTCCGCTTCTGCGAGCAAGTAGCCTGCGAGCGCTGCGGTCGCGATCATCGGCTACCGCCCGTCGTCACGTGCCGTAGGTGCCGTCGTCGGGCGACGCCTCCGCCGCGCGATACCCATCCACCGCTACTAACCGCCCACACGACAACCCGTCGTCGCTCATCGCCCGCCGCTTTGTCGCAGTACTGAACCCAAACCGAACCGCTAAATTTTAAATTCTACAAAAGTCTCATCGCACATAAATTTTAATTCGGCAAATGCGCAAAATTTAGGTAAAATTCCACGCAAACGCTTTGACGATCAAAATTTAAAGGGGCGAAAATGACGAATTTCGAGTACGCGCGCCATATACGAGAACCACGTACTGGAGCTCGATGCGAAGCTATCGATGTGCGGCGAGGTCGTGATTTTCACGTGCTAAATTTACGCAGGCAAAGGAAGCGAACGAGCACCCGCAAGCGGCTAAAATTTGAGCCTTTTAAAAAAAAGGAAGTGAGCTACGCCCACGAACGGCTAAAATTTAAGTTCAGCAAGTAGGACACAAACGCTTATCGCATATCCAAAAAATCTGCGTCTTAATCAAGCAATCTAGTAGCTTTCCTGCACGTCGCGTCAAATCGCTTAAAATATTTCTGCTTTGCGTAGTCGCCGTTTTCAGCACCTTACTGGAGCAAAATCTCCGCACATCGTTGATGTTTGGAGAATTGAATTTCTTCCATCACTCTGCTGCCCTCACTTTGTATGAGGTACCCAAATAATTTACTTGTGCTAACGCTTGCTAGTTAGAATTCATCTAAATTTTAAAGAGGAATTTTGACGCAGAATTTTATGAAATTTCGCTGCTGCAAATCTCACAATCGATAAAATTCTATCGATTTACGCTCTTAAATTTGCTCAAATCGCCGCCTGTTTTATAAAATTCTTCAGCATCGATCATAGTGCCGTCGGGCAGCTTACAAACGGTGTAGTCCACGCCGTTGCCGTCTTTGCGGACGATTAGCTCGCCGCCGTTTTTGATACAAAAATCCCCAGCAGCGCTAGCCTCTGCGCTCACCGAAGCGCAAGCGCCCACCACAAGCGCTACTGCAAAAAATCTCTTAAAACTCATTTAAATCCTTTCGTTTAATTTTGCCCGTTTTTAGGGTTAAGCTTAAATTTAGACGCCAGATACGCTAAACCTGCGCCTAAATAAATAAACCGCCGACCCTCCTCGAACACCGATAATAGCGTTTTAGATGTTAAATCCTACCTAATAAATCCCAGCGGCACCAAGTCTGCTTGCCGCTGCAAAATCGAAGCCACCAGACTTCATCCAAAGCAAAATTTTAACATCATAAAATTTCATCTTCAATAAAATTCTAGCGGCGAAATCTAAGCCGCATCAAAGCTATTTCTGCCGTAAAATACCAGCTATAAAAGCGAGGGCTGCGGCAAATACCAGCTCAGCAACAAGGCAAGCGCGGATCCTAAACAATCTCGTCTATAAGCGCGAGCTGCGCTCAAACCCTCTAAATTTAATCGCCGCTAGCCGTTTTTGCGCGCAAACTCGCTCATGAAAGTGACTAGTTTTTCAACATCCTCGTAGTTTATCGCGTTGTAGATAGAGGCGCGGATGCCGCCTAAAACGCGGTGTCCTTTAAGCCCGATCATACCCTCGGCCTCCGCCTGCGCGACGAAGATGGGCTCAAGCGCGGCGTCTGCGATATTAAAGCTCACGTTCATCAGGCTGCGGCTAGTTTTTTGCGCGTGGCCGCGGTAGAAGCCGCCGCTGGCATCGATCGCGCCGTAAAGTAGCGCCGCTTTGCGCTTGTTGCGCTCGTGCATCGCCGCGAGCCCGCCGATCTCGTCCTTGATCCAGCCGAGCATTAAATTTAGCATGTAAATTCCGAAAGTATTCGGGGTGTTGCTCATAGAGTCCGCGTCCGCCTGCGTCTTGTAGCGCAGGATCATCGGCGTTTTGGGGTTCGCGCGATCCAGCAGATCCTTGCGGATTGCAACCATCGTCACGCCCGCGGGGCCGCCGTTTTTCTGAATGCCTCCGTAAAACATCCCCACGTTGCTAAGCTCCACCGGCCGCGAAAACAGATCGCTCGAGCTATCGACTACGAGCGGGCATTTGCATTGTGGCAACTGCGGATACTGCGTGCCGTAGATAGTGTTGTTCGAGCAGATGTAGCCGTAGTCGGCGCCGTCAGAAAATTTAACCTCGGGGATGCGGTCGAATTTGCTATCCTCGCTGCTTGCGACCACGCGGTAGTTTATGCCGAGCACGCCTGCTTCCTTGATCGCCTTGCTCGTCCAATTGCCCGTGTTGGCGTATTCTGCAACGCCGCCTGCGTATAGGTTCATCGGTACCTGCGCGAATTGTAGGCTCGCGCCGCCTTGTAAAAACAAAATCGTAAAATCATCCGAAAAACCGTAGAGATCGCGCACGCGGCTCATCGCGCTATGCAAAACTTCCTCGAAAATTTTAGTGCGGTGCGAGATCTCCATTATCGAAAATCCGCGCCCCGCGTAGTTTAGCAGCTCCTCTTGCGCCTGCTTTAGCACGCCCAGCGGGATGGTGCTAGGTCCTGCGCTAAAATTTAAAATTCTATCCATTTTGCCTCCTTTAGATGATTTTCGCGTTTTTGCTGAGCTGCTGCGAGCAAAGGACGAACTCATCGCCCGCGGCAAGCTCACCTAGGGCCACCGTTTTGCCGTCCTTTTGGATTTGAACGAGGTCTTTGGTGATCTCAAAAAATTTCGCCTTTTGCGCCAAAAGCTCATCCTTAGCGCTTAGCGTATGCTCTGCGGCGCTTAGCTTGGAGCCGATAAAATTTTTAAATTTAAGCTCGAAATTTAAAAGCCCCGCGAGCGAGCCTGAAATTTTTGGCTCGATCGATTTTGATTTAAGCTCTAAAGCTGCAAGGCTCAGCACGTTTTGTGCGGATGAAATTTTATCTTTTATCAGCCTATCAAACGCGTCACTTATGCCGTCTAGGCTCTGAAAGATCGCGCAAATATCAGGCAGCAGGTCGATCATCGCGGCGGTGGGCGTGAGGCTTCGGTGATCGGCTACGAAATCGCTGATGCTAAAATCGATCTCGTGCCCGACCGCCGAGATGACGGGCGTTTTGGCCGCGTAGATCGCGCGCGCCAGAGCCTCGTCGTTGAAGCACCACAGATCCTCGCGCGAGCCGCCGCCGCGAGCGATGACGATCGCATCGTAGCCCTTCTCGTCGGCTGCGCGCAGCGCACTTATGATCGAAGCAGGCGCGCCTTCGCCTTGCACTAGTGCGTTATACAGATCGATCTTGCAAAGCGCGAAGCGGCCCTGCGCCGTGCGAAGCATATCCGCCTGCGCCGCTGAGCCCGCGCTTGTGATGATCGCGATGCTTTGGGCAAATTTCGGAAGCTGTTTTTTGTGCACGGCATCGAAGAGCCCCTCTTTGCTAAGCCTTTCTTTTAGCGCGGCAAACGCCGCTTCCAGCTCGCCCTCGCCGCTTTTGCGGATGTTTGAGACCTGGATCTGATACGCGCCCGTGGGAGCGTAGAGCGAGACCTTGCCGCTTACGATGAGCTTATCGCCGACGGCGGGGATAAAATTTATCCGCGCGGCGTTAAATTTAAACATCGCGCAATCGATCGCCGCGCTCGCGTCTTTGATCGTGAAATACCAATGCCCGCTCGTGCTTTGAATTCTAAGCTTAGAGATCTCGCCCTCGACCTCGACGAAGCTAAAGCTCGTCTCTAAAAGCGCCTTGGCTTGGGCGTTTAGCTCGCTTACGCTAAGCATCGTCGCTCTTTTGCGCGATTTTCTCCGCGATGAAAAGCGTGCTGACGTCGAAGCTGAAGCCCTTTTGCACGCGCAGCTCAAAGCCCGCGTTTTTGAGCTTTTCGCTAAAGCTCGCGGCGTCTAGGAAGCTGTCAATGGAGCTTGGCAGATACTCGTAGGCTTCTTTGTTTTTCGAGATGAAGGCGCCGATTTTGGGTAAAATTTTACTCACGTAAAAATCTCTGATTTTAAACGCGAGCCCGCCGCTTGCGGCTTTGGTAAATTCCAAAACCACGAGCGAACCGCCCGGTTTGATGACGCGATTAAACTCCGCAAGCGCCGCGTCCAGCTCCACGACATTTCTTATGCCGTAGCTGATACTTAAAATATCCACGCTTGCATCATCTAGCGTCGTGGCGCCCGCGGTTGCTTTGATAAACTCGCAGCCAGGGAATTTTTGCTTCGCTACCTCGAGCATCCCTTCGCTAGGATCGATCCCCACGATCCGCTCGATCTGCACGCCGTGCTGCGCCGCGCCGTCGCGCCACGAGCTTATCATATCGCCCGTGCCGCACGCGATGTCGGCGATACTCACGAGCTTTCCTTTAAGCTTTTCAAGCGTCAGCTCGACCGCTTTTTTGCGCCACGAAACGTCCACGCCGAAGCTGATGGCGCGGTTTGCCAGATCGTAGGTAGGCGCGATCTCATCGAACATCTTTATGATTTTTTCCTGTTTTTGCACGGGTTTTCCTTATTCGTATGCTTTGATTTTGCGCAGCGATCTTTTCAGAGCGCGCAAAAGAGGCTCTTTTTCATTTAAAATTTTTTCTTCCAGCTCGGCGCGGCGGTCGTTTAAGCGGGCGTCCAGAGCCAGCAGGTACGCAAACGCGACGCCGCTTTTATCGCTTGCTTTTTGATAGATCGCGATGAAATTTTGCCACACGCTGATATCTTGCAGCGCGCCGAAATCCTCGCAGGCGGCCTTAGCGCGTTTAAACAGCTCCCTGACGCAGCCTTCATCAAAGCTTCTTGCAAAAATTTCAAGCGCGTATCGTAGCCTCTTTAGCCCTATGCGCGCGTCGTGAAATGCCTGTAGCAATGAGCCTTGCTTTAAATTTTTTAGCTCCGCGCGCAAGTTTTTAATTATCTTGCAAAGGCGGGCGGAGGCGAACTTTTTTGAAATTTTTTCATATTCGCTGCGTGCGTAGATGCCGTCCGCGCCGTTTAAAAAGCCGCTAATAGCGCCGCTTAAATTCGTAAATTCCGCGCTAGAGAGAAATTCTAAAATTTTATCCTCCGAGCGCTTTGTGATAAGATTTAGCTGCTGTAAAAAGCTCGCAGGCGCATCGTCGGTCTTTAAAAACTCCGCAAAAACGTGAAGGTCTCGCAGCTGATTGGTGCGGCTCATAAATTCTGCGAGCAGTTTTAAAATTTCATCCTTTTTTTCAGCTTCGAAAAGCGGCGCGGATAGCTTCAAAACGGCTCTAAATTTACGGATCTGCACGCGCAGCTCGTGAAGAGCTTCGGGGGCTAGGCTTTTTTGATATTCGCTCTTTGCGCCGCACGCCCTCGTCCATGCCAGCTCAAGCGCCAAACGCGCGAGCTTAACGCTGTCCGCATAGGGCGGCGCGAAAAATTTAACTCGGTTAAATTTTTCAAAAACGCTGCGGGCGTGCGCGAAATCAAGAGATCGCGGCGGGATGCCGTAGCGCGCCAGATAGCGGCTTTTGTAGCGGTAGTCGTCGGTGATCTCGCAAAAATCGCTGCTGCCGAAGGTTTTTGCAAAATCGAAATTTGCGCTTGCCGCCTCGCTTTGAAATTTCGCTCGTAAAATCGCGAGCGTGCTTAGCTCGCCGCCGTAAAGCTCTAGCCAAAACTCCGCCTCGTCGTTAGCAAAGCCGTAGCGGTTTTTTTGCACGACGCGAGCGATCCTGCTTTTTAAAGCCTCTTTGAAATCATCTTTTGAAATTTTAAAATTTAGAGTTTGTCTGTCGAGATCCTCTTTTTTGTGGTGTAAAGAGCACTCATCGTTTTGGCGGATGTAGTAAATTTCAGGATAGAACGAAGTATAAAACCAAGCGATCTTTACCTTGCGACATTTCAGCCCCGCACGCTCTAGCGTCCGCAGAATCGAATCGTCGCTCAATAAAAATTTACGCTTAGTTTGCATACCCGCTCCAAAAATAAAGTGGGTAATAATAGCAGAAAATTCTTTAAACTATCTACACCTTTCGCAGTCTTCGACCGTAGCGGTGATATTTAGCTTGCGGATGAAATTGCCAGCTTTGCGCTCGATGTTTTTCAAAACGTCCTTATTAAAGGCATCATCCATGAAAAGATCCATGACGTTGCCGCATTTTTCGCATACGACGTGGATGTGCGGCATCTGATAAATGTCGTAGCGACTCTTTTTATTCGGCGCATTGACCTCGACTACGACGCCTTCGTCAAGCAGGGTGTTTAAATTTTTATAAACCGTCGCTAGCGAAATAGATGGATAGTCCTCCTTGATCCCCTCGTATAGGTCATCTATACTTGGATGTTCGTGGCGATCTAGCACCTTTAGGATGCACAATCTTTGAGGAGTTGCTTTCAAACCGCAAGTTTTGAGTAGTTCTACGTGGCTCATTTTTGTCCTTCAAAAAATTTTAAAGTGATATTATCAAATTTTACTTTAAACAAAGTTGATATTAACTAATACTTTTTATCACTTAATATTCGCTCGGTTAGAGTTTGGATATCCAAGCCCAAGCTACGCTCCACGTCGGCGGTCTTTCCGTGCGGTAAAAAGATATCGCCGAACTCGAAGCTTACGATCTTTACGTACGAAATTTCATTTTCTTGCAAAAATGCGCTTAAAATTTCACCGACGCCGCCTTTTTTGGCATTGTCGCTAAAGACGTACCAAATTTTATCTTTGCGAGCTAAGCTTCGCAAAAACTCGGCGTCTAAAGGTTTTGCAAAGACTAGATCCACGACGTCCGCCTCTATCTGCCCCTCCAGCGCCGCAGCCGTTTTATATGCTCTGCCCGCGCCGTTTCCGTAGCCAATCAGCGCCACTCGCGCGCTATCGCTGCGCTTTAAAAACACCGATTTCGCAAGCTCTACTGCAGATGCGCTGGCCTCATCGCAGCCCAAAATAAAGCTTCCGCGCGGATAGCGGATCGCCAAAACCCCCTCGTGCACGTATGAGTACTCGACGATCCGCTTAAAGCTCGCCTCATCTCGCGGCGCGCACATGCTGACGTTTGGAATCGCATTTAAGAAGCTCACGTCAAAGACCCCCTCGTGCGTCTCGCCGTCCTCGCCCACGATGCCCGCGCGATCCATCGCAAGGACTAAGCTTAGATTCATAATCGCCGCGTCGTGGACGATCTGATCGAATGCGCGCTGCATGAAGGTCGAATATATCGTAACGTACGGCTTAAAACCCTCGCGCGCCATCGCAGCCATCGAGCTTAGCGCGTGAGGCTCGGCGATCGCGACATCCCAGAAGCGGTGGGGAAATTTCTCGATCAGCTTATCCATGCCGGTGCCGCTTGGCATCGCGGCGGTCACGCCCACGACGTTTTCATGCTTAGCGGCTAAATTTAAAAGTGCCTCGGCGTAAATTTGCGTGGCGCTTTTGGCGGCGGATTTTTTCTTAAATTCTCCGCTTTGAATGTCGAAAGGCCCTACGCCGTGCCAGCTCTCCAAATAGCCCTCGGCCTTGTCGTAACCCTTGCCCTTGATCGTTTGAGCGTGCACGACTACGGGCTTGCGCGCACTTTTTGCCGTCTTTAGCGCCGATATGAGATCGGCTAGGTTGTGGCCGTCGACAGGGCCTATGTATTCGAGCCCCAGCTCCTCAAAATACATCCCAGGTATAATGAGCTTTAGGGAATTTTCAAAGCGCTTTGCCATGTATGTAGCGCTTTGCGGAGCGTGCGAGAGCAGCTCTCTTACGTGGGATTTAAATTTTTGATATGTTTCGCCCGCCATCGCTTGGCTTAAGTATTTGCTAAAAGCGCCGATAGGCTTGCTAATGCTCATTTTGTTGTCGTTTAAGATGATGATGCAGGGCAGGCGCAGATCTCCTAACTCGTTCATCGCTTCGTAAGTCATGCCGCCACTCATCGAGCCGTCGCCGATGAGTACGACCGGCACGCGATCTTCGCGCTTTAGGTTTATCGCTTTTGCCGCGCCTACGGCTAAAGAGATCGACGTCGAGGCGTGCCCCGCCACGAAGTAGTCAAATTTGCTCTCGCTAGGCTTCGTGTAGCCGCTGATACCGCCAAACTGCCTAAGCGAGCCGAACTCCTCCCAGCGATCCGTCAAAAGCTTATGCGCGTAGCTTTGGTGGCTCACGTCGAAGATAAACGGATCGCTCGTGACGTCGAATACGTAGTGCATCGCCACGATGAGCTCGACGGCGCCCATGTTTGAGCTTAGATGGCCGCCGTTTTTACTCACGACTTCGATGATGCGTGCTCTGATCTGCGTGCAGAGCTCCCGTAGCTCCTCTATACTTTTATTTTTAATATCCACTCAAATCTCTCCCAGCGCCTCAAAGACGCGATCGTTTTGCTCGGGCGTGCCGATCGTGATACGTACGGCGTTTAGCCCGTAGCTTTTTAAATTTCGAATGATGATGCCGCGGCGCAGAAGCTGCTCGCAAAGCTCGCTACTATCTAGCGACGGGCTAAGTTTGAACGTGATGAAATTTGCGTAGCTAGGGATAAATTCTAAATTTCGCTCACGCGCAAAATCCTCGAAGCGGCTCATCTGTGCGGCGTTGTTTCGCAGGCTCTTTTGCACGAAAGCCTCGTCTTTTAGCGCCGCAATCACCGCTGCGAGGCTAAGCGTCGTGATGTTAAAGGGCGGTCGCAGCTTATAAAGCGCGCTTATGATTTGCCGCGGCGCGATGCCGTAGCCTACGCGCATGCCGCCTAGGCCGTAGACCTTCGAGAAGGTGCCTAGATAGAGCACGTTTTTAAAATTTTGAATTAAAAATTTCGGATCGAGCTTTTTACGCTCATCTTTAAACGCCGCAAATTCGTTGTACGCAGCATCGATCACCAAAAGCGTGTTCTCATCCACGCTACGAGCAAACTCATACACTGCCTCCGCATCCAAGCACTCGCCCAGCGGGTTGTTCGGCACGCACAAAAAGATGACCGAAATTTCATCCCTGTGCGCGTTATAAATTTTTAAAAGCTCAGCTAGATCGTGCTCCTGCGCGCTCGTTTTGTAAACTTTAGCCTCGCAATGGCTTGCGTAGATGCCGTACATCGCAAAGGTAACGCCCGCTTGCAGTATCGCGCGGCGCGAATTGAGCTTGGCATGCAGCGCAAACTCGATGATCTGATCGCTGCCCGCGCCGATGATGATATTTTGCGGCTCTACGCCGAATTTCGAGGCGAGCGCGCCCTTTAACTCATACATCGAATCATCGGGGTAAAGATGTGCGCGTGCCGCGTTTTGCGCGATCGCCTCCTGCACCGCCTCGCTCGTGCCGAAGGGGTTTTCGTTGCTGGCAAGCTTTAGCACGTCCTGCTTGCGGATACCAAACTCCCGCACCACAAGCTCGATCGGCTTGCCCGCTTCGTAATTGCTTAAATTTTCTACAAATTCGTTAAATTTCATCACTCCCCTCCGTTTATATAGCTTCCCAGCCATGTGATTTCGTGGCCATTTTTCTGCGCGTTTTGCAGAACGCGCGCCACCCGCTCGTCGTCGATGTGTCCCTCAAAATCGATATAAAAGACGCTTTTAAAATCCCTAAGCTTGACTGGGCGGCTTTCGAGCTTGGTTAAATTTATCCCCTCGTTGCGAAACATCTGCAAAAAGTCCACGAGCCCGCCCGGGCGGTCGTCGGTTTTGGCTAGGATGCTCGTTTTGTTGCGGTCGCTCTTTTGGTTTTTAAAGTCGCTCAGCACGAAAAAGCGTGTGCGATTGGCGGAGTTGTCCTCGATCTTTTGAAACATCATCGGCACGCCGTAAAGATCGGCGGCGATCTTGGAGCAGATCGCGGCGCAGTGCGGCGTGGCGGCTGCCATCTGCGCCGCAAGCGCGGTCGATTTGGTCGCGGTAAATTTAACGCCGCTAAGGCCGTGATCGTCTAAAAATTTAAGGCACTGATTGTATCCTTGCGGATGCGAGAATATCTGCTCTACCGTGCTTACGTCGTCGCAGTGGCTCGCAAAGCAGTGGTGGATATCCATATAAATTTCAGCGACGATCTTGACGCCTTCGTATTTTCGCAAGCAATCAAGCGTCGCTCCCACCGCGCCTTCGGTGTTGTTTTCGATCGGCACGACGCCGTATTTGGCCTCGCCGCTATCAAGCTCCTTAAAAACGGCTTCGATGTTTGAGAGCGGCAGATAGGAGCTTACCGCGCCGAAGCGGCTCTTGGCGGCTTGGTGCGAATAGGTGCCGAAAGGCCCCAAAAACGCGACGATCTGCGGCTTTTCTAAATTTCGCGAAACCGAGAAAATTTCAAAAAATATCGCCTCGATCGCCTCTTTGCTTAAATTTCGCGCCTTTCCGCCGTCCAGCCTGCTGATGATCGAGCGCTCGCGCTCCGGGCGGTAGATCGCGCTGCCCGCGGTCTGCTTTAGCTCGCCGATCTTTTTGACAAACCCCATGCGCTCGTCGATAAGGCGCAAAATTTCATCATCCAGCCTGTCGATACAAACGCGCAGATCATCGATGTTTTGCATCACAACCCTCCTTCTGCTCGCCCCTAAATTTCGGTTTTAGAAATTTCATGCCGCCGCTCTTGCTGCTTTGTGCTTTGAAATTCTTAACGCGCGAACTTAAAATTTCATCGCTTGCAATTACTGCGCTGTAGCTTCCGCGCGCTAAGAAGACGCGATAAAATTCGTCGCAGCGGGATTTGAAATTTAAAGAGCCGAGATTAAAATTTAAAGCGGGGCTTTGTTCTGGCGTAAAATTTAGAGACGCATTTTGTTCGGATTTGAAATTTAAAGCAGCGGTGTGTTTAAAATTTAGGGCCGTGCTTGCTGCTGCGTTAAAATTTAGGGCCGTGCTTGCTGCTGCGTTAAAATTTAAAGCCGCTGCGCGCTCGGATTTGAAATTTAAGATCGCGCCGTGTTTTAGACGGCTCGCCGCGCGGCTCATACGAGATCCTTTTCGAGCGCGATTAGATCATCAAAGCTCTCGCGCTTTCTAATCAGGCGGTCCTGCCCGTCGTAAACCGCAACCTCTGCGGCGCGACAGCGGGTGTTGTAGTTGCTCGACATCGAAAAGCCGTAGGCGCCGGCGCTTTTGATCGCGAGCAGATCGCCATTTCTCAGCGGCGGCAAAACAACGCCTTTGGCTAGGAAGTCGCCGCTTTCGCATATCGGGCCCACGACGTCGCAGAGGCTTAAGCTCTCTGCAGAGCTTTGCGGCGCAGAATTATCCACGGCGGAGCTTAGATTAGAGGAATTCTGTGGCGCGAAATTTCCTTGCAAGCTTTGTGAAACGCCGTTTTGCGGCGTGGAATTCTGCGCCGTAGAATTCTCGGTGTCGCTTTGGCTCGCGCAGCTTTCGCAGTCGGAATTGCGCTCGCTTACAAGCTCGATTTTATGGTGCGCGCCGTAGAGGCTCGGGCGTATGAGATCGTTCATCGCGCCGTCAACGATGACGAAGCGCTTACCGCAGTTTTGTTTTTCGTAAAGTACGCGGGTAAGGAGGACGCCCGAAGCTCCTGCTATGAAGCGCCCCGGCTCGCACGCGATCGTGACGTCTAGCCCGCTTAGACTGCGCAAGATCCCCTGCGCGTAGTCGTAGAGCACGATCTGTTTTTCATCCTCGTAGCGGATGCCGATTCCGCCGCCCACGTCGAAAAATTTTATATCGATCTCAAGGGCTCTCAGCTCGCGCAGTAGATCGCTTACTATTTTTGCGGCGTCGCAGATCGGAGAAATGTCTGTAAGCTGGCTACCGATGTGAAAGTGGATACCGACGGGATTTAAAAATTTGCTCTTTTTGGCGTAGATATACATTTTGCGCGCGGTCTCGATGCTGACGCCGAATTTGTTCTCACTTAACCCCGTGGATATGTAGGGGTGGGTCTTGGCGTCAACGTTCGGATTTACGCGGATGCTGATGCGAGCGGGCTTATTTAGCTTTTGCGCGATCCGCTCCAGGCGCAGCATCTCGGCTTCGCTTTCTAAATTTATCAGCAAGATGTCCGATTGAAGCGCAAACTCGAGCTCGCCATCTTGCTTGCCGACGCCTGAAAATATGATCTTATAGCTCTTTGCGCCGATATACAGAGCGCGGCGCAGCTCGCCGATGCTGACGCAGTCAAAGCCACTACCCAGATCTGATAGAAATTTTAAAATGCTCAAATTCGAGCTTGCTTTAATCGCGAAGCAGACGAGCGACTTGCGCGCTGCGAAGGCCTCTTTGAGCGCTATGAAATTCTTTTGTATCTCGTTAAAATCGTAAACGTATAAGGGGGTGCCGTATTTGCAGGCTAAGCTTGAATAATCCATAGAATTTCCACCGATAAATTTTGCGCCATTCTAACAAATCAAGGCTTAACGATGCTTAAAAACCAAAAATGCTGCAAAGCCTAATAACGCTGTTATGGGCACGATAATACCAAGTTCTGGGATGATGACGCCGTTGAGAGAAAACCTAATTAACACGAAAAGCACGCCCCAGGCGCATAGCGTAGCGATAAAAAATCCAAAACTTAGCAGCGCGAGATTAAAAAATCGCCCCGTAACGGGCAGGTAATAATACAGCACCAATACCGCTAAAGGCGCAAATAACGGAAAAAATATCATATTATAAAAACTTGCTTTTATAGTGGAGATATTCACGCCTTGATGCGAAAAGGTGCGGATCGAACGCAAAGCATCCCTGATCGAATATACATTACTCGTATCATAAACGCTTGCAATTGAGCTTGGATCAAAGCCCTTAAGCGCCTCGCTCTGCGCGCTAAGCTTACTTTTTAATCCACTTCCTCCAAGTTTAAGCTGCGCTGGTAAAGTAGTAGTATTTACGTCGCGCAGATGCCAAATTTTACCTGCGTATTCGCCAGAGCTTGCGCGCGAGCGTGAAGCAACAGAGTTATCCCCCATATCAAAGATCGTTATATCATTTGCGGTTTTGCCGTTTAGAGCTTTGATGTAGATATATTTACCCTCAAATTTCAAAAACATATCTCCTCCCGTAGGCGATAAATCGGTTAAATTCTTTTGAAATTTTAATGCGTATGCAAACGGGGTGGAATTTAAAGCTATAAAGCCTGCAGTAATCGCAAGTGCGATCAAAAATGGAGGGATTATCAGCGCGTTTTTGCTAACTCCAAGCGCATAAAAGCTCACCAGCTCGTTGCTACGGATCATATTAAAGCCCATCAAAATAAGCGCAAAAATAAGACTTAGCGGCAGCGTGTAACTAAGCGCGACCGCTGCGGTTAGAGCGATATACAAAAGAGCGGTATTCGCGCTTGAGGGAAAATCTTTGAGATTGGTAAGCACATCGATGCCTACGTAAAAGCACTCAAGGGCTATTAGAAGGATAAAAAAATACTTCAGATAGGAAAGAGCCGAGTATTTTACGTATAACTTCACACCCTAGCCTTTTTAATCGTAAATTTTTGCGCGATCTGCTCTATATCCGAGCAAATGAGCTCCTCTACTGCGCGCGCGACGTAGGGTAAAATCTCGCTCAGCTTCTCGCGCTCGCTTTCGTTAAAATTTCCAAGCACAAAATTTGCCGCATCCTGCCCTTGCTGTTTTTTGCCCACGCCAATACGCACGCGCTCGTAATCCGCACCGATTAGCGCATCGATCGATTTGATGCCGTTGTGCCCGCCGCTACTGCCGCCTTTTTTAAATTTAACGGCGCCTAGATCCAAATCTATATCGTCGTGCACTACAATGATGCGCTCGGGCTTATAAAAATCGTTCACCGCCTTTACGGAGTTGCCGCTTAAGTTCATAAAAGTTTGGGGTTTTAAAAGAAGCAGCGAGCCCTTTTTAAAAAGCTCGCCTTGGAATTTAGACGAACTAAGCTCGCTAAAGCCGCCCGTCTTTAAAATTTCGTCGATTAGCATAAAACCGACATTGTGTCTGGTGTCTGCGTATTTCTGAGCAGGATTCCCAAGTCCTGCGATCAGTATCATAGGCGCCCCTATTTAGCCGAAGTAACTCCGACTACCGCTACCGAGCCGTCTAGAATGATGCTGACGCCCTCTTTTACCGGAATGTCTCGGATCAAAAGCGAATCGCCTACGTCAAGATCGCTCACATCGAGCGTAAAATCGTTTGGTAGATCTTTGCCTGCGCATTTTACGGCGATACGGCGCTTGGATTGCACCAAAATACCTTTGTTTTTTAAGCCTTTAGCGACGCCAGTTACCTTAACCGGCACTAGATATTTACTTACCACGTCATCCTGAACTACGCGCAAATCTACGTGAGTTAGGGTATTTGTGACGGGGTGCTTTTGGTATTCTTGCACGATGACGCGATATGTCTTACCGCCCACGCTAACCTCGAAAGGAAGATCTTCTTTTGCGCGCATAGCTTTGATAAAGTCGTTTACTTTAAACGCTGCGTTAATATTTTCAAATCCTTTCGCATAAATATTAGCGATTAGATAACCATCTCGTTTTAAGGATTTTGAAGCCCTTTTACCGATACTATCTCTAACGATACCTTCTAACATTAGGTTTCCTTTGTGAAAAAATGAAGCGTGATAATAGCTAAATGTTGCTTTAAATCTATTTAAGAAATATGGGACTTTATGCAGATCGATCAATAGTGGAATTTATTTATGCATGTTAGGATGTCTTTTGTGCACCGCAATATAAATTACGACGATAAGCCTTTATGCCGCAAAATTATCATAATTAGCCGCTCTCCCATGATTTCATAAAAATCCTTTTTGTATTCGCTCGCATGCTTTCGCAGCGCGTCTTTGAATTCGTCGTAGAATTTCAAGCTGCATTCGTGAGTTTCAAAAAATTTTAAAAGCGCACTGTATCTTATGACCGAATAGCGTCCATACTCATCAAATTTCGCTAACTCTTTATCTGCATAGCTATAATCAGGTAGAAGCAAAAAGCACTTTGCTCTGCCGCCTGAATCCTGCTGATCGGCAATCTTTGAGTATTTATCTAGCTGAGAGCGTATTGCGCCGCTTTGCAAATCGTGTCTTATCCCGTTGATACCGGATTTGATCTTATTTTCGATGACGATTGCGTGGTTTTGATCTTTTATGAAAATATCTATATTTTTGTATTCTCTTAAAATTTGCGCATCCTCGCTTACGTTTAGCCGTAAAATTTCACTTGCAAATTTTAAAAATAGTTCCGCATCGTTTCGCAGATAATAGACTATCCAATTTGAAAAGCTTAACTCATCGTCCATCTTGCCGATTATCTCTAAGATATTTTGCTCTTTAGCTTTAAAATTTAAAATTTCATTTAGCCCGATCCGCTTCGTAGTATCGTTCTCTTGCCAAAGCTCGGGCGCGAAAATTTTATCCAGTACGCTTTCGTGGCGGACATATTGCTTCAAAGATTGCGAGGAAAATTTAAATGGCACTAAAAAATGCGTTTCGTCTATCAGTTTCTCATCATCAACGATGTAAAATTTAAATCTTGGTTTTTTAAAATTCGACGTCTCAAATGTTATATACGCCGCATTGGGGCTATCGTTTTCGCTTTCAAATAGCTCGTTTAGAGGCACACCGCCGTAAGCGATATTTTGTGCTTCAATCATTTCAGATTGTCTTTTAAGCTCCTCTTTAGCGTCGCGCTTTCTGCCGCAGACAAAAAGCTCATCGCTCAAAAGCGGCTTTAACTCGCTAGCGCAAGCTAAAATTTCAAAACAATGCTTCGAGATAGCACGCACTAAAAGGACTTTGTGCGCATTCTTCGCATCCTCGTTTATCGTGCCGTAAGGATTTACGTAGATGTAGTGTCTACCGTTGTCTGCTTTAAAAAGATTGATGATTTCGTGCCCCAAGCTCTCGTTCAAATAGCCGCCAGAAAACATTCGATTTATAATTATCATCTCAGAATAAATTCCTATCTATATTTTTGGCGCTAAATTTAAGCACGCATTCTCGTATGGCGCTACGTACCTCGTCGCGCTTTTGTTTATCGTAAAAATATAATCCCGTCGAGCCGAAGTTTCCTAAGACGTAGAGATAATATCTTGTTTGGATGTCATTAATGCGCCGCCCCAATCTAGCTGTTTTAGCATTTTTGGAACTCATCCTAAAAAATTTAGTCACCGCTAGGAAAATTTTAAAAATATTTGCGCTTTTTACCTCTTTTTTCTCTAAGCGCATATCCTCGATTTGATCTGCCGTGACGGTTCTGCTGCGCATTAAATTCCAATACGGCGCGCAGAGCAAAACGGCTACAATGCTATTTTCAACATCGCTTCTAGGGAAGGTGATTTTGCCTGTTTGCATATCGATCAAGTATCTTTTGTTTTTATTGTAAATCAAAATGCTTTGAAACGGCAAAAGCACTAAAATCACGGCACCCACGCCTAATGGTAACAGCAAAATTCCAATGAGCAAAGTCCATTTAAAATTTTTAAAAACGATCTCTAGCGCGGTATGGACGTCGATTATTTCATATTTCATAAACTTCTCTTGCGATGAAATTTTAAAATTTTATTCATTTGGTTGTTTGCACGATTTAAAATTTATTAAAGCGCCGAGAGTTTCGGCTCGCAGCGCTTTAAATTTTAATCTTGCACCCAATTTCGGCGCGAGATCACTACTTTTTACGACGCTTTTTATCTCCGGCTCTTTGAGCGGGAGTTCTATAACTTCCTGCTCTTCCTCTTTTATCGCCGTTTTTTCCTACTCTATTTTTTGGTGTCGCCATCTCCTGCTCCTTATAAAAGATATGTGTAATTATACCCCCCCC
>NZ_CALIST010000009.1 GCF_938041645.1 uncultured Campylobacter sp. | reverse complement strand
TACGGAGCTTAGTTCTTTAAAAGAGCAGATTAAAACCCTGCTTAAAAACGGAATCATCAACGACGCAGCTCAAAGCACCACTCAAACTTATAGTTCAAATTTGATCGAGCGGAAGCTAGAGACCAAAGCGGGCGTGGGGTATGGCTACTCAAAGATTGAGGCGAGTGCGAAATTTGACGCCCTCGCGCAGGGTATAAACACTGCGATAAGCGCCGCAGCAGCGGCTCAAAGCAGCGCAGCCGGCAAGCTTGGCAAAGACGATCAGGCGGCGGATAGCGCAAAATTAGGGGGAGTGGAAGCCGAGAAATTTCTGCGCGCCGACGTAAAAAGCGTCGCGGCTCTGGGCGTCGGCATCGGCGCGAACGGATCGGATATCGCGCCGAGCGGAAACGATCTGCGGGTTTTCAGCGCCAAAAAAGGGGGCAAGGTCATCCTGCGCGGCACCGGAAGCGACGCCGTCGCGCGCGATATAAAACTCAATCCAAGCAACGCGGTAATCGAGCTTGGCAATTTTAAATTTCAAGGAAGCCTCGGCGGAGCGAGCGCCGTTTTTGATCAGACGGCGCTGGTGCCGTTTTTTAAGGCGGATAATCTCTGGCGCGCCGTAAGCTTCGCAAAACTTGCAAGCGCGGTCTATGACGCAAATAAAACGGAGCTCGGCGAGGCGTTTGATAAAAAGCTGGATAAAGACAAAGCCGCGTCTGATAGCGCGAAGCTCATCGGCGTGGAAGGGGCAAACTTTCACCGCAAAGACGGCGCCAATGGCTCAAAAATTACGACGATAACAAGCCTTGAAGGGGATTTGACTCAAGGAGATAATTTCGTCCTAAATTTAGGCGCGCCCGGCAAGCTGACTTTGAAAAACGGCACGGTCGGGCAGAGCGGAGCGCTGATAGTGCGAAACGCTACGAATATCACGGGCTACGATGCGGCGCTCGGCTTTCGAGTAGTGCCTACGGGGCTCAAGGCTACCGAGGTATTTGCATACTTCGTAGTGAGTGAAAACGAAATCAAAATAGGAAGGGTATGAGATGAAAATTTTATTTTTTGTGATGATGATGGCGGTGATAGTAGCCGTAGTGATATGGATGTCAAAAAAGCACAAAAACAAAATATCGGCAAGACCGAGCGAATCACAGAAAAAGGACGATGATATGACGCATATACTTATGCCAGCTGGCAGCGATGGAGATTTTAGAGGACTCGTGTATCAAAATAGCGGGTCAATTACGGCATATGAATCTGGAACAGCCATTGCCCTAAGTAATCTGAACGATGGATTCAACGGAACGCTTGAGCTACGCGCAATTTTGATAGATTTTGCAGAAGCCGAAGGGGGTGTAGGAACCGCAGCGGCGCTTAAAATAGATATCAACGTAAAAGGCGGGAGTGGCTACGGGCAAAGTGAAAGCCTACGGGTTTATGGCCATTTTCACTCCGGGGAGTATGAGGAAGTTTCCGTTAATGTTTCGGCTTTTATAGAAAACAAAACTCTAACGCTTCAAACCGACAATCCAGACATCGTTTTGGGCTACAGAAATATCACTATCACGGCGAAAGATTAAGGCAGCGCGATGTTTAATTTTAAAATTTACCTTGGAATTATCGCAGCGCTTCTACTTACCTGCCTTGCGCTGGCAGGGTGGAACCATAGCCTAAAGGGTAAGATCGAGCAGTTAAATAAAGACCTAGTATTCGCCAAAACGCAAGAGCTGATAAGCTCCTCGAATTTGGACGCTTGCAACGCAAAGATCGATCTGCAAAACGCCAAATTTGAAGAGATCGCTCTGCAAAACGAAAAGCTCAAAAACGCCGGTCCTATCATCAAAAAAGAGATAGAAACTAGATACAAAACGATAAATGTGCCGATAAGGGACGCAAAATGCGAAAAGAAGCTGAAATTCTATGAGGAAATATTCAGGGAGATGGGCAGATGAAAACAGGACAACTATCTATGCCGCAGTATTCAAAGCCTCTGCGCAAGACGTTTTTGATGGACAAAAACTACCAAAAAGAGCTGGCTAAGCATAAGCGAGAGTATATCATTAGATTTATTCTTTTTCTGATAGGGCTGGCGCTGTGTGTTTCTCTTAGTGGGTGTGCGGCGAAACCTGCGCCGATGGTAAGGACGGAATACAAGGACGTCCTTATCCCGATAAGGTGCAAAGTAAGCCTCCCTGC
>NZ_CALIST010000008.1 GCF_938041645.1 uncultured Campylobacter sp. | reverse complement strand
GGGGGGGGGGGTATAATTCAAATCCTAATTTCTTTTAAAGGATAATTTCATGGGTTATATAGAGTCTAACCTTCTAAAAGGCGAAGAGATAGTTGCGAAAGCTAAAATTCACTGGGCAGTTTTCATTCCCGCTATTGTTTTTTTAATCATTGCATTGCTTATATTTAGCAAAGGTGATTACGAAATTTTTGTCATATTATTTGGAGTTTTTATACTGGCGTTGCTTAAAGGATTGATTGTTTTTAAAACAAACGAGCTTGCCATTACAAATCAGCGTATAATCGGTAAAGCAGGCTTTGTCAGCCGCGACACCGTAGAGCTGAAATACGAGAAAATCGAGAGCCTATCTGTGGCGCAAGGTGTCCTCGGGCGAATTTTCGGCTGCGGTACCGTAGTGGTACGAGGCACCGGCGGAACGGCGGTTAGCTTCCCGTATATCACCAATCCCGTAGCATTTAAAAACAAAGCGATGGAAAAGATAGGCTAATCTCCGTCTTGCATATAAAATTTCAGTCAAATCATAAAATTTTACATCCCAAATTTATCTCAAAAATAAGTGCGATTGACTAAAATTAAAATTATATCCATCGCACTTTAAATTTTAATCTAAATAACGTAGCTCAATAAGCACTGTGTCGTTCTTTAAAATTCTAAAAAAACTTATCGTCATATTAAGACACCACATTTAGTATTTTATCTAAAATTTTGTTTTTGTCGCTATAATGTGGCTTCTTGACCTTTTCGTCTAGTGGCTCAGGACGTTGCATTCTCAGTGCGAAAACGCGTGGTTCAAATCCCGCAAGGGTCGCCATTATGGACTTATACAAGCCTCTTGATTTTAAACGGTAAATTTATCTATGATTTTATCATGGACTTTCATACAGCCCGTCAGATTTTAAATAATAAATTTTATCTGCGATTTTATCGATGAAGCTTTTATCGTGCGAGACGATGATTTCGCTTACGTCAAGCTCCGCCAAAATCCCCGCCACGCGCTCCTGCATCGCCTCATCAAGTGCCGTCGTAGGCTCGTCCAGTAGCAGTATCCTAGGCTCGCATACCAGCGCGCCCGCAAGCGCCACTAGCTTTTTCTCGCCGCCGCTTAGATGAAAGGGCACCCGCTCGCGTAGATGTTCGATTCCCAAGCGTCGCAGCGTCTCCAGCGCCTTGCGCTCGATCTGCTCTTCACCTAAAATTTCAAGCTTTTTTAGATGGTCGTTTTCGCTGCCCTGCCTTAAAATTTCCGCCTTACGACCAAAAAATTTAGAAAAAATTCCACGCCTTTGCTCCACATTTCGTGCTCGTTTTAACCGCTCATTTTGCGCACGCAGGCTAAATGCGACGTCCTCAAACACGCTCGCGCACAAAAATTGATCGTCGCTGTTTTGAAATAAAAACCCGATCTCGTGGCGAAATTTTACAAAATCCTCCGCACACTCAAGCTTCTCGCCGAAAAGCTCGATCTTGCCCTCGCCCCATTGCCTTAGGCCGCCTAAAATTTGAAGCAGGCTCGTCTTACCCTGCCCGTTCGCGCCCAAGATCGCCACTTTTTCCTTATGCCCTACGCTCAAATTTACGCCGCGAAAAATTTCTCGCTCGCCATTTTTGGCGCTTAAATCCAGCGCCTTAAGCGAACAGCTCATAAGATAGCTCCGATTTTAACAGATACGCATGCCAGCACGAACGCCAAAAACGAGGCCTCCGAGACGCTCAAGCCATCGCGACGTTCGTAAAATAGCCTACCGCAAAACCCTCGCGCACTCATTACCATGCTTAAATTCCTTGCTTGCTCAAGTGCCGAAATCGCTAAAATCCCGATCAAATTCGCATAAATTTTATAAGTGAAAATTCCGCTCGTCCCTACAAATCCGCGCATGCGCAAAAGTGCTTGCAGCCTCGCCAGATCCGAGCGTAAAAAATTTACGAATCGCCCACAGCAATACACCAAAGCGCTTAGCTTTTCGCCGAGCCCGAGCCCGTAAAATCCGCGCGCGAAAAAATATTCGTCCTTGCCGTAAAATAGCAAAATTGCAAACGCCATTATCAAATTCGCGCGCAAAAATATCACGCCCGCAAGCTCGTAGTTGCCGACTATAGCGGGGCTTAACGCGCTTAAAATCGCAAAGATATTTAATACCGCAAGCCTTGTGCAGACCGCGCGCGCAATCGAAATTTTAAGCGCAAAAAGAAGTAGCGGCGGGGCAAAAAACGCCGCGTAAAGCTGCTCGCTAAGTCCGACGCCAAAGCTGAAGATGAAAAACGCGAGCAGTGATACGGCAGGGCTCATTTGCGCGCTCTTTTCGCTAGCCACATTAAGCCAAAAAAGCCGAAAATCAAGGCCAAACAAAGCGCGATTTTAGGCGCCTCGGCGGACTGGCTTTGAAACGCCAGGCTCCTAATATCACTCTTAGGGCTTTCTTTCGGCAAGATGCTTTGCGAGGCGGAATTTTCCAAAGGCTCGGAAACACTTGAAATTTTATTTTTAGGCATACTGCCTTTCGGTGCGATATTTTCGGACGCACTGCCTTCGAACGCGGAATTTTTAGCGGCGTTCAAATTTTGCGGCACAGGATTTTTAGAAACGTCAGAATTTTGCGGCGTGGAATTTTCAGGATCACCGGAATCCTGCGGCGTAAAGTCCTCGGCGCTAAATTCCATCTGTGCGCCGTGTCCCGCGCCTCCATAAATTTGAATAGTAAAATTTTTAGCGGGTATTCGTATGCTCGCAAGTCCCTCTTTATCGGTCCTAGTGCGCACAATTTCGCGCCCGTCCGCACTGATTAAAACTTCGCACTCCATGCAGGGAGAATTTTTATAAAAATAGCTATAAATTGCCACTCTATCGCCCTCTTGCGTCGCGAAAAGATGAAGCGCATGCGAAAATGCGAAGGAGATCAAAACCGTTAAGAAAAATAGCGCTCTCATCGCCTCTGTCCGCCGTAAAATTTCGCAATAAAGCTAAGCGCAAAAAGGGTGATGATCCCTTCCAAAACAGCTAAGATTGCGCCTTCGAGCGAGATGAGCGTCGCGATAGCAAAAAACTCCCGCCCGCTAATGAAAAGCACGAGATCAAGAAGCAGCATCGAGCAGACGATCGGCACGAAACCCGCCAAAAACAGATAAATTTTTTGCGTGCGTACTTTTAGCTCTTGCGCTTTTGCGGCGGCGGCAAAGAGTCTGCCCAAAACTGCCGGAAAGCCGATGACTGCGGTATTTACGCCTAGCACACTAAGCCCTCCGAAGCCGAAAAATACCCCTTGCAAAAATAGCGCGACGAAAATCGCCAAGATCGCGCGCGAGCCCAAAAACGCGCCTACGAGCCCGCTTAGCATCAGGTGCATGGAGCTGACGCCCACAGGCAGGTGCACGAAAGAGGCGACGAAAAATAGCGCGCTAAAACATGCGATCCTAGGGATTTCAGACTGCCTTACGCGCCATAAAATCGCCGCTACCGCAGGCGCCGTAACCGTCCAGCCTGCGAGCAGCACGGGCGCGCTCAAAACTCCTTCGCTAATGTGCACGGCTCGCCTCCTTTAAATAGCCCTCGTTTTTCAGATGTGCAAAAACACACAAAGTGGTTAAATTTAATAGCTTTTCGACCTTTGCGATAATCGCTTTGATTGCTACAGGTCTTGCTTTTACGGCTTTAATCGCGGCAAAATTTGCGGCTGTAAAACTCGCGGCTTGCGTCCTATCTGCGGTGGCTGTCAGCGCAAGACTCGGAGCGGTCTCGGAGCTGCTTGCGGAACCAGTAAATTTAATAAATTTTAAGGCTCGCATGGCGCAATAAATTTTAATTTCCGTATTTGCGGGAGCAGCGAGCGGATTTTGCAACGCAAAATTTAAAGCTCCGATCGATCTCGGTGCAACGCTCCCGCGGTAAAACAGAGCTTGCGAAATTTTAAAAGCCGGGGTTTTAAAAATTTCAAAAAACGAAATTTTGCGCGCGGGTATTTTACGCTCATAAATCCACGGATGTAAAATTTTACGGCTCGAAGCTCCTAAGAGCGGATTTCCGTCGAGCAAAATTTTACGCAGCAGAGCTTCGTTACTTAAAATTTTACTCGGCGGAATTTTGCCATTTAAAATTTTAACTGCAGAATTCGATGGAAATTTTACATCGCCAAGCAAAACGTACGAAAATAAAATTTCAAAACTCCGCTCAAACGCAAATTTAAATTTATCCGCAGCCGCGCAAATTTCGTCCGAAAAAAGAGATCTCACCGAGTCGCTCCGCTATTTTTTCAGCTCGTCCGCCTTGATCCAAAGCACGGCCCCCAGCTCATTTACGGGCTGCTCGCTTCCTTTGGCGGCTTCCTCCTCGCTAAGAGCCGCAAAGCCCCACCAGCCGGCAACCGGCATCACGAAGCTAAACTCGCCCGCGCCGTTGGTTTTAACGACCTGCGTGACATGCGCCTCGCTAGGGGCTTTGTAGCCCTTATCGTTATATAGCTCGATCTCCACGTCCGCGCCCGGGACGGGCTTTCCGTGCAGTAAAAAAACTCCGCTAAATATCTCTCCCGCATACAGCGCATAAGGGCGCACGAGCGGCACGATCTCCGCCTCTAGCCCGAGCGGCTTATCCCAGCCTTCGCCCGCGTCGTAAGCATCGACGTAGGTTTTGGTGATATGGCGGATCATCTTCTGTTCAGCCGGCTCGGCATAGGATTTTGGATCAAAATAAAACGCCAAAAGCGATGGCTTGTCAGCTTTAAATTCCGCCGCAAAATAGGAATTTTCGCCTTTTTTTTGCTCTTTTAGGCTGCCTAGGAGCGATTTTTTCTCACTATCAATAAAAACGCCGAATTCTGCGGGCTTTTGTAGATTCATAGACTCCTGTAAAAACGGATGGGAGAATTCCAAATTTAGCTTTAAAGTAGCATCTTTTTGATCCTCTACGACATTTTTATCCGTTGTAAGAACGCCGAAATGTGCGAACGCAAGGCTAGCCGCGATGATTCCTAAAAAAGCAAATTTTGCCTTCATGTAATACCTTTCATAATAAAATATTACGGAATTGTATCACTTTTTTTCATCCGTATTGCTTAAATGTGGGTTTATTTTGAGTATTTAAAGCAAACTTTGGTTAAAATGTTGCAATTTAAATTACCAAAAAGAGGCAGAAAATGATAAATTTAAAACTTATCGAGACGAATTTCGATGAATTTAATAAAAAACTCATCGCCAAAAAAGTCCCGCCGCAAACCCTGCAAACGCTGCTAGATGCCTACAACGAGCTAAAATCTAAAAAGAGCGATCTTGAAAACCTCCAAGCCGTGCAAAATGCAAAGAGCAAGGAGCTTGGCCTCGCTGTGCGCGAGGACAAGGACGTAGGCGCGCTAAAATCTCAGCTTGAGGAAAACAAGCAAAAGATCCAAAGCCTAAGCGAGCTCGTAAACGAGCGTGAGCAAAGCTTAGAAGCGATCGCTGCGTGCGTACCGAATATCATCGACGACGACGTGCCGATCGGTGCGGACGAGAACGAAAACGTCTGTATCAAAAAGGTGCTTGAGCCGCACACGTTCGACTTCGCGCCCAAGCAGCACTTCGAGCTCGGCGAGGCGCTGGGATGGCTTGATTTCGAGCGCGGCGTCAAACTCAGCGGCAGCCGCTTCACAGCGATCCGAGGTCTTGGCGCAAAGCTGAATATGGCTCTCATCAATTACATGATCGAATTTAATAACTCGCGCGGTTTCGAGCTCGTAAATATGCCGTTTTTGGTGCGCGATCAGATCCTCTACGGCACGGGCCAGCTGCCTAAATTTAAAGACGACCTCTACCGCGTTGACGACGAGGAGCAAAACCTCTACCTCATCCCTACGAGCGAGGTTACGGCGACGAATCTCTTTAACGATGAAATTTTACGCAGCGAGGAGCTGCCGATCAAGCTCACCAGCTACAGCCACTGCTTTCGCAAGGAGGCGGGCTCGGCGGGGCGCGATACGCGCGGCATGATCCGCCAGCACCAGTTCGAAAAGGTCGAACTCGTCGCTATCACGCGCCCCGAAGATAGCGCAAAGATGCTTGAGGAGATGATTTCGTGCGCGAGCGATCTGCTAGCTAGCCTAGGCCTTCCGCACAGGCATATGCTACTTTGCAGCGGCGATCTTGGCTTTAGCGCCGCAAAGACCGTGGATTTGGAGGTTTGGCTACCGGGGCAAAACCAATACAGAGAGATCAGCTCGATCAGCAACTGTCGCGATTTCCAGGCGCGCAGAGCCAAGATCCGCTTCAAAGACGGCAAGAAAAACAGCCTCGTTCACACGTTAAACGGCTCCTCGCTCGCGGTCGGCCGCACGCTAATCGCGGTGATGGAAAACTACCAGCGCAAGGACGGCAGCATCGAAATTCCGCGCGTTTTAGAAAAATATATGTAGGCGGCCCGTGCAAAAGCCTTACAAAAATCCAAATTCTAACGCCCGCTTTGCATCCGCTGGATTTTGCGCGGTAAAATTTAGAAAGCGTAGCATTAAATTTTATCCTTACGGCGCAGAGCCTGAAGCACGCGATGCCGCGCTTCGCGGTTTTAAATTTTGCAATGAAACGCTTCGTCATACGCAACAAATTTGGCAATCACGGCACCCGCATTTTAAATTTCACGACGAGAAATTTGATGGCGCGAAATTTGCGACCTGCGGGACGAATTTTTTAGGAACAAACTTTCGCGGCACGGAATTCTGCAAATCAAAATTTAGGACACGCAGCGTCAAATTTTACAAAGCTAGATTGCACGAAACGGGTTTTTTAACTCGCACTGCGAAATTTTATACGGCGAAATTTCACGGCGCGAAATTTCACGAGATGAAGTTCCAGACGCCAAATTTAGAGCTTAAAACGAAATTTAACGTAGCGAAATTCGGCGGGGTGAAATTCCGCGATGGCGCGCTTTTAAAATTTGCCGCCGCAAAAGGGCTACGACGCAGTCCTAGCCTTTACGCCGCTGCGCCTTTTAAATTTATCGCGCCGCAAAACGCGGGATTTTTTGCAATAAAATTCGGCGAAGTGGAATTTTGCGGCGTAAAATTTCATAAAGTAAGATTGCGCCGCGCAAGATTTTACGGCGCGGAATTTGTGGCAAAGGGCGAGAAATTTCGCGGCGCGGAGCGGCGCGGAGCGGGCGCGTGAAGATCGCGCTTTTCGGCGGCAGTTTCGATCCGCCGCACGCAGGACACGACGCCGCGATGAAGGCGATTTTATCTAGCCTGAAGCCCGACTTGCTGATCATAATGCCGTCGTTTCTAAACCCGTTTAAAAAGAGCTTTTCGGCGCCTCCGCAACTGCGGCTTAGATGGTGCCGCGCGCTGTGGAACGACGCCCCGGGCGTGGAGGTAAGCGATTATGAAATTTCGCAAAACCGCCCGGTACCCACGATACAAAGCGTGAAATTTCTGCTCGAAAAATACGGCGGAAACGGCAAAATCGCGGCGGAAATGGCAGCCGCGGCGAGTGAAACCCAAAGCGCGGATAAAATTTCAAGCGCTGCTTCAAGCAGAGCGTCCGGCGCCGTCATGAGAGAAATTTCAAACTCCGTCGGGGATAAAATTTCGAGCGCGAGCAAAATTCTGAATGCTGGGCGGAACGAAATTTCAGATGCAGGCAGAATTTCAAGCGCCGTCACAGGCAAAATTTCAAATGCCGTTGCGAGCAAAATTCCAGGCGCAGGTAAAATTATAAGCGGCGACGTAAACGGTTCAAATTACGCGGATTACGCAAGCGATGCGAGCGGCGCAGACACCGCACCAAAGCTCTACATCGTCGTAGGCGCCGACAACCTATCGGAGCTTCACAAATGGCGCGACTTTAGCGAGCTGCAAAGACTAGCGGAGTTTGTCGTGCTTACGAGGCCCGGCTACGAGATCCCGCGGCAGTGGGCGAGCTTAAGGCGGATCGAGGTTGCCGTGGATGCGAGCTCAAGCGGTTTTAGGCGAGATTTCAAAGGCGAAATCCCGCCCAAGATCGCAGCAGAGGTCATAAAATTTTATAAAAGGAAAGATATGCAAGATCCAAAGCAAAGGGCGGAGCGGATCGCCGAAATTTTAAACGAAAAGAAAGCCGAAGATGTCCAGATCATCGATATGAGTGAGCGCGAATACATCGCAAAGCTCGTAGTTATCGCCACTACGCTAACCTCCCGCCACGCAGCCTCGCTTATCGAGGAGCTAAAAAACGTGCTTAAGCCACTCGGCGAGGAGTTTTTGGCTATCGAAAGCGGCGATGAATGGAGCGTCGTCGATCTCGGCGACATCATAGTCCATCTCATAAGCGAGACATACCGCGCCAAATACAATATCGAGGACTTCCTCGACAAGCTCAAAAAAGAGCAATTTTAAGGAGGGGGCGTGCCGAGACAGACCTGGAGCAGCAAGCTCACATATATTTTAACCGTCGCAGGCGCCACGATCGGCTTTGGTTGCACGTGGAGGTTTCCGTATTTAGTCGGCGAAAATGGTGGTGGCGCCTACGTGCTCATATTTTGCATCGCGATGATCGTGCTTGGAATCCCGATGATCTTGGTAGAAAACGTCATCGGACGCCGTGCGCTAAGAAACTGCGTCGATGCCTTCGTAGCGCCTAAAAAGGATGGCTCACGCATAAAGCCCGCATGGAAGATCGTAGGCATCATGGGCGTAATCGGCGCGTTTGGAATTTTAGCCTATTATATGGTCCTCGGCGGCTGGGTGCTAACCTATATCGTAAACATCGTAAGCGGCAACTTCGACCTCTCCGCGCGAATCACCGATCCCGCATTTACGCAGAAATTCTACGCAGATCACATCGAAAATAGCCCGCTCGGTGTCGGAGCTTACACGCTCGTTTTCATAGCGATCAACTGGTACATTTTGAAAAACGGCATCATCGAAGGAATCGAAAAATTCGTAAAATTTCTAATGCCCGCGCTATTTTTGTGCTTCATCGCCGTAATTCTTACAAATTTAACGCTAGAAGGCGCAAAGGAGGGCGTGAAATTTTATCTCGGCGTCGATTTTGCAAAGATCACGCCCAAGCTTTTGATCGACGTTTTGGGTCAGGTCTTTTTCGCGCTCTCGCTCGGTTTCGGCGTGATGATCACGCTGTCGAGCTTTTTAAACAAAGACGAGAAGCTGATGCAAACAGCCACCATCACCGCAGTCGTAAACACACTCATCGCCGTGCTTGCGGGCTTTATGATCTTCCCGTCGCTCTTTAGCGCGGGGCTTGAGCCGAGCAGCGGCTCGTCGTTAGTTTTTAAGAGCTTGCCGATCGCGTTTTCGCACATGCCCTTCGGCAACGCCGTCGCGGTGGTCTTTCTCTCGATTTTGCTCATCGCCGCGCTTACGACGTCGATCACGATCTATCAGGTCATCATAAATTTCGTCGAGGAGCGCTTCGGCTTTTCGACGCTAAAGGCGGTAAATTTAACGCTCGGCGGCGTCTTCGTGCTCGGCAACCTACCCTGCATACTCTCAAGCAGCGTGCTTGCGGACGTTAAAATTCTGGGGCGCTCGGTTTTCGACGCCTTCGACTTCGTAAGCGCGAACGTATTTTTCGTGCTAACGGCGCTTCTGTGCTGCATCTACGTGGGCTGGGTGCTAAAAAAGGACGCGATCTACGAGCTCACTAACGAAGGCGATCTGGGCGCAAGACTCGCGGGAGTTTGGTTTTTATATGTCAAATTTATCCTGCCGCTCATCATCGCGGTGATCTTCGGATACGGGATTTTCGGCTAAATTTAAAGCCGCGAGAGTTTTAAAATTTAAATTTGTCCACGGCTGGCGCGGCTCACTTCGCCGCAATATATTTTATGCCAAGGCGTAATAGAATTTTAAAATTTCATTCGCTCCGTTACATACGCTGCGGCGTGAGTTTTTACGCGGTGCGGTACGCTGCGGCGTAGTTGTAATATAAATTTAGCGCAACTGCGTCCTGCCCCTTGTAAAGTGTCGTCGGGAATTGGGTTGAGTTTGTGGGCGAGCAGAGCAATACGGTGCTGCAGAAGCAGCGCCGTCTCTGCGAGAAGTGCGACCTCGCAACCGGGGCCCCTTCCCGCCCCAAGAAAAGTTTGGGTGCGGCGCGGCGGAATTTTAAAATTTTATTCGCCTCAGCGCAGCGCGTTAAATTTTAGAATTTTAAAATCTATCGCAGCGGCGCCGTATCGCGAGAGATAAAATTTAAAATTTAGCCGCAATTTAGGAGTTTTCAATGCTTCTGTTTTTCTTTACGATCTTTCCGATATCGCTGATGCCGGGCATCAACATGACCTACGCGCTAAATCTCGGCATCTCGCGCGGCTATCTTAGGGCGCTGCCTGCACTGCTGGCGCAGGTGCTGGGCGTCGCGGCCGTGGCGCTTGCGTGCATATTCGGCGTCGCGGGCATTCTGCTTGCGCACCCTGCAGCGCTTAGCGCGATTAAAATTTTAGGCGGCGCGTATATCTTCTATCTGGGCGTCGCGACCTTTTTAGCGCGCGGAAATTTCAAGCTGCAAAAACAGAAGCGCAGCGAAAATATCTTCTTCCAAGGTCTCGTAGTCGCGGTCTCAAACCCCAAGGCGTGGATATTTTTTACCGCGCTCTTTCCGCCATTTTTGGACGCGGACAATCTTTTCGGCGCGCGCACATTTGCCCTTGTCGCCACGCTGTGCGCCAGCGAAAGCATCTGTCTTAGCATCTACGCGCTGGGCGGAGCGGTGCTAAAAAATCTGCTGAAAACCCATCTGAAATACCTCGAAATTTTCTGCTCGGTGCTGATGTGCGCGATCGGACTATGGATGATTTTAGGCTAAATTTTGATTGGGCTTGGCGCCCGAGTTTTGATGAAATTTTAAATTTAAAAGATAGATTGAAAAGCGGTATTGCTGCGGCTAAATCTCAAGAAAGCCTTTAAAATTTAGCCGCTAGCTCTGAATTAAAATTTTAAGCGATCGGTGGCGTGCACCAAGCGCCGCGGCGGTTATCGTCCAGGGTTAGCCTACAGTGCGCCTAAGGAATTTGCGGGCATGATTCTTATCCGCAGCGAAACGGCGGCGCGTTTAGGCGGTTTTGCTTTATGTAGCATCGCCTCGTCGCATCCGCTTAAATTTTAAAATTTAATCTCTGCCGTGAAGCTCGTCGATGTAAAATTTCACAGAGCCGAGACCCTCTTTTTTCGCCCATTCGTAGGCGCTTGAGACGAACTCCCAGTTGATGCCTGCGTAGAATTTCTCCAGATATTTCGGGCGCGCATTGTGCTCATCGATGTAATACGCGTGCTCCCAAACGTCCACGACTAGAAGTGGTACGAGCCCCTCGGTCACCGGCGTGGCGGCATTTTGGGTCGCTTTGATGCAAAGCTTGCCCGATTTCGGATCGTAAGCAAGCCACACCCAACCCGAGCCGAAATGCGCCGTAGCAGCAGCCAAAAACTCGCTTTTAAAATCCGCGAAATTTTCTGCCAGCGCCGATTTTAGCTCCGCGGAAGCCTCGCTAGGTTTTGCGATGCAATCCCAGTAAAAATCGTGGTTGTAAACCTGCGCGGCGTTGTTAAAAAGCCCGCCGCTAGCAGCCATTACGATCTCGTAAAGCCCCTTGCCCGCAAACTCGCCTGATTCGGTAAATTTATTTAAATTTGCCACATAGGTCGCGTGGTGCTTGCCGTGGTGATAATCACAGGTTTGCTTGCTTACTACCGCGTTGTGCGCCGCATCGAACGGCAACTCTCTAAGTTTAAACATCTTTCTCTCCTTGAAATGAATTTTAAAGCGATTATAGCCTAAAATTTCTAAACGAATAATAAAATTTATTATTTAGGATTAATTTTAAGATGAATTTCAATCTAGCTCGCTCCTAATATAATCGTGCTTTAAATTTAAAATTTAGGCGGTTTTGAATAACCAAAAGCTTTGTTCTTCTCCTCATCGGAGCGCTTTTTGAGTGCGGCTGGGCTTACGGACTTAAGCACGCTGCTAGTACGCACGAATCGCTGCTCACCGTCATCTGCGTAATTGCGAGCTTTTTATATTTATGCCTGCTTTTAAATACATAGTGCGACACTCACATACGTCCTATACACGGGCCTCGGCACGCTTTTATCGCTTCACTCTAAACGATAGTCGCACTAAAAGAGGGCTCGGAGATTAGCCTACTTCGCATATTTTTCATATTCACGCTAAGCTTATGCACAGGCATCGGCACGATCGGCGCCGTGATGCCGGGTGTATTCGTCCGCTGCGATAAATTTTTGGCGCGCAAAGCGCCTGTTATTTCTCATAATTTCAAGCGCCGCGATGCTGAAATTAATTTAGAATTTTGGCGAATTTAGCTAAGCTTAGCGCTAAATTTAACGCAAAGGAAAACCATGAAAATCATCGAAGGCTCGCTTGCTCTTAAGGGCAGCGAAAAGATCCTAATCATCAACGCCCGCTTCAACCACATCATTACCGATCGCCTAGTCGAGGGGGCGCACGATGCGTTTTTGCGTCACGGCGGCAAGGAGGAAAATTTGAGCCTGATGCTTGTTCCGGGCGCTTTTGAGATCCCGCTCGCGCTTGAAAAGGCGCTAGCTTCCAAACTCTACGACGCCGTCGTCTGCCTAGGCGCGGTGATCCGCGGCTCTACTCCGCATTTTGACTACGTAAGCGCCGAGGTAAGCAAGGGTATCGCAAACACCATGCTAAAATACGGCGCGCCCGTGACTTTCGGCGTGCTGACTACCGATAATATCGAGCAGGCGATCGAGCGAGCAGGCTCAAAGGCCGGCAACAAGGGCTTTGAAGCGATGAGTGGCGCGATCGAGCTTCTAAGTCTATTTCGCAACATAAAGGCTTAAAATGGCTACCAGACACCAAGCCAGGCTCGCTGCGATCTCGCTGCTTTACTCCCAAGATATGAACGGCGGCGGCGAGGACTTTGCGGACGAATATCTGGAGGAAAAGCGCATTCGCAACGAGCAGCGCAACTGGACGCTGGCGCTTCTACGCGGCGCTAGCGAAAATCTCGCCGCGGTCGATGCGCTGATAGATGAAAATTTAAAGGAATTCAAGCTCGCCGAAATTTCGGCTCTGGAGCGCGCGATACTGCGGCTCGGGGCGTATGAGTTGCGCTTTACGGACACGGACGCGGGCATCGTCATAAACGAAGCGATCAACTCCGCTAAAGAGCTTGGCATCTCGCCAAGATTTATAAACGGCGTGCTGGACGCGCTAAAAGATAGCCCCGTAAACATCGCGGCGGATAAAATTTCCAAGCCGAATACAACAGCAAGCGTGAATTCCGAGCTATCCACGGCGACAAGCGAAAATTCCAAGCCCACTGCGGCGAAAAGCTCCGCTATTTCAGACAGCAACGTTGCGGCGAAAAATTTCATCCCTACAGACACGGACGGCGAGACGAAAAATTTTACTAAGGCAAAGCGGAGCGGCGCGCCGAAAAATTCTACGCCAAGCAGAAGCAGGCCATCTAAAAAGTCCGCTAATTTGAAAACTCGCAACGCGCCCGCCAAAAAATCCGTCGCAAGCAAAAAATTTAAAACGGAGGGAAATTTTAAGGCCGGAGATAAATTTAAGACGGAGAAAACGGGCAAAAATTTCAAAACGGGCGAGCTAGGTAAAAATTTTAAGGCAGGCGAACGAGGCAAAGACGCCGCGCCGAAAAAAGAGGGCGCGGATAGAAATTTCAGAGTCGGCAAAAGTACAGCACCAAAAAAGGGCGCTGCGGGTAAAAATATTGCGCCGAAAAGTAGGGCTGGGCGCAAAAGCTCTATCGCGCCGAAAAAATCTGCGGACGGCAGAGGCACCGTCTCAAAAAAACCAGCAGGCAGCAAAGGCGCAGTGCGCGGCAAGGATAAACGGTGAAGCTCTGCGTCGCGCTTGATCTGGGCTCGAAGCAGGAGTGTTTACAGCTGGCGGAGCAGCTTGCGGACTTTTCGGATAAAATTTGGCTCAAGGTGGGCTTGAGAGCTTATTTGCGCGACGGAGCGGGCTTTGTGAGGGAGCTAAAAAAGCTCGGAAATTTTAAAATTTTCCTCGATCTAAAGCTCTACGACATCCCAAACACGATGGATGACGCTGCCGAGGAGATCGCCAGGCTCGGCGTAGATATGATAAACGTGCACGCAAGTAGCGGCAAACGCGCGATGGCTACGGTGATGCAGCGGTTAAACAAGCTTGGTTCACGTCCGCTGGTGCTCGCAGTCTCTGCGCTAACGAGCTTTGATCAGGCGGAATTTAGCGCGGTTTACGAGCAAAATTTAAGCGACGCCGTGCGCAAATTTAGCGTGATGAGCTACGAAGCGGGGCTTGACGGCATGGTCTGCTCTGCTTACGAGAGCCGCCTGATAAAGGATGCCACAAGCGCAAATTTTATCACGCTCTGCCCTGGCGTGCGGCCATTTGGTGAGAGCGTGGGGGATCAAAAGCGGGTGGCGGATCTGAGCGTAGCGCGCGAGGCAGGAGCGGACTTTATCGTAGTCGGTCGCCCGATCTATCAAAGCGCCGATCCGCGCGAAATTTGCGAGCGAATTTTGGATCAAATTTAACGCCAAAACTTGCATAAAATTTGACGCAAGCTCGTTTTAAGCGGAATTTTCGCGCGCAAGAAATTTTAATTAAAATGCGCACAAAGGCGGCTCGGATGACGTCGAAGCGCCGTCGTCATCTTTTTACAAAATCCGTTGGAGTTTGAAACAAACGTATCAGATTTTTGCATTTGTCGCGAGGCGGAAGCATCAATTTACTCCTTTTGGGATTAAAAACGTTTAAGCTTTACCGCGCCGAAGCCCCCTGCTAGCTCGCGGATAAAATTTCCGACAATGAGCGCGGCGGCGGGCGCTTTAGCACTAAAAAGAGGCGCGCATAAGCGCAGCGGCGACCCGGCGGCGAGGTAAAATTTTAAAAATTTTTCGCGCCGCGTGGATAAAATTTTAAAACTTGCCTCGCACGAGTGAAATTTTAAAATTCCGCACTCTCAAGGGGTTTTAAAATTTTATCCAAATGGCGAGTCGAGCGAAATCTAAATAAAGATTGGAGTAAAATTTGAGTAAAGGCGCAAGCGATTTTAAGAAAATCCCCTATGTCGGCGAGGCGACAGAGGCCGATCTGCTGGCGCTGGGCTACACTGACATCGCTTCTCTAAATGGCGCGGATCCGAGCAGATGTTTGAACGCGCAAAGGCGCTCGGGCGCGGCAGATGTATCCTCTACGTTTACCGAGGCCAGCCACTACGCCAGCACGCCCCGTCCTGATAAAGCCAAGCTGAAATGGTGGCTTTGGAAGGACTAAATTTACAAATTTGACCCGCGCAGGTCGTTTAAATTTGATCGAATTTGCAAGCAACCGACGCGGCTCCGATTTCTGGCAAGCGCGCGCCGAGCCGTATATGCGTTGCAAATATAAAAGCGGCGACAGTCGGTGTTTTTTAGGCGCACACGGCGCAGCCTTTCACGACGGCGAGCGGTGGCGGCTGATATTTAATAATCACGCTATGGAGAAAATGAAATAGGTGGCGCGAGTTTTGCTTTTTATGGTAAATTTTACAAACGCGGCGCAGATTCCTGCACGAGTTTTACGGACGGCGTGAAGGGGGTAAATTTAACGGGCGCCTTATGATGGGGGGGCCGCAAAGCGGAAGGACGGTTAAAATGAAATTTTTTACTCTTTTGATTTTATGCGCGAGCGCGCTTTTGGGCGAGACGATCAGCGCGAAATATGAGATTTCGTTCGGCGTTTTCGGCGCAGTCGGCAGCGCAAATACGCGGCTCGTGCGGCAGAGCGATCGCTACGAGATCGTAATGGACGCCGTTGCGCAGGGCGTCGCGGGCAGCCTGAGCGGACAAAGGCGCGAGAGCTTCCGCTCAAAGGGGCGTGTCGTGGCGGGGCTTTTGATGCCCGATCTCTACGTCCATGAGGTCTCGCGCAAAAAGGGCAAAACGACGAAAAACGAGCGCAAAACTTACGCCTTCGACTACGCGCGCAAAACGATAAAATTTCAAAAGTTCAAAGGCACGGGCGGCGAGCTACAGCTCGTAAGCGATGAAATTTTGCCCTACTTCGCGACGAACGACCTGCTGAGTTTGTTTTTCAATTTCTCTAAAATCCCGCACTCGGGCGATAAATTTTTCGTCCGAGCCGCGGGCGCAAAAGGCGCCGACGGAAGGATCGACATTCAAATACCGCGCGGAAGCGCCGCCGCAAATATCGCGAGCGAGCTTGGCGTCGCGCCGCCTAGCGATGCGGATACAAACTCCGGCGCAGCGGCAAGCGCAAGCTCTAGCGGAGCAGACACGAAAACCGGCACAACGGACGTAAATTTTAAAGGGCGCGGCGCAGGCGCAGATAAGCAGGCTGCGGCGATCTACGTGGTTTTCATCAACCAGCCGATATTTTCGAGCAGCCGAGGCGAGCTGCACCTGAGCCTAAACGAGCGCGGTTACGCCGATCGCGCCGTTTTGAAGGACGTGCTGCTCTTCGGCGACATCCGCGCGCGGCTTGTGGAATGAGACTTCGTAAATTCGAAAAATACCTGAGTTAAAAATTTTTAACTCTTAAAAGATAATTTGGCGCGTCCAGGTCTTTATTAAATTTTAGTTCCATATATTTTTTAAGCTCGTTATATTCTTTATTAGTGGGTATAAATATAAAAAATTTATTGTAAAGCGCGTCTATAATTAAAGCATCGACAAACCTACATGAAAATAATCCGCCCTTAAACAGATGAAAAATCATTTGCGGTATAAAAAGAAAGATAATCGCTCCCATGCAGCAAAATAACATTATGAAAACTATCATAGAATCATCAAATATCGCACCATAAATATAAGCGAGTACGTATATGGCGAGGCAGGTTTTTCCTATAATTCTTTCCGTTTCCGTGTATTTTCGTGTTTCACTTTCATAAACAAGAGCGAAAGTCTTTTTAAAATATAAAATATCATCAAATTTCATTACGAGCTGCTCGCCTGATTTTATACATTTTATGCTTGAGTTTAAAAATATAAATTTTCTTCCGTAATGCTGTGAAAAACCCTTAAGAGCCCTAGCAACCAAAGGTGCGGTGAGCAGGATATTCGCAACTTTTCTATCATAAGGGATGTTGGACACTAAATTTATAAACATAGCAAAACAAAGCAACGCTACTATAGCTATAATATTTACGATCGGCATATAGTCTTTGATGACCAACGGCTCTTTGTCGTAATCACGAGTTTTAGCGCCCCGCGATGAAATACCACCCGGGTTTAAATTTTGAAATTTTATCTCATCTTTTGAGTTTAAATTCATGTCGTTTAAATTTCTATCTCGGAAATTTGCGCCGCAAAGATGATCGGGTTGCGGTTTGGGATCTGTTTGATCAAAATTCGTATTTTTAAAGTTTTTGCTACTCAAATTTGCATCGTTTAAATTTAATGATCTGCGATCCGTTGCATCGCTTAAATCCGCATCGTCAAAGATGTCAGCGCTAGCGCCTTTTCGAAGCTTTTGCTTGAAAGTCCGATGTCGTTCATTTAGAGGCTTTTTAGATTCCTCAAACCGCACTTTATCCAAAAAATATCCTTAAGCTTAAATCGCTCATATTTTATACCTTCGGGCTTAAATCGCAATAAATCGCGTTCATTTCGCGCGTTTTTGATTTTATTTAAAATGTGTTTTGCGTCGCGCCGCATGCAGCGCAATGACGGCAGCAAGGGCGCGACAACGGAAACAAACCGCATTTTTGGATCAATTTATTTCTTAAATTTTCTTATGAAATCGCTCGCGTCCCGCGCCGCCATCGCCGAGCTCATAACGGCGATCCTATCGGCTCCCGCGCGCAAGACGGAGGTGAAATTGCGCGGCGTTATGCCGCCCAGCGCATAGATTTCGCCCGCGAAAAACTCCCGCACGGCGCGGATCAAATTTAGCCCCCTCGGCGCTAGCCCCGCCTTGCAATCAGTCGCGAAGATGTGGCTCAGACAGATTGCGCCGGCACCCAGCTCCAGCGCCTCGTGCGCCTCCGCCTCGCTGTGGCAGGAAGCGACCAGTTTTTTGAAATTTGCGCGCAAAAACTCCGCGCCGTGCGCCGAGCTGAAGCTCCGCAAAACACCAAGCGGCAGCCATAAATTTCTCTCGCCCGCCCGCAGCGCAAAATCCGCGAAATTATGCACGAATAGCGTGGGCAGGCGCCTTGCACTCTCTACATTCTGCGCACTCTTCACATTCTCCAAGTTTTCCGCCTCTTTCACGCTCTGTGAATTTTCTACGCCCTCTATACTTTCCGAGCTTTCTGTATACTGCGCGCTCTGTGAGCTCCCCGCGTTTTTTACACTATGCACATCATTCGTATTTTCTGCACTTTGCGTACTCCGCATACTTTCCGCATTTTCTGCGCTCCGTACGCCTTCTGCCGCTAGTTTCGTTTCGCATATGGCGCCGCGAAGTGAAATTTCGCCAGGCGCGCTATCATTCGCGCGATTTGCAGCGCCGGTAAAATTTTCAGATAAAATTTCATCTAAAACGCAAGCGGAATTTTTAGGCCAAATCTCATCCGTAGCAGCGTGCTTGCGGGCCGTATCCGCGCAAAGCCCGCTCTTGCCACCGCCCAAATGGAGCTTTTCTGGAGAAACTTCGTCTGCGTCGCGCTCGTAGAGCGAAATTTTATCCGCGTAGGCCGCGCTCGCGTTCAATCCGTCCGCAAAAGCCCGGGTTTCGCTAAATTTAGCGGCACGAGCTTCATCTGCAAAAATCCCGTCCGCACAGGCTGTATCCGCGCAAAACCCACTCTCGCAGGCGCGTAAAATTTTACCAAACAGCGCTGCATAGGTCGCTTCGTCTAAATCCTTTTCGCGCACGACGATCTCGCTTACACCCGCCGCGGCAAAATCCGCTATGCGCGTAAGCAGCGCCGCCTCACCGCCGCAGAACGCGCGATTTGTGATGATCGTAATGCGCGAAGCAAGCTCTAAATCCTGCATGCACCCGCTCCTTTAAACTCAACATCCGTGCGTGGCGCCGCACTCAAATTTAAAATTTTGCCTGCGATGCTAGGGATTAAAATTTTACTTGCTAGGGCGAGCGCCGAAATCCCCGCCGTCACGCCATATTTCAAAATTTCGCCCGCCGAGACAATGGCTGAAATTTCCATCGCGCCGCCGGAGCTCAAAGCGTTCGCCCGGTCGTTTGATTTTAGCGACCTCGCGTTGCCGCCGCATAAGAACCCGAAGCTCGCGCCGTTTTTAAATTTAGAATTTAAGTCGCCCGCGGGCTCGGAATCTGCACTGCCCTTAAATTTTAAATCCGCGTATGTGTTCCTAGGTCTTAAATTTACGCACGCATTTTGTAACTCAAAATTTCCCGCGCGAGCTGACACGACATCGAAAATTTTATCATCTGCCATAGCGCCATAAATTTTATCGCCGTGCGCGGCACTGCAAAATTCGGCGTCGTATTTTACGCTACAAATTTTACTTCTGCGCTGGGCGGCACTAAATCCGCCCTCGAGCCCGACGCTGCAAATCTCGCGTCTAACGCCGTAAATTTCATCCACGCACGCGGCAAAATTTCGCGCCTCACACATAGATATACTCGCTCATTAGCGGCTGCAGCCCGCCGCCGCGGATCGCCTCGCAGACCTCGCTTACGCTGCGCGCGTCGCTGATCTCAAACTGCTCGTCGCCCCTCTGCTCGCTGTGCCCGCCGATACCCACGCTTACGCCCGCCGAAATTTTACTTGCCGCGATCCTGATCGCATTGTCGCGGAAGCCCGCCCTCTCGCGCGTGGAGATCGTGATTTGCGCACTTGGCAGCAGCAGCCGATACGCGCACATCACCTGCAGCAGCTCGCGCTCGCCGACGTCTTTCGGGTTTATTTTGTCGTTGTTGATAATCGGGCGCAGGCGCGGCACCGAAAAAGCAATCTCGGCGCGCGGGTACTTGCGCTGAAGCAGCCACGCGTGCACGCCCGTCGCAAAAGCATCGCGGCGGAAGTCCCCAAGCCCCAAAAGCGCCGCAAAGCCCACGCCGCGCATACCGCCTCTAATCGCGCGCTCTTGGGCTGCGAAGCGATACGCAAAAACGCGCTTGTTACCCGCAAGATGCAGCTGCGCGTAGCGCGCGGGATCGTAGGTTTCTTGAAAAACGGTCACAAAATCGACGCCGCAAGCGTGCAAATAGGCGTAATCGACGGAATTTATCGGATAAATTTCGACGCCGATTACCTTAAAATACTGCCGAGCGAGCTCGCAGGCGCGCCCGATGTAGCGTACGGGGCTGTTTTTCTCGCTCTCGCCCGTGAGGATTAAAATTTCTTCTAGCCCGCTTGCCGCGATCGCCTCAAACTCCGCCTTTAGCTGCGTCTCATCGAGCCTTGCGCGCGCGATTTTGTTTTTGCAGTTAAAGCCGCAGTAAACGCACAGATTGTCGCAGTAGTTTGAGATGTAAATCGGCGTGAAAACGGCGATGTTGCTGCCAAAATGCGCTGCTTTTTCGCGCGCTGCAGCTTGCGCGATCTGCTCCAAATGCTCGCCCGCGCGCACGCTTAGTAACGCCGCAAAATCGCGCAGACTTCTATTTTTCGCGCCGATCGCCCTTTGCACGTCAGCCTCGCTCGCCTCCTTGCAAAAGCCCTCGCGCAGAGCGAGCGTACGCTCCATCATCTCGCTTCCGATATCCTCCATGCCCGCTAGATAGCCGGTTCCCATCATCTTTAAAATTTTCCTTTTAAATTTTCATTTAAATTCCACGCGGCACGCTTTTGCGTGTAAATTTAGGCGCCGCAAAGTTTCTTTTCGTTTGGTTTAGAAGCGCATTTTAGCAGGATTTAGGTAAAAAATTGCAAAATGAGGGGTGTCTATTCGCATTTTAAATTTTAGTGATTTTTAAAAGATGAAAGAATATACTTTCGTAAAATTTTAAGGAGAAGTAATGAAAAAAATCATCTTAGGTTTAGCCCTATTGGGCTCTTTGGCTTTTGGCATAACTTTTAGCAAAGAGCAAGTTAAACAATTTGAGCAAAATTGCGAAGCAGGTGATTTTGAGGCTTGCAGTTACGCCGGCGCTCTTTATAAAAATCCGACCTTGTTCGGGGGAAACGCATCCGATAGGGATTATAAAAAAGCACTTTACTACTTTAAAAAGGCTTGCGACGGAAACGATTATGTAGCCTGCTCGGATTTGGGAGCAATGTATCATGGTGGCAAAGGGGTGAAAAAAGATTATAAAAAGGCTATCGAACTATTCGATAAAGCTTGCGACGGCGGATATGCAGACGGCTGCAACAATTTAGGTTATATGTATGCAAATGGTAAAGGGATTAAAATGGATATGACGCGGGCTATGGGATATGCCAGAAGAGCCTGCGATGCGGGAAGTTGGATGGCGTGCGGGAATTTTGCTTCAGTTCTTGAAGCAGGTGGCGACAGAGCAAGGGCGACACAATACTATCAAAAGGCCTGCGAAATGGGCAAAAAACACCCAGGGTTATTCGGCTACGATAAAGACTCTTTACGAGAATACTGCGATAAATACGACATGCTAAAATAGCCCGCCGATCAATCGGGTTTCTCTCGATCGGGCTGCTTTCAGCCCGATTAAATTTTAAAATTTGATCGCCGAGCCTGCTGCGCGCTACACCGCTGCCAAATTATACTTTTCGCCACTACACTTTAAGATGCCTAGCGAAATGCGGAATTTATATCGTTCGGCATAGGGCTTAACAAAGTGTGCTGAGATTTAACTCACATGGCGCAAAACCTTGCGCGATATGTATCTATACAAACCCAAGAAATGCAAATTCGGCGCAAAAAACGCGGCTCGCGTAACCAAGCGCGCTTAAAATTTTAACCGCTAGCGCAAAAATCCCGTTAGCGGCGAGCTTGCGCAGGCCGTTTTGCAAACGGCGCCGAGCCCCGCCAGATAGGCATCGCGCCCCGCCTGCACGCCGAGCGCAAATGCCCGCGCCATCAGCGCCAAATCCCCGCTCGTGGCGATTGCCGTATTTACCATCACCGCAGCGCAGCCCATCTGCATCGCCTCGCAGGCCTCGCTAGGCGCGCCGAGCCCCGCATCTACGATGATCGGCACGTCGATTTCGCCAAGCAAAATTTCGATCATCCCGCGCATCATCAGCCCGCGATTGGAGCCGATCGGCGCGGCCAGAGGCATCACGGCGGCAGCCCCTGCGTTTACCAGATCGCGAGCTACGCACAGATCGGCGTGCATGTAGGCAAGCGGCACGAAACCCTCGCGCGCTAGGGCTTCGCAGGCCTTGATCGTCTCGGCGTTATCGGGCAGAAGGTATTTGCTATCGCCTATGATCTCGATCTTTACGAAGTCGCCGCAGCCAAGCTCGCGCGCGAGCCGTGCGATCCGCAGCGCCTCGGCGGCATTTCGTGCGCCGCTGGTGTTCGGCAGCAGCGTGACGCCGCGGGGGATGAAATCCAAGATATTGCGGCTCTTGCTTTCGTTCACGCGGCGCAGCGCAAGCGTGACGATCTCGCAGCCCGCGTGCCGTACGCAGGCGTCGATCATCGCGTGATCGAACTTGCCAGAGCCCATTATCAGGCGCGAGCTAAACTCCCTGCCGCCTAAGATCAGTTTATCGTCCATTCTATCCTCTTTAGTTTAAATTATCGTTTTTATGCGCGGCGCAAATGGCGCATATCAGCGCACGGTGATTATACACAGCGAAATTGCGGCACAGATTGTACACCTTGCTTCTATTGCTATTTTTACGTGCCGCACGGACCGCATCGAAACCTAAAATTTTCCGTCAAATTTTATGTCGCAGACAGACAGCGCAAAATTTCAAAGCGCTGTTTAAAATTTTGCGGCGGAGCAACGGCTTTAAATTTATACGCTGCGTTTAAATTTACGCGGTGCGCGGTAAATTTCACATCGTTTTTAAAACGCGCCGTATGCCGCCGAAACGCTCGCTGCTTCTCAAAAATAATCACGCGAGGCTTAAATTTAGCAACAATACACAAAGGCGCGTAAATTTAGAAATGCAGGCGCGCGATGAGCGGCCGGGCCTAGCCCTCCTCGCCCAAAATCAGCCTAAGCGCGACGTTTGCCTGATGTGCGGCACAGATCGCTACGCGCGGAGCGAGCAGCCCCACGCCCTGAGCTGCGGCGCTTTTGCGGTCGCCGCAGACGAAGACGTTTTTGCCGAGCCGCGTCGTGCGGATCTCGTTGGCGTCGCCGCTGCCAGCCATACCGCTAGCGCAGATCAAAAAGCGATCCGTTCCGCCGAGCGCATCGAAAATCATCGCTTTCGCCGCCGCGTCGTCGAAGCACTCGCAAATTATACGCTCGTTTTTTAAAATTTCGGCTACGTTTTGCGCGGTAAGTCGCTCGTTTAAGGTTCGCACGCGCACGAACGGGTTTATGCGCGCGATTTTTTCGCGCAGAGCGGTCGTTTTGGGCTTGTAAAGATCGCCGATCTCGTACTGCTGGCGGTTTAGGTTGGTCGGCTCGACAACGTCGAAGTCGATCAAAAAGAGCTCGCCAACGCCCGCGCGCGCAAGCAGGATCGCGACGTTGGAGCCGAGCCCGCCGAGCCCGCAGATCGCCACGCGCGAGCCTTGCAGCGCCTCATTTACGGAAGGAGCGTTGCGAGCAAGCATCAGCTCGCGAAGCTCCTGCGGTGCCAGCTCCGCACCGTGCGCGAGCAAAAAGAGCTCGTCGCCCGCCTTAAGCTCGCAGTTTTGCGTGCTCGCATAGCCGTTTATTACGACGATCTCGCCGCTAAATTTAACCTCGCACTTCAGCCCCTCAAGATCGCTCGCGCCCGTTTCGTAAGCTTTGCCGTTTAATTTTATCTGCATTTTGATCCTAAATTTTATCTTTTTGCGCGCCCGAGCCTCGCCGCGCGAGCTTCGACCCTGTGCCTTTTTTGCGTCACGCAAAGCCGAAAATTTTAACGATTCTACGAGCTGTAGCGCGCAATTGCTCGCTTCGCACCATGGCGATTTATACTTAAGACAAATTTGCGCGGTCTTGATGACCGAAGCTCAGCCCGCCGCCATGATTGAGCTCAATTAGCCAACGCACCCGCACTTGAGCTTAACGCAAGTGCGCTTTGTCTTGCGACTAGCGAAAAGCTACGATCAATCGCGCGTAAACCCGAAGCGAGCCCAATCGATAAAATTTTGACGCCGTATCGTGCGCTTTGTTTTGACCGGCCTTAAGCTTTTTAAATTTATCGCGCCGCCCAAATTTAATCGGCGCAAGCCGCTTTTTTACCGTGCGCCGCGCAACAGAGTCGCATTCCCGCTCCTTTTTACGTCGCAGTATTGTAACGCGGCATATCGATAGATCTCCGAATCGATCCGTTAATTTTACGCACTGCGGCGTGCCGCCGAACGCGGAATTTTATGTTTAATATAAATAGATCACGCGGCACATACCGTGTTTACGAGCTAATTTAGCGCGCTCGCGGGTAAAATTTGCGCGTCGGGTGCCGTTCCCTAGCGCGACGAAATTAAATTTTAAAGCCCCGCGCTCAAGCCTACGGCGCCGACGCAGTTTACAGCTCCACACCCAGTCGCCGCAGCTGGCGACGCAAATTAACGTTCCGCCGCCGAAATAAAATTTAAACTCTATCGCCGCGGAGCGAATTTTAAAACTCCTGCGTCCTGCCGCCGCGGCCTAGCTCGCATTCAAAATTTAAAATCTCGCCGCAGGCGCCAGGCTACCGCGGCTTTCTCATAAATTTAAAAACCCAAACGCGCTATGTCTCCGCTCTGCCATACCGCTAAAATTTTAACGACGCGCGTGCAAATTTTAAGCCCCGGCCGCTGTGTTACCGTACCGATTAAATTTAGCAACTTCCACGCGGATTTAAACCTCGGTCACCGCAATTTTAACATAACCCAAAGCTCCGAACTCAGCCGCCGCCTACGAATTCTACGATCTCATATTTTTTGCCGCTTGAGATCTGCGTGCGCCCCCACGCCTCTTTTTTTAAAATTTCGCCGTCGCGCTCGAGCGCTACTAGGCGCAGATCGTGTCCGCGCTGGCGCAAAAACTCGCTCACGCTCATATCCTGCGCCAGCTGCAGCCGCTCGCCGTTTACGTAGATCTCAATCATCGCTCGCTCCCAAGCTCTCGCGATACTCCTCGTAAGTACCCCTAAAATCTATGATCTCACCGCCTCCTTTGAGGTGTAAAATTCTATTTGCAAACGCGTCGATAAGCTCGCGGTCGTGGCTCACGCAGATCGCACATCCCGCGAAATTATACAGCGCTTCGCCAAGCGCGATAATCGCTTCAAGATCAAGGTGGTTGTTGGGCTCATCGAGCACCAGCAGGTTCGGGCGTTGCAGCATTAGCTTGCTTAGCATCACGCGATGTTTCTCGCCGCCGCTTAGGCTGCCCACGCTTTTCTCCTGCTCCGCGCCGCTAAAAAGCATACGTCCAAGGCATTTGCGAATTTCATCCAGATCCCTATTCTGCGGGCTTTGTAGATATTCGTAGAGCTTAAGCTCGCCTGAAATTTTATTATTCGTATCCTGCGCGAAGTACCCGGGCTCGATCGTGGCGCCCATGTGAACCTTACCGCTAAGAGGTGCGAGCTCGCCCATGATGATCTTGCAAAGCGTGCTTTTGCCCACGCCGTTTCGACCGATGATGCCGATCTTATCGCCGTGAGCGAGCTTGAGGTTAAAATTTTTCAGAATTTCAATCTCGCCGAAGCTCATATCCACGCCGCTTAGTTCCAAAATTTCATTGCCGATCTCGCGCGCGGGCTTAAATAAAATGCTAGGTTCTCTGCGCGAAGAGGTCGCAAGCTCGCTAACACCTAGTTTGTCGAGCTGTTTTTGGCGGCTCGTGGCCTGCTTTGCCTTGCTCGCGTTGGCGCTGAAACGAGCGATAAATTTTTCAAGCTCCGCCTTCTCTTTGAGCTTTTTCTCGCGCTCAAACTGCGCCTGTTTGAGGGTGAGATTGGACGCGATAAACCAGTCGTCGTAATTGCCGCTAAATTCGCGCACCCGCCTAAAATCTACGTCGAGGATGTCCGTGCAGACGCGGTTTAAGAAGTGGCGGTCGTGGCTGATGACTACGAGCGTGCCCGTGTGGCGATTTAGCTCAAACTCAAGCCACGAAATAGCGTCGATATCGAGGTTATTCGTAGGCTCGTCCAAAAACAGCACGTCGGGGCGCGGGAAGAGCACCTGCGCGAGAAGAACCTTAAATTTATCGCTCGTCTCGATCTCGCTCATCTTTTTATCGAAGTCGCTAATCCCCAGCGAACTTAAAATTTTCTCGATCCGCGTTTCGTACTCGTAGGCGGGATCCTCCTCCGCACAGATCATCTCAAGCTCGCCGAGACGCTCGTTTATCTCGTCGTTAAACTCGCCCGCTTCGTAAAGCTGCGTCTTTTCGCGCACGGCGTCATAAAGGCGCTTGTTGCCGTAGAGTACGGCGTCTTTGACGCTGAAACTTTCAAAGGCGAATTGATCCTGCCCCAAAACACCGATTTTAAGCCCGCTTTCGATCAAAATTTCGCCGCTGCTTGCTTCGATCTGCCCGCTTAAAATTTTAAGTAGCGTCGATTTACCCGCGCCGTTTGCGCCGATGAGTCCGTAGCGTCTGCCCTTATCGAGGCTTAAATTTACGTTTTCAAAAAGTATCTGTTTGCCAAAGCGCATCGTAAGATCTTTGATTTCAACCATATTTTTCCTTTTAAATTTCTATTTGCATTGCCTTGAGCGCGGGCTTCTGTCAGGTTTTGCGCGCAAATTTCATTTCGCGGTTTATTGCGGCTTTTGCGCCGCGCGGAGCTGCGATAAATTTCTCCTATTGTAGCTTAAAATTCTGAAATTTCGCCGAAGGCGGGCGGGCGCGATTAAATTTAAACCGCTAGAGCAATTTAAATTTTAGCCGCTGTAATCGCTATCGCGAGTGATGATGAGCGTGTAGTTCGGATACGCGGCGCGCACCTGCTTGCAAACCGCGCGAAACGTCGCCTCCATATCGGGCGCTGCGAAATCGACGATAACGTCGAAGCTGATCGAGCGCTTTTCCTCGTCGAGATAAAATCCATGTATCTGCGAGACGAACTCATGCGAAAACGCCATCTGCTTGATATGCTCGTAGATCTCGGCGGCGCGCGGATCGTTTCTGTTAAACGCGTAAATTCCTACGGTGTCTAGGATGATATTAAATTTCGCAAAAACGGCGTTTTGGATGCGGCGCGTAAGAGCGTCGATCTGCGCCGCGGTCGTGTCACTCGCGACCTCGATATGCACCGAACCTACCATTTTATCGGGCCCGTAGTCATGAAACATCAGATCGTATGCGCCGATGACGCCCTCAAAGCCGCGCACGACGTCGTAAATTTCATTCGTAAGCTCCAAGCTCGGACGCGAGCCCAAAAGCTTGCTGATCGTATCGCGCAGAATTTCATACGCCGTTTTGATCAGAAGCGCCGAAATTATCGCGCCCAGATACGCTTCTAAGCTCAGCCCAAAAATAAGCGAAATAAAAGCCGCTACGAGGGTGGCTAGCGATACGAGCGCATCGTATTTGGCGTCCACGCCGCTTGCGATGAGCGAGTCGGAGTTTACGCGCTCGCCCGTCTTTTGCGTATAAAGCCCTAGGCTAAATTTCGCCGCGACGGCTACGGCGATGATGACGAGCGAAACCGTATTATAATTCGCCGCTTGCGGATGAATGATCTTTTTGATCGATTCGACGAGCGAGACGCCGCCGGTGTAGAGGATGATGATGGCGATTACGATCGCGCTTAGATACTCGATCCTGCCGTGTCCGAAGGGGTGTGCGCGATCGGGCTGCTTGCTAGCAAGATGCACGCCCACGATCGTAATGACTGATGAAAGCGCGTCGCTTAGGTTATTTACGGCATCAAGCACGATCGCGATCGAGCCTGAGATCAGCCCCACGACACCCTTAAATGCCGCTAAAATTACATTTGAAATGATACCGATCACACCGGTGCGAATGATGATTTTATCCCTGCTATACGCCGCTTGAGGCACTTCCATTATCTCTCCTTTGAAATTTTACTCTAAGCCGCAATCGCTGCGCGTGTAGGTCAGATCGGCGATTTTTTCGCCACTTTGCAGAAATTGTCGCACGCCTATGCGTTTTAGGCCGCCCGCTTTCATCGTCGCGCAAACGTCCTTTTGCCTATCGGCGCGCAAAACTCTCTCAAAATTTTGCTTTATTTTAGGATCTACTTTATCCCAAATTATGTTTTTTAGGGTCATGGAAACTATAAATTTATCGCCTTCGCACGTAGCCGCGCCCAACTTTATATCTTCAGTCTCTGGGTGACTGCGCCCATTTACAGCGTCCGCCAAAGCCTTGCAGCGCTCGGCATCTCCCGCAAGCGCTGCGCTGCAGATAAACACGCCAAACAGGGCGAGTATAAATTTTTTCATTTTCATCTCCTTATTTTTATTTGAAATCTATCATATTCAAATTTTAAATTCAATCTATTTTTGAAATTTAAAGACCTATTTGCGCGGCGCAAATCCGCGAGCCGCCAAAATTACTTACGTTAAAATAGCGGCGTAAATTCCATAAATCACCGCTAGAAATTTTCTAAATCGCGGCAAAAATTCTTTAAATTCCGCGTGAAATTCTATGAGCGGAAATTTTTGCGACGGATCACATGCGCTCGCTCAAAGCGGCGTGCGGCGAGATCGTCCGTATCTTTTTCAAGCTCGCCGTTTAAATTATATATTTAACGCAGCTTTGAAAAGCTCCAGCTAATCCGCGCCCGCCGTTTAAATTTATAAATTTAATGCAGTTCCGCGTTGAGCTTGATCGCACGCTTGCTAATGCTTGCCGTAATCTGCCCGCTTTGGCTGTTTTGTCGGAAGTGCAGTCCGCTAAGCCCGGCAAGCTCAAGCCCTTTATAAATTTCACGATCGAACGCAAAGCCTGGATTTAGCGCCGCTAGCGCCTCGCGATCCTTTTGCGCGATGAAAACCTTCGTGCCCTCAAGTACCGCGATGCCGGCATCCACGATGCAGCGGTCGCCTAGCGGAATGCCCGTTACGGAGTTTGCGCCCAGCAAGCAGTGCTTGCCGATGCTCACAGCATTGCCGTTGGTGCCGCTTAGCACGCCCAAAATCGACGCGCCGCCGCCTATGTCGCTGCCCTCGCCCACGACGACCGAGCTGCTGACACGCCCCTCGATCATAACGCCGCCGGTCGTACCTGCGTTGAAATTTACATACGCAGCACCCGGCATCACGGTCGTACCCGCGGCGATATGCGCACCCAAACGCACCTTCGCGTCATCTAAAATCCGTACATTTTGCGGCGGCACGACGTGGCTTAGGTAGCGCGGAAATTTATCGACGCTGATGATGCGTGGATAGCGGCCTTGCATTTTTAAAGAGATTTCGTTTTCACGCAGCCACCAAAGCTCGATCGGGCGGGCGTTTTCGTCCCATGCGACGTTCGGAAGCACGCTAAATGCGCCGTCTAGATTGAGCGTGCGCGGCTCGCAGAGATTTAGCGAAAGCGCATAAAGCTTAAGATAGACGCTCTCGACGCTTTTTGGCGCGGCATCCTCAAAGATAAAACTAGCGCAAAAGCTCGCGTGCCCGTCCGATTTCATCGCCTCTTTAACCGCAAGCAGCACCTGCAGATTTTTGTGCGCGCCCTCTTTGGCGTCTGGCTGCAGAAATTTTAAAGCCTCGATCGCCTTTTTTAGGGCTTTATGCGTCAGCGTCAAAATACACTCACTACCGCTAAAATCCGCTTGTGCGTCGCAGCTTTGCAGCGCGTGAATTAGCACTGCTGCGCTTGTTAGCCCATCTTTAAAATTTACGTGCGCGTAATTTACGCTTAGGCTTTTGTGCCCCTCCGCGCACCCCTTAAATACGCGCCCGACCGCCCACATGATCGGATCGCGATAACCCTTGGCTGCTCGCACGCCCTGTATAAGCTCATTCAACTCCTCTATCGTTTTAAATTCTTTAGACATTCTTACTCCTAAAATTAATTAAAAATATCGTTTATTTTACCGCCTTTTAGGCACTTTTCACGATCGATTTCGATTTGTTTTTTGAGCTCGGCGTCCTTGGCAAACACACTTTCATCCACCAAAGTACTCGGCAAATTTATCATAATCGCGTCGTGAGAGCCGCTAAAACCGCTTAAATTTTGTCCAAAATCTTTTTTAATGAGCTCGTTTTTGCTACTTATATCTCCGCCATCGCAGTGAAAGTCCGATCCGCCGCCAACACAATCGCATCTTATTTTGGTATTATCATCGTATACACGATTCACCAAATAAACGTTTTCTTTCAAATTTATACTGCTTATCGGATTAAAAACGAGTACGGCTAGAATTTTATTATTATGCGGATTTGACACCTCCCAGCGTACGGCACGATATGAACTTAGCATCACTACAAGCGGCTTTTTCGATTTTTCTAGCGCGACGACTACTTTATTATCATTCGCATCACTTTCGTAAATGGCAGCTAGCCATATATCGAAATTTTGACCTTTTAGCTTAGCAGCTACCTCGCTTTGTTTATAAAAATTTGGCTCATCCTTAAAATCCACCAAAAGGCTAGTGGTATGCCAATTGTTGGCGAACCAAACCTCGATCTTGTGGCGCCCTTTACTAAATTTATGTACGACGGCTTTGTTTCTAGCATTTTCGGAGTCGTATATCTGCTCGCCGTCTATCGCAATACGTAAATTCGCCCAACTAAAATCCGCCAAAATCATCTGTTGCACATCCTGCTTGAAGTCGAAATTCCCGACCCAGTAGGCAATAAATTTTTCAGAAGGTATCTTGTGGAACTTATCATAAGCGAAATTTAAATTTATATTTTCGACCGTTTCCGAAAAAACGACGGTTTTCGGATCGTCTTTATTTAAGTAAAAAGCCAAAAACTTATCCGCCGGAATCTGCTTGCCCGCCGTGATCTCATTCGCCCATTTTTGTGTGTCGTTAGCGTTTGCACAAGCAAGAAATACGCAAAAAGCCAGTAAAAATACTCTTAAAATTTTCATTTTTTCCTCCAAATTTTAAATTCCATCCTACCTAAACACATCATCCATCGGCGTGCTTTCGCATTTCTTGCGGTCCGCTTCTACCGAGAGTAGGCGAGCTTTGCTTTCGTCTAAAATTTTTGGAGTAATAACAAGCCCCGGTAGGTCTAAGGAATTTACGGCGTGCTTGCCGGCAAATGCCCCCAGGCCTCTGCCAAATATCCCGTTTACGCGCCCGTTCATATCATAAATCTCGCTGCCGTCGCAGTGAAAGACATTACCGGAGATGCACTCGCATTTAAGCCCATCCGCAGCCTCCGTGTATCTGTAGTCCTCGACGTAAAGCGCACCGCTTACGCCACGGACGCTACTAATGGGATTGTAAATTAACACGGCTAGAATTTCGTTATTTTGAGGATTTGAGATCTCCCACTCCACGGCGCGATATGAGCTAAGCAGTAGCACGATGGGCTTATCGGATTTGGCTAAATTTAGCTTGACGCGATTATTCATCTGCGCGCTTTCGTAGATCGCGCCCAGCCACAGGTCATAGTCCTTATCCGCAGGGATCTTGGCTACGGCGTCTTTTTGACGATAAAAGGGCTCTACATCTTTAAAATCTACGAAAAGCTCGCTGGAATGCGCGTCATTTAAAAACCACGCTTCGATCTTGTGCTTGCCCTTGCTAAATTTATACGTAAGCGGGCGCTTTTGATTGCTAGATGTCCCACCCAGCACGTCCGTGCCGTCCACAGCGATTACCAGCGTGGACCAGCCGTAATCTCCTAGCACCATCTTTTCGACATCTGCGTCGAAATTAAACTCGCCGACCCAATACGCCATAAGATTTGGAGACGGGATTTCATGAAAGGAATTTCCTTCGTAATTGACGCTGATGCGATCGACATTTTCAGAGAAAACCACTTTCTTAGGCTCATCTTTATTCAGATAAAACGCCAAAAACTTATCCTGCGGGATCTGCGCATCCGCAGTAATCTCTTTCGCCCATTTTTGCATATTGCTCTCTTGCGCGAACGCCGCAAATGCAAGCACCAAAATAATCAAAAATCTCATTACCGACCTTTCTTATTTCGTATAAAAGTAAAATCCCTAAACCTAAAAGCCTAGGCTTAGGGATTTTGCCGCTTTAGCTTCCTGCCTATACGAATGAAATTCCAGCTGCTTAAATTTCAGATGCACGAGAAATTTCCTTGCCGCGACCGATACGGATAAAATTCCACTCTAAATAAGCTTCTCAGAGGCTTTCGCAGATAAGCTCCACTGCCATGAAACCCGGCAAAATAAAAATTTTAAACTAGCGCAATGCTGTGGCTACCGCTAAAAAGCTAGACGCGATAAAATTTCAAGCCAGAAATTCATCGCTAAAGCCCCATCTTAAAATTTTAGAACAAAGTTTTAGCGATAAATTTTGCATTTTGAAATTCCGCGGCAAAGCTTTATGCTTAAAATTTTACATTTAAAACTCCAAGGCGGAATTCTACGGCAAATTTTACCTCGTTGAATTGCGCGTTTGGAATTTAACTTCCACCGCAAAATTTCACGCTTAGAATTTTATCTGAACCCTCACGCAACGGAGATTGGGTAAAATTGTAGCTCGAAATTTCAAGCTTTAAAATTTAATGCTACAACCTCTGCACGAAATTCTATACACAAAAATTTTACTGGCGCCATAAAATCACTTCAAAATTTCGCGACGGAATTTTTGCCAGGAATTTCGAGCTACAAAATTCGGCTCAGAATTTCGAGCCGCGAAACCCGCATAGAATTTTGACCGCTAAATTTACGGGCAAAATTCTATGACGGATTGCATACCGAAATTTTACGAGCATTATAAAATTTGCAGCGAAATTCGACGTAAAATTCCAAATTATGAAATTCCGCGTTGAATTTCAATCTGCAAAATTCAAGAGAAATTCCACGCGAAATTTGACGCTGTGCCCGCCAAAGCCCTAATTCGAGCAGGCGCTCTTGCCGTCCATCACCGGCTGGATTGCGGAGTTGTCCGCCAGCTCCTCGCGATCGATCTTCTCGATCTTTTCCCACAGCTTGCGCGCGGCCTGCTCGTAGCGCTTTGCGCTCAAAGAATCTGGCGCATAGAAGCTTACCGGCTTACCGCTGTCGCCGCCCTCGCGGATAGCGATCTCGATCGGAATCTCGCCGATTACTTCGGTATTGTATCGCTGTGCCAGCTTTTGCGCGCCGCCGCGACCGAAGATGTCGTACTCTTTGCCGTTATCGGGGCAGATGAAGCCGCTCATATTCTCGATAAGACCTGCAATCGGGATGTGGAGCTTTTCGAACATATCAAGCCCGCGGGCGCTGTCGTCCAGTGCGACCGTCTGCGGCGTCGTAACGCACACGCCCGCCGTCACCGGCACGCTCTGAGCGAGCGTAAGCTGCGCATCGCCCGTACCCGGAGGCATATCCAAAAACAGCACGTCCAGATCGCTCCACGCCACGTCTTTTAGCAGCTGCTCGATCGCTTTCATTATCATAGAGCCACGCCAGATAAGGCTCGCGCCCTCCTCCATCAGCACGCCCATGCTCATCATCTCCACGCCGTGGCTTAAGATCGGCTTTAGTTTCTGCCCCACGACACTTGCTTGCGTCTTATCTTCGCCCAGCATTCGCGGCAAATTCGGCCCGTATATATCGGCATCTAAAATCCCTACTCTCTTGCCGAGCTTTGCCGTGCTGATGGCTAAATTTAGCGTCGTCGTGCTCTTGCCTACGCCGCCCTTGCCGCTGCTGATCATCACGAAATGCTTGATCTGCGGCGCGATATTTTTGCCGCTGCGAGAGTTGCTCTTTTCCTCGGCGATCTTAGGCTGTTTGATTAAAATTTCGGCGTCCGCCCCTAGCGCCTTTTGCGTCGCCGATCTAAGCTCCGCGGCAATTTCAGGCTTGGCGCTGGGGATTTCGATCCCTACGAAAATTCTATCGCCGATCTCGACCTCTTTTACAAATCCAAAATCCACGATGCTTTTAGAAAAGCCCGGATAGATCACGCTTTTAAGCAAATTTAAGACTTCGTCTTTACTCATTCCTTCTCCTTATTTTCGGTTAAATTTCTACTGATTTTATATGCGCAAAATTTCGGTCCGCACATCGAGCAAAACTCCGCGCCTTTGTAAATTTCATCGCCCAGGCTCTCGTCGTGCAGCTCGCGCGCATGCGCAGGATCGAAGCTAAGCTCAAACTGCCTGTTCCAATCAAAATTATACCTCGCATCGCTCATCTCGTGATCACGCTCTATCGCGCCTGCTTTGCCTAGCGCGACGTCTGCGGCGTGAGCGGCGATTTTGTGCGCGATGATGCCCTTCCTGACGTCTTTTGCATTAGGAAGCCCCAGATGCTCCTTCGGCGTTACATAGCAGAGCATGCTGGCGCCGCAATACGCAGCCATCGTCCCGCCGATAGCGCTACTGATATGATCGTAGCCCGCGCCGATGTCGGTCGGAAGCGGCCCCAGCACGTAAAACGGCGCGTCGCGGCAGAGCTTGCGCTCCAGCTGTATATTAAGCTCGATCTCGTTAAACGGGATGTGCCCCGGCCCCTCGATCATCACCTGCACGTTTTTTTCATTCGCGCGCAGGGCTAGCTCGCCTAAAATTTCAAGCTCGCTAAGCTGCGCCCTATCGGTCGCGTCGTATAAACAGCCCGGGCGCAAGCCGTCGCCCAGAGATAGCGCTACGTCATAAGCGGCGCAAATATCGCAAATTTCATCAAACGCTTCGTAGAAGGGGTTTTGCTTATGAAATTTCATCATCCACGACGCTATCAGCGAGCCGCCCCTGCTTACGATACCCATTTTGCGACGGGAGAGCAGCGGCATAAACTCGAGCTTAAAGCCTGCGTGGATCGTGAAATAATCCACTCCCTGCCGCGCTTGCTTCTCGATCGTGCTAAGAATAGCGCTCGTTTTTAAATTTTTAATATCGCCCAGCTCATGGATCATCTGATAGATCGGCACCGTGCCTATGGGTACGGGCGAGCGCTCGATTATAGCGGCGCGGATCTCGTCCAAATCGCCGCCCGTGCTTAGATCCATCACCGTATCGGCGCCGTACTTTAAGCAGACCTCGAGCTTTTCCAGCTCGCCCTCAATATCGCTCGTCGTGCCTGAAGAGCCGATGTTTGCATTGATCTTGCACCGAAGAGCGTGTCCGATGCCGATGGGTTTTAAGCTTTTGTGATTAACGTTTGCGGGGATGATCGCTCTTCCTTGCGCGATCAGATCGCACAAGGCCCGCACGTCCATACGCTCGCTTTGCGCGACCTCTCTCATCTGCGGCGTCAGCTCGCCCTTTTTTGCAAAATAGATCTGCGATACGCAGCTTTCGGTCATTTTTGCCTCGCTTCTTAAAAATGCGCGTATAATATAACAAATTTCATTAATCCTTACTTTTCTTTTGCCGTTTATTTTCGTAACGCAGGATGAAATTTTACCTCCGCGCCGCGTAAATTTACGCCTAAGATTAAGATATTTTAGCCCGCAAGCCGCGATTAATTTTGCTTTCATTTTTAATACGTATAATTTCGTAACAAAATTTCAAGGATAAAATTTGAAAGATATATCGCTGATTTTGCTCGCCGCGGGCGATTCGAGCAGGTTTGAGCTGCGCGTCAAAAAGCAATGGCTGCGCGTGGGCGAGCTGCCGCTTTGGCAATACGTCGCGCAGAGCATTGCGCGGGCACACCCATTTAAAAAGATCATAATCGCCGTAAACGAGGAGGACGTGAGCTATTGCGAGCGCCTCTATGCGTGCAGCTTGGCCTCGGCGCGCGGCAAAAGCGCAGGGTGCGACACGAGCGAGTATAAATTTCAAAGAAAGCAGGGCGGGATCGAATGCGGCGCAGATGATCTAAACGACGCAAGCAAGCCGCGGGGCGCGGAAAATTTTAAACCTCAAATCGGATGCGGCGCAGATGAATGCGGCTCTGCAAATTTAAAATTTCACTTCGTCCCAGGCGGTGCAAATCGCCAAAGCTCGCTAAAAAACGCGCTAAAGCTCGTAGAGAGCGAGCTCGTGCTCGTAAGCGACGTGGCGCGTGCGCAAATTTCGCCAGGGCTGATCTCCTCGCTGATACGAAATTTAGGCGGTGCGGACTGTATCAGCCCCTATCTTGGCGTAAACGACACGACCTATCTCGGCGAGGCCGTGGTGAAGAGGGAGGAGTTGCGCCTCATCCAAACGCCGCAGCTTTCGCGCACGGCGCTACTTAAAAAGGCGCTTGAAGGAAGCGAAATTTTTACCGACGACAGCGCGGCGATCGGCAGCGCGGGCGGGCGGTTGGAATTTATAAAAGGCGAAGCGGGCGCGCTTAAGATCACGCGCGTAAGCGATCTGGCGGCGCTAAATTTAAAACCCTGCTCGCGCGATATATTCTGCGGTACGGGTTATGACGTGCATGCGCTTGAAAAAGGCGCGGGCATCGTGCTTGGCGGCGTGCAAATTCCATGCGAGTTCGCACTGATCGCGCACAGCGACGGCGACGTAGCGATCCACGCCCTAATCGACGCTATTTGCGGTGCGGCGATGCTGGGCGATATCGGCGAGCTTTTCCCCGATAGCGACGCCAAATTTAAAGGCGCGGATAGCAAGGAGCTGTTACGAAATGTAATGCGGCGCGTCAGAGACTACGGCTACGAGCTCGTAAATGCCGATATTACGATCATCGCGCAGCGCCCGAAGATCGGAGCCTACAAAGCGCAGATGCAAGAGGTTTTGAGCGAAATTTTGAACTGCGCGCGCGTCAATGTCAAAGCGACCACGACCGAAGGGCTGGGATTTACGGGCAGAAGCGAGGGCATCGCTGCGCAGGCTGCGGTAAATTTGAAATTTTACGACTGGCAAAAGCACGCAGCAAAGGCGCAGGACGTATGAAAATTTTAATAATCGAGAGCGAAAGCTACCTTGCTCAAAGTATCGCAAACAAGCTGGGCGCGCTGGGGCATGAATGCACTAACGCAGCGAGCTTGGCGGCCGCGGCAGCTCTTGCGGAGGAGTTTGGGGCGGTACTGCTTTCTACGAGCTGGAGCGGCGCGAGCTTTTATCCGCTGATCGAGAAATTTAGGCGCTCGATCATAATTTTGATGGTCGCCTACGTCGATAGCGAAACGGTGCTAAACCCCGTAAAAGCGGGCGCGACGGACTATATCCAAAAGCCCTTTATGATAGAGGAGCTCATCAAAAAGATTGAGCATTACGCGCAGTTTCGCTCGCTAAAATCGCAAAACGAAGCCTACGAAGCACTGCTTAAAGAGGCCTCCCTTTCGTGCGAAATACCGCCCGCGCGTTTAGCGCAGATAAAATTTCCGCTTCTTTTGCGCGGCGATGCGGCAGCACGGGCTGCGGCGGTATTTAAGATCGCACTCGCGCTAAAATCGCGCCTTAAAATTCTATCCTCGCAAAGCCCTGAGCTGCTAGAACGCGGCGCGGAGATTTTTTACGCACCAGATTTCGACAGCCTAAGTGGCGCGCAGAAGGAAAAATTTATAAGCAAAACCAAATCCATGCGCCTAATCGCCGGGTCCATCAGCGCACAAAAGGGCTTTAGCGACGAAATTACGCTCGGCAACAGCAAAGAACGCAGTGAAATTTTAAGCATCGAAGAATACGTAAAGCTTACGATCGTAGCGCACCAAGACGAGTATTTCGACTCCGATCTGGCAGCCGCCTTAGGGATTTCGCGAAAATCGCTTTGGGAGAAAAGGAAAAAATATGGCATCGCAAGAAAAAAATAGCCGCGCGCATCCGGTACGGATCGCAGACGAGATGGGAATTTCGAGTGATACCGGCAATTTGTACGATACAAAACCGCTTGAAAACGAAGGAATTTTAAGCGGCACAAAAGCTCTAAACGTCACAAAAGCTTCGAGCGATGCGGCGCTAAATTTAAAGGCAAAGCAAAATTTAAAAGCATCACAGAACTCAAAAGCAAAGCGTGATTTAAAAACGATGCGGAATTTAAAAATGTCAAAGACGAGCAATGCCAGAAAAGACGAGGCGCGAGCTAAGAGCGCGGCAAGAAATTTAAAAGCAGAGCAAGCCGGAAGCGAGAGCAAAGGCGCAAATAATAGCGCAACGCAAATCCGCAAGATAGTGATCTCGCGCTCCGACCTAAATGTCCTGAGCCTGCTCGCAAACGGCGCTTTCGGCAAGAGCTGCGAGCTACTGCGCCCAAGCAAGCTAAGCGTATGCGGCATAAATTTCGTTTTTTCCTGCGCGGACGCAAAAAAGGGCGATATTTTAGAGCTTTATCTTAGCAAGGACGGCATAGCCGAACGCGTCAAAAATTCGCTTAGCGGTGAAAGTGGTGCGTATTTGCTAGCTAAAGAATCGCGCAACTTGCAGGATGGAGTTTCTGCCGCGGCGCAAAATAAACAGAATTTTGCAGAAAGCGGCGCAGATTTAGCGCGCAATGCAAGTGCGCAAAGCGCTATAAACGCCACAAGCGAGGGCTTAGACCATATAGAAAGCCTTACTGCGAGCCATGATCAAACTTTTACTCGCAGCGCAGATGTAAAATCTGCGAAAAACGCCGCTTTGGATTTGGCGAAAAGCTCCAGCGAAAATTCTGCGGTAAATTCCGCGCGGAGCTTTGCCGAAAATTCCGCACTCAATCGCGTTTGCAGCGCAGATGCAAAATCCGTAGCAAATTCGGCGGGAAATTTTATCTCAAATTCCACCGAAAATTTCACCAAAAATCCCGCTTCTTGCGAGCTTGTCGCGCGCATAGACGTTAGCGATGTTTATGCCCCAAGCGCAAGCGAGATCGCAGGCTCAGTATTTCAAAACGCATACGCAGAGCAAACTGCAGTGCAAGGGCGCATCACGCTGCTAAAAAATGGTCTTGCAGAGCAAATCGCGCGTATAAAAAAAGTCGCAAGCTCGCTTGCCGCGCCTAAAATTTCAGCGTTTTTTACCTGCGCCGATCCGATCCACCGCGTGCATGAGCGGCTGATTAGGCATATGATTGATAAGGCGGATTTCGTGGTGATTTTTTTAACCGGCACGAGCAGCGCGGATGCCCTGCCCTACGAGCTACGCAAAAAAACGCTAAGCTATTTGCTGCAAAATTTTTTGGTTGCGCAACGCGCCATGATGATCGATCTGGGCTCGCTTGCGATTTTTGACGGCAAGCCTGCCCTGCAGTGCGCGATCGCAAAAAATTTAGGTATAAACAAAATAATTTTTGGGCAAAATCACGCGAATATGGAACTGTTTTTTGAAGGAGGCGGCGTGCATTCGGTGCTGGACGAGTATCAAAAGCGCGGCGAAATCGAGATTTTGCTGATGCCCGAATACGTCTATTGCGAGAAGTGCAAGGTGCTCGTAAGCACGAAAAACTGCCCTCACGGCGCTCATCATCACGTGCATTACCGCACGCAAAACCTCAAGGCATTGCTACGTGCGGGGATTTTGCCGCCTGCGATTTTTATGCGTAAAGAGATCTCGGCGATGATTTTAAGCGAGCTCTTTCCCGCGCGATTTTCGGATCTACAAAAGCTCTACGACGAGCTTTTTCCAAACAGCGGGATCTTGCAGAGCCACGGCGAAAGCGAGTTTTACGAGCAGCTGATGCAGCTGTATCAAACCAGCGCGCTAAAGACGTAGCGTTTGAGGGCGCAACGCAAAAAATGACGTGGAATTTGCAGAAGCTAGGCAGAGGGTAAAATTTCGCGGCGTTAGAATTTACGGCGGCTAGACGTAAAGTAAAATTTCATAGTGCGGAAAGAAAGGACTGCGCGGAATTTTGTAGAATAAAGAGCGACGGACGCAGATTTGGCGTAAAATTTTGCGGTACAACGAAGCTAAATTTTTAGAGCATTAGCAGCGGTACGATAAAACGAGCTTTAAATTTTAAAGTCTTGGCTTCGTAGCAAATTTATAACGGTGCAGTAAAATTTTGCGGCGAAGCGGATTTAAAATTTTAAGGCGCGATAGATATGTAAAGCAGTACGGCAAATCTAAATTTTAAGTTTTCGACAAGCGAACCTAAAATTTTAAAATTAAGCAGTTGCTGCGAGTTACAGCGCAAAACTCAGATGCAGCGCAACGACTGCTCGCCCACGCAAAATGCCGTGTGTTTGCGGACGGGTTTGAAAACTCCGCGTGGAGCGAGCAAAATTTTAAAATTTTTACGCAAATGAGTAGAATTTTAAAATTCCTACGTTAGTGAGCAAAATTCGTGGCGAGTAGAACTGATTTCGTGTAGGCGGGCGAAATTTAAATTCTATATGTACGAACGAAATTTAAAATTTTCGCACGCGAGCAGATGCCCTAATTAAAATAAGCGGTAAAATTTTAAAAAGCAAAATTTAAAAGGACAATTATGGATAAAATTTTCGTTACATTTTTCGGCGCGGGGTTGCTAAAGCCCGCGCCCGGCACCTGGGGCAGCATCGCAGGCTGGATAGTGGGGCTTGCAATCTTGATGCTGGCGGGCGAGGTGACGCTGTTTTTGTGCGCCGGCCTCGTCTTTTTCGTCTCGCTTAAGATCGTAAGCGATTACGAAAGGCGGGTAAGCGCGCACGATAACAGCGAGATCGTAATCGACGAGGTCGTGGGGGTGTGGATCGCAATGTGCGTCACCGCGCCCGTGGGCGAGATCTTTTCGCTGCCGCTGCGGGAGCTGATCGCGGGCTTTGAGAGCAGCAGGATATCGATCGTCGCGATAATTTTGGCGCTGCTGTTTTTCAGGGCTTTCGACATCCGCAAACCCTCGATCATCGGGCGCGTGGATCGCGACGTACCAGGCGGGCTCGGCGTGATGCTAGATGACGTAGGCTTACCTGCGCCATGCCCAGCACGCGTTTCAATACGCACCAACTT
>NZ_CALIST010000007.1 GCF_938041645.1 uncultured Campylobacter sp. | reverse complement strand
GGGGTAGAATTAGCCAAATTTTACCCGGAAAGGATACTAAATGAAAAAATCGCTATTTGCGTTAGCATTTATCGCTTGCTTTGCGTTCGGAGCGACCGAGCTTGAGACGCTAGAAAAAGAGTGCAATGACGGCAATATGGAGTCTTGCCTTAGAGCCGCTTTACAATACGAAGACAATACTAAAACACTTAAGCTGCTTGAAAAAACCTGCGACGGCGGATATGAGCCAGGTTGCCTTGTAATGTCGATCAGAATGATGCAAGAAAATCCTAAAAAAGGCATCGAATATCATGAAAAAAGATGCGATGCGGGAGACGCTATGTATTGTGGGTTATTGGGATCAATGTATAGTGACGGAGATGGAGTCGAAAAAGATATATCAAAGGCTATAATCTACCATGACAAAGCTTGCAATCTAGGGCAAAAGCTATCAGCGCTATCATGCGGTATGTTGGCAGAGATGTATCGTAAAGGAGACGGTGTAAAAATAAATTTAATGAAAGCGGCGGTTTATGATAAAAAAGGTTGCGACATAACGGACGAGCTAGCGAGTTGCTATAATTTTGCGCTATTTAACTACAACTCTAACGATAAAAGTAAAGCTGCGCGGTATTATAAAAAAGCTTGCGATTTAGGAAAAAATAAAAATTCTCCTTTTATGAATCCACCCGAGTTTAAAGAACTTTGGCAAAAATCCTGCGATATGTATGAGCTGCTAAAATAGCACGCCGAGCTGCGGTCGGTACAATACGCGTCGGCTGCGGATTAGAATCCCGCCGCCTTTAAATTTAAATCGTGGCGGTAGGCTACTAAGCTCAACGATAAAATTTTAAATTAATCGGGCGATATGCGGCAGAATTTAACGTAAATTTACACGGATCCTGCATAGATTTTAGCGCAAGCAAAGCGCTAAAATAAAGAGGCAGATTTGTCATAAGCAAATGCGTGCTAAAAGCATAGATTATTAGTACGCAGCAGGATTTTAAGTTAGAATTACGTAGCCTTATGTGCTTACGCCTCCGCAAAGATCGGACAATTGCAAGGTTGGAATTTACGCAGTCGCGCGTATAAAGCTTAGCGCCAATTTTTTGATGTGGAATTTAGAATTTTAAAATTCATAGAGCTTCGAATTTGGCGCCGAGCCTTGAAATATCGTAGCGATAAAATTTTAAAATTTACCGCTGCATCACTTTAAAAATCTTGCTTGAAAATTTTAATTACGCAGCGTAAAATTTTTTATTTCTGCCGCGACGCTGCGTTTTTGCCATAAAAATTTTGCTCTTTTGCTATGACGCCATGTTTTCGTCATAGAATTTCGCGCCTTTTTTGACGCAGCATTCTTAACGCGTAATCTTCATTATTTTGCTTGTTAAAATTTAAGCGATAAATCCCACGATGTTAAATTTGCACGGCATAAGGCTCTTATCGCTGGCGCCACTTTAAAGCGAAATGAGATAAATTCTACGTGGCGCAAAGGGTTGCCTGATTAGGCTTTACGGCGCCCTTGCATACTGCGCAAAAGTGCGATCTCCTCCGCCCAGAGGCTATCGTCGATCGTTTCTAAAATCAGCGGGATCTCATCGATGTTCGGGTCATTCATGATGTTTTCAAACGCCGCGAGCCCCAAAAATCCGCGCCCGAGGCTCTCGTGCCGATCTTTGCGCACGCCAAGCTCGTTTTTCGTGTCGTTTAGGTGCATGCCGCTTAAAAATTTATAGCCGATCGCGCGGTCAAACTCGCTCATCGTGCGCTCGTAGGCCTGCGGGCTGCGGAGGTCGTATCCTGCGGCGAACGCGTGACAGGTATCGATGCAGACGCCGATGCGATCTTTATTTGAAATTTTGCCGATCACGTAAGCGAGCTGAGCGAAATCATAGCCGAGATTGGAGCCCTGGCCGGCGGTATTTTCGAGCACGAGCTTGACGCCTGCGGTGTTTGCGATGGCGAAATTTAGCGATCCTGCGATATTATCCAGGCACACTTGAGCTGAAATTTCATTTAGATGCGAGCCCGGATGAAAATTCAAAAGCTTAAGCCCGAGCGCCTCGCAGCGACGGATCTCGTCCATGAAGGCGTTTAGGGACTTCTCGCGCTCCGCCTCGCGCGGATGGCCCAAATTTATGAGGTAGCTGTCGTGCACCAAGACATGCTCCGCGCGGATGCCGCTTTGCCTCAGCGCGTCCTTAAATGCGGCGATCTCCTCTGCGCTAAGCGGCGGCGCATCCCATCTGCGTTGATTTTTGACGAACATCGCAAACGCGTCCGCCCCGATCTTTGCGGCGTTTAGCGGCGCGTTGAAAACTCCGCCGCTAGCACTCACGTGCGCTCCGATCCGCTTCATTTTACCTCCTAAATTTTATTTTACGCCGCGTGCGGCAAAATTTCATAAACCCGAGCCGCACGCGAATTTTATAATTTTAAATGCGCGCTTTTTCTTTCGCACATACGCGCTGCTTAGTAAATTTCGCCGCGAAGAGCCGGCGCAGAGTGTTAATAAAATCGCGCCGTTTGCGCAAGCTGAAAACTACCCCGCCGAGTGATGGATTTTGACCGCTCGCGCCGTGTTTTGAAGCGGCGACCGAAGCGCATTATTTCCGCGCGGTTAACAAACATCGACCGCGCGAAATTTTACTAGTTTTCGAGCCCTACGGAGTAACATATCTTGCGTGCTGTAAATGCCTGCCGCGTGAAATTTTACTGCAACTCGCGGATTTTGATTTTTACGCTGCGTTTTGAGTCGGCGAAGCTTATGGATCTTCCGCCGCCGTCCTTGCCGCGACAAACTTTATAATTGATAGAGCCTTCTTGCAGGCTTTGTTCAAAGCAGTTGCCGCCCGCGTCGCTACCGCCGAAGATAGGCTTTCCGTCTAGGATTTCGCCCAGAAGCCCGCGGTAGTGCTCGGTGCCGAAGAATTTTTTATTGAAAACGAGCTCGTCGTCGCATGCACCGTTCATGCAAATTTTATCGTCTTTTAAGACCAGGCTCAGCACGCTGATGCCGCTTGCGTAAATTTGAACCTCGGTTTGGTTTTTAAATTTACGCATAAAGCCTGCGTCACTGGTGCGAGTAAGCGGCGAAATGACGGTGAAATTTACAGCTTGCGTAGAAGCGGGCTTGAGCGCGGTGGTAGCGCAGCCTGCGAGCAGAAGCGAAAGTGCAAGTGGCGCCAGAAAAGAGCATTTCATAAATAATCCTTAATTTAAGTTGGGTTTAAGTGCGTCTTGAGTAGAATACCGCCTTTAATCTTAATACCAGATTAAGTGGCCCCTTCGTCTAACGGTTAGGACATCGCCCTTTCACGGCGGTAAAACGAGTTCGAATCTCGTAGGGGTCGCCACTTCTAGCTTAAAAATTTTTTGACGCAAATCTTAGTTTTTGTAAAATTCTGAAATTATGCGCTTTTGCTGCTTCCTGTGCTACAAAATTCCAAGATCATAATAAAATTCTGTCTGATAGAATTTTAAAATTTAGCCCCGCCGAATTTATGTAATAAATTTTATGCGGACAGATGAAACTCTATGAAATAAAACTTGCAAATTTAGCTCTTTCTAAAAAAAATTCGCTAAATTTATTGAATGCAAAATTTTAAAGAATACGTAAATGAAATTCTAAAAAATCATCCTGGCGAGCGCGTCACGAGCTTTAGTTTCGAGGGCGAGAAATACTGGCTCAAGCAGCCGGAGCTGCGCATCCGCGGCGGATTACTTACGAAAATATTTAAAGCAAATCCGAAAGCCTCTTTCGATTACGAAGCGCTAAAATGCGAGAGCCTGTACGCAGCCGGCGCGCCTGTGCCGCAGCTGGTGCTGCGAGACGAGAGCTTTTTTGTACTCAAAGACGGCGGCACGCCGGTGGATGAGGTGCTAAAAAGCTCGGATGAGGTATCTTGCGTGGCGCTTATTGAGGGCTATGCAGCGGCGTTAGCACAGCTGCATTCGCGTGGCTTCATACACGGCAGACCTGCGCTGCGCGACGTTTTAGTAAAAAACGGCGAGATGAAATTTATAGATTTTGAAAATCGCGGCGAGCGCGATGATCTGCAAAAAGCCAAAATGCGAGATTTTTTGCTTTTCTTCTATGATCTTTGTCGCGAAGGTCTGAGCGAAGGCTTGGTGCGCTCTGGCATTTGCGCCTACGCCTCAAATGGCGGGCAGGACGTAGTGCAAAGTGCGTGGGCTACGGTACTTGCGCTGCGTCCGATATATTTTATCGTCAGGCTCTTGCCGCAAAAATTTAAGGATCTAAACGCGTTCGTGCGCACGTTTGAGCTCTGCCTAAAAATAATTGAGAAAAACGATGGTCAAACAAAGTAAATTCGCTAAATTTAAGTTGGTGATTATACTCGCCTATATGTCGGCTCTGGCGCCCTTGTCTACCGATATGTATCTGCCCGCGCTGGAAAAGGTAAAGGCAAGCTTTGCTACGAGCGAGTTTTACACTCAGCTATCAGTTGCGAGTTTTTTCATCGCTTTTGCGCTAGGACAGCTCGTTTATGGGCCGCTAAGCGATAAATTTGGTCGTAAAAAGCCGTTATACGCGGGCATTTTGCTTTTTATATGTGCGTCGCTTGCTTGCGTGAGCTTTGATAGCGTTTACGCGTTTATATTTTTTAGATTTTTGCAAGCTTTAGGTGGGTGCGCGGGAGTGGTACTTGCGCGAGCCGTTATTAACGACAAATTCGAGCTACACGAGGCTGCGGCGATGTTTGCGTTGATGATGGTCGTAGGCTCGCTAGCGCCGATGCTAGCACCAACTCTAGGTGGATTTGTGCTAGATTTTTTCTCATGGCAAGCGATTTTTGCGATTTTGTTTGCGCTTGGAATTTTGCTTTTTGCATTTATATTTTTCGGACTCGACGAGAGCGCTCAGATAGACAGGACTGCTACACTTAGCGTAAAAGGCGTGCTTGGCGAATACGGCATAATCTTGCGAAATAAAGAATTTATGCGCTATACGCTAGGATTTGCGGTTGCGATGAGCGCACTTTTTGCTTATATCACGGGCTCTAGCTTTATATTTTTGGGCTATTATGGGCTGGGCGAGCATGCCTTTGGCGTAATATTTGGCATCAACGCTCTTGGAATGACCCTTGTTTCGGCACTAAATGCCAAACTCGTGCAAAATCGCGAACCTGCAGCTTTATTAAATTTCGGCCTAATAGCTATGCTTGTGACGAGCCTGATTTTGCTCGCATGCTCTATGCTTGACCTTCCTTTCATCTGCTTTGAGGCTTCGCTTTTCGTATTACTTTCGTCTCTTGGCTTTGTTGCGCCTAACGCCACGACGCTTGCGATGGCGCTGTATAAGGACGGCAACTCTGGCGCAGCTTCGGCGGTACTGGGGACTGCGCAGTTTGCTATTGCCGGGGCTATTTCGTTTATCGTGGGTGCAGTGGGAGCGAATAAGCCGTTTTTGCTCGCAAGTGTGATGGCGATTTGTGCTCTTTGTGCGAACGCTGTGTATTTTTTATTGCGAGAAAAGAATCAAAAATTTTAATTTTAATATTTTTTAAATTTATCGTTAAGGATTGATTGGCTAAAATTAACACTCGTTCTTTCAGTGTAAGAAAGACAATTCGGTAAAAAAGGAAACAAGCCAATGAGCGATATTATCGCGTATAAATTTAACGGTGAAATTTACGATACTCAAAGTATCGGCGAGCGCGCAAGCGAGGCGCAGCCGATATATTTCGATAACTCCGAGGATGCGCTTAAAATTTTGCGCCACTCCTGTGCGCACCTTTTGGCGCAGGCGGTTCGCGAGCTCTACCCGAGCGCTAAATTTTTCGTAGGACCCGCAATCGAGGATGGGTTTTACTATGACATCCGCGTCAGCAAAGATAACGGCGAGAAGCTCGGCGAAGAGGATTTAAAGGCGATTGAAAAAAAGATGCGCGGGCTTGCCGAGGCAAATTTAGAGATTAAAAAGATAGCCTCCACTAAAGAGGCAGTCGCAAAAAAATATGCAAACGACGATCTTAAGCAGGAAGTTTTAAAGCGCATCCCCGACGGCCCGGTTAGCTTATATGCACAGGGCGAGTTTGAGGACATCTGCCGCGGTCCGCACGTGCAAAATACGAAATTTTTGAAAAATTTCGCCCTTACGCGCATCGCGGGAGCCTATCTTGGCGGCGACGAGAAGCGCGAGATGCTAACTCGCATCTATGGCGTCGTATTTGCCGATAAAGATAGCCTTAAAAAGCACCTTACGATGCTAGAGGAAGCTAAGAAGCGCGATCATCGAAAGCTCGGAGCCGAGATGAAATTTTTCACCTTCGACGAGCAGATCGGCGCAGGACTTCCGATCTGGCTTCCTGCCGGCACGAGGATGCGTATAAAGCTTGAGGAGCGCCTTTATAGACAGCTTCGCAAGCGCGGCTACGAGCCGGTGCGCGGTCCTGAAATTTTAAAATCCGACGCATGGAAGATCAGCGGACACTACAGTAACTACAAAGAAAATATGTATTTTACGACGATCGAGGATCAAGAATACGGTATCAAGCCGATGAACTGCGTCGGTCACATCAAGGTTTATCAAAGCGAAATCCGCTCATATCGCGATCTGCCGCTTAAATTTTGCGAGTACGGCGTCGTGCACCGCCACGAAAAAAGCGGCGTCTTGCACGGACTTTTCCGCGTGCGCGAGTTTACGCAGGACGACGCGCATCTGTTTGTGATGCCGATCCAGATCAAAGAAAACGTCTATGAAATTTTAGATTTCGTGGAGCTCTTGATGAAGGCTTTCGGCTTTGAATATGAGCTTGAAATTTCGACCAAGCCGCAAAAGGCGGTCGGCGACGACGAGGTTTGGGAGATCGCGACGAAGGCCTTAAAAGACGCGCTTGACGAAAAGGGCTTAAAATACGGCCTAGACGAGGGCGGCGGCGCATTCTACGGGCCTAAGATCGACATCAAAATCACCGACGCGCTCGGTCGAAAATGGCAGTGCGGCACGGTGCAGGTCGATTTTAACCTGCCTGCGCGCTTCGAGCTTGGCTACATTGACGAAAATAATGAAAAAAAGCAGCCCGTGATGCTGCATCGCGCGATTTTGGGAAGCTTCGAGCGCTTCGTGGGGATTTTGCTCGAGCATACCGCGGGCGAGCTTCCGTTTTGGATCTGTCCTACGCAGGTATCGATCGTGCCGATCGGCGAGGCGCACGCAAGTTACGCGAAAGAAATTTTAAATTTGCTGCGCGCGGCGGACATTGACGGCGAAATTTTAGATAGAAATGAGACGCTAAATAAACGAATCAGAACGGCTGAAAAGCAGAAGGTGCCGCTCATCATCGTCCTAGGCGATAATGAAGTTTCGGCTCGCAGCGTGGCTCTGCGCGATCGCAGGGCGCGCGAACAGCGAAATTTAGGGCTGGATGAGTTTTTAAATTTCGTAAAAGCTAAATTAAACGAGGTGAATTTTTGAGCAGAGAGAAAGAGGTTTTTCTAAACGAGGACATTCCGGCTAGCGAAGTCAGGTGCATAGGCGACAACGGCGAGGTTTACGGCATAATTTCAAAGGCGCAGGCGCTGCAAATCGCCGAGCGAGAGGGTGTGGATCTGGTTTTGATAGCGCCCGATGCAAAGCCGCCCGTTTGTAAGGTCATGAACTACAGCAAATTTCGCTATCAGCAGGAAAAAAAGCTCAAAGAGGCGAAAAAAAAGCAAAAAATCATCGAGGTCAAAGAGATCAAGCTGTCCGCCAAAATCGCTCAAAACGACATTAATTACAAAGTAAAACACGCGAAAGAATTCCTTAGTAGCGGCAAACACGTCAAGCTTCGCGTATTTTTAAAAGGGCGCGAGATGTCAAGCCCGGAAATCGGCGTAAATTTGCTCAATAAAATTTGGGACGAATTTTTTGCTGAAGTGGCCGATCGCGATAAGGCGCCCGTGCTGGAGGGCCGCTACGTAAATATGCTGATCACGCCGAAAAAGGCGTAGCGTAAATTTAGCGGTATTTTGCGCCACGTGCGGCAAAATTTTAAAATTTCGCGCTGTTTTTCTCCGCGGTACAGCGCGTAAATTTAAGCCAAATAGCGTAAATTTTAAAATTTAATGCGGGCTAAGTTTATCTCTAAATTTAGCCCTTTAAATTTGTATAAAATTTTTCATATCAAGCGAAATTGAATCTTAATCGAGCGGTAAAATTTAACTTTAAATTTATCTTGCGTTCATTTAAGCTATAAAATTCCTTAAATTCAAATTTTTCAAAGAAACTTTATTATATACTTTCCGTTCACTTTAAAAAAAGGACGACCATGCCAAAGATGAAAAGCGTGCGCGGTGCCGTCAAGCGTTTTAAAGCGGGCAAAAACAAGATCAAAAGAGGCTCGGCGTTTCGCAGCCACATTTTGACGAAGATGTCTCAAAAACGCAAGAGGAATTTGCGCGAGGCCCAATACGTCGATTCTACGAACGTATCTGCGGTTAAAAAAATGCTTTGCAAATAGTGCGAAGTTAGTTTTTGACGAAAGTCATTCAAACTCCCCTAAATTCATGGATTTTAGGGCAAGATCCCCAAAGGGACGCCGATTAAGAAAGGATTAATATGGCAAGAGTAAAAACGGGCATCGTTAGACGCCGCCGTCACAACAAGGTGCTAAAGCTTGCGCGCGGATTTTATAGCGCAAGACGCAAACATTTCAGAAAGGCCAAAGAGCAGCTAGAGAGAAGCCTCGTTTACGCCTTCCGTGACAGACGCGCGAAAAAACGCGATTTCCGCAGACTTTGGATAGTGCGCATCAATGCAGCTTGCAGGCTAAACGACATCAGCTATTCTAAATTTATAAACGGACTTAGAAAAGCGGGCATCGAGCTTGATAGAAAAATTTTAGCAAATATGGCTATGAACGACCCCGAAGCTTTCGCAACCGTCGCGAAGAAGGCAAAAGCGGCATTAAAATAAGCTTTAAAATTTGGCTGTCTTAAGGCGGCCAAATTCTTAAATTTCGACAAAGCTTTTAATTTTAAAAGCGCGTCCGCGAATTTGTCGAAATTTAAGAATTTGGGTAATTTTATTTGAGGCGGTGCAGAATGCTAAAGTCTTTGAAAAAAATCGTATCTCTTGCGCTTGTCGGTGCAGCAGGGTTCGGCTATGCGAGCGAGCAGAATTCCTGGAGCTATGCAAACGCGCAAAAATCACCTTCCAACAACACTTCCCGTTCCGACGTAATGAGCGCTGCGGATAGCTTGGGTGCAAAATTAAGCAGGCGCGACGCGGCTAGCGATAACTCCGCGAGCGACGAGTATGAAAACTCATTTCGTATCAAGCTCGAGTACGCAAGGGGCTTTGCCAAAAAGGGCTCATATTCGGGCAGGCTTAATAATCAGCGCGTTATGATGCCTGCGTTTCGCTGGACGGGCAATAGCGGCGTAAATGCCGAGTTTTGGAACGGCATTACCAATATAGGCGGCGCGCTGGTTCCTTATGTGGCTTTCGGCTCATACGAGGCGGCGATACCGGGCGATCAAACTACGCAATATCTGGTCAGAAGGGACGAAGATGCCGTTCAGATGAAGCGAAATATTGCGGCGGGCATAGCAAATTTAGGCTATACCTATACCAAAAATTCTACTAGAAATCTAAATTTGGTCTATGCCGATATCGATAATTTCGTAAATTTCTACGGCAGAGAAAATATCGCAGGATACTTTATCGACGAAGTCAATACCGAGAATAATCCCGCAACTATCGCTTATATGCAGAATATCTACAATTATATCAAGACCAAATACTCCGGAATGCTCGTTTTGGCAAACAACGGTTGGGGCGTGCGCGACGCCATAGCTCCCTATGCGGACGTTTGGATGCTGCAAGAGGTGAGCGCGGACGACTACATAAACCACTATCGTCCTAGAACCTCTGAGTTTGAAAAAGACCCCGCAAATTCCTCTAAAATTTTGCATGTCATATACAACGCCAGACCCGATCAATACGACGAGATCATAAGGCTATCTCGCGAGCGCAACGCGGCAAATCTATTCATCACCTCCGATACGAATGCCTATCCTAGCGGATACGACGATCTGCCTACCTATTTTGAAGCGCTGATGCTGGCGATCAATAATTTCACGCCTAAAAACGGTAGCCTGTTTTCGCAGGTCGCAAGAGGCGGCAACCGGGTAGGCATCGAGATGCCGCGCTCGAAGGTCGATCTGGATCTTACCAAGCTAGCAAGAAATTCCGCTTATAAAAATTTAGCCGATACCGACGGGCAGGAGTTTAACGTAAACGTAAGCGCGATTGGGAACTACGGCGGGGATTACAAAGACCGCTCGGGCGGCGTCAAATACGATCACAAGAGCGACGGAATTTTACTCGGAGCCTCCAAGAGAGTAGATGATCTTACGCTGGGCGTGATCTTTGGGCACCAAAAATCAGACGCTTGGTATGAGGGTAAATTCGACGGCGTCAAAGAAAACATCAAATCCTACGAGCTCGGTCTGGCGGGCAGATACGATTTTAACGAAAACGTGGATCTGGCGGTAAATTTAACATATTCGACGAACGATCATAAATTTGAAACCAATAACGGATTCGGCGCTATCCACGGCGCGAAATACAAATCGCAAATTTGGGATTTCAGCACGAGAGCCGGGTATAAATTCTTATTTGAAAACGGCTACATTAAGCCATATTTGGGACTTGGAGCGATTAGAGTGGACGAGGACGCGATCTCCAGGCTTAGATTTAGCTCCGCTTCAAAAACCGCGCCGAACGGCACCGCAGGAATTTACGCGATCAAGGCCTTCGGCGATCTGCAGATATTTGCAAATGCGGAGTACGAGCATCGATTTAGCGGTGATTCGTATCATGCGAGCAGAAAGTATTCGGACAGATACGACGTCGAGGGGCTTGATTATTCTAGCGGCGTGTTTAACGGCGCGATCGGACTGAAATATAAGATCCTTCAAAGCGTCGGACTCAGCGCATCGTACGAGTTAAGCGAGAGCAAAAATAGCCTGGCAAGAGCCGCTTTTGACGTGGAGTTTTGATTTTAATCGGAGTAGTCCAAGATAGGCAGCTTGAAGCACGATTACAAATTCCTCTTTGCCGCAAATCAAAAATTTGCGGCTAAATTTTATCTGGGCTTTGCCGCAAAATTTTAAAATTTTGGCCGTGGATTTCGTTTATATATTTTCTCGCTTTTAAATTTCATATACTATCGCTTTTATGCTACTTTCAATATAAAGAATAGCGCGAATAGCGCGGAATTTTGCTGTAGAATTTTGTACGTGTAAAATTTCATAAAATCCGGATTAATTAAAATCGCTAAGACTAAGACGATGGGGTAGAATTTTGCGGATCGCTCCGCAAAATTTAAAAGAGATTATTTTAGCTTGTCTAGTTCGATGATGTAAGGCACTGAGTTTACTCCCGCACCGAAATATTTGGCAGCTAGGGCTTTTGCAGCATTTAGCTCGGCAGCGCTTACGTCTTTGGCACCTGCTTTGTTATCTTCGGCGTAGTATTTTCTAAAAACCGCTATCTTTTGCTCGTCGGTTTTAGCATTTTTGATCTCTTTGTAGATGAGCGCGGATTTTGCGTGGCCGTCATCGCCGTGAACGGAGGTCATGATTATATCGACATTGTTATTTTTTAGTGTTTCTTCGATCCTTGCCATCTCTTTGCGGCAGAATGGACACAAAGCGTCCGTCAGCATCAAAATCGTAGGCTTTTTGGGATCGTTTCCTAGCTTGATGATATTGTCTTTGCTCTCTGCTTTGAAGACCTTACTTAGCTGTCCTGCGATGCGGTCTTGTTTGATCTGCTCCTTATAGACTACGCGTTTTTTAGGATCGATGATATCGGTAAAGATCAGATCGCCTTGAGTGAAGATGATCTCCTCTTGCGACATATTGCCTTGAGAGATTTTTAAAACGATCGCTTCAACGCCCTTTGGCTCGCTAAGTGGGATGCGCTCGGCGACCTTTATTTCGATGCCTTGAGGCGCGCCGCCGTAGATAGATAAAATTTCGCTGTCGCTTAAAGCCGCGTTTAGGCTCGCTGCGAGCGCAACTGAAGTTAAAATAGCTTTTTTCATTTTTTTCCTTTGCAAAAAATTCCGCGCATTGTAGTGCAAAATTTTAAATTTTTACTTTTTCAAATAGCGTTTATTGTCGATCGTCACGATATTTCCCATTTTATCTAGGTATTCGAGATAGCAGATGATGAATTTTCTGCTAAGCCCAAGCTCCTCTTTGGCGTTAGTGACGTTTACGAAGCCCTCTTTTTCGATGATCGCGTAGAGGCGCTTGATCGCTAGGGCTAAATTTTCGGCCTCTACGAAGAGATTGTGCGCGAGACGGACGACCTTTTTGGCGTAGGTCAGCTTCTTTAGCGCGTCATCACCGCTACTGCGGTCAATCTCCAGCTCGTCATAGACGTTATACGGCGCGAGAGGCGCGATGCCGCCCTTTTTGATGAGATCAAAAATTTTACTCTCCAGGCTCTGTTTGAGCGCGTCAAAATCCACCCCCGATTTTACGTAAACTCCGCCCTTTTTGGAGACGATGCCGCCTCGCTCAAGCTCGCTAAGCGCGCGCGCGGCAAGATCTTCGCTAGCCCACGAGAGCTTTAGAGCGATCGAGGCGGGCGAAAAGATCGCGTAGTCGTTTTTTGAGACGATAAATTTTATGAGATTTTTTACGTCCTCGATCGCGCTTAGATCGTAAACGCATAAATTTGCCTCGTCAAAATACGTCCCTTCTAAGCCGCGCGCGATCTTTACCGCTTCGTCGTACTCCATCCCGAAGCGCTGATACGCCGAAAATAGCCCGAATCCATGCTTGTGAAAGAGACTTAAAATTTTAAACGCTTCGGTGAAATTTCGCTTCAAAAGCGCGGTTAGAAGCACGGCTTTGCTCTGCTTTTTTAGCGGCTCGACCACGGCGTTTAGCACACGCCCGCCGCCGATTACGCGCGAGTTTGCCAGGCATACGAAGGGCTCTCCGAATTTTAAAAACATCGTTTTATCAAATTTAAAGCTTACGAGCTTCTCGCCGCTAGGAAGTTCTTTTAAAATGAGCGCTTTTGCCGCGCTTTGCTTGCTTCCGACGCAAAACAGCACGTCTTGATTATGCGAAATTTCGCCGCTAAAGGTGCAGTCCGCTTCATTAAAGCCGCGGAAAAAGCCCTTTTTGCTTAGGATTTGCCCCTTTTGCAGCTCGCTCGTTTTGGCGTCTAAGCTCAGCGCGACGCGGTTTGGAGCCTGCGCTAGCGGCGTGTCCTCGTCGTGGATCTGCACGCTTTTGACGTTAAAAATTTTACCCAGATCGCAGTTATAAAGCTTTTCGCCCTTTGAAATCGCGCCGTTAATGAGGCTGCCCGTTACGATGGTGCCGAGCCCCTTAAGCGAAAAGACGCGGTCGATGTAGTAGTGCACCACGCCGCCTCCTTGGCGCTGCGCGGGCTTGATATTGAAGAGATAATTTTTCAGCTCGGCGATGCTTGCGGGATCTTTTATGCTGATAAAAAAGGTATTTAAAATTTGCAAATCCTTAAATTTGGAGATATATTCCTTACACTGCGCCGCGACCTCGGATCTGCGCGCGTCGTCGGCTAGATCGCACTTGCTGATGCATAAGATCACGCTTTTTACCCCAAGCAGCGATAAAATTTGAATATGCTCTTTGCTTTGCGGCATTAGCCCGTCGTCCGCGGCGACTACCAGCATCGCAGCGTCGAAGGCATACGCGCCGCTAATCATCGTCTTTACTAGATTTTCATGCCCCGGAACGTCGATGAAAGCGACGTTGGTATCCCCAGAGCGCAGATGCGAAAAGCTAAGATCGATCGTGATGCCGCGCTGCTTTTCGCTCGGCATTCGGTCCCCCTCAAAGCCGTTTAACGCCTTGATTAACGCGGTTTTTCCGTGATCGATATGGCCTGCGGTGCCGATGATTACGCTATTCATAAATTTCTCCGATCTTTTTTATTAAATCTTGCAAGTCGCTTTTTAAAATCGATCTGAAATCGAGCAAAAATTTATCATCCTCGATCCGCCCGATTATGCCCGCAGCGCGAAATTTTGCCTGCGTGTTCTGCGGCTCTGCGCCGTCAAGTATCGCAAGCGCGACGCTAGGGTAGGAGGCGCCGGGCATCGTGCCGCCGCCTACAAAGGTGGTAGTAGGCACGATCTGCGATTTTACGCCGATGCGCGATTGCACTAGCTCCGCTCGCTCACGCAGCTCGTCCAGGCTCAGATGGATCTGATCTATCGTCGTGATGAGGTGAAATTCTTTATTTATATACGCCTTGATCGTCTCGGCAAGCAGGCTTAGCGTGATCTTGTCCACGCGCAGCATTCGCAGTAGCTGGTTTTTGCGCAGGCGCGCGATGAGCTCGCGATCTCCTAGGATGATGCCGCACTGCACGGAGCCGAAGAGCTTGTCGCCGCTAAAGCTAAGCAGCCGCACGCCGCTTTTTAAAAGCTCAAAAATAGAGGGCTCGCTTTTGCCTAGCCCAAATCCCAGCTCGCTTACGTAGCCGCTTCCAAGATCGTAGTAATCGATGATCTCGCTAAAGCTTTCCTCTTTTTTCATGCTAAATTGTGCGGGGTAAATTTTAGAAGCTTTATCGGAAATTTCGCTCTCATCGCCTTCATAAAAACACTCGCTATTTACGGACGGCTTGTCGCTTTTTAAATTTAAAGAATTTGTAGAAGTCGCCGCTAAGCTTAAACCGTTCGGCGCAGAATTTAAAATTTTGCCGTCCGTGTCCGAAGAGCCGCCGCAAAGATCTGCTAAATTTTTAAAGCTTGCCGCTCTAAGCGCTAAAAATTCTCTCTTTGCCTGTGAGGCGCGACGTGCGAGAGCCGCTACTTCCGCAGCACTTACGCTAGAGCTAAAGCCTGAAATTTTAAAATTTGAGCGGTGCACCTTCATCAAGATCGCCGTGTTTTCATTGATCGCTTCTTCGTAATCGTCTAGCTTGGTTTTGTTCGTGGTGCCGATTTCTACGAGCTTTGCGCCAGAGTTTGCCATTACTTCGCTTACCCGAAAGCTCCCGCCGATCTCGACTAGCTCGCCGCGGCTTACCACGACTTCGCGTCCGCGCGCGAACGTATTTAGCACCAAAAAGACCGCCGCAGCGTTGTTATTTACCACGAGTGCGTCCTGCGCGCCGAAGAGCTCGCTGCACAAAAGCGCTATGTAGTCGTATCTGTTGCCGCGCGCGCCCTCGGATAGGTCGTATTCTAAATTTGAATATGAGGTGATGATATTTTGCGCGCGGGCTAAAATTTCGGCGCTGATGACGCTGCGGCCGAGGTTTGTGTGCAGCACGACGCCGGTTGCGTTGATGAGCGGCTTAAGGCTTAAGTTTTGAAATTTTTCGTAGCGCGATTTGATGCGCGCGATGATCTCACTTTCGCTTGCGACCGCGTCTCCTTGCAGCGCCTTTTTGCGTGCCTCTTCGATGAGCTCTTGCGCGATTTTGATGATTTGCGAGCGGAGGCAGTTTTGAAACTCCTGTGCGTTTGCGATTTTGTCGATTTTGGGTAGTTTGATTCGTTGCATTGCGACCCCGATGCCTTAAAATTTAGGCGATTTTATCATTTAAAGCTTTGATTTTGCTTTATCTATAAAATTATTAATTTAAATTCGATTTACTTTAAGTGCAGAATTTAAAAGCTGTTTAGAAAATAAGAGTAAAACCCGCCTAATTATCAATTTAGGATAGATTATGAAAGAACATGGATTTTACGCCGCGGGGCTAAAGGATGTCGTCTTAAGCGACGATATCGAAATTTGCGGCGATGAAGAGGAGGCGAAAAATGAGGAATTTATCGTCGCTAATTCGCCGAAATTAAAAGCGCAAATTTATGCGCCCGAGATAAATTTTTATATAGAAAATTCCGCGGATGAGCCGCTGCAAATCGCTAAAAACGTAGATATTTTGTATCGCGCCAAGGATATTGCCTTCGACGGTGCGCTAGATAGCGACTATCAAAAGCCCGTCGGCAAAAACGTGATTCTCGCCTGTGATGAGCCGCGAGAGGAGCTCGTGACACTGCTAAAACAGCACGGATTTAAGGTGATCGTGTTAAGTAGGGCTGAGATAAAGTTCGTCTATGGCGAGATTGGCGATCTTGCAGTTACGATTTTAAGCGAGCGGGATGAGGTTGAGACCGAGGCTGATTTTTTCTTGATTAGCGGCGCAGCGCCCTATCAACTGCGACAAAGCGGCTGCTACGAGATCTCGGGGCTAAAAGACGATGAAATTTTAGAAATTTTAAATTCCAAAAGCCCGGTTTATCATTATAAGAATTCCACGATCTTCGATCCTGCGATTTGCCAGTATCAAGGTAGGCGAAATGAGCTGCGAGCGCCATGCGTGGAGGTTTGCCCTACAGTGGCGATTTTGAAAAACGACGAAAAGCGCGAGTTAGTATTTTCGCATATCGACTGCATCGGTTGCGGCGCGTGCGTGAGCGTCTGCCCTAGCGGCGCGCTGAAATTTGCCAAGCTGCCCCGAAGCGTATTTGGCGAGATCGCAAAGCTCTATGCAGGCAAAATTCCGCTTCTCATCGCAGAGAGCGAAATCGCATCCGCACCTGCAGTGCAGCTTCCGTGCGGCGTGTTACCGTTTGGAATTTTTGGAAGCAAGCAAATAGATGAGGCAAATTTGCTAAGCGTGATGCAAGAAAGCGGCTCGAGTGTGATCGTTTACGGCGCGGACGTAGGCGAGGGCACGCGCGAAGCGGTGGAGCTTATCAATGGAATTTCGCGCGCGATCTATGGCAAGGACGCGGTATTTTTAGCGCGAAATTTAGCCGAATTGCAAGAGGCGTTAGGGTTTGCACAAAGCGCGCAGCCGTGGGGGCTTTCGATAAACGAGCAGGGTCTTAGCAAGAAAGAAATTTTTTCCAAACGCGTAAGCGCAATGGTCGGCGAGGGCAGCTTCGGCACCGTAAAAAGCGGAGAGTTGCTAAAATTTGGCAAAGTAAGCATAAACGAAGCAAGCTGCACGCTCTGCCTTAGCTGCGTGGGCTCCTGTAATACCGGCGCGCTGTATGCCGATAACAGCGACAATTCGATTAAGTTCAACGCTTCGCTTTGCACGACGTGCAACTACTGCGTTTTAAGCTGCGCCGAAAAGGATACGATCGAGCTTCAGCCTTGCGGCGTGGAGCTTGAGCCGGGATTTTTTAATTACAAAATGCTAGCTAAAGACGAGCTTTTTAAGTGCATCGAGTGCGGTAAGGAATTTGCGACGAGCAAAGCCGTGATGAAGATCGCGGAGATGATGGGCGCGCATTTTGCAAACGAGCCTGAAAAGATGAAGACTCTTTTTTGCTGCGGCGATTGCAAGGCGAAAATAATGATAAAAAAGCAGATAGAAGATGCTAGAAAAGGGGCAATGTAATGGATGCGAATCTACTTCAAGCAAGAAGCTACTACTACGAATTTTTTGCAATTCCGTTTTTTTTCTATGAAACGGATACGAAATTTAAGTGCTGGCAGCAGCAGCTGGAGTTTTTACGCAGCTCGCCCATTGTGCCTAGCGATGAGGTGGAATTTCAAAATTTGGCGAAATTCGATTTTGCAGCGTTTAAAAGCGAGCAAAATTCCGTGCTTTTTGATTTTTCATACGCCAACGTGCCGATGAGTGCGAGCTTTTACGACGAAGGACGCGACGACGGGCGTATGCGTGTCGCGGTAATCGACGTGCTAAAAAAGAGTAAATTTCGCCGCAATATGGAGCTTTGCAAGGAGTGCGAGGACTATGTGGGATTTATTTTTTACCTGCATTCGACTCTGCTTCGCGACGCGGCTGCAAAACACAGCGCGGTTTTAAACGGACAAAATTCTGTGATAAACGAGCAAAATTCCACAAATAGCGCGAGCTTGACGGCGCAAGACGGAAAAAATTCTGTAGATTCGCATGGCAGTAAAAATTTTACGGACTCGCAGGATGGTAAAAATACTGCGAGCGCGCAATATGCTAAAAATTTCATCGGTGCGCAAGACGGCGAAACGCTGGCGTTAGAGCTTTTTACGAATGTCACCAACAGCTTTGTGGATGAGTTTAGCGAGCTTTTGTGCGGGCATGTGCGGGCGGATTTTTTCAAATCATTAGGCGCACTAATGAGAAGCTTTTTTGCGCTTGAGCGCTCGCTTTTAGCGCTTGCCGCTCCGCAAAAGAAAGATCGCAGCGTCGTTAAAGAAGCGATCAAAAAAGGCGGCTATCAAAATAATTTTTGACGCCGAAACAGCACCTCTTTTTGCTATTTGAATAGTTGCAGTTTTTGCTGCATTTGTAACAATTGCTCCAGAAACACCAGCAGTCAACGCACCTATTGCTGTAGATGTGGCGATGACCGCCCGGGAAGTTTTATCTGAGAATGTATTGTTCAAGGCATCACCAAAAGACTGCCCAGATGCCATTCTTAAACCAACCTCTGATGCAACAGAAGTAAAAAAACCTACAGCAGCACCGATTACAAAATTTATACATCTCCCATCCGGATCTTCGTATTTAATGGGATTATTCCCCGCGTAATGGTACAG
>NZ_CALIST010000006.1 GCF_938041645.1 uncultured Campylobacter sp. | reverse complement strand
ATCGAAGTAAAGGCCTCGTGGCCCGGGGTGTCGATGAAAGTGATTTTTTTGCCGTTTTTCTCGACCATATACGCGCCTACGTGCTGCGTGATGCCGCCCGCTTCGCCGCTTGCTACGCGAGAGTTTCGGATATAATCGAGCAGGCTCGTTTTGCCGTGATCGACGTGTCCCATGATGGTAATGACAGGCGCTCTAGCGATTAAATTTTCTTCGCCTTCGCTGTCCTCGTAAGCCTTGATATAATCAAACTCCTGCGCCTCATCGATGATGTTTACTTCAATGCCAAATTCGCTTGCTAAAATTTCTATCGCGTCCTCGTCTAAAAAGTCGTTTTTCGTCGTCATCATCCCGAGCGCAAATAACTTGCCAATAATCTCGCTAGGCTGCTTTTTGATCTTATCGGCAAACTCATAGACGCGGATCTCTTTTGGGATATTTACAGAGCTTACGATTTCGCTACCCTGCTCGCGAGGGGCTTTTTTATGCTTTTTGCGACCGCCGCGACTTATACCGCCCTCACTGCTGAAAATTTGATTCTGCGAGGCGCGATAAATATTGGGTTGGTTTTTACTTTTGGTGCGATTTTCGGTCTGAATTGGTTTGACGGTGAAATCGGGCATTACCACGACGTCCTCGTCCTCAATGACGATATCCGCCATCTCGTGATCAGGAATGATGTCGATTTTAAGGGCGTCCTCTTTTTTAGCGGCGGGAGCTTTTTTCTTTTCGATCTTTTTCTTTTTCAAATTTAGTTCAGCGTTTGAAAAGATCGCCTCCAAGCTCGCACTTATCTTTTCGCGCCTAGGCTCGGTTCTATCTTGTGCCGCCGGGGCTTGAACTTCCTTTTTCTTTTTGACTATGACTAGACCGCGGCGCTTTTGCAGGCTCTCGCTAGCGATGCTATCGCCGCTGTTTATCTGCACCGGCGCAGGCTTTGAAGCGGTGTTTTGCTTCTCCTCTTTCTCCTGCGGGGCGGAGGAAATTTCTTCTTTTTGATTTTGAGATTTTTCGGTTTTTGCCTCAGGCTCTTGCGCCTGAGTTTTTTCATCGCTAGGCTCTTTGGCGCTCTGCGCGGACTCTTTGGATTCGGAAGCTTTTAAGCTTTCCGCCTTTTTAGGGCTCTCTTTTTTAGCGGTTTTTTTAGTTTCGCTCTGTTTTTTAGCGGGCTTATTCTCGTCCTCTTGCGCTTTTTCGGAGCTTTTTTTCGCGGGCTTTGACTTTTTCCCCGGCAAAATTCCAGTCTGGATATAATCGTAAATAGCGGCAGCTTCTTCTTCGCTTACTTTATTCGACGCGGTTTTTACCTTTTTAAAGCCCATCTCCTGCGCTTTTTCGATTATCTCTTTGCTTGCATATCCAAGCTCGTCCGCGATATCTTTAATCAGAACACCCATTTAAAACCCTCTCCTTGATATGTCCCAAATCTGCGCTAGACGCAAATTTAGATAGATATTTTGAAATTTTCTCTTTTTGATTTATGCAACCGTCGCAAATATAAAATTGTCTGTTTGAGCTTATATTTTTAAAATTTTGCAAAAAGGCGTGGAGCTCGCGTTTGGCGAAGCGCCCCTTGCAAATAACGCACATTCTAATCGGTTCGCTCATGCGATTATATCTTTATTTTTCTTAGTCAATATTAAAGCCGCCGTTGTCGATCTCTAAAATTTCGACGCGGAAGTTTTTAAAATTTTCGCTAAGGCAGGCTTTAAGCTTTGCGGCGTCGGCTCTGTAGGCTAAATTTAAAAAGCTTGAGCCGCTTCCCGAGAGCGAGCTCATAAGCGCGCCGTTATCATAGGCGATCTCGCGCACCTTAAAAAGCTGCGGGAGCACGCCCATGCGCATCTGCTCGTGCATCTTATCGATACAGGCGTAACGCAAGCTGTCGTAATCGCGCCGCATAAAGCAAGCGGTCAGAAACGCCGCGTGCGAGAGGTTGCTAACGCAATCTTTGATCGAAAAGCTCTTAGGCAGCTTGCCGCGCGATTCGTTCGTAGGCATCGGGGTATCGGGGATGACGACGACCGCTTGCAGATCTTGCGAAATTTCGCATTTTTGCGTGCGAACCATCTTGCCATCCACGACGCTGCTGACAAAGCCGCCGAGCGTTGCGGGCGCGATATTATCCGGGTGGTTTTCATATTCTAGAGCCGTGTTTAAAATTTTAGCGCGATCGATCTCAAAACCGCAAATTTTATAAGCGCTTGCGATAGCGCCTACGATCACGGCCGAGCTGCTGCCCAGCCCGCGCGAAAACGGGATGTTGTTGTGAAAGGCGAATTTAAAATTTAACTCTTGCCCGCCGCCTAGTTTTCTGTAAATTTCATTAAAAATATTCAAAAAAGCGTTGCCCTTCTTAAGCCACGCTCTGTTGCTGCCCTCGCCGCTAAGCGATACGCAAAAAAACTTCTGCTCGGTAATCTCTACTTCGTTAAATAGCCCTAGGCTAAGGCCGAGCGCGTCGAAACCGGGGCCTAAATTTGCGCTCGTCGCAGGAATTCTTATAATCAAATTTTCTCCTAAACCGCTTCTATGATGTAATTTGGAAGTATATCATCGCTTTTATTTAAAACCGATAAATCCTGCGGCAAAGATAGCGCGGCGGGGGTGCATTTTTTCATCCTGATTTCGCCGCACTCGTAAACGTAGCTGAAATTTTTATTCGCTCTGATCGGTCCGAAGCCGCTTAGCTCAAAGCCGCTGATTGCGTATAACGGCACATCAAGAGCGATGCTAAGCGTGCGCAATATTACGTAGCTTACCTTCATACCCATGAAGCTGCCGGGAGTGTTTGCGTAGATGAGCTCTTTGATTTTGTAATCTTTTAAAATTTC
>NZ_CALIST010000005.1 GCF_938041645.1 uncultured Campylobacter sp. | reverse complement strand
ATGAAGAGGGGTATCTGCGCTTATATTATTATCCTGCATAAATTTTAAAATTTCAAAGCAAAATTCTTTAAAATTTTAAATTGCAAGAATTTAGAATTTTAAAATTTGCAACTCAGCGGATCTCTTTTAGCTGTACGACTTCGCCCGCAAGCATCTCTTCGGCGCTCTCTCCGGATTCTGCTGCCAAATCCCTTTTTTTGGCAAGATCTACGTTTTTGATCTGCAGATCGAGGTCGTTTCGCTTAGAGGCCTTATCCAGCGCCTCCTCGCGGGTAATGATGCCATCTCTGTAAAGATCAAGCAGGTGCTGATCGAAGGTCTGCATGCCGTAGGTGTTGCGACCGTCGGCAATCGCGTCAGGAATTTCATCGTCGCGCGCATCAAGTATCATATCCTTAATACGGGTGTTTTTGCGTAAAATTTCAACGACGGCCACACGTTTGCCCTCGATAGTACGGGCAAGGCGCTGAGAGATGACCGCCTCTAGGACGGACGCTAGCGTCATTCGGATACGCTCCTGCTCAGCCTGCTCAAACATCGCGATGATTCGGTTTACCGTCTCTTTCGCATCGATGGTGTGCACCGTCGAAAACACTAAGTGGCCCGTTTCTGCGGCGTGAAGCGCGGTCTCGATCGTCTCCAAATCGCGCATCTCGCCCACAAATATTACGTCCGGATCCTCTCGTAGCGCGGCGCGAAGCGAATCTGCGAAGTTGTTGCAGTCCTCGCCGATAGCACGCTGGTTGATGATGCATTTATCGTCTTTAAATACGAACTCGACGGGGTCTTCGATCGTAACGACGTGGCTGGTTCTTTGTCTATTTATGCGATTGATCATGCTTGCGATCGTTGTCGTCTTTCCGCTTCCTGTAGGTCCGGTAAGCAGCACGACACCGCGCATAGCTGTGTCGCAAATATCTTTGATCGAAGGCGGTAAGCCCAGCTCGTCGATTTCCGGAATTTTAACCGGGATCGTTCGGAAAACCGCGCTGATACCGTCGATCTGAAAAAAAATATTAACGCGGAAGCGATAATCTTCGTTCAGCTTATAGGTAAAATCCACGCTCTTTTTCTCGATAAGCTCCGGAAAGCGCGTGATGAGAAGCTCCTTAGCTAGTGTCATCGCATCTTCTTTCAAAAATGGCGTTTTGCTAAATTTTACCAGCTCGCCGTGGATACGACCTCTGATAACCGCGCCCGATTTTATATGAAGGTCGCTACCGCCGTTTTGGATCAAAAATTCCAAATATTTATTTAGCCTGTCTCGCTGCTTAAAATCCAGTGTAGAAGCGTCAACTTGATACTGCGAATAATCTATAGAACCCGCCATCATTTCTCCTTTTTAAGTGTTTTTATTATCTCTTTAAATGCCTCTTCAAAGGCTACTAGCCCGTCATCGAGTAGCTTTTTATACGCCTTTTTCATATCGATCTTCGCATCCGCTACGCGCTCGAAAAATTCCTCTATCTGCGCATCGCTCGGTGGCGTTTTGGGTTTTTGATCGCCGCTTACAAAAGCCTTTATGGTATCAAGCGGCGCTGTGTTTACGCAGCTCGGATACATCAGCTCGCTTACGTAGTAGTCCTTCGGCAGATCGTTTCCTTTTACCCCCGTGCTCGCAAACAGCGGCTTTACGTAGTTTAAATTTTCTTTAGCGATGATATTGTAGCACTTTGCCGCGTTCATTATACCGATTTTACCGGTAGGAAGGTCCGCTGCGGCCATTTTTTCATCTAGTAACCTATCGAAGCGGCTAACGAAGATGCTAATTACTGTTTTTGGTAAATTTGCCTTCGGGAAGTAGCGACGAAAGCCTGCGATCCCCTCTTTTATCGCCTCGATACATTTTTCGGTCTGCTCCGGCGAAAAAACCAAGGTCGCGTTTACGCTGATCCCCTTTTTCAGTAGATCGTGCATCGCTTCGTAGCCCGCCTTGGTCGCGGGGATTTTTATCATAACGTTTGGCATGCCGATCGTGCCGTATAGGTGCTTACCCTCGCGATACATCGCCTCGGCGTCGTCTGCAAAGCACGGATCAACCTCGATGCTCACAAAGCCGTCATCGCCGTTGATAAAATTTTTAAGCAGGCTCTCCGCCGCGCTTCTGATGTCTGCGGTGGCTAAAATTTCATACAGCTTTTTAGGCTCTTTTTTTCTAAATTCCTCTTTAGCCGAGTCGTATGCGGGAGAGCTTAGGATTGCGTTTTTAAAGATCGCGGGATTGGAAGTCGCGCCGTTAATTATGCCTTTTTTGATCAGCTCGTCGAAATCTTTATCGATAAAATCGCGCTCCAAAAAGTCGCACCAAAGGCTGAAATTTAGGGCTTTATCATACATATTTCATAATCTCCTTCAAATCCTTTTTTTCAATGCAGACGCTCGCGTGTTCTTTTAAAATTTCATTCGCGCAAAAGGCGATTTTAAGCCCCGCCTCGCGAAACATCGAAACGTCGTTCGCGCCGTCTCCCACGCACATTACTTCGCTTGCGCTTAGGCCCATCAGCGATTTAAGCTGCGCAAGCAGGACGCCTTTTGAGTAGCCAAACATCATCTCGCCGCCGAAAAGCCCGGTTAAAATTCCGTTTTTTTCATGCAGATAGTTCGCAAAGCTCGCGTCAAAACCCAGTTTTTTCTGCGCGGCGTCGGTAGCGAGATGAAATCCGCCGCTAAAGACGATTACTTTTATGCCTTTATTTTTCAGATACGCGATGATCTCGCTAGCGCCGCAAACGAAAGGCAAGCTTTCCGCGATAGCTTTAGCATCGCTAAGCCTCATCCCCTTTATCAGCGCCACGCGCTCGCTAAGGCTCTCGAAAAAATCAAGCTCTCCCGCCATCGCGCGCTTCGTAATTTCGCTAACTTGTCGCTGCGTGCCCATTTTAGCGGCGAAAAAACCTATCGTTTCGCCGTCCATCAGCGTAGAATCAAAGTCGAAAACACAAAGCTTTATCATAAACATCCTCGCAAAAATTTAGGAATTATAGCTAATTTAAGTTTAAGTTTTTTGGAATTAGCATAAATTTTTCGCTTTTTGAGACCTCGTAAATTTTGCTCCCGACCCCGAACGAACACAAATTTATATATTTTTTCTCGCCGAAATATAAAATTTCATCTTGATGATAGTGCCCTTCGATGATTAAATTTTCCGCGTAAAAATCGATCTTCGGTGCGATTATATCCTTAAAGTTTGGCATTTTTTTGTATAGATTTTTTCCCTCTTGTGATTTTAAGATCATCTTTGAAATTTTAAATTTTAAAGCGCGATCTAGCAGATCCATCAATTTTAAGAAAGCTCTATTTCGTAGCGAAAGCAGCGCAAACTGCGTCAGGCGCGGCAAAAACAGATCGCCGTGTGCAATCTGTACCGCTTCGCCGCTCTCGCAGATAAATTTAGCAGGCTGCGCGGCGTTTGGATAAACTTTTGCGCGGGGGAAAATTTCGCGCAGATTAAAATCGTGGTTGCCCTCGAAGTAAAAAATTTCGCATTTTCGCGACAGCTCGTTTATTAGCGCGATCTCCTCTTCGTAGAAGCGCTGCACGTAGGTCGTGTTTGCCAAAAAATCAAACATATCGCCCATCATAAAAATTTGAGGCGGCAGGCTTTGCGTGGAACACAGCGCGCGCAAGAATTTTAAAAATTGCGGCCTGCTTACGCCCGCATGCGCATCGCCGATAAAGATCGCGCCCGGTTTTATCGTCTGAATTTGATCATTTTGCATCTAGACTCCGGCACGTGGCGGCTTTTGCAAAAAGCTCATCGTTTAAATTCCGTGCGCGATGCGCGGTAGCGCCGTATCTTCGGCGAATCCGCACATTAAATTTGCGTTTGCGATCGCCTGTGACGAAGCTCCGCGCAAAAGATTATCGATCGCCGAGTTGATCCAAATTTTATCGCCCGCAGTTTTTACAAAAATATCGCAAAAGTGCGTCCCTGCGACGTTTTTTATACTCACGGGTTCGCTTCGGACGCGCACGAAAGGCTCGTTTGCGTAAAACTCCCGCAGCACCGCCTCTGCGTCCACGCTATTTTGCAGTACGCCAAACGCGCTAACTAGCATCCCGCGCGTAATCGGCAGCAAATTCGGCACGAAAAGCGTGCTAAATTCGCCGCCTTTTAAAATTTGTAGCTGCTCTTTGATCTCGTCTGCATGGCGATGCGAGATCGGCGAGTAGGCATTTGCGTTTTCGTTCACGCTTACGAAATGGCTACTTGCTTTAAGGGCCTTGCCTGCGCCGCTTACTCCGCTTTTTGCGTCGATAAATACGCCGATACTAGGATCTAGTAGCCGTACGAACGGCGCAAGCGCCAAAATAGAGCAGGTAGGATAGCAACCCGGATTTGCCGTAAGCCGTGCCGCGCGGATCTTCTCGCGATTTAGCTCGGGCAGTCCGTAAACGGCGTGGGCTAAATTACGGGGGTCTAAATGCGTGGTGTAATTTTTCTCGTAAAGCTCGCGGCTTAGGCGGTAATCAGCCGATAGATCGACTACCTTGACGCTTTTAAATTTTAAAATTTCGCGAGCAAATTCCATCGCTTTTTCATGCGGCAGCGCCAAGAAAACAAGATCGCATCTTTGCGCCGCAACACGAGCATCCGCGGCTTCTACGTGCATCTCAAACACGCCGCGAAGCTGCGGGAAAATTTCGCTTATTTCGCCCTGCGCCGAAGCGCCTAAATATGAAATTTCAAAGCCTGGGTGAGAAAGTAGAGCCTTAATCAGCTCAAGCCCCGTATAGCCGCTAACGCCGATGATGCCTACTTTTTTCACGCTAATTCTCAAATTTTATCGGCTTGTATTCGACGCTTAAAATTTCCACGTCGCGCGTGCCTGATGGCAGCTGAAGCACCACCTGATCGCCCTCTGCCTTGCCTAAAAGCTGGCGCGCAAGAGGCGTATTAATATTGATGAGCTTGCGCGAGATGTCCGCTTCGCTAAGCCCTACGATCGTGTAAACCTCCTCCCGCTCGGTCTCTACGTCCATAAAGGTAACGGTGGAGCCGAATTTTACGCGGTCGTGTTCGTAGGTAGAGGGATCGATGATCTTTGAGCGAGAGATGATGTCGCTAAGCTCGGCGATGCGCGATAGCAAAAACGCTTGCTCTTCGCGCGCCGCATGGTACTCGGCATTTTCTTTTAGATCGCCGTGTCCGCGCGCGATGTCGATCTGTTGGACTATGTGGGGCAGCTTCACGCTCTGAAGCTCCTTGAGCTCGGAGGTGATCTTTTCATATCCGTAAAGCGTCATTGGTTCTGTCGTCATAATCTTCCTTTCTTTTTATCAAATTATATAAGCTTTAGCCTTAAAATTTTAGCTCGCGGGCTGCGTTAAGATTCTTGCCACGTTTTCGCCGGAGCCGAGCTTTAGATAATCTCGCAGCTTTTTGCTCGCAAGTTTAAATTTCGCAGCGTCGCAGCGCTCGTATGCGGCGAGTAGATTTTGCGCGCTTACTTCGGATTGTAAAAGCTCCTCGTGCAGCGGCTCTTCGCCCAAAAAATCAAAAATAATATTCGCAAGCCCCACGTGCTTTAGCTTTACGAGCTTTCGCGCGAGCCAAACGTCAAATGCGCGCGCCTTGTAGCACAGCACGAACGGAGTGCCGATGAGCGCCGCTTCAAGCGTCGCCGTACCCGAGCAGATGAAAGCAAAATCGCAATCCTTAAGCGTGGCGGGAGTATCGTTTACGATGCTAAAGCCGTCTAGAGGCCCGTAAATTTCATCTCTTTGATCCATCAGATGCGGCGGGATTATTAAGACTCGCTCGCTATTTTCAAATTTAGGCGCAAGGGCTCTAAAAATCGGCATCAGTCTTGAAATTTCAGCCCTGCGCGAGCCCGGCATAAAGGCGATCTTGCCCTGTTTTTCGTAACTTGTTTTTTGGAATTTTATCTCATCAAGCAGCGGATGCCCCACGAAAGAATACTTTGCGGTTTTGGCGCTTTGCTCGCTCGGGTGCGCAGCATTCTCTTTCTGCGCAGCGTCTTTATCTTTTGCTTCTTGTAGCGCAGCGTCTTTGCTCTCCGCTTCTTGCGACACGGCGCCTTTATCTCCCTTGCAATCCGCGCCGAAAAATTTTGCCTCAAAAGGCCAGATGGAGAGTAGATTGTCGCAAAATGCCTTCAGCTTCTCCGCTCTGTGCGGCTTCCATGCCCAAACCTGCGGCAGGATATAATATGAAATTTCCGCGCGCGCGCCGCTTTCTTTGATCGCGCGAGCTAGCGGCAGATTAAACGCGGGCGAGTCGATTAAAAGCACGCGATCGCACTCCGCCGCAAGCCGCGTCATCTGCGCCATCGCGCGCCTAGCCTTTAAAATCAGCGGCAGAATTTCTATAAAACCCATCGCCGAAAATTCGCTGCTTTTGTATATCGGCGCGCCCAACTTTTCATCGAAAATTCCGCAAATCTCGCAAGCAGGATCAAGCCTTTTAAGATGCGCTAGAACCTCTTTAAAATGCAGGTTCGCCGAGGGTTCTAGGCAAGAGATTAAATATTTCAAATTTAGCCTTTTAAATTTTTGTTAATTATAGCAAAATGTGCTAAAATTAAGCCGACAAAGGATTTAAGATGAGAAATTTTAAAATTTTAGCGCTATGCGGCGCGTTCGCGATGTTGCTGGGCGGTTGCGGCGCGGCTAAATATCAAAAGCGTCAAGTCACCGAGGATCCCGCAGTAACGGCGCGTTTTGAGGCGCTTAGTAAGCTAGGCTCGCCCGCACTCGTCGCTAAAGCCGCAGCTAGCGAGATCGCAGCAGACGTAGGCGGCACCAAGCCCCACGTTAAGGTCGCGCAGTTTGCCTTCCTCGAAGAAATTAGCGCACAAGGAAGCGATCTGATCTATGCCTACTCGCTAAGCCCCGGCTGGGCGAGCCTGAAAAGCTCCGATCGGCAAAAATATCTCAAATTGCTAACTAAGGATATTACCGAAAATGACTGCAATGCACCTAGTACGCGAGCTTTATTGCGAAGCGGAGTGCGTGAAGTGCACCGATTTTTCTACGATTATCCGAACTCGCACCTACTTGATTCGCAGGTGAGCGAGGAGATATGCCGTAAAGCGGGGTTGTAGAATATCTCGCATAATTTTATGCCGCGGATTTACATCGGTGCGAAAGCAAAATTTTATGGTGTAAAATCTGTGATAATTTAAAAGGCGAAATTTTGTGGCGAGTTGCGGAGTGCGGTCGCAAAATTTAAGGAATTTCGAAAACTAAATTTAGGCAATGAAATTGCATAGCAGGCTATAAAAATTTGTAGCGTAAAAAGATAAAATTTCGTAGCAAAAAGGCGGAATTTTTCTATGAATTTTGTGATCTAAGTTTCGTGATGGAATTTTTGTGAAAAAATTTGGCACGACGGAATTTTATGCCACGCAAACTAAGTAGCAATTTTTGCATAGTAAAGAATTGAGCGCTAGAATTTTTGCAGATAGAATTTCGCCCCGATAGGTCTGTCGCGAAATTTTAGTTAAAGAGAGAATATGAAAGAAATTTTAATCACTAACGACGACGGATTCGAAGCGCGCGGGCTTTTGGAGCTCGCAAGCGCACTAAGATCGATCGCAAACGTCACCATCGTAGCGCCAAGCTCGGAGAAATCGGCATGCTCACACTCGCTCACGCTCACGCGTCCGCTTAGATTTGTAAAGCTCGACGACGGATTTTTCAAACTCGACGATGCTACGCCCGCAGATTGCGTGTATTTAGCGCTCCGCGCGCTGTATAACCGCAAGCCCGATCTCGTGGTAAGCGGCATAAATCACGGCGCCAACGTCGCGGAGGATGTGACCTATTCTGGCACCTGCGGAGGCGCGATGGAGGGGGTTTTGCAAGGTATTCCCGCGCTTGCGGTGAGCCAGTTTTACGTCGCAGACTCGCTGCAGCGGTACGGATTTGACCTCGCATGCGAGCTCACGGTGGATTTGGTGGGAAAAATTTTCAAAAACGGCTTTCCGCTGCCGCCAAAGCAGTTTTTAAATTTAAACGTTCCTGCCGTCTCAAAGCAAGATTTCAGGGGACTAACGGTTGCGCCATGCGGCGAGAAGCTCTACGACACCGACGCGCAGCTAAATCGCAATCCACGCGGAATGGAGTATTATTGGCTCGGCAAATCCACGCTCAGTTTTGATGCGAGCAGGAACGAAAACAGCGACATTTCGGCACTTTTTGAGGGGCGAGCGACGCTAAGCCCGATCAAGCTAAATTTAACCGCGCACGAACAGATGAGCGCGCTAGAAAGGTGGATGAAAAACGATGAGTGAGGTCGTAGTAGACCGCTTTTCGCGCTCGCGCCTACTTTTCGGCGAGGATTTTGCAAGGCTTCAAAGCGCTAAAATTTTAATCTGCGGCTGCGGCGGCGTGGGCGGAGCGGCGATAGAGGCGCTATACCGCAGCGGCGCGGTAAATCTAAGCGTGATTGATTGCGATCGCTTCGAGATCACTAATCAAAACCGCCAGCTTGGAAGCGAGTGCCTAGGCGAGCTAAAATGCGAGGTTTTCGCGCGCAGATTTAAAGGCATAACGCCGATCGTCGCTAGGATCGATGAGGAATTTTTGTCTAAATTTGATCTAGCGCAATTTGATTTCGTAATCGACGCGATAGACGACGTGAGCGCCAAGATCGCTCTTGCGCTGCGCTGTAGCGAGGCGGGCGCGGGCTTCGTAAGCTCGATGGGCGGCGCAAAGAGGCTCGATCCCTCTAAAATCGAAATCCGCTCAATCTGGCGGACGCAAGGCGATCCGCTCGCGCGTAAGATCAGATCTGAGCTGCGAAAGCGCGGCTTTGCGGGCGATTTTGACGTCGTCTGCTCGAGCGAGCCGCCGCGCGTCAAATCGATGGGCAGCTTCATGGGCGTGACCGCGAGCTTCGGGCTTTTCATCACAAGCTACGTCGTGCGCAGGCTGATAGGCGAGCAGGCTTAACGCTTAAATTTCATAGCGCTTCGGCGCATGGCTCCGCCTAGTCGTGCTTGGCGGTTAAATTTTAGATATTTTGAGCTTTTGATCTGAGCGCGCTTTGCATGCGGTACGGCTAGCTGGTGCTTTGCGGCGCGCGATGCGGTTAAAATTCAAAAGCGGCGAAAGCGGAATTTTACCGGACGACGAAGATAAAATTTGCTCGGCGCGAAGGTGAAATTTCATTGCTGCGAAGGATAAAATTTTATCCGCAAAGATCGGCGCAGGCTTGCGTGCGAGATGAAATTTAAGGACCACGCGAGCTACACGCACATATTGATGCATACGGCGTGTCATTTTAGCAGGTGCCAGATAGCAGCCTAGGATTAAAATTTAAATACGCGGATCGCAAGCTTGCTTGTGAGCGAAATTTAAGCAAGCTGAGTTTGAGCGGATGTTCTTTACGGCGGATTTTCGTAGCAGCGCGATTTGAAATTTTATCGCAGTTTCGCGCGCTTTTTGATGCAAAAAAAAGGCGTGCTCAGGCAAGCAAAACCAAATCTGCGCGCATCAGCCGCCGCGTAGCGCCTAAATAAGCGTAAAGTGTAAGCAGGGCTCAAGCAAACGCAGCGGCAAGCCTACTTCTAAATTCCATTTTTTACCGCTCGCAAAAAGCGGAATTTAGAAATTTAATTTAAAGGAGCAGCGATGAATGAAATTTTTACACGCACGAGCGTGCGGAATTTTACCGAAAAAATGCCGAGCGACGATCAGATCGAGCTCGTGCTAAAAGCCGCTATGCAAGCCCCTAGCGCGGGCAACCAGCGCTCATGGGAGTTTTACGTAGTACGCGACCGCACCACGCTTACGCTACTTAGCAGCGTCGGCACCTACGGCGGCTGCACGAAGGATGCGCCGCTTGCGATCGTGGTCTGCACGCGCAAAAGCGGCTTAAAATTCCAGCCCTACGCTCGCTACGACTGCGCTTGTGCGGCAGAAAATCTTTGGCTAGCGGCGCACCATTTGGGGCTTGGCACCACGTGGCTGGGCGTAGCGCCCGATATCTACGCAATGGAGCGCGTAAGAGAAATTTTAGATCTGCCTGGGCATTTGGAGGCGTTTTGCATTATGCCTTTGGGCTTTCCGTCTCGCGTCACAAAGGCGCATTCACGCTTTGAGCCCGCTAAAATTCACTTCGTAGGCTAGATATGTTTATTTCGCAGAGTAAAATCGACGATCTAATCGCTAGCGACGGCGCGTTTTTAGACCTTACGACCGAGCTTTTACGCGGCTGCGCGGATTTGGGCGCGCCCGCGCGACTTTCGATCGTAACGAGGCAGGATCTGATCTTTAGCGGCGGGCAGATTGCGCGCGAGGTAGCGGCGCGCCTCGGCTGCGAGACGCAGCATCTAGCGCGTGAGGGAAGCGCATTTTGCGCGGGGGGTGAAATTTTTAGCGCGCGAGGAAGCTTTGAGAGCTTGCATAAAGCTTGGAAGATCGTTCAGATCGTGTTTGAGTACTCATGCAAAATTTCTACTTACGCGCACGAGATGGTTGCGCTGATGCGAGAGGCGAATCCGCGCTGCGTGCTGGGTGCGACGCGCAAGAGCTTTCCTTTTGCGAAGGAGCTTTGCGTAAATGCGCTGATCGCGGGCGGCGGAACGATGCACCGCCTGGGGCTGCACGACAGCGTCCTGTTTTTTTCAAACCACATCCGTGCGTTTGCGAGCTTTAGCGAATTTTGCGCGCAGATCGCTAAATTTAAAGAGCGCGCGCCCGAGCGAAAGATCATGATCGAAGTGGCGAGCGAGCGCGAATTTAGCGAGCTCTTAAAATACGCGTCTGATGCGATAATGTGCGATAAGATGAGCCCTGGCGAGCTTAGAGCTTGCGTTTTGAGGCGAGATGAAACGGCGCCGCAGATTAAAATTTGCGCTGCGGGCGGCATAAATAAAGCTAACTGCGCCGAGTTTGCAGCTACCGGCGCGGACGTGCTCGTAAGCTCGGCAGTTTGGAATCAGGGCGTGTGCGATCTAGGCGGAAAGATAGAATTTATCTAAATATTAAATTTTAAATTTAAGGCGTGGAAGTCTAAAATAGGGCGTAAAAACGCGATTTATTAATAAATAAGAGTATATTTTGTAGAATTCTTAAAATTTCAAAAAAGGATTTTCATGAAAAAAATTGCTTTTATTTTGGCGCTTACAGCAAGCGTTTCGTTCTGCGCAGATCAGCTGATAATCGCAGCCGGCGGCGGATACAAAAAGCCCGTCTCGGCCGTGATCGAAAATTTGAAAAAAGAGGGTATGGACGTGGCGGGATCGTTTGCAAACCTCGGCCAGCTCGTCATTCAATCGCGCGAGAATAAAATTTCATTCATCGTGGGCGACGAGGCGTTTTTAGAAAAAAGCGACCTAAATATCACTAAATTTGAGCGTATCGGGCGCGGCACGCTTGTTTTGGTGACGCCGAAAAATATCAAAATACAGGGCGTCTCGGAGATCGAAAAGTTCGATAAAATCGCGATGCCCGATCCTAAAAAGGCGATTTACGGCATCAGAACGAACGAGTTTTTGCAAAACGCCAAGATGGACGGAGTAAAAGATAAAATTTTAGCCGTCGCGGGCGTGCCGCAGGTAGTCGCTTACGTTATCAACGGCGAGGTGCAGGCGGGCTTTATCAACAGCACCGAAGCGGTCGCCAAAAAAGATGAGTTCGGCTCGATCATCTACATCGACGAGAGCCTCTACAGCCCCGCATATATCGGCATCGCAATGCTTAGCGCGTGCGGCGATGAAGCGCTTTGCGAAAAGGTGATGAAGGAATTTCAATCGGATCGCTCAAAAGAGATTTTTTCAAAATTCGGCCTTAAATGAGCGACATCGCTTGGATCGCACATCCTCTGATACTAAGCGCGAAAGCCCTATTTTGCAGCTTTTTGCTGCTGATTTCAATAGGGCTAGCAATTGCGTATTTTTTAGCTTTCAGCAAAGCCAAATTTAAAAAGATCGTCGAAATTTTGGTAATTTTTCCGCTTATCTTCCCGCCGATCGCGACGGGATTTCTGCTTCTTTACATCTTCGGAAAGAGCGGATTTATCGGCTCTGCGTTAAATTTAGACATCGTTTTTAACTTTTCTTCATTGGTAATCGCCGCATTTTTGGTGGGGCTGCCGCTGTTTGTAAAGCCCGTGTGTGCGAGCTTTGAGCTCTTTCCGAAGAGCCTAATCGAAGCCGCGCAAATTTTGGGCAAAAACAGATCTCAAATTTTCCTCTTCGTAATCCTTCCAAGCTCGCTTAAAACGCTCGGCTCCGCGCTTATTTTAGCGCTCTCGCGCGGGCTCGGCGAAGTGGGTATCACGCTGATGCTGGGCGGAAATATAGTGGGCAAAACCGACACGCTAGGTCTTGCGATCATGGGCGCCGTGTATGACGGCGAGAACGAGCGAGCGCTGATTTTAAGCGTTTTGCTCGTGATTTCCAGCTTGATTTTATTTTATGCGATAAATCTTTTGGATAAAAAGCGAAATTTATCTAACTGAAAAAAATTATTTTTAAGTATTTTTTGATAGAATTGCAAACGCATTTCATTTTAAAGGATTTATCATGAAGAAATTTCTAATTTCATCAATTTTAGTCGCAAGCGCCTTGATCGCTCACGAGCACGGCGATATGCAAAATTTCGACCCTAAGACGGGCAAGCACCTCGTCATCGCTATGGAGCAGCTGGGCGAGAAGGGCAACGTAACCGTCGGCGAGGTCGTAGCGGTCGAGACGAACTACGGCGTGGCATTTTTCCCAAATTTAAAGGGTCTTGCTAGCGGCGTGCACGGCTTTCACGTGCATCAAAACGCCGACTGCGGCGCAAATGAGAAGGGTCTAGGTATGAAAGCGGGCGGCCACTGGGATCCAAGCGATACCAAAAAACACTCGTTTGCTTGGGATGATAGCGGTCACAAGGGCGATCTGCCTGCACTTTTCGTCGATGCAGAGGGCAATGCGGTCTATCCGGTGTTAGCTCCTAAGATCAAGAGCTTAGATGAGCTAAAAGGCCACTCGCTGATGGTTCACGTAGGCGGCGATAACCACAGCGACCATCCGAAGCCGCTCGGCGGCGGCGGCGCTAGAATGGTCTGCGGCGTTATAAAATAAGCGCTCGACAAAATACTTTGCGGAGCTTTCGCGCTCCGCAAATCTTTTCGATAAAATCAACCTCGCAAATTCAAGACGAAAGATGATCCTCGCGCTCAATCAGCATAAGGGCGTAAATTCCTGCCGTTACCGCCAAAATCACCGCCGCAATTAAAATCGTATATAAACCCAAGATCTTTTGTAAAAGCGCCGAAGCGATGCCGCCCGCAACGAAACTGATTACGAGGGCTGCGTATATGAAAACCGAGCGCTTATCTTCGCTTTTACGGTGCATTACGTATTCGCCCAAAGAGATCATCGTCTTTTTGAGATTGCCCGTAGTAAAGGCATTGTTATAGCCTCTGCCGGCGACCTCGCTAAACGCCGTCGTTTGCATCGCCATTCCCAGTGCAAGCGGCGGCACAATATAGATATCTGGCATATCCGCAGGCAAAAATCCCACGATGGCGCAAAACGTAATCAGCGGCACTATCGTAGCAAGCCGCCAAAACGCGCTATGAAGTTTTGTATGCAGTATGCTTACCGCAAAAACGCCCGCCATAAAAGCAAGCATCGTAACGCCCTTCGTAAGCGCTCCGTCAAAATTCCGCGTCGCCAAATCCACCGAGAGAAAGGTAACGTTGCCCGTCTGCCCCGCCACTAGCGTGCCGCCGCGCTTTATGAAGGTATAAGCGTCGATAAAACCGCCGCAAAATGTCATCGCGATGCCAAAACCTATGCCCTGATAGATGTTTGCGCCAAGGCTCGTCCGCGCAAAATTTAAAATTTTCATCCGGCTTCCTTAAATTTTTGAAAAATTATAGCGATTTGAAATAATTTTAAAATTTAGCCTACTTGCATATGCTTATAAAATGAGCTTACGCGTGATTTCTATGCGCTTAAAGCGGCTTCGCGAAAGAACGAATTTGCACGCCCGAGCGCACGTAAATTTAAAATTTACGCCTAAATTTAAAGCTCGTATGTCAAAGGCAAACTTGTCGGTAGCGCTCGCAAAATTTCAAAATTTAACCCTCTTTGCGACTTTTGCGAAGCTTAACTTTTTCTTCACGACTTTTTTCTACAATCACGTCAACTTTCACAAAGGAGAGAGAATGAAAAAGATCGTTTTAGCAAGCGTTTTAGTCGTGGGCGTGCTGTTCGCCGCAGATTTTAGCTCAAGCAGCCCCGAGCAGATCAATGCCTCAGTAGCCGGTGCCGACGCCAAGAGCTTAAGCGAAGCGGCGTTTGAGATTGATAAACGCGCAGGCGAGCTAAGAGCACAGGCAAGGGATCTCAAGCGCGGATTTAAGACGGAGTTTAAAAAGAAGCTGGACGCTATGAGCGTCGAGGATCGCGAGAAATTCCTAGACGAGTTTAGAAAAAACTATAACGTCCAGGCGGGCAAGCTAAGCGTCGAGCAGGCGGATAGGCTGGATATTGAGCTCAAGGATCGCGGTAATTTCGGCAAATTTAAAAGGCCCGCTCACGGGTTTGGCCCGCACAGATCGCAGATGGCACCCGGCGAGTGCGGTCATATGCCGCCTGAAGGAATGCGCGGAGGCGCGGGTCCGGCAATGCCGCCAAGAGGCGAGATGCCGTGCAATCAAAACGCCGGCGCCGCTGTGTGCCCTATGACGCAGCAATAGCTGCCCGCGCGCAAGCCATTTAGTTCCGCGCAGCACTTGCGCGGAATTTTACTTTATCAAATCGCGGTGTAGAAATTTTAAAATTTAGCTTTGGAGTCTATGCGGCATAGCACCGATGAAATTTCGCTAAATTTTATCGACGCAGGCGAGGTTTTGAAATTCTGCGCAGCGAAATTTTAGGACATGAAATTTTAAAATTTCGCGGCGCGAAAATTTTATATCGTAAAATTTTAGTTTCTTGCGCTGCGCCGCGCGAATAATATACCAGGCGAGCAATGGCGAGCAATCTTATAAGCCTAAATTTAGTAAGCATACTTTTGAGCTAAGACGCGCTGTTTCGCCATGATAAAATTTTGCCGTGAAATTTTGCAATTAAATTTTACGTGGAATTTCACAGGGTATAATTTCAAAAATTCTACGCAAGGGGGCGGGCTATGGCAAGGGTTTTGATCGTCGAGGACGAGGGGATGCTGCTAGATATGATGTGCACCTACATGCGCGGCGCGGGGCACGAGGTAAGCGGCACCAAAAGCTACGACGAGGCGCTCTCTTTAGCGTACGAAAAGAGCTTCGATCTGTGGATCTTCGACGTCAAAATCATCGGCGGCAACGGCTTTGCGCTACTTCGCGAGCTGCGCGAGGCCGGGCGCGGCGCACCGTGCATTTTCACGACGTCGCTAAACACTCTGCAAGACGTCGAAAGCGGCTTTAGAAGCGGCTGCGACGACTACCTCAAAAAGCCCTTCGAGCTAAAAGAGCTCGCTCTGCGCGCGGATAATCTACTAAAGCGCACCTTCGTCCACAACACCGCCAGACGCGAAAATATCGGCGGAGGTTTTAGCTTCGATATGGCTCAGCACGCGCTTTATCGCAACGGAAGAGCCGTGCCGATGCCGCAGAAGCAGGCGAGGCTTCTTGCTCTGCTTCTGAAAAATCGCGATAAATTCCTTAGTAAGGATGAAATTTTCGCCGCGCTGTGGGACTACGACGAGAGTCCGAGCGAGCTTAGCCTACGCGTTTATATCGCCGGGCTGCGAAAAATTTTGGGTAAGGATCGCATCATAAATGCTTCCAAGCTCGGCTACAAATATCTTTAGGAGCGCGCCGTGTCCAAAATGCGTCAAATTCTACCGATTTTTTTGCTCTACACGCTTACTAGCGTCCTGTTTTTGGCGCTGGTAAGCAGCGTATTTTACGAGCGGGAGAAGTTTTTTATCGCGGATCGCGATGCCTTTGCGATCAGAGATTTCAAGCACGGCTTAGAGGCTAAGCTCGCGCGCGGCGGGCGCCTAAACGAGAGCGATTTCGACGCCATGCAGGCATACGCTGCGGATCTGAATAGTAGCGATGAGATCGCACGGGATTTCGAGCCGAGGGACGACGCGCCGCGCGTGTATATGGAGGGAAATAACAGGATCGAGCAGTTTAATCTCACCGCCAAGGACGGCACGGAGTACTACGTAGCGATCAAAACTGAGGCGCTTGAGGGCAAGCTAGCGGCGCTGAAGCTTAAAATTTTAGCCGCGAGCGCGTTTGTTTTGGCGATTATTTTGCTGATCGCATATTTTATCATCCGCCTTTCGCTGCGCCCGCTTTACGAAAAGATCGAGTTTTTAAACGGCTTCATTCGCGACACGACGCACGAGATAAAAACCCCGCTTAGCGTGATTTTGATGAGTATCGAGCTTTTCGATACCGATGCGAAAAAATATCTGGGCAATATCAAGGCGGGCGCAAATACGATAAACGCGCTGTTTGAGGATCTAACCGCGCTAAGCTTAAACAAAAGCGGCAGCGGGCGAGAGGTAAATTTAAGCAAGCTGCTGCAAAGCCGCATAGAGTATTTCGGCGTCTCTGCGGAGCAAAAGCGCATAAATCTACGCGCCGATCTGCGTCCGGTAGCCTTTTGCGCGGATGAGTTTAAGCTGCGAAAAATCATCGACAATCTGCTTGGCAATGCGATAAAATATTGTGATGAGCTCGGCTGCGTAGAGGTGAGTCTGCGCGAGCATTTGCTTCGGATCAAAAACAGCGGCGCGGGCATCGCGCGGCAAAATCTGCCGCATATTTTCGAGCTTTACACCCGCTTTGATCAGCGCAACGGCGGCTTTGGCATCGGGCTTTTTATCGTGAAAAAATACTGCGACGAACTCGAGCTTAAAATTTCGTGCAGAAGCGAGCCTGGAGAGACGGAGTTTCGGCTGGAATTTTAACTTTACACAAATGAAATTCTGCGCGAACGAAATTTTAGCAAGCGGGCTTGCTAGGCTTAACCGCGCGGGTTTAAATTTAGCTAGCGATTCCGTCCGCAAAATTTGCGCTAGATTATAATTTGACGGCGGAATTTACGCATGCAATCCGGTCGCACCCACAAAATTTCGCCCGCCGGTTTGCAGAATACATAGCGTAAAATTCTACGGAATTTCGTGAAATTTTATTTGGACGCGAGCAGAATTACGGCGGCTAGGGATAAAATTTGCAGCAGCTTAGATAAAATCGCACGCGACAATTGACTAAATTCCGCGAAATTTCGTCCGCGCACCGGTTGGGTTCGCCCTTGCTCTGTTGCTTTATACACGCCGTATTCATAGCTAGTGCAAAAGGCGGTATCGTTTTGGATTTTGGTACCAAAAGAGAACATACCCTGCTTCTCATTCTTGCCGCTCGGTGCGTCGGCGTGGATTACGCGCGAGTAAATTTAAAATTTAGCTCCGCCCCGTCACGCCGAAGCGAAGCTTTATTAAAACGATTGGAGCAGCTATTTTAGGCGCGTAATCGTCTTTTAAATACGCACCGATCTTTTAAAGCGTGCGGCAAATTTTAAAATTTGCGCGTAGACAAAAGGGCAAAATTTGAGCGGTGAAGCTAGGTTTTATCGCTTTTAAATTTGACTTCGTCTTTCATATAAAATCAAATTCTGGGATTTTTGAATAAGCTATTAAATTTAACCAAATTCGCCCCCGCCCGTGTAAAAATAGGCGGGATCAAATTTGATCATTTCTCGCCGAGCGTCCTCGCTTTCTGCGCTATTTGCTAAAATCTATCATTTCTCTCCTAGCGGCCAGTAAACGATCGGTTTAGCTCCGAGCCTTGCTTCGCCGTGATACATACCGAGCTTATCTTTCGTCCATGCAAAGCCCGTGTGTCCGTGCTTATCGATCGAGATGATGCCGCCGCTGCTGCCGTCAAGCGCTTTGCCTATCCCGGTATTATGCGGGTGCTTTTGTAAGATATTGCGGCAGGCTACGCTTAAATCAATGCTGCGGCTGTCCGCGTTTAGCCCGGATCACGAATATCTTGCCGCAATCTCCTTTTGCCCTAAAATTTGCACGATCTCATCTAAGCTTAAAATTTTGCCGTGCGAGTCAAAGCCTACGTTTAGTATGCGACCCTCTAGGCTAGAAGCGCGGTCGTGCAAGTGTCCATGAAGCATAAAAGAGCCTCGCGAGGCGCGGTTGTGCTCCTCTACGGGATAGTGAAACATACAGATGCTGATACCCGTTTTGCCGTCCTTCATCGCGCCCGCGCCGCCGTCAAAATTTAGCTCCTTGTAGTGCAGGATATCGCTAAAGATAGGATTTCCGTCGTCTTTTAGCTCACGTAGCAGCGCTTCTTTCTTTTGGCTAATGAGCGTATCGTGGTTGCCTAAAATCAGCACATGCGAGCCGTTTAGCCTGCGCGCGACGCTTTTTAGATCCTTTAATTTATTACAAAATGCAAAATCGCCCAGATCATAAACCGTATCCTCGGGCCTCACTACGGCATTCCAGAGCTCTATTAGCCTTTCATTCATCTCAGCTACGTCGTTAAAATCCCTAAATTTAGGGCAGTATTTCATAATATTGCCGTGATAAAAATGCAAATCGGAGGTAAAAAATATCATCATTTTTCCTTTAAGCTTTAATCGCTATATCAAATTTACGCTTTACGCAAATTTGCGCGGCGCCAAATATTCGCACGATAATCTTTAAATTTTTTCTAAAAATTCTTTTATAAATCCTAGTTTGCCCTGCTCGTCAAGGGATTTGAATTCTCGCTCGTTTGCTTTGATATGATCGATCAAGGGGTGAAATTCCTCATCAAGCTTGGTTTTATCGAGTTTGCCGGAAAGCGCCTCGTTTTTACTGCGAGCGAAAAATTTATTCACGAGATAATAAGGCGTTTTCATCTTAAAGCAAAAACCGTTTTGGCTTGGGATATACACCATAAATCCCTCAAATTTCGCCTCTTTGACTATATTTTTAAGCTCCGCAAAGCTCGCTTTTAGATACTGCTCGCCCTCTTTATAAAAAGGTCTTTTTAGCGCTCCGGCAGTGCTTGCAGCGATCTTATCCAGCTCGAATTCGCTTGCTTGCGCGCCGGTTTTAACGTCGATAAGTCCGATAAGGGTCTCGCCTAGCTCCTCTTCTACGATGTGCGGATCGCTCTCGTCGGTGATCTCAAATAAAAAAGTTTTATTTGGATAGCGTTTGAAAATCTCTTCAAATTTGCAGCAGTGCTCGCGCGCCATCTGTGCAAATCTACTATCGGTCGATCCTGTCGTGGAGTAGATGACGCGGCGGTTAAAGCTCGCGTCGCTTTCGTGGGCATCTACGTAGGTGCAACACCCCAAAAAGCCGTTTACCTTTCGCACGGCAAGCACGGGCGTATCGTCTGTGATGTCGATAGGATAAAGGCTTTTGCGCGAGGTAAATTCCGAATAGTTATAGACCTTTTTAAACGGACGCACGATGATATTTAAATTATCGTCCATTATGAGTCCGCGCATCTCAAGTAGCGCCTTATCCCAATCGGCTTTGAAAAAGACGCGTTTTGAGTATTTATAGGTGCGAAGCTCGGGATAAAGCTCGCTTTGACGCGCACTCCAGAGCCTTTTATCCTGCGTGGCGGCGATATATTTTTTCGTTACGTAGGTATTTTGCGCCACATCAAAGGGCAGATCGCGCCTGTTTAGAGCCGCCGCGTCTTTGATCTTTTGCGTTACGTTTTCGCTCATAGGATTAACGGGCGGGATCAAAATTTCGCCCTCTATTTTGTTGTTTGCGACCTTGATAAACATCGCTATCACGGTATCTTCATCGACGCCGTGCTCGGAAGCGAAGAAATTTTGCATTCTAAAGCACTCGAAAATAAATCCATTTTGGGCGGCTTGCTCTTTTAGGCTTAACAGCTCTTTGGTGCGCGCGCTCACGTTGCTAAGCACGATAAGAACGTCTTTATCTTTGTTTTCTAGGGCAAATTTATACGCCTGTTTTATCTCGCGTGCGACCTTGCGCTTCGCATCCTCCAAAAGCTTCGGCGACCAAGTATAAACCCCCGCCTCATCGGTTAGAAACATATCGTTTTCCAAATGATAAATTTGCGCCTGCGGATATTCGTTTTTAAATTCTTTGATTTTCTCTTTTGCGAAAGTCGTTTTACCAGAGCCCGCATGTCCGCGAACGACTATAAATTTTCTCATTTTACCGCCTTGATTTTATGTAGCGATATTCTACCTGAAATTTAAGCGCCTTGGTATCAAAAAATATGGATTTCGGTAAAATTTAAGGCTCAACGGAAATTAATACTCCTTAAAGAGAGCCAATTTTAAAAAAGTAGAAAATTTGCGCTTTGCCGAGGTGCTGAAAGTAAAATTTAACCGAATTTGCCTCGCCGAAGCGCTTGATCGATGAGGGCGCTAAATTTGATAAACGTGCAATAAAAAGCGTATTTATCCTCGCTATTTGATTTAAATTTAGCCCCGCAAAGGGGCTAAATTTACGTTTATTTCTCGCCTAGCGGCCAGTAGACGATCGGCTTGTCTCCAAGCCTTGCTTCGCCGTGATACATGCCTAGCTTATCTTTCGTCCACGCAAAGCCCGTGTGTCCGTGCTTGTCGATCGAGATGATGCCGCCGCTACCGCCGAGCGCTTTGACCTCTTTTACCGCTTCTTCGGCGGCCTTTTGCACGTCGGAGGTTTTGTATTTATATAGAGCCGAGACCTCGTGCGCGGCGTTTACGCGCATGTAGATGTCGCCCGTGCCGGTGCACGAAACCGCCACAGAGTCGTTATCTGCGTAGGTTCCCGAGCCGATTATCGGGCTATCGCCGATGCGGCCGGTCATTTTATTGGTCATGCCACCAGTGCTGGTCGCTGCGGCTAGGTTGCCATTTTTATCCAGCGCGATCGCGCCCACGGTGCCAAGATACGGGCGCTCGTGCAAATTTAACGACGTCTTTTTTACCTTTTCGCTATCAAGTAGCAGCTTTTGTTTTTCTTTAGCTTTTTGCAGCGCGTCGTATCTAAACTGCGTGAAAAAATACTTCTGATCCACCATCTCTAGACCGTTTTCTTTGGCGAGCTTGTCGGCTCCCTCGCCCGCAACTAGCGTGTGCCACGTCTTATCCATCACGAGCCTAGCGCCTAGGATAGGGTTTTTGATATGCCGTGCCATCGCGACCGCGCCCGCTTTTTTGGTCGAGCCGTCCATGATCGAGGCATCAAGCTCGTTAAATCCGTCGGCGGTAAATACCGCGCCCTTGCCCGCGTTGAAATTCGGATCGTCCTCAAGTACCATAATGGCCGCCGTAACGGCATCCATCGCGCTACCGCCCTTCTCAAGTACGGCTTGACCCGCCAAAAGCGCCCGGTTCATCGGTTCCTCGCGGATTTTAAATTCCTCCTTGGTTAGATCAAGTCCGCTGGTACCGCCGTGAATGACGATAACCGGGGAAAATTTCTCCTGCGCATTCGCAACCGTTAGCCCGAGCAGGGCCAAACTCGCCGCCATAAAAACGGCCTTTGAGAGTGAAAAGTGCTTCATATCTCATCCTTTCGAAAAAATTGCAGAATTTCTAAGAAATGATATAACTTTGCGCTTTTCGTTTCGCTTAATCAAATGCGAATTTGGCTGGATCTAAATCTAATGCTTTGAGCTTAGGATTAAGCTTTCGCCGTCAAATTTAACGTGGTTTAATTTTTGGCACAATCTGATAGGTCGATTTAAATTTTATAAATTTGGGTTTGAGCGTTGGCAAAATTTAATTACTGCAGCTCGATAAATTTCAACCACACGTCATAAAATTTTAGCGCGCGGCCGTATCTTAAACGGCACTACGCAAGCAAGCTCAAGCACGCAACCGCTAGCAAAGCAGGCTTCAAATTAAAAGCCTCAAGCTCGCCATACGCGATCATTTAGTGTTGCGTCGGAACCGACGCCAATATGTTTTGACGGCTCAATCGCAGCTTTTTTCTCCGCGGCAAAGGCGCGCCAGGTCGTATTTTAGCAGCACCAAGCCAAGGCCTAGCAAGAAAAGGTCTTTAAAGATAAAGCCGTCGATCTTACCTAGCTGCGGCAGTAGGCTGAGCGTGCTCAGCGCCATGACGATCACGATGAGATTGCCCACGATGCCCGCCTTCGGCTTGAAAAAGCCCGCGATGAGCGAGAGATAGCCCACGGTCTCCACCACGCCCAAAAAATAGCTCGCGCCGGCATCCCCAAGCGCTGACGGCAAAAACGAAAGCCACGTCTGCGAAAAGAGCGGCTTTAAAGCCTCCACCTCAAACTCAAACCACTTGTAGTTGCCCATCACGGCAAGCACGATGATAACGGAAAGTCTGGCGAATATAATATCCGCGTCGCCTGCGACAAATTTTTTTACGATCTCCCTCATACGGCTCCTTTGTAAATTGTGTAGCGGTATGATAGCGAGCTTGCGTGTAGGCTACGTGAAGGGGCGAAATTTCAAATTCCAAATTCCTCGGCTTCATAAAATTCTACGCCTCCACAAAATTTCGTGGCTCCGCGAAATTTCAAATTCCATGCCACGCGCCTTAAAATTTAAAACGGTCGCGGCAAATTTCAAGGCGCGAAGTGGTGCGAGCTGCCACGAAATTCCATCGAGCTTTGCGGCGTGCGCGGGCAAACCTCGGCGATGATATTGATCGAAACGCCCGCCTTAGCGGCAATCGCGTAGATTTTAGGCAAAAACTTCGGCGCGAAGCTGAACAAAATCTCGTACTCCTCGCCGCTTTGCAACGCAGCCTCGCTAGGGCGGGCGATCCAGCGCGCACCTACGCCGCTAGCCTCCAGCAGGCGGGGCAAGTCCTGCGCAAGCCCATCGCTAATGTCCATCGCCGCGCTGATGAACTTCGCCGCCTTGTAAAAAAACTTATCGCGCAAAATGGGCCTAACGAAGCGCGAATTCTTTGAAATTTTTGCGCGCAGATCCTCGCGCAAGCGATATGAGCCGCTACCCGGCACAGGATTTTCGCCTGCAGAGCTTTGCGACGTAGAATTTTTGCATGCGAGGCTTTGCGACATAGGGCTCTTGCGATCCTCTCCGCTTCGTGACACGGAATTTTGCGCCGAAATTTCGGCGTTCAGGCTCTGCGGTTTGACATACGCAGGTAAAATTTTATCGTCCAGACTTTGCGGCTCAAGGTCCAAAATTTGCATTGCCGAAGTTTCAGCGCCCAGGCTCTGTAACTTAGCATGCGCAGGTAAAATTTTATCGTCCGGGCTTCGCACCTCATCGCCAGGATTTTGTGTCGCCGAAGCCTCGGCGTTCAGACCCTGCGACTCATCGCTTGAGCCTTGCACCGACGAAATTTTATCGTTTCGGTTTTGCGTCTGCGAGTTAGCGGGCGAAATTTCATCTCTTAAAAGCACCGCCAGATCGCGCCCGACGCTGCCTAGCTCGCCCGTATGCGCGATGAGATCGCCCACGCGCGCGCCGCTGCGAAACACGGGGTGCTTACACTTGCCGATCAGGCTCACGCTAAGCGCGATGCGATCCGAGCCGATCGTGTCGCCGCCGATGATCCGTATGCCCCACTCGCGCGCCGTTTCGCTCACGCCCGCGCACAGCTCGTCAATCTCGCGCGCGTCGATCTCGCGCGGCAGCGCAAGCCCCAGCAGGGCGTATTTGGCGCGCGCATTCGTCGCGATCATATCCGAGATGTTTACAAGCATCGCCTTTGCGCCGATCTCGCGCAGGCTCAGCCAGCCGCGGCGAAAGTGCACGCCCTCGACGAAAAGGTCCTTGCAATACGCTCGCTCGCCGATCACGGCGCAATCATCGCCGTTGAGCTTCGATCTAAATTTCTCAAAAATATACCGCTCCTTATCCATGCTCCCTCCGTTAAATTTAGCGTTACGCCGCAGCCGCGCAAAAGATAAGAAACCCGAATTTGCGGGCCTTTGTTTAAATTTCGCCGCACACGCGCAGCAGGAGTTCTACGCTCCGCTTTGCAAGATTATAGCGTAAATTTAGATTTTCGCCGCGCGAGTTTGGCTGCGGGCTTGCGTACGGCTCGATAGCAAAATTAGCAATCGCATGAGCTTTGGGGCTTTGGCGCGACCCAATGCGAACGGGGCCCGCGATAAAACAGCGCGAGTTTATTTATTGCATGCGCCCGCCTGCGCGCACTCCCGCAGATGATGGCTCTTTAAACGGCAAGTTTGAAAATTTAAAATTTAGCCGTAGCCGCTGGCAAGATTAAATTTAAACGCTGCGTAAGCGTAGTGAAGTTAAAATTCGCCTGAATATTTTATATAAACGGAGGGCAAATGGGCATTTATTATGATCTGGCTAGAGGCTGGTTTATGCTTCTGCTACTTGGCGTGATTTTGCTCAATAGCGTTTATGCAAAGGGTAATTATATAAAGCATTTTTTTGATTTTAATGTATTGATTGAGTCTGTGAAAGAAACCAAAGAAAATTTAGGTTTTGCACACAAATTCGTAGGTGTATTTTATTGCGTAATCTCATTTATTGCCTATTTTTGCATTTATTTGGGACTTTTTGCATTAATATTAAAAATATTTGTTTATTAAATTTTGAAAAATCAAGGAATTTCAAATGAACGATACGAAACCGGGCGAGCCGCTACTAATCATAAAAAGGGCTAGGCGTTTTTACGGGCCTTTTTATGCGGTAGTTAAAATTTTGCAATTTTATCTCGCCATTGTTTTTATAATGCTTGACAAGCCTTATGCGCCTATCGTAGGCTGGATAACGCTAATCGGTCTTTTTTATACGACGGTTATTCCGAATTGCTTTAAATTTATTGCATGCTACGATGATAAAGTGATAGTAAGATATATATATTTTGGCAAAGGATTCTAAAATATGATGAGATTAAATATATTGCTACATTTGCATATCTGCCGGGAGGCGAAACACTTTGCCTAAAACTAAAATTTAATTTGGCAAATATCGTATTTAATCTAAGCTCAATTATTTTGCCTTTAAGCTATATAACAAAAGAGGATTTTGAAAAATTAAAAATTTTAATGAGTGATAAAAATATCGAATACAGGGATTTTATCTGAGGAGCGAAAATGGGTTGCTATCGTAGTTATCAAACTATGAAAACAGGCGGATTTTTTAATTTCGCCATGAAATTTCTTGTTGCAATATTTTTTGCGATTGTTCTATTCGGCTGCGACGGTAATGAATGTCGCAACGAATACAATAATAAGGCGTTTTCTATTATAACCGATAATTTAAAGGATAAGGAAAATAGAGATTGGACATGCGGTTCTATTGACAACTATGAATACTTCATAAATTTTTACGGACCTAGCAACGATGATTTAGAAACTTTATTAAAGAATGTAGCAGAAGCGGCACAAATTCCAAATGTCAAAATTACTATATCGGTTTATGAGAGATATTGGAAATGGGGCAGCAAAACTCCGCCACCATTTAGCAAGAATATATTAACCGTAAAATTAGATACAAAATCAAATTAAGGAAAATGAAATGCTGAAATTTACAAAGTGTTTCTTTTTGATAGTCACCGCATTTATATTATTCGGCTGCGACGGTAGGGAATGTCGGAATCAGTATAACGACAAAGCAGAAGAAATAATATTTGAAGGAATAAGAGATTTAAATCATCTAGGCGGTTCTTGGTCTTGTGGAAAAATTACCGATAGATATGAGAGCATAGTAAACATTTATGGCACTAGAGATGATGATATAAAGTTGCTCTTAAATAATTTTTCAAAGGTTACAGACATGCCAAATGTTAAAATCACGATAAATGTTTATAAAGGCATAAGGTTGGCAAATAAAAATTTACCACCAAATGATGAGCCTATATTAATCTTAAAATTAAATACTCAATCGAGTCAAGCAGAATAAAATTTCGGGCGGCGCAAACCACCCGAAACGTAGCCCGAGATACCGCGCTAAGCCTTACTGCTCGTAAAAGCCGCTCGGTTTGGAGATCGTGTCGATGTAGATGTTTTTGGTCTGGGTGTAGTGATCCAGGATCATCTTGTGCGTTTCGCGACCGATGCCCGATTCTTTGTAGCCGCCAAACGGCGCGCCGGCGTGGATCTGGTTGTAGGTATTGACCCACACGCGACCCGTCTCAAGCAGGCGTGCGACCGTGAGCGCCTTTGCGATATCGCGCGTAAATACGGCGCCGCCTAGTCCGTAGAGGCTGTCGTTCGCCATGCGGACGAGCTCGTCTTGATCTTTAAATTTAATCACGACGCCCACAGGACCGAAGATCTCCTCCTGCGCCACGCGCATGTCGTTGCGCACGTCCACGAGTAGCGTAGGCTCGACGAAAGCCTCTCCCGCGCTATGTCGCTTGCCGCCCACGGCGATCTTAGCGCCCTCTTCTACGCCGATTTTTACGTACTCTAAAATTTTATCGGCTTGCTTTTTGTTGATCTGGCATCCCATCTGGGTGTTCGGATCGAGCGGATCGCCCACCTTGATGCGCTTAAATTTCTCCACGAGCGCCGGTACGAATTTATCGTAAATGCCCTCCTGCACAAAAATTCTACTTCCCGCGCAGCAGACCTGGCCTTGGTTGAAAAGGATACCCAGTTGCACGCCGTCGATCGCAACGTCGAAGTCGCAATCATCAAAGATGATATTTGCACTCTTGCCGCCAAGCTCAAGCGTAGCGGGGATGATCTTTTGCGCCGCGGCTAGCGCGATGCCTCTGCCGACCTCGGTAGAGCCGGTGAATGCAAGCTTATCGAGCCCTTTGTGAGTGCGGACGAACTCGCCTGCTTTGCTTCCCTTGCCGGTTACGACGTTGATGACGCCCTTTGGAAGCAGCGGCGCGATTAGGCGGATAAACTCCAAAATGCTAAGACTGGTTTCGGAGCTTGGCTTAAACACGCATGTATCGCCCGCGGCAAGTAACGGAGCGAGCTTCCACGCGCCCATCAAAAACGGGAAATTCCACGGCACGATCTGTCCTACTACGCCGATCGGCTCGCGCAAGACGACGGATAGATAGCGCTCTTTTAGCATATTGGCGCTGCCCTCCTCGCCCAAAATCACGCCCGCAAAATAGCGGAAATGCTCGATCGACCACGCTACGTCGACCGCGCGCGTCTCGCGGATCGGCTTGCCGTTGTCGATAGTCTCTACGGTGGCGATGAACTCGGCGTTTTGCTCTAGGACGTCGGCGATCTTATTTAGCAGCGCGCTGCGCTCATAAACGCTAGTGCGGCGGAAGCTCTCAAACGCCTTGCGGGCTGCGGCGACCGCTTTATCGACGTCCGCCTTGCTAGCATCTGCGATCTTTGAAATTTTCTCGCCGGTAGCGGGATTAAAAACATCTAGGCTCGCGCCGCCTTCGGCACCCACAAACTCGCCGTCGATGAAAAGCTTATAGCTTGGTTGGATTGTAGCCATGCTTACTCCTTTGTGAAATATGACATTCACTATTATATATCCGCGGCGGTTAATGCGGCATAAATTTCGGAGCGAAAATCGGTTAAAATTTCGCGGTGTGTAAATTTGAGAAGTACCGCGGCATGCGCGAAATTTTAAAATTTAATCTACGCGCGCGACAACGGAGGTTTTGAGTAGCTTTAAAGCGGCGTGAAATTTAACCCGGTGCGAGCGGATAAATTTCAAAAGGTAACGTTTATGAAACGAGAGCAGAAATTTGGCTACGATAAAATTTCAGAATTCGGCTTTACTAAATTTTGAAATTCGGTTATGTTGAAATTTTAAAATTTGGCTCCGCCGGAATTTTGAATTCGGCTTCGTTAAAATTTTGAAATTTTGTGAAGTAAAATTTTTGAAACATTTTGCGGAATAAATTTCTAAAACTATCTTTAACGGAGCGGGCGGTCTAAATTTACGGCGCACGGCGATCGGATCTGCAAATGTGCTTCAAACTATAGCCTGCCGATAAAATTTTAAAATTTTGCGGGGTAAAATTTCATAATTCGGCTTCGTCGGAGTTTTGAATCGGACTTCATTAAAATTTTAAAATTTAGTCTGGTTAGAATTTTAAAATTTTGTGAAGTAAAATTTCAAAAATACTTTTCGGAATAAAATTTTTACAACTATCTTTCGCGCGAGCTTTGCAAGCCTCTTAACGCTCACCCGTTAAGCTCGCTTGAGTACGGGTGGCGTCTGAATATAACAGAAAGGTGCGGCGCCAAAAACAGTCGCGGTTGTTTCGCAAAAACAGATACAAGCAACGCACGACCTACTATCGCTCGTAGCTTCTCGAGCGCAGAGGGCGTAACCAATCGTGCGCACAGCTTCGGATGCAGGAGCGCAATCACTCGTGCGTACGGTTTCTTGGACACAAGAGTGCAATCACTCGCACACGCGGCTCGGACGCAGAAGTACAATCACTATAACACGCAGTCGGACGCAGAGGCGTAATCGCTCACGTTACAACTTAGATGCGGTGGGGCTAATGCTCGCGCTGCGGTTCGCGGCTTGTTCGAGCACAGGGGAAAATAATTGCTCTGCGTGCGTCGTCAGGTTCATTCAAGCCAAAAAATCGAACTAGGCGTACGAAACTCATGTTATCGCAAGAACTGCGCGCTTTGAATTCGTCTGAGCGAGGGAATGCAAACCGCTTAAAATTTTAAAATTTAGGCTCGAAAAAGGTATCTTCGTGGATGTTGGCAAAGGCGGCTTGCAGGCTGATAAAAAACCTCGGATGGGTCTTTTCGTACTGCGCCAAAAGCTCCTTCGTAGCGGCACGCGCGGTGGGTTCCTTGCCGCCGTATTGCCTCGCGGGGCAAACCTCCTCCTCGCGCATTATCGGAAGCTCGTTATCTCTAGCACAGGCGGCGATTTGGCGCTCGCGCGTGAGAATGAACGGGCGGATGATCACAAGCCCGTTTTCGGCGACATAGCGCGGAGCTAGAGTGCGAAGCGCGCCGTTAAAGGTGAAATTCATAAAAAAGCTCTCCGCAGCGTCGTCGAGGTGGTGGGCGATGGCGATCTTATTAAAGCCGTGCTCAAGCGCGTAGGAGTAGATGTATCCGCGCCTCATACGCGAGCAAAAGCTGCAAAACGTGGTGTTTGCGCGGATCTTTTCCTTGCCGAATTCAAAAATTTTAGTATCGATTATCTCGTAGGAAATCTCGTGCTCTTTAAAATGGGCGCTTATCTCGCGCAGATCCTCGCCGATGCCGTAGGTGACGGTAACGGCTCGAAACTCCCAATCTAGCGGGCTTACGCTTTGGAAGTGCTTCAGCACGTGCGCCAGACTCATGCTGTCTTTGCCGCCGCTAAGAGCTAGTAAAATTTTATCGCCGCGCTCGAACATCTTGTATTTGGCGTTGGTTTGTCCGACGCGGCGAAGTAGTTTTTTGGAGAGGTTTATCATAACCTTTCGATCATTTTTAGGACGAAATTTGCGCTCGTTTGCGCGCTTTTTACCATAAACTCGTCAAAATCGAACTCCGCTTTGTGTCCCGCCTCGTCGCTTATCGCGCGCAGCACGCAAAACGGCACGCCCAGCGCGTCGCACACCTGCGCTACGCTCGCTCCCTCCATCTCGACCGCGCTCGCGTCAAACGTCCGCTCGATCCAGCTCTTACGCTCCTCATCGCCCACGAACTGATCGCCGCTAGCGATGACGCCCGATTTTAGCGTGATGCCAAGCTGCTCGGCGACGCTTTGCGCGATAGAATTTAGCCTCGCGTCGGTTTGGACCGAAATTTTACTTCCTGGCACGAATCCGTACGGATGTCCAAACGCCGTGATGTCCAGATCGTGCTGCACGAGCGAGGTAGCGTATAAAATTTCGCCGATTTTGATGCCGCGCTTCAAAGCCCCCGCGACACCCGTAAAAATGAGCGCGCGCGCGCCGAATCTCTCGATCATAACCGTAGCGGTCAGGGCGGAATTTACCTTGCCGATCTTCGAATACGCGATCACGAGATCGTGGCCGTTAAACTTAGCGGCGTAGAATTTATTATTCGCGTGCTCCACAGCTTCCACGCTTACACCCCGCTCGCGCAGCGCGGACAGCAGCGGCTCGATCTCTTCGGGCATGGCGCCTAAGATCGCAACTTTCATCCATTCTCCTTTGCAAATTTTAGAAACTCGTCTAGGCTCGCAAGATCCGTGATGCTGAAAGTCGGCTTTTGCGTGATCTTTTTGTTTATCCCTTTTAAAACCGTCGCGCCGAACTCGACGAAGCAGTCCGCCTCACCCTCATAATTTTTGATACTTTGCTTGTAAAGCACAGGGCCAATAAGCTGGGCTTTCAGCAGCTCTAGCGCTTCGGATTTCGTCGTGTATGCGCGCGCTGTGGCATTAGCGACGACGGGGGCAAAGCTCTCTTTTAACGCGGGGCGCAAAAATTCCAAAAGCTCGTCGCTAGCACTCCCTAGCATCGGGCAGTGGCTCGCGACGCTCATATTAAGTAGCATTGCGCGCTTTGCGCCCGCGGCTTTAAACTCGCCTTCAAGCGCTGCGAGATCATCTTTTTTGCCAGCGACTACGATCTGCCCGTCGCAGTTATAATTCGCCGCCCAAACCTGCTTGCCTGCGCTCGTCGCATCCGCGCAAATTTTTTCAACCGCCTCGTCGGCAAGAGCCAAGATCACCATCATTCCGGCACCTTTGCCCTCGCAGGCGCTCTGCATAAGCCTGCCGCGAATATTTACTAGCTTTAGCATCTGCTTCGGCTCTATTCCTCCCGCAGCGCTTAGCGCGCTAAACTCGCCCAGTGAGTGTCCGAGTAAAAACTGCGGAGCGATGCTAAGCTTTTCTTGATCCAGCCTTTCTTGTAGCGCCGCAAGCGCCATCATGGAATTTAATGCAATCGCAGGCTGCGTAAATTCCGAAACGTCGAGCTTGTCGTTAGGCTCAAATAGTAAATTTTTAAAATCGATGCCCGTAAAGTCTGAAGCCTCATCCAAAAGCGCGCGCGCAGGATCGGAGCTCTCGTAAAACTCCATGCCCATGCCTACGCTTTGGCAGCCCTGTCCGGGGAAGATAAAAGCAAATTTCATAAAAAATCCTAATGTTCGTGGTGGTGCCCGCCGCAGCACTCGTGATCTTTTTCGTGTTCGTGACCTCCGCAGCATTCATGGCCGTCTGCATGCCCATGACCTCCGCAACACTCGTGATCCTCTGCGTGATCGTGTCCGTGTCCGCCGCAGCACTCGTGCCCCTCGTGATGATTATGTCCGCAGCCGCAGCTGTGAGCACCCTCCGGCTGGCCGGTAAGAATTTCGTCCGCCGTCGCTTCTCGGTTCTCGACGATTTTTACGTTAAATTCCAGCTCCTTGCCCGCGAATGGATGGTTAAAGTCGATGGTGACGTCCTGCTCGCCAATAGCTTTAACGCTCACGCGGGTAGTCGCGCCGTCCTCCGCCTGACCGAAAAGCTCCATGCCCACCGCCAGATCGATGCCCGCAAACTGCTCTTTAGGCAGGATCTGCACGGCATCCTCTCTATACTCGCCGACCCCGTCGCCCGGGCTTATGAGAACAGTTTTACTCTCGCCCGCTTGTAGATTTAAAATTTCATCTTCCAGCTTTTGGATGATTTGATCCTTACCGCTAAGAAAGGCGATCGGGTCGGAGTTTAAATTTGATTCTAAAATTTCGCCGGTTTTGCCGTCTTTTAGCTCATAATGCATCTTTATAACTCGGTTGTTAGCCATAGTTTTCTCCTATTTAAAATTTTATTTTTGAGTTTGTATTTAAATTTAGGTTATCTAGTGGGCGCGGCTTTAGCTTCTTTAGAGTCCGGGTATGAAGCCTTTAACGCTTTGTAGAATTTATTTGCGCTGTCTTTATCGCCGATCTTATCGAAGCTGATCGCGGTGTGATAGAGTAGCTTTGGGGTGTAGTCTTGGCTCTCGTTGTGCGAGATGCTCTTTTTATAATAGTTTATCGCTTCTGCGTATGAGCCGGAGAAATATGAAATTTCGCCCAGCATGTAATTTGCCTTAGCGGGCTTGTAATTTTTAGATACTAAATAATTGTAGCGCTCTTTTGCGCCGGAATAGTCTTTTTTGGCATATAAAGTGTCGGCCTCTTTCAACACCGAAGCCTGATCTTTTGATTTAAAATCGGAATCTGATTTTGTACTAGCGGGGGTTGAGGCAGCACCTGCGTCTAATTCAGCGTTTTTTTTTACGCTGCCGCCGCTACCTAATTTTTTATTGATTTCAGCGATTTGGGCTTTTATAGTTGCGATATCTCGTTTCATCTGATCTAGCTCGCTGTTGCCTTGGCTTTTGCCGGTAGCGCGAATTTCTAGATCCGCCACCCTGTTTTCCAGGTTCGAAATTTTAGAATTTGTTCCTTCAAGGACGCTTCGCAAACCTTCGACACTCTCGCGTGTATTATCTACACTAGTTTGCATTTCGCTTATACGCTTGCGGTTATCGCGCAATACCTGCTCGTTTTCAGTTAGTCCGTAAGAGCTGCCTGAATCAATATTGCCAGCATCAAATGCAGAAGTTTCTGCATTTAAAAAAGTGGCAGCTCCCAAAAGAGCCGCCACCGTGAAATTTTTAAATTTCAAATTAGAATCCAACTTTGAATTCGTCGCGTCTGTTTTGAGCGTCGCACTCTTTAGAATGTTCTGTGCAAGCCATATTGCTCTCGCCGTAGCTTACTACGGAAATTCTGCTCTCATTTACGCCTTGAGCAACCAATGCGTCTTTAGCTGCAGTAGCTCTCTTTAGACCAAGAGCATAGTTGTACTCATCAGAACCCCACTCATCGCAGTTACCCTCAACTTTAACAGTTAGGGACTCTGCGCCTGCCTGATTGAATAGAGCTGCGTTATTATTGATTGTGCCTTGTTGATCGGCTCTAATATTAAATTTATCAAAGTCGAAATAAACAGTGCCAACTTCACTTTGGATCTGAGATGCCAAAGCAGCTAGTCTATCTGCATCACTTGTGCTTGTAGTATCGGCCTCTGGGGTCTTTTTAGAACAACCGCTCAATAATAGAGCAGCAACTGCTATCGAAGATAAAACTAAATGTTTCATTTTCTATCCTTTCAAAAAAAATTGAAGTCATTATATCACGAGATTTTTTAATATTTTACCAATCAACCGATTGAATTTTACCCACTCTTAACGGAAATTGGAAACTTTTATTCTCGTTAACTCTGATAATACCTACCGAGCTTCCGCCGCCGTCTTGCTTGATAAACATAATGCTGCCGCCATCGCTAGAAAATCTAGGAAACATATTTTTGCCGCTAGCCGTTAACTGGCGAATCATATCGGTTTGAGTTGAGATTAAATATATATTAAATCCGCCCCCGCCGTCGCGACTAGAGTAAGTAACGTAATTGCCATTTGTGCTGATGGAGTTATTATTTTTGCCGTGATAGACGAGCTGCTGAACGTTGCCGCCATTTATGCTAGTGGCGAATACGTTTGGATAACCCAGACGATCGCTCACAAAAGCCACGCGCGAATCGCCGTCGATAAAATTTCCATTTACATCAATGCCAGCGTAATCGGTAATTTGCTTAGCGCTGCCCGAGGCTATATCATATAAATAAATATCGGGTTGATCTTTAGGCGCATTGGTGATTAGAAGCTTTCTGCCGTCGGCGCTTACATCTGAAGCTATCGTCATGCCATGACCGGTAAAAATTTTACTCTTGCTACCGTTGGATAGATTAAATTTATAGATAGCGGGCGTATTTTTATTGACATAGTAGGTATAATAAAATTCGTTCTGCGCTGCGCTTGCCCATTTAGGGAAGATATTTAATCCGCCACGAAGCACCACCTGCTGATAGGTAAGCGTATAATCAGCCACCATAATCTCGCTCTCGCGCGTCGAAGTGTAGCGAGAGAGCAAAATCATCTCCTTCATCCAATCGACATTTGAGTAGCCTAACTGCTTGACGATCTCAGATACCGCCATGTGTGCTAAAAACGGATACTTTTCGGCATTTGAAAGCGTAAAGCTCTTCTCGTACATCACCCTGCCGCTGTTCGCCTCAAGTACTTTGGCTTTTAGGCTCATCGGCGAGCTTTTATCACTTACCGCGTAGCGCACGATCAGAGCGGCGCCGCTAGAGCCTAGATTATCGGAAGCGCCCGCATCATAGCTGCTTTGTAGATACTCGTCGCTGACTTCAAAAGTCGCGCCGACCTTTAGATCACCCACCATAAGTTTAAAGAATTTGTTGCCAAATTCTGAATTTGCAAGGTTCGATGCATCTTGAACGACGATTTTAGGTAGATTTACCCCTTCGTTTACGATAGACATAGTCGCATCTGCTGCGAAAATGCTACTACAAAATGCAAGAATCATAAGCAGTTTTTTCATCTTTTCTCCTTAATTTGATCTGATTTAACATTATATTTTAAAAAAATCCCAAATTTACGAGGCTTGTTGTCTGGCGCTTTTGCAAAGCGTTGTTTCGAAAGCCTCACCAAAAAGTTCTTAAGTTTTTTGCGGAATATTTCATCCCCCTCCAAATAATCTGTGCTATAATCAATAACTTCCCCACCAGCACTTAAATTTACGTTGAGTAGCACACTGCCTTCAGCAGGGGTTATTTTTTGCGACTGCCACAAATAACCCAGCTGCTTTTTAACATCATTATAATAAATTTTATTTTATAGGAATTTTGAATTTCGATGTTTAAATTTGAAGAGGTAGAATTTTTAGCAGAATCCACATCTTCTGCAAAAAGCATACAGCAAAAGGCAAAAATACAAAAAAGTTTCTTCACTTTTTCTCCTTACAAATTCTAATTTGTCTTCATTACGTCGGACATCCTAGTATCAATCTCGTGCGACGCTCCGTCGGGAGATTTCGGGAAACTCTGAGTCGATAGATTATCTAAAAAATCTCGCAACTTCTGGTTAAATTCCGTCTCTCGCCCCAGCTCTATAATAGTATAATCCGCTACTCGCCCATCTGCGCTAAAGACTATCTTAATCCTTGCGTCGTCCTTCGCGGTCGCCACATATCTGCTCCATAGAACTTGAAGCTTCTTCTCGATAGCACCGTAATAAGCGTTATACTCGCCCGTCCTTTGCGTCCTGCCGCCAAGCTTATCGGATTTGACCACAGCATTTTTAGATGCCGCTTTATCCTTAGCACTAGAGGTGGCGGTTTCTTTATCGGACTTTTTGTTACTCTGAACAGCGTCGCTAGCTTTAGCGCTCTCCTCAAGCTTCTTATTGTCCTTAGTCGTATCCGAAAAAAGATCGCTCAAGCTCGGTTTTTCCTCTTTTTTCGGCTCCGGCTTAGCTTCCTCTTTTTTCTCTACTACTTTTTCGGAAGGTTTATCTTCCAACTTAGGCTCAGGCTTGGGCTCTTCTTTTTTGGGCTCAGCTTTAGGCTCGTCCTTTTTAGGTTCCGGCTTCGGCTCTTCCTTCGGCTTTTCGGGCTCTTTCGGCTTTGCCTGCACCGGAGGTGGCGGAACTACTTGCGCCGTAGTCTTAATTTTATCCTCCGGCACGTCCTTCACATTCTTATTGTCAAACTCGCCTTGCTTTGTTTCTTTAGCGATTTCAGGCGCGGACGGAAGTTTATCATCTATTTCGAAATCAAAAGTAACATCCATATAATCGTTGGGATTGTCAGTATATTTTTTAAATTTTTCCTGCGGCTTTGAAATTTGATATAAAAGAACAAAAATCACCAGTAGATAGGCAAAAAGGGCGATTAAAAACGATTTAAAATTATCGTATTTAACCCCCGTAAAATTTGAATAATTAGCCATTTGTTTGAAGTGCGACTTTTGTAAAACCCGCCTGCTTTAGGCTTTTTAAAACAAACATTACATCGTCGTAAACGAGTCTTTTATCGGCTTGGATATAGACAGGCTTTTCCAAGCTATACTTGCCGGTGCCTTTAAGCAGTACGAGATTATCCGGGAATTCAGTTAGGCTCATCGAGCTTTTGTCGATATAAACCTTGCGATCTTCGCCGATACGCACAAGCAAGAATTCCGCGGTATTTTCCGAAACCTGTGCTTTTGAGCCACTAGGCAGTTCGATCTTTTCATCGTAGATAATCGCCGTTTGCGCGACCATTAAAATCGCTAGCAAAACAAGCATAATATCGACGAGCGGAGTGATATTTAACTCTGGATTTTCGTCGAAATTATACATTAAATAGCTTTTCCAGTGTTTGCTTTAAATAGCAAAATATCCGCTGTACGATTTATAATACTCATAACTTCGTATGCTTTGCGTTTTATAAGTAAGCTGAAGGTGTATGCGGGGATCGCTACAAAAATTCCACATCCTGTGGCAACTAGCGCCTCGCTGATCGCAGGAGCGATAGTATCGATGCCTGAATTTCCACCGCCGAGCTTGGAAAATGTGTGAAGTATGCTAACAACCGTACCGAATAGCCCAATAAACGGCGAAGTAGAGGCGACGATAGATAGCCAAGTAAGTCCGCTAGTGGAGTCGCGTTCGGCCTTGCCTTTATAAATTTCCAAGGCTTCTTTTGAAATTTTATCGGTATTTACTTTTTGAAAAATAGAGCCCGAAAGCGAAATCCTACCGCCCATCAGCAAGGATTCGAGTGCCTTTGCTTCGCGGTGTTGCCACGCACTAAGCCCTACAAATCTGGAGATCAAAATCGTAAAAGTGACGATAAAATAGATGGATAACCAAGAAAGCACAAATATCGTAATAAACGTGCTTCTCGTAAAATAACTTAAAATTAGATCTAACATACTTAACTTTGCCTTGCGAATTCGTCTACTCTAGCCATAATCGCCGCAGAATTTGCCGCATCCGAGCTTATTGATGCAAGCAGATCTTTGGCTCGCTGCAAAGACTTCGCGACCGCATTCTCGCTATCGCCGCCGATAGCTACGGCTTGAGTAGCTAAGATAGTGGTTTTTTCTTCATCGACTTCCAAGAATCCGTCATTTACCAAAACAAGCTGCTTTTTGCCATCTCTATCCACGATCTCGACGACTCCGCCTTCGCTTTTGTCTTTAAGTCCCGTTAGTAGGCTCGCATGCCCGGGCAAAACGCCTAGCTCGCCGGTAATACCTGGCAGCTGGACTGATTTAACTTCGCCCGAAAAGACCATTCCTTCGGGCGTAACGATATCTAAAAGCAAAAATTCTTTCATCTTAAAATTCCTATGCTTTCATCTTTTCAGCTTTTGCCACTACCTCGTCGATATTTCCTACCATGTAAAAGGCATTTTCCGGCAGATCGTCGTATTTGCCCTCTAAAATTCCCTTAAATCCGGCGATAGTCTCCTCTAGCGAGATATATTTGCCGGGGCTTCCGGTAAATACCTCGGCGACGAAAAACGGCTGAGATAGGTAGCGCTCGATCTTTCTAGCGCGCTCGACTACGAGTTTATCCTCTTCGCTAAGCTCGTCCATACCCAAAATCGCGATAATGTCTTGCAAATCTTTGTATTTTTGAAGCACTGCCTGGACGCCGCGAGCGACCTTGTAATGCTCCTCGCCGATAATTTGCGGATCAAGCATTCTTGAGGTCGAATCAAGCGGATCGACGGCAGGATAAATTCCTTTCTCAGCGATCGCTCTGTTTAAAACGGTCGTCGCATCAAGGTGCGCGAAAACGGTCGCAGGAGCCGGGTCGGTAAGGTCGTCCGCAGGCACATAAACGGCCTGAACGGAGGTGATAGAACCCTTCTTAGTAGAAGTAATGCGCTCTTGTAATTTACCCATTTCGCTAGCAAGCGTAGGCTGATAGCCGACCGCAGATGGAATTCGTCCTAAAAGCGCAGACATCTCCGAACCCGACTGCGAGAAGCGGAAGATATTGTCAATAAACATCAAAACGTCAAGCCCAAGCTCGTCGCGGAAATACTCGGCCATCGTAAGACCGGTTAGCGCGATGCGATTTCTCGCCCCCGGCGGCTCGTTCATCTGACCGTAGGTCAAGGCGACCTTATCCAGAACTCCCGATTCTTTCATCTCGTTATAAAGGTCGTTTCCCTCTCTCGTTCGCTCGCCGACACCCGCAAATACGGAGTAGCCGCTATGTTTGAAAGCGACGTTGTGGATTAACTCCATGATGATGACGGTCTTGCCGACGCCAGCACCGCCGAATAAGCCTACCTTGCCGCCCTTCGCGTAAGGGGCTAGCAGATCGACTACCTTAATGCCGGTTTCAAAAATTTCACTCTTCGTGCTTTGATTTTCAAAGCTAGGCGGATCTCTGTGGATCGACCAGCGGGTTTCAAATTTTTCATCCTCGCCTTCGTCGATCAGATCGCCCGTGACATTAAAAATTCTGCCCAAAACCTTCTCGCCCACTGGCACCGTAATAGGCGCGCCAAGAGCCGTAGCCTCAAGTCCTCGCCTCAGTCCATCGCTCATATCCATAGCGATCGTGCGGACGCGATTGTCTCCAAGGTGTGCAGCTACCTCTAGGATCAGCCTGCGATGAGCGCCTTCGACATCAAATTTAACCTCGATAGCTTCATTAATCTTCGGCAAGTAGTCCTTGAAATCGACATCGACCACGGGACCCATTACCTGAGAAATTATTCCTTTCATCCGTTTTCCTTTCATTTCATTGATTCGACGCCGCTTATGATCTCGATAAGCTCAGTCGTGATAGAGCCTTGTCTGGCTTTGTTGTATGCTAAATTTAACTGCGATACGCGTTCTTTGGCGTTATTTGTCGCATTCTCCATAGCGTTCATTCTCGAGCAGTGCTCCGCGGCCAAAGAGTCGATCAGCGCGTAATACATGCTGTAGCTAAGATAGCTCTGGATTAAATTTAACATCAATGTTTCTTCATCCTCAGGACTTTCAACCTCTACTTCCAATGTAGATGTTTTTAAAGCGTCCTCATTAATCGCAGGCTCACCGATTGGCACCAACGTATTTACCCGCATCTCTTGGGTAATCATATTCAAATAGCCGTTATGGATAAGTATAACTTCGTCAGTTTTACCTTCGTTAAAATCCTTAACCGCGGCTTGCACGATTTCGTTAGCTTTCTCGGACGATGGAGATGAGCTCACGCCGATATATCGCTCCAAAAGCTCAATGCCTTGAAAATCAAAATACTCTATCCCCTTTTTGCCGACGGCACGAAGGCGAACCTTGATCTTTTTAGCTTTAAGCTCCTCGATCAAAGCTTTGATCTTTTTGATGGTATTGATATTAAAACCGCCACAAAGTCCTTTATCTGCGGTGATAAACAGCAGATCAACCACCTTTACCTCTCGAGTGGTATCAAAAATTCTAAGTTTTTCGTCGTTGCCTGAATTATTACCTACGTAGTTTTTAACGCGCGCAGAAATTTCACCTAAGACCTCGTTAATCTTCACCGCATAAGCTCGCGAGCGCATCGCCGCCTCTTTGGTGTTTTTGAGCTTGACGTTGGAGACCAGCTTCATAGCTTTGGTGGTCTTCTCCGTATTTTTAACGCTCTTGATCTGTAGCTTTATATCTTTTAAATTTGCCATAATTTAGCCCTTTTAAGCGGCAAAGGTCGCTTTAAAGTCATTTAGAGCCTTGATTAAATTTTCTTCCAAATCCTTCTCGATGGTCTTTTTGCTTCTGATCTCTTCAAAAATTTCAGGATATTTCGCCTCAATATACGGATAGAGCTCGGCTTCAAATTTACCGATCGAGCTTGCAGGTATGTCATCCAAAAATCCGCGGCTTCCCGCGAAGATGATGACCACTTGATTTTCGACCGGAAGCGGCGAGTAAGGAGGTTGCTTTAAAATTTCAACCATTCTTTGTCCGCGATCCAGCTGCTTACGGCTGCTCTCGTCCAAATCGCTCGCAAACTGCGCAAACGCCTGAAGCTCACGGTACTGGGCAAGATCTAGGCGCAAGGTTCCTGAGACCTTTTTGATCGCTTTAATCTGCGCGGAACCGCCGACGCGGCTAACCGAAAGGCCTACGTTGATCGCAGGACGAATTCCCGAGTTAAATAGACCAGATTCTAGGAAAATTTGACCGTCGGTGATAGAGATGACGTTTGTAGGGATATATGCCGAAACATCACCTGCTTGCGTCTCGATAATAGGAAGCGCCGTTAGGCTGCCTGCGCCGAGTGCGTCGCTTAGCTTACTAGCACGCTCAAGCAAACGGGAGTGTAGATAAAATACGTCGCCAGGATACGCCTCACGTCCTGGCGGACGGCGCAAGATAAGCGACATCTCGCGATATGCGACCGCATGCTTGCTTAAATCATCATATATGATAAGCGCGTGGCGGGAATTATCTCTGAAATACTCACCCATGGTGCAGCCCGAATACGGAGCCAAATACTGAAGCGCGGCTGCCTCGCTAGCACCGGCTGCAACTACGATCGTATAATCCATCGCGCCGTATTCTTCAAGCTTTTTAACGACTTGTGCGACGGTGGATTGTTTCTGACCGATTGCTACATATATGCAGATGACGTCTTGGCCCTTTTGATTGATGATGGTATCAACAGCAACGGTGGTTTTTCCTGTTTGGCGGTCGCCGATGATGAGCTCGCGCTGTCCGCGACCGATCGGCACTAGCGCGTCGATCGCCTTAAGGCCGGTTTGAAGTGGCTCGTGAACGGATTTACGAG
>NZ_CALIST010000004.1 GCF_938041645.1 uncultured Campylobacter sp. | reverse complement strand
AGGTGCGGCGAGTGCGAACGCCGCTAGCGTCATCAGCGACGATCTGATGAATAGCGAGGATGCGCCGATCACCGCCTCGCATTTCGGCGCGGTTAGGGCTCTTAGGCGAAACGGCAAATTTGAAGGCGTTTTAAGCGAGAGTGAGCTAGATTTTTTCCCGATCAGCCTTACTCAGGGGCTTGCGGCGCGCACATACGACGCTACGCGCATCGCGCGACCATGCGTGCGAAAAGGCTATCTAGAAAAAGGCTGGCAGAGCGACAAAAGCATGCGCGGCAAGGACGAGTGGATCGAGATTAGCTGGGATGAGGCGTATAAACTCGTAGCGGACGAACTAAAGCGCATACTTAAAGACCACGGCGCAAGCTCGATTTACGGCGGTAGCTACGGCTGGTACAGCGTCGGCAGCGTAAATAACCCGCAAACCCTGCTCGGTCGCATGCTAAATATCATCGGCGGCTACACTACGAGAAAACTTAACTATTCGTGCCACTGTATAAGTGCGATAACCCCGCACATCAGCGGAACGGACGAGGCCAACGCCTTGCAAACCGCATGGCCTACGATCCTAAAAAATAGCGAAGCGGTGCTCATCTGGGGTGCCGATCCGATCAATACCAATCAGATCGCATGGGCCGTGCCCGATCACGAGAGCTATTTGTATTTCGCAAAGCTAAAAGAGCAGATGCAAAAGCGCGGCGTAAAGGTGATCACGATCGATCCGGTCTATAATAACACCGCTAAATTTTTAGGCTCCGAGCACATTTCGATCAACCCTACCACCGACGTTGCGATGATGATGGCGATATGTTATGAGATGATGGCACAAGGGCTTGCGGATGAAAAATTTCTTAAAAAATACACTCACGGCGCGGAGGAATTTAAAGCCTATCTTAGAGGCGAAAGCGAAGATGGGCTCAAAAAAGACGCGGCGTGGGCGTCTAAAATTTGCGGCGTGAGCGTGGAGGATATCCTCTGGCTGTGCGAAAATTTCACCAAAAACGGCAGGCAGGTCAGCACCAACGTCCACGGTGGCATGATGCACACGCAAGCAGCCATGAGCACGTACGCGATATTTTGCCTAAACACGCTCATGGGCACCTACGGCTACAAGGGC
>NZ_CALIST010000003.1 GCF_938041645.1 uncultured Campylobacter sp. | reverse complement strand
ATTCTGTACCCGCAATATCATATTCAATCCAATTAGTTTTAAATTCCGGGAATCTTTCCTCAAAGTCTTTTTTCTTATTTTTTGAAGTTTGATCACTATCGGATATTATAAGAAATTTCTTACCAGTTAGCATCATCATCGTAGTTATCATATCAACGTCTTTTATGCCGCCCATATAAACTATCCCGCAATTTTTAAAATCATTTATGTTACAAAACATTTTAAAAATTTTATAGTCCATATAGCCTTCAAAAATAATATTTTTTAACTGTATACTTTCAAATATATGACTTCCAATTGCTCTTTTTAAAAGTTCGTCTTCTTGAAATGGTGATTTACCTTGTGGGACTATTTCTGAAATATCATCCTTTCTTTCTATAACCAGGTGTCTTTCTATGCACTCGTTATCTATCATAAAAGGAGAGTGCGTAGAGTAAATTACAACAGCTTTTTCTGAAATTTTTAGTAACTCTTCTTTTAAAAATCTCGCACTGGTTGGATATAAAAAAGCATCTGGTTCATCAAATAAGATTAATCTACTATATTCTTTTTGTGTTCTATATTCAATTGATAATATAAGCAATATTGCTATAAACCTCTTAAAGCCATCGCTTCTATCTTCATTAGAATAAAACTCTTTTTCCTGTATTCGTATATCGAACTCTTCACCATCTTTTCTTATAACAAACTTTATATTTTTTAAGTCAGGCCATATTTCTCTAAATTCTTTTGTTGCTTTATTAGATATATTGTCTAAAAAGCTATGTAGTCCTTTATCTTTCTTGGCTGCATTTTCAATATCTTGTTGAATATCTTTTATATTGCTTAAATAAAAAATATTTTTTAAAGGCATACATATGTCTGGGTTATTTTTAAAGTTTCCTATATTTACGTTAGATGGCAATAAATGACTATCACTATACTCCCAAAACATAACTCGCTTATAAATATTCTCCATGGGTTTTATATTTTTTATTATTTCAAACACAATTGTCTTCATGTGATCATACGTCAAAGGCTCAAGCAAAGGACTATTACTTTCGCCTTCTAATTTTGTAATTTGCCGATTATCTGTACTATAGTAGAATAAGTTAGATATTTTATATTTATCATTTAATTCTTCATATTTCCGATAGTTTAAGCTCGGTGTATCATTATCTTTTATACTCAATGTTAATATCATTTCACCAAAAGCTTCTTGAATAAAGCTTTCAATACTTAAATTATTTTCAAAAATATCTAGACTTTCTATATGATATTCTTCGATTAATTTTTCTTTAATATCACTAATGTCTTTTTGTGTAAGCTTAAAGATAGCATCAATATAATATTCATCATTATCCGAAGCTGTTTTTCTTTGATCTTTTATGCTAACCTTATATCCATTAAATACTGCAGATATAGCTTTTAATATATTACTTTTTCCAGCCTCATTTTTTCCTACTAATATTATACATTTTTTACCATTTCTCTCTTCAATATTTATCGCCATGTCTTTTATTGAACGAAAATTTTTTATTTCAAATCTATCTAGTTTCATATGTTAATCCTTTTGCCTTTTACTGGCACCCTTCGCACTCGATCGAACGATCCGCGACGTTGTTTAGCTTCTCGCTATCGGGGCTTTCGGAGCGCAGGTAGTAGGTCGATTTTAGCCCCAGCTGCCACGCAAGCGTGTAAATTTCGCTCAGATAGCCGCCGCTTGCCTTATCCAGGCTCATAAAAATATTTAGGCTCTGACCTTGATCGATCCATTTTTGGCGGATGGCGCCCGCTTTTACGAGTAGGCGCTGATCGAGCTCGTACGCAGGCACGTACGCCTGCCACGTTTTCGGGCTTAAATTCGGTACGACGACCGGGATCATGCCGCTTAGGTTGTGCTCGAACCATTTGCGCTTATACACCGGCTCGATCGTCTGCGTGGTGCCTACGAGTATGCTGATGCTTGATGTCGGCGCGATCGCCATCAGATAGCCGTTTCGCATGCCGTCGCGTTTTACTTTCTCGCGCAGCCCGTCCCAATCGCAGCTGCTTTGCTCAAAAAGCCCGCCGCGCTTAACGAGCGCTTTGGCGTTTTCGTTCGCTAAATCGATCGGAAAAATTCCTTCGCTCCACTTCGAGCCCGCAAAATCAGGGTATCTACCCTTTTCTACGGCTAAATTTGAACTTGCCTTGATCGCGTTAAAACTCACGTTTTCCATTATCCTATCGATCAGCTCGAAGTGCTCGTAGCTGCCCCACTTCACGCCGCGCTCGGCCAGCATCTGCGCTTCGCCCATTACGCCGAGCCCTATCGCGCGCGTTTTTAGATTGGTGTGCTTGACCTTGGCGTGCGGGTAAAAATTTAGATCGATGACGTTATCGAGCATTCGCACGGCGATCGGCATCACGCGAGCTATCTCCTCGCGGCTGTTGATTTTGCTTAAATTTACGCTCGCGAGGTTGCAAACCGCCGTCGCGCCTTCGTCGCAGCTTTTTTCTACGATAAAAATTTCTTTGCCGCCCAGCGTGTCTAGCGCGGTGATCTTTTTCGCCTTTTTTACGATGCCCGCGTCGGTTCTTACCTCTTCGTTTTCCTCAAACAGCCTCTCGCTACCGTCAGCGAAAACGACTTTGATTTTGTAGTGGTTCGGCGCCGTGTTTTGAAAGATCTCCGTGCATAAATTTGAGCTCCTGATTAAGCCTTGATGCGCGTTTGGATTGATGCGGTTGGCATTATCTTTGAAGCACAAAAAGGGCATGCCCGTCTCAAAATAACTCGTTAAAATTTTCTTCCAAAGCTCCTTTGCCAGGATAGTGGATTTTGAAATTTTATCATCGGCCTCGTACTGCTCGTAGCGCGCCTCAAATTCCGCGCCGTAAAGATCGCTTAGATCGCTTACTTCGGCGGGATCGAATAGCGTCCACTTGCCGCCGCTTTGAAGCCTTTTCATAAACATATCGTTTATCCACAGCGCGGGGAAAATTTCATGCGCGCGGCGCCTCTCCTCGCCCGAGTTTTTGCGCAGATCGAGGAAGTCGCTCACGTCCATATGCCACGGCTCGATATACACGGCGATAGCGCCCTTGCGCGTGCCCAGCTGATCGACGGCGACTGCGATGTCGTTGGTAATCTTTAAAAACGGTATGATGCCGCCCGCGGCGTTTTTATGCCCGTCGATGCTGCCGCCCATCGCGCGCACCTTGCACCAGTCCCAGCCGATACCGCCGCCGAATTTGCTCAGTAGCGCCATCTCCTTGTAGCTATCGAAAATCCCCTCGATATTATCGGGCGTGGAGCCCACGTAGCAGCTGCTTAGCTGATGTCGCGTCGTGCGGGCGTTTGAGAGCGTCGGAGTGGCGAGCATGACTTCAAATTTAGATATGAGATCGTAAAATTTTTTCGCCCAGCTCTGGCAATCAAGCTCGTTTTGCGCGAGGAACATCGCGATCGCCATAAACATCTGCTGCGGAAGCTCGATCGGCGCGCCGCTTTTATCCTTGATGAGGTAGCGATCGTAAAGCGTTTTAATGCCTAGGTAGTTAAACTGCAAATCGCGCTGCGGCTGCAGATAGGAATTTAGATCCTCTAGATCGTATTTTTCCTTTAAGCCGAGCATTATGCGACCCACCGCTTCGCCGCGAGCGAAGTAATCTTGCAAGCTGTTGTAGCCGCTAAAGCCCGTTACTTTGTGATACAGATCGTATAAAAATAACCGCGCGGCGACGAAGGTCCAGTTCGGGCGGTCCACGTCGATCTTCTCGACCGCGGTTTTGATGAGGGTTTGCTGGATCTCTTCAGTGGTGATCATATCGCGAAACTGGATCTTTGCGTCCACCTCAAGCTCGCTAAGGCTTACGTTTTCCAGCCCCTCCACTGCCTCGCTCGTGTATTTTTTGATCTTGCTTACGTCAAGTTCCTCGGTTCTGCCGTTGCGTTTGATTACTTTCATATCGTTCCTTGAAATTTAAAAATGCAAATTTAGCGTTAGTTTCCCAATATAAAATACGTCGTCAAAAGAGGCGGCGTAATAAATGCCGCTCATCTCCGCCGTCTTTTAAATTTACGCTAGCTGCGCTGCAAAAGCGCGCATTATAGCCAAAATTGCTTAAGTCTATCTGTCATTGTAAATATGGGATTTTGGCTTGTAAATTTTAAAATTTAGCGAAGCGGGCGGCAATGATGCGGTAAAATTCGAGCGGAATTTTATGGTAGTGCCGCGGAATTCTGCAGGTAAAAATTTGCGCGGAGTTTTGCGAAATTCTGCGCCGAAAAAGCAAGAAACAAAAAAGCTTTGCGAACAGATTTAAAATTTGCTCGCAAAGCTTTAAAATTTAATTGTGCGGTAGCGGGATAGGCTTTCCGTTTAAGATCATAGAGTTGCTTGCCTTATCGAAGCTAAACTCCATCTTAACTCCATCTCCATCAGGCTTAAGAAACTGCGAGCCGTAAACTTCCGCCATCGGCGCAAAATCGCGCAAGCTGTCATAAGGCGATAAGAAGTCCGTAATGGTCGTATTTATCGTAGCTTTGCCGTCCAAGCTCATACGCTTAAAAAGCTGCGTCTCGTCGATGTAGCCGCCTAATAGCGCGCTTGCGTTAAAAGCAAATTTCTTGCCGAGGCTATTTTCAAACGAAAAATCATTCACGTTGATTTTCATATCATCTTTTAGCAGCTTCATAAAAAGCTCTTTATTTTCCGCTAATTTTTCGCCTTCTTGCGGATTTGAGATAACAGACAGATATTTTTCGAAAAGTGCGGCGCTAAAGCTGGTATCGACACCCAAATGGATGTTTCGCACTAGCACATCGGCGATTTTTAGGCTTTGGGCTTTATCGCTTTCGTTAAAATTTAAAATTCCATCTTTTACGCGGTAGCTACCTTCTGTGCTCATATCCGTAACTACGACGAAACGCTGCTTATCTACAGTTACGACGAGCTCTTTTGTGCTGCCTGCAAAATCTATGTCATTCAAAAAGAGCTTAGTTATATTATCGTCTAGATCTTGGATACCGTTTTTAAAGTTTGCCTCATAGATAAGATCCTTTATATCAAGACCCGAATCCTTGCCGTCGTCTATAAAAATTTCACCGATTTTAAAGCCCAAGGCTTTTATCGTTTTACCGCTCATATCGCTCGTGCCGTTTAGGCTAAGGCCTGCAAGACGTCCCATTCCGCCATCTTCTAGCACATTTATATCGGCTAGCTTTGCGCTAAATTTAACCTCTGTAGGTCCGTAGTTTAGATGCGTGCTAAGCGGTGCGTCAGTCTTAAACAACTTCTTGCAAGGTTCTGCGTAATATGGCGTCTTAATCGTTAAAATTCCGTCGCTCTCAAATCCATCCGCAGCGTTTTTTACGCTATGCTTGATAGTGTAGTCGTAGCGAAAAGCAAAATCTTCCGGGAAAATTTTAGCAGGATCCGGCTCGTCCGTATCGTTGCTATCTTGCGCGCCTGCTTTTTCCTTTAGCTTGCTAAAGCCTTCAGCAAGGCTTTTTTGTAGTTTCTCTTTTTTTACTACGCCCTCGATAAAGCCGCTTGAGTTGCTATCTCCAGGATAAAATTTAGCGCTTTTAGTCTCGAAAATTTCGTTTCTAGCGATAAATTCCGCAATCTGCTGCTCAATCGCCGCGCTGGCACTCTTGCCGACCGCACCGTCAACCGTTTTGGTTATGCTATCGTTTACACTTTTAGCTACGCCCGTTTTAGCGTCCTTTGTCGCTACAAAAACACCCACTATAAGCGCTACGATGAGAACTAAAGCCGCGATGATCTTTTTCATCATCTCTCCTTTAAATTTAAAATTTATTTGGGTCGTATTTTGCCGTAAATTTCTAAAATTTTCAAATTCTAGCTTAGTGTGCTTTAACCTAAAAGAAGTTATAATCGCGACATTAATATCAAAATTTAGGAAAACTTATGGCAAAACAAACGAAATATATTTTCGTCACCGGCGGAGTGCTGAGCTCGCTGGGCAAGGGCATTGCGGCGGCGTCGATCGCGACGCTTTTAAAGCACGCGGGGCAAAAGGTGCGCATCCTAAAGGCGGATCCTTATATCAACGTCGATCCGGGCACCATGAGCCCGCTGGAGCATGGAGAGGTTTTCGTAACCGACGACGGCGCGGAGACCGATCTGGATTTGGGGCATTATGAGCGGTTCTTGGATGAAAATTTAAGCCAAGACAACAACTTCACCACGGGCAAAGTTTACAGCTCCGTCATCGAAAAGGAGCGCAGGGGCGATTATCTGGGCAAGACGATCCAGGTGATCCCTCACATCGTAGGCGAGATCGTGCGCCGCATAAAAAAGGCGGGCGAGGGTAACGACGTGCTGATCGTCGAGATCGGAGGCACCGTGGGCGACATCGAGGGGCTGCCGTTTTTAGAGGCGATCCGCGCGATGAGAGTGGAGCTTGGCAGAGTAAATACGATGAATATCCACCTCACGCTCGTGCCTTTCATCAAGGTAGCGGGCGAGCTCAAAACCAAGCCTACGCAGCACAGCGTAGGTGAGCTGCGTCGTATCGGTATCAGCCCCGATATGATAATCTGCCGCTCCGAAATGCCGCTAAATCGCGCGCTTAAAGATAAGATCGCGCTAAGCTGCGGCGTGGATAAAAACTGCGTCATCGAAAGCCCAGATAGCGCGAGCATCTATCAGATCCCGCTTGCGTTTTTGAAACAGGATATTTTAACGCCGATCGCGGAGACTTTAAGCTTAAACAAGCTCGAAGTCGATATGAGCAACTGGGACAGCCTCGTTAAGCGCGTCATCGTGCCTACGAATGAAACCACGATCGCCTTCGTCGGTAAATATATCGATCTAAAAGAAAGCTACAAATCCCTCACCGAAGGGATCATCCACGCGGGCGCGACGCTTGATACGCGGATAAATTTGAAGTGGATCGATAGTGAAAAAATCGAAGCTGCGAATGTGGATGAAATTTTCCGCGACGTAAACGGAATTTTAGTCGCGGGCGGCTTCGGCTCGCGCGGGATAGAGGGTAAAATTTTAGCCATAAACTACGCGCGGGTGCATAAGGTGCCATTTTTGGGCATCTGCCTGGGGATGCAGCTTGCAATGGTGGAGTTTGCGCGCAATGTCTTAAAACTGAAAAACGCTAACTCCTCGGAATTTGACCCGCAGACCGAAGATCCGGTAATCTACCTCATCGACAGCTTTATCGACGCGAGCGGCAAAAAGCAGATCCGAACGCACAAATCCCCTATGGGCGGCACTATGCGGCTGGGTGGCTATGACTGCGACGTCAAAAAAGGCTCGCTTTTGAGTAAAATTTACGGCGAGCAAAAAACTATCCGCGAGCGCCACCGCCACCGATATGAAGCCAATCCGAAGTACCGCGCCGATTTTGAAAAGCACGGGCTTATCGTCTGCGGCGAGAGCGACGGGCTTATCGAAGCGGTCGAGCTAAAAAATCATCCGTTTTTTCTGGGCGTGCAGTTTCACCCGGAATTTACCAGCCGTCTAGTGCGCCCAAATCCCGCTATTTTGGGCTTTATCGAAGCATCTATAAAAAATGCTAGGTAAAAATGAGATAAGGGAAATTCTAAAATCGAGATTTGCGAACGATCGGCATACTAAAATTTCTGAAATTCCCTTACCCTGCGATCTGAAAGATACCTATAAGGCGGCTTTGCGCATAAAAACTGCCATCGAAGAAAACCAGCGCATAGCCGTAGTCGGCGATTACGACGTCGACGGTATCGTAAGCACCGTCATAATGAGCGATTTTTTTAATCAAATAGGCGCGGATTACGTTATCAAGATACCAAACCGCTTTACCGACGGATACGGGCTAAACAGCGAGATCATAGGCGAGCTTGAGGATGTGGATCTCATCATCACGGTAGATAACGGCACCTCCGCGACGGAAGCTGCCGAAATTTGCGCTCAAAAGGGGATCGATCTCATCATCACCGATCATCACATGCCCCCGCCCGTGCTGCCTAGAGCTTATGCGATAATCAACCCAAAGCAGCCCGATTGCACCTTTCCAAATATCGAAATTTGCGGTGCGCAGGTAGCGTGGTATCTCGTAGGCGCGCTAAAAGAAACCCTCGGCGTGAACTACGATATGGCAAGTTCGATGGATATCCTCATCATCGCCATAATCGCCGATATGATGGAGTTGCGCGATATGAACCGCGCGCTTTTGCGCTTCGGCATCAAGCGGCTAAATAGCTCGAACCGCGCCTGCTTCAAGGCGATTAAAGAGCATTATTTTAAAAAACACTTCGAATTCGACGATATCAGCTACACGATCGCGCCGCTAATCAACTGCACGGGGCGGATGGACGATGCGACGATGTCGTATAACTTCCTATGCGCCAAAAATATCAGAGAGGCAAACCATTACCTAGAGACGATAAATTCGATCAACAACTCGCGCAAAGAGGAGGAGAAAAACCTCTACGACGAGATCGTAAAAAGCGTAGATCCGAGCGACAACGTCATCGTCGTGTGGGGTCCGCAGTGGCACGAAGGGATCATCGGCATCGTCGCAAGCCGCCTAAGCAAGACTTACAAAAAGCCCGCGATCGTCTTTAGCGTAAGCGACTCGCGCGCCAAAGGAAGCGCGCGCAGCATCGGTAAATTCGATATTTTAGAGCTGATCTCCTCGCAAAGCGAAATTTTAACGACCTTCGGCGGACACAAGGGCGCTGCGGGCGTGGGGATCGATCCTGCGCTGCTTCAGGAGTTTAAGCGGCGCGTAAATGAGCGTATAACGCCCAAGGATCTGAGCGATTTTAGTGCGCAAGACGATCTGCTGGGCGAGCTGGACGCGTCGCAGATAGACTTCGAGCTGCTTGAAATTTTGGAATTTTATGAGCCGTACGGGCAGAAAAATCCGCGCCCGCTCTTTTGTATCAAAGGCGCGCGCGCCCGCAACATCAGGGAGATCGGCAAGGAGGGCAAACATATCAAAATGGCGCTTGATAAAAACGGCGGCAGCGTCGAAGCGCTGTTTTTTAACTACGACTTTTTGCCGCGCGCGGGCGAGCGGGTGGATGTGATCTTTACGATTAGCAAAAACAACTTCCGCGGCACGATCACGCCCGAGCTCATCATCAAAGAACTCACCCCGAGCGAGAGCTAAATTTTAAAATTTAGGCTACTTTGACGTGCATTTCGCTCCGGACACGGCCTTTAAATTTAACTCTCGATCTATGAGCTAGGCCGCGCATTGCGCACTCGGCGGGTTTACCCTACTACAGCGCCCGTCTGCTCTACTCGCCCGATATGTATTGCGCGCCTGGCGCGACTTCAAAATTTAATGCGCGAGCTATGGATTTGACTTGCGATGCGAGCTCAAGCGTGCGATTTCGGAGCTAGACACAGCGCGCGAACGCGATGCGTTATTTTCAGCTCCCGCGCGGCGTGCAAACTCGGCGAAATTCTTGGGCGCTGTAAAAGTAAAATTTAAACGTTTCTAAATTTTAAAATTTTGCGAGGGTGAGCGGGAGCAGTCAAAACAGGCAGAATAGCCCTGCAAATGGAATTTCTGATAAAATTTTATGAAGCGGCGGGCGGGCTAAATTTTAAAATTTGACCCGCCCTTAAACTTATAGGCTAAAAAACCACCGCTAAAAACCACTTAAACGGCACCGGCGCAAAGATCGCGTGCGGCAAGCCCGCAGGCATGACGATGCTTTGCCCCGCTTTTACGCGGTGCTTCTGCCCGTCGATCGTGAAATCACCCTCCCCCTCAAGCACGTAAACGAACGCGTCGCCGTCGGATTTGTGCGAGCTGATCTCCTCGCCGCCGTCGAAAGCGAAAAGGGTCATATTCAGCGCGGGATTTTGCGCAAGGGTGCGCGAAATCACCTTATGAGGGGCCACTTCGACTAGCGAAGCAAGCTCTACGGCCTTAGCGGCGTCGATATTTTTGATGTGTTGCATAAGCTCTCCTTGAAATGAAATTTGATCGATTGTAGCTAAAATTTAGCAAACCCGCTTTGATGAGCATCAATCCGGATCCGCGCTGAAAGGATTTTTCAGAAAGATCGGGATGAAATTTATCAGATATAGCGCGACCGCGGCGATGAAAAGCGCCGAGGGGATCATCACGTATAAAACAAAGCTTTCGCCAGCAAAAACGGCTCTTAAAACCCCCGCGAGCAGAGCTAAAACGAGCGCCGCGCGGCTTAGGCGCGGGAAGTTTAGCGGCGAAATTCCGCTGTGGCGCTGTCCGGCGACCATTCCTACGAAAAGTATCGCTCCGTAGATATAACAGATCGCGATGACGTGCAGCGGCGCGGCAGCGTATCCCCCGCGGATCAGCGCCGCGCCCAGCCACAGGTATCCTGCCGCGCACGCAGCCTGCAACGCGTAGTAAAACGCCATATAGTGGCGGCTTAAAATTTCGATGTAGTGTAGCTCTCGAAGTTTCGCCAAAAACAAAAACCCGATGCCAAGCGCGATAAATCCGCATGTCGCCTCGCTTAAAAATGGCGTCGCGAGCGCCAAAGCGAAAGCAAGGAAAGCGGCTAAATTTTTGTAGATAAAATTTGGAATAAAAACGGCGTCCTTCAGCCCGCCCTCTCTTAGCGCTTCGTTGCCGATGACGACGCTTATGCGGTAGCTTACGACGGCGATCGCCGCGACGTTGATATGCACGAAGCTGAGCAAAAACTTCTCATCTCCGCTCGCGCCATAGGCCGCAGAGCAGGCACAAAGCGCCGCAAGGACTGATAGGATGCTAAAATTATTCGAGTTCTTATCCAGCCACAAAAGCCATGCCGCAAAGATGAAAAATATCGCCCAAAACAGCCCCGTGATCGCTGCCGCAAGCCGTAAATTTAAAAAGCTCGCGATAAAAGCCACGATCAGGCAGGCGGCAAAAGCAAGCGAGACGGGCTTTAGCGAGCCCTCGAAGTTCGTCCAATCGGGCAGCGCGGTAAGCAAAAACGCCGCGTAGATGCACGAAGGCGCCAAAAACAGAAAGTAAAACTTATGAGCGCCGACATAATTAATCGCCAGCGCATCGGGTGCTAAAAAGCTAAGCGCGCCCAGCGCCGCAAAAAAGCAGGCGCAAAGAACGAAGGCGCGCATCGGATGGGAGAAAAAATTCCTAGCGCGCTCATCTTTAAATTTAGGCGCGTAAAAGCCTAGCTCTTGCCGCTGCGCCCCGCACGGCTCCAGATTTTTGAGCTCCTGTGGCGAAACGGAATCTGTTTGATTTTGCATGGAATTAACTTTGGAATTCCGATCGGAATTTTTAGCGCTCTGCGAAAAGCTCGGTTTAGAATTTAGCTCGGCGCGGCTTTGCGCGGAGGCGGGTTTGGAATTTTGACCTTGATCGGAATTCTTGGCGCTTTGTAAGAGGTTTAGCGGGAAATTTTGCTCGTAATTTTTAACGCTTTGCGAGAAGCCCAGCTCGGAGTTTGATTTGACGCTTCTGTCGCTTTGCGAAAAACCCTGAGTGGAATTTTGATCGTAGCTTTTAGCGCTTTGCAAGAAATCATGTGCGAAATTTGGATTTTTAAAGCTTTGCGCTGGCTCGGCGTCCGAATTGCGAGCTGGATTTTTAAAATTTCTCGTAAAATTTGAAGCGGAAATTTTGAAATTTCGCGTAGAAATTCCGCCTGAATTTTTAAAATAATCTGCGCCAAATCCACAACACAGACGGGCGTCTGGGTTTGCACCAAATCCACAATGCAGGCGGGCGGTACGAGTAGGGCGATCGGATACGCGCTGCAAAGGATCGTTCGCGTTAGAGCTGCATCGCAAGCTGACACTCGCACCCGAGTCGCGGCGTGAGCGGGCATATCGGTTCGAGCCAAGGCACCGTAAGCAAGCGCCCACGCCAGAACTGCACCGTAAGTAAGTACTCGGGCTAGAGCCGCAGTATGTATCGCCGCGTAATAGCGCCGAATTTCGCGCTGCAAAACCGTAGCGCACTGCGCCGTTCAAGAGCACGCTCACGATATAATCGCAGTTCACGTGGCTGCGCAGTTCATATTTCGGTACGGCAAAACCACGGCGCCCGATGTCCTGCGAAAGGCTATATCCGCTTGCGCTAAGATCGCAGCATCCGATGTCCCGAAAGAGCCTGTCTATGCAAGCAGCGAAATCATAACATTTAGTATCACGCAAGAGCCTGTGCCCGCCCGCTCCGACATCGCGACATCTAATACTTCGCAAGAGCCCATGCTTGCATGCGCCGAGATCGTCGTAGCTAGCGCCCGGCAAATGCCGGTGTCCAAATGCGACTAGATCGCGATGCGCGCCAAAGCTCCGCTTGCTTGCGCCCGGGTCGCAACGTAAGTTTAAATTTCGTGCGGAACCTCCCTGTTTGCGCGCATTAAAGATAAAATTTCTACTCATAATAGCTCACTCCCCCGAATTGTTCGCTTACCACGCGCTCTTCGTACCGCTCGTCGCGCGCGCTTAGCGGCTCATCTAGGCTCACGACGCGCCTAAGCCCCATCCCTTTGGGCTCGAGCTCGATAATCTCGTGGCTTAGGCGTACGGCTTCGAAGCGGTCGTGGGTTACCAAAAGGCAGGCAAGTCCCTCGTGCTCGATCTTTGAGACTAAAATTTCGATCAGCACGCCGCGCAGATCGCGATCCAGACCTACAAACGGCTCATCAAGCAGCGCCAGATCGCAGCCGCTAAGGATCGTGCGCAAAAACGCCGTGCGCTTTTGCATACCGCCGCTTAGCTCGCGCGGGAATTTATTCAGATCGCTCGGGCTTAGCCCGATCTTTGCGGCGAGGGCGTAAATTTCGTTCACGCCGGCGGGGCTAAAAATTTCAATATTTTTAAGCGCCGTGAGGTTTGGTAGCAGGCGGTTTTCTTGAAACAAAAAGCTGATTTTCTTAAAGCCGTTTTCGATCTGCCCGCTTTTTTTATCCTCCAGCCCGCAAACCAACCGCAAAAGCGAGGTCTTGCCGCAGCCGCTGGGGCCAAAAAGCGTCTTTACTTCACCTGCGTGCAGCCGCAGCGAAAAATCTGAAATTATAACGTCGCGCAGAATTTCGTAGCGCAGATTTGAAATTTTTAGCATCATCTGCTCCACGGCATCAGTAAAATTTCAAGCGGCTTGGTCACGAGATAATCAAAAAGCGCCGTAAAGGCTATGACTAGGCACACATATGCCATAACCTCGACCGTATCGATATTGACGCGCGCTTCGGCGATCTTTGCGCCGATGCCGTCGTTCGCGCCCAAAAGCTCCGCCATTACGAGCACCTTCGCGCCGTTGCTGACCGCGACGTAGATCGCAGGGAGTAGCCGTTCGATTAGATGCGGCGCGTAGAGGTAGCGCAGTTTTTTTAAAATTGAGCTTTTGTAGCTGTCGAAAAGCTCGGTGTATTCGGTACTCACGCTAGCCATCGCCTGCGCCGCGGACGCAAAAGTCATTGGCGCGACGACGATAACGACGGTAAAAAGCACGCTTTTATCGCCAAAATGAAACCAAAATATCGCAAGTACGATCCAGACGATAGGCGGCGTCGAAAGAAGCACGGTAATTAGCGGGTTTAAAAAGGCTCGCAGGCTTTTGAAATACCCTGCCGCAAGCCCGCTGCAAATCCCCGCAAAAAGCGCGAGGAAGGTGCCTGCAAGCGCACGTTTAAGCGACAGAGCTAGATCGTTTGCGGCAAAATTTCTTAAAATTTCGCACGCCTTAGAAAAAACCGCCGCGGGCTGCGGCAGGATTAGCGGCCCATAAGCCTCGCTCGCCACCTGCCAGACGGCTATGAAAAAGCACACCGCCCCTAGGCTCGCAAAGCCGCCCCACAGATAGTCTATGACGTAAAACGCGGGGTTTTGAGCTTTGCGAATTTTATCGATTTTTAGCATAGAAAAAACTCGTCCTTAGGCATCGCGCCGCCGAGGAGCTTAGGGTTAAATTCCATCAAAATTTCATAAAATTTCAAAAGCTCGTCCTTGATCTCGCTAGGCTTTTTGACGCATAAATTCGACGTATCGATGCTCATAAATATCGCAGGCGGCGGCGCAGGAAAGAAATTCGTCCCGATTGCCGCGGCGCTTTGTTTGTTCGCTTTGATCCACGCAAGCGCGTCTGCTAAATCGGCATTTAAAATTTCAAAATCCGCCTTTTTCGCGGCGTAAAAATCGGTATCTGCGATGATGCCCGCCTGCGGGATTATGGGCTTAGTCGAAAACGCCTGCGCCCACATATCGCTTAAATTTGCTCCTCGTTGCACGGCGATACCCGATACTTTGCCCTTTAAGATCATGGCGCTTGCTAGCGGCTCGACCGTGATCGCGACGTCGTAGTCCTTAGCCAAAAACAGCTGCGCGCTCTCTGCGGGGCTGGCGGTGTAGTCGATATTTAGTCCGCTAATACCCTGCTTTTTCGCTATGGCTCGCACGATGATGTCTAGCATATCGTTTTTAAAAGGCATTACGATCTTTTTGCCTTTCAGCTGAGCAAATTCCGTTATCTTCTCGCCCTTGCTCATCGCGAAATTTAGCCCCTCGGTGAGGATATTTACCATGCCGATCTTGCGACCCTGATTTGCGAGGTTCACCCCCACGTTGCTAGGGCTCATCATGACCTTGTACTCGCCGTTTGCCACGCCCGCGCGCAGCTGATCGGGATCGCGCCAAAGCTCAAGCTTCGCGTCGTATTTTTTGCCGATCTGCCCCTGCATGCACGCAACGCCGATGATAAGGCTAGGCATCGCAGGCGCACCGTAAATAGTAAAGGCCTCCTTCGCAAAAAGAGGGCTAGCAAGCCCGCTAGCCGCCAACGCGGACGTTAGTTTTAAGAAATTTCTTCTTTGCATCTTCTCCTCTTTTCATTCCTGCCAAACGGCAAGATTTTGATAATCGATGTGCGATTATATCAAAAACAGGAGTGATTCGGTTTGATTAAGCTCAATAGTCGGCTTTAAATTTTAATGCGCTAAAATTTAAAACGCCCCGCAGCGGTAAAATTTTATGCTAAAATGGAGAAAATTTCAATTCAAGGATATAAAATGAGAAGCGACATCATCAAAAAAGGCTATACGCGTGCGCCGCACAGAAGCTTGCTAAGAGCGACAGGACTAAAGGACGATGACTTTGAAAAGCCGTTTATCGGCGTGGCAAATAGCTTCATCGAGATTATCCCAGGGCACTTTTTCCTCAACAAATACTCCGAAATTTTAAAAGACGAGATCCGCAAAAACGGCTGCGTGCCCTTTGAGTTTAACTGTATCGGCGTGGACGACGGCATCGCGATGGGGCATAGCGGGATGCTTTACAGCCTGCCTAGCCGCGAGCTCATCGCAAACTCGATCGAAACGGTGATGAACGCCCACGCTCTAGACGCTCTGGTTTGCATGCCAAACTGCGATAAAATCGTGCCAGGCATGTTGATGGGCGCGCTACGCGTGAACGTGCCGACGGTTTTTGTTAGCGGCGGCCCGATGAAAAAGGGCTACACTAAAAAAGGCGAGCCGATCGACCTATCTACGGCGTTTGAGGCGGTGGGTAAATTTGAAACCAAAGAGATCAGCGCCGAGGAGCTAAAAGAGATCGAGTGTGCCGCCTGTCCAAGCGGCGGCAGCTGCTCGGGGATGTTTACGGCAAACTCGATGAATACGCTGTGCGAAGCGATGGGCATCGCGCTAAAAGGCAACGGCACCGTGCCCGCGCTTACGCCAGAGCGCGAGGAGCTCATCAGGCAGGCGGGGCGCCGAATTTGCGAGATTGCGCTGGATGAAAAATATAAAATCCGCAACATTGTGAACGAAAAATCGATCCAAAACGCCCTAGTCGTCGACATGGCGATGGGCGGCAGCAGCAACACCGTGCTGCATATCCTAGCTATCGCGCGCGAAGCGGGGGTAAATTTACAGATCGCGGGGCTCAACGAGATCAGCCGCAAGATCGCGCACATCGCCAAAATCAGCCCGAGCTTGCCAAATATCCACATGGAGGACATCGACCGCGCGGGCGGCCTAAGCGCCGTGATAAACGAAATTTCGCGCCGCGACAACGGACTGCTGGACTTAGGCGCGCCGACCGTCACGGGCGAAAGCCTAGGCGAGCGCGTGGGAGCTAGCGTCATAAAAGACGAAGAGGTCATACACAAGGTCGAAAACGCCTATTCGGACGTGGGCGGACTGGCGATTTTGTTTGGAAATTTAGCCGAGCAGGGCTGCGTCATCAAGACAGCGGGCATCATCGGCGAGCGTAAATTTAGCGGCAAGGCCGTGTGCTTTAACGGCCAAGATGAAGCGATAGAGGGCATCTCAAAGGGCAAAGTCGGCAAAGGCGACGTGGTCGTCATCCGCTACGAAGGGCCGCGTGGAGGCCCGGGTATGCAGGAGATGCTAAGCCCAACGAGCCTAATCATGGGGCGAGGTCTCGGTGCGGACGTAGCGCTGATCACGGACGGCAGATTTAGCGGCGCTACAAGAGGGCTAAGTATCGGACACGTAAGCCCCGAAGCGGCCGAGGGCGGTATGATCGGACTGCTACAAGACGGCGACATCATCGACATCAACGTGGACACATACGCGATCAACGTGCGCCTAAGCGAAGAGCAGATCGCTGCGCGCAGGGCTAAATTTAAGCCGATCGAAAAACCGCTACCGTTTCGCTGGCTACGAATGTATCGCAAGCTGGTAACAAATGCTAGCAACGGAGCGATTTTGGAGGCGTAAATGAAGTTAATTGCTGTATTATTAGATGAAGACTACAAAAATATACCACAAGGTATTTATCAATTTGATAATGAATTTGAGATAATTGAATTTAATTCAAGAGATAAAGTTATTGAACTTAGAGAAAATCAAAACTACTATAAGCAATTTGAAATTCCAATAGAAAATATTAGTTGTATAGTTGGTAAAAATGGAATGGGCAAAACTACGTTGTTTGAAATTTTGATATCACTCAAGTTGTGGAGACTAGATAATGAATTAAAAGAAGGTAAAATTCATGCTTTATTTTATGATTTAAGTAAAAATATATTTTTTATCCAGTCATATATAGACAATGCTAGCTATTGGAGTATAAGGGGTATAAATGATTTTGAACTTAAAAAATTTGACATGACTAATAAAATTAGCCCTGTTAATATAAGAGGAAACATAAGATGCGATGATAAATTTAGTATTATACCTACTCCAATTTCAATTATATTCCATAGTTTGTCGCCGTTTGATAGAGTCTATGAGCTTATAAAAAACATATATTTAAAAGATAGTACAAATAAGCATTATGAAAATTTTGGCTATAAAGGCGCAAATAAAATCAAAGACAGTGAGCCTAGTCATAATGCATTAACACTAAAAAATCTTTTGTATTTTTCTAATACCTCTAGTCAATTTAGAAATATGCTAGAAAATATTGGGTATAAATATAAAAATATAGAGATAAATGTTAACGAAAAATACTTTAATAATAGTATAGAAGTTATTGAGTTTGGCGATATAAATCTAAATAAATTAGATATAGAAAATTTTAATGAAGAAATTTACAATAATATAAAAAAATTATTTTTATTTCCAAATATTACATACTATGAAAAATATAATGATATGTTAGAGGAAGATTTTTATAAATATAAGAATGCTATATTAATTAAAGAAACATTTTATGCAACAGGTGCAAGCTGGAAAATAGTAGGAGATAGCAATGGTT
>NZ_CALIST010000002.1 GCF_938041645.1 uncultured Campylobacter sp. | reverse complement strand
TATCGATGGAATGGGGAATTATTAGTCAAATTTAATTCTATAAAAATACTTTAATAATTAATATTAAATTTATCCGCTTTGAGTTATAATCCGCGATTAAATTTCAAAATAGAGGAACAAAAATGCAAAAAGATATGTATTTTAAAAAGGCGAAATTTATCGCATTATCTATATGCGCGAGCGTTTCGATTTTATGCGGCATGGAAGGCTCGCGTCTAAGCAGTGACGCAAATAGCACGAATCTTGGCGAGATCGTAGTAAGCGCGAGCGGCTTTCGCCAAGATATCAGGCAGGCGCCGGCCTCCATCTCCACCTTGGATAATAAAGAGATATCAAGCGGCAGATTCACTTCGCTGCACGATATCGCGAATAAAATGCCTGGCGTCAGCGTTATCGCAGGCGACGACGGCCCGGCAAGCGGGATATCCATCAGAGGAATGGAAAGTTCTCAAACCCTTGTGCTTATCGACGGCAAACGCGTAAGTTCCGCGGCGGCGAACCCAAAAGGCGGAGCGGGCGATATGAACTCGAATTTTATCCCGTCCGCAGGAGCGATAGAGCGTATCGAGGTGATTAGGGGGCCGATGAGCTCGCTTTACGGAAGCGATGCGGTAGGCGGCGTGATAAATATCATTACGAAAAAGAATTTTTCTAAATTTAGCGGAAGCGCCGCTATATCTACAACTATCCAAGATCACGAGGGTATCGGAAATGGTAAGATGGGCGAAGCCTACGTCAATATTCCCTTCGGGCAGTATGCGGCGCTTCAGCTGTGGGGATATAAAAAGCTGCGCGATGAGGACGGCTATAAGGGAGGCTATCAGAAGAGTGATAAATCGGATTCTAACGCTAAACTTTGGCTAACGCCGGATGAAAATAATAAATTTTACTTTCAAACCGGAAGACAAAATCATGATTATTCAAGGACTCTTGGTAAAACCGCCGTTTATCCCAACGCGCGTGGATTAAATCACTATAAATATAAAAGAGAAAATCGCGGCGTCGGATATTTGGGTGAGTTTGAAAGCTTAAGTGCTGATATAAGTTATTTTTGGGATAAGACTCGCCGTACGAGCATTTTTGATAGCCTTTCTCCCGCAATCGTAAAAAATAGAAATTTTAATTCCAAATTTACGACTTATCTCGGTATAAATACGCTTACCTTCGGCTATGATTTTAGCAAACAGGATGTGCGAACGACTTTTATCGTTTCAAACGCGAGCAGGCAAAATTTACGCTCTCCGCAGCGATTTTCTATGAACGAGCATGCGGGATTTTTAGAGGACGAGATTGAAATTTTGGAAAATACGCTATTTTTAACGCTCGGCGGCAGGCTCACGCACAACGAATACTTCGGCAACCACTTTTCACCCAGAGCCTACGCGACGTTTAATATAGGCGATACTTGGACGATCAAAGGCGGCGTCGCAACTGGCTATAAAACTCCCGATGTCAATCAAATTTCGCCGGAAGTAGGCACGATTCAGGGCGGCTGGAGGATTATAGATTTCGGTAACAAGGATTTAAAGCCCGAGAAAAGCACGACCTACGAGATCGGGCTTTATTACGACAATGCAGACGACCTGCGCGGCAATATCACGCTATTTAAAAACGACTTCAAAGATAAAATTTTAGATACCGATGGCAGCAATATCAATAGGATTCCCGCTTACGGAGGCTGCGCCGGCGCGCCGAGCGTTAATTGCCCGGGTTGGGGAACGTATTTTAATATAGAAGGAGCCGAGGTTTACGGCGTTGAGCTGAGTGGCGATTACGATATTACTAAGAGGCTAAATTTCAAGGCAAACTACACCTATAGCCACTCCGAGATCGAAACCGGGGATCCTACGATCTATACGCCAAACGGCGCCGTTAAATTTAGCCAAACCAATCTTAGTAGGCTAGATGGCAAATCCCTGACCGCTACTCCGAAACATGCCACACATGCGACGCTTAGCTATAGGCCGATCGCTCCGCTTTCTACCTTTATCGGTCTTAATTACGAAAGCGAGCTTACAAGCGTACAATTCGGTCCGGGCAATAGAGTCAGCAAAAACGACAAAAAGCTTTTTACTACGGATTTGGGCGCACAATACGATTTAAACGATAATCTGAGCCTAAATTTAACCGCTTATAATATCTTTGATAACGTCCGATACGACGAGGGTCTCGCAGACGACGGCAATTACTATTGGTACCCCGAGGAAGGCAGGAGGTTTTGGTTTAAGGTAAACGCTAAATGGTAAGCCCAAAGAACTTCCTTGTGATATTCGACGCACTCTTTTTAGTATGCTTATTCGCTTGCGATCTGAGGGCAAAACCGCCGCAAAAGATTGAGCAGGCAAGTGGAGCTGCGTACGAAATGTTTAATGTGAGCGATTTTATTCTAAAAAGCAAGAGCGGCGAAAAATATAAAATTTTTATAGCTCGCCGAAAAAATGTCGCTCGCTACGATAGGGTAGTTTTTATGGTTGATGCGAACGCACAAGTTGCTATGCTTTTAAACTCTTATGCGAAAATTTATGCGAATGGCGCAAAGCAAAACGCAAAAGCGGTGCCGAAATTAAGCAAAACCGTCCTTATAGTAGGCATCGGATACGACAGCCCGCTAGCGTATGATACTAAGCGTCGCACGAGAGATTTAACGCCCGCGGCGAGCGGCGAAGAATATGCAAACGGCGGCGGCGCGGGAGAATTTTACGATTTCGTAAAAGATGAACTATTTCCGCTCGTGGAGAAAAAATACTCTACGGCAAAAAGCGATAAAATTTACTTCGGACATTCTTTTGGCGGGCTATTCGGGATTTATGCTTTGCTGCGCGACGATGGGATTTTCGACGAGTTTTTTATCGCCTCACCTTCGTTGTGGTGGGGCGAATCACAGCTGATCAGAGATGCCCTAGACGAGGGAAAGCTTAGATCAAATTTAAAAGCGAAATTCATAATGCTCGTTGCCGGCTCGCGTGAAATGCGTAAAGGGAAAACCGATAAAGCGGGAATTTTAAAAGTAGCCGATCTAGCTGAAATTTTAAAAACAAAGGGGCTTTCTTGCGAGTTTAAGCTCTACGAAGGCGCTTCGCACGGCGAAGTAATCTCATTGGCTTTGCAAGATTTAGCGCTATTTACGCAAAGATAATCTTCTATTTAGCCGGTAAAGCCTTAATCTAAACCCGGCTCGTTTATATTTGCAAGCGCAAGACCGAGCGACGCAGGCTCGCTGATCGCGCCGAAACGCGCCACTAGATTTAAGAAATTAAATTTTAAAGCTCTTTTGGCTAGTATCGCACAAATTTAAAGGATGGAAAATGCAAAATTTCAAATGGCAAATTTCAAAGCGGCTCAAGCAGGCGATGCGCGAGCGAGATATCGATAATCTCACGCTCGTGCGCCGCACGGACGAGCTGTATTCGCGCTCGCACCCGGGCCACGACGAGGATATGCGTGCCGAAGTTTACACGGTTTTGGACGAATACGCGCCCAACGTCGATATCGAAATTTTCGATCTCGTCTGCAAGGTTCTAGACGTCAAAATCGAGCTAGGCGAGACGCTTGATTGAGTAGTCGTAGCCGAATTTTATCCGTGCCGCAAGGCTAAATTTAGCGCTATAATAAATCGCAAAATTCTACCTACAGCCTAGCTACAGAGCTTGCTTAAGTAAATTTTGCCGCAAAATTTCGCCCAAACCTAGCAAGATTAATATCTATTTTAACTGCAAAGTGCTAAATTTAGCCCTAAATTTTAATCCGAGGTAAGCTTTGAACTACTTAATCCAATTTAGTGTGATTTTAGGAATATCTTTTGTTGCGGAGATTTTGGCGGCGCTCGTGCCTGTGCCGATCCCCGCTAGCATCTATGGGCTAGTCATTATGCTTTTAGCCCTGATCTTCAAACTCATCAAAGTATCGCAGATTAGAGAAACCGTGTCGTTTTTTATGCAGATTATGCCGGTGATCTTTATCCCGGCGGGCGCTGCGATCATCATCGCAGGCGACGCGCTACGCCAACATCTTTTCGCAATCATCGCGATTACGGCAGTCTCTACGGTAGTAGTCATCGGTGCAAGTGGCGCGGTAACGCAAATTTTTTATAAAATTGCCCTCGCCCGCGTTAAGCGCAGGCTTTACGAAGCCGCGCACGAACAAGACGGCGTGAATACAAAGGGCGTGGATGCGAAGCTGGAGCGCGAAATTTTATCCGGAGACGACAAAAAATGAGAGAAATTTTAATGAACTCCGCTTTTTTCGGCGTATTTTTGTGCCTAGGCTCGTTTGAGCTGGGACTTTATCTAAAAAAGCGCTTTAAGCTAACTATTTTCAACCCGCTTCTAATCGGTATCGTGCTTACCGTCTGCGTGCTTTTACTCTTTAAAATTCCATACGAGAAATTTAACGCGAGCGCCTCACACATTAGCTTTTTCTTAACACCGATTACCGTCTGTCTAGCTGTGCCGCTATACGAGCAGCTGGCGCTTTTGCGAAGTAATTTTTTAGCTATTTTTGCAGGACTGATTTCGGGTATGATCGCAGGGCTAGGCAGCATCTACGCGATGTCGGTGATATTTGGGCTAAATCACACAATGTATGTCACGCTACTACCGAAATCCGTCACAGCGCCGATCGGTATGGGTATCAGCGAAAGCTTAGGCGGCATCGTGACACTAACGGTGGCCTGCATCATCGCTACGGGCATCATCGGTAGCGTATTTGGCGAGGCACTACTTAAAATTTTTGGCATCAAAAAGGCGATGGCAAAAGGTATCGCCCTAGGCTGCGCGAGCCACGCGATGGGAACGGCACGCGCTCTTGAGATCGGTGACGTAGAGGGCGCGATGGCGTCTTTAGCGATGGCGGTTACGGGGCTTCTTACCGTCATCGGCGCCGGTATATTTGCACATTTCATCTAAGGAGAAAATATGATAATCTCGATCGCTAGACAAACGGGCGCAGGCGGGCGCGAAACCGCGCGCAAACTAGCCGAGCGCTTAGGCTACACCTATCTAGCCAAGGCGGATCTGCTCCGCAAAGCAGACGAGCTTGGCTGCTTCGAGCAGATGTATGAGTTCTACAACGAAATGCCCGTAAATACGCTACTTCAGGCAATATCGCACAACGAGCTAGCCAATGAGCAAAAGCGCGATCGCATCGTAGCAATCTACGAAAAGATCGTCTCGGGCGGCAACGTTATAGTGCTTGGGCGCTGCGCCGGGTTTTTCTTGCGCGGACATCCGGATCTGCTGACGGTATTTTTACGCGCGAGCGATGAGTTTAAGCTCGCTAGATTGGAAAAAGAGGGTCACACCGACGCGCGAGAGTATATGGAAAATAGCGACGCAGGCAGGATGAGCTTTCATCAATACTATACCAACCAAGTCTGGGGCGCGTCCGCAAACTACAATATCTGCATCGACACATCGTATTGCGGCATCGATAATGCGGTAAATATCATCGAGTATCTAGTCAAACATCACATTGAAAAGTGATTTGTGCCCAAGTGCACAAAAGTGGAATTTGTCTTTTCAAAGATGAATTCCACTTGATCTCGCAAACCCACCCTACTTCTATTGTAATTTAAAATTCACATCTCTTTCAGCTTGAATTCCATTTGTAAATAACGCATTTTAGGTGTATTATAAAGCCTCTCGTTCAATGCGACATAAATTCTAAACCGCGCTTGATCGCCACAAAACAGTAAAATTTAGCTAAAATTTGACGAAATTTAAATCCAAATTTAAGGAGATAAAATGCAAAGCAAAGCCCATCTATGCCCAAAATGCGGCGAAAACACGATCTACTTCGACGGTATCTGCCACTCGTGCAGCCAAAGACAGAGGCGGGAGGAGATTTTAAACTTAAGCGCGGACGAAGTGGAGGCGATGATCCTAAAAATCGCAGACCGCATCGATGAGATCGAAAAATGGGAGGAGATTTGTAACGATTTTTGGGCGTTTTTTAGCCTGCTGGATATCCACGATCCAAGGATAGCGCGAGCTGCGGCAGCGAAGCATATCTACTATCCGCCCGAGCTCTACTTTGGCGCGCCCAAGGACGTGAGAGACGCGCTCGTCCACAAGCTCGCCTCGCTGCAGGACAATGCCAAAAACACCCTAAACGACCTACTGTGCGCGCTTGCGTGGCAGGGTGACGAGCAGACGACGCAGCTTTTTTACGAACTGTATCAAAACCCGAGGCCGTGGCGCCAAAAGCTCTACGCAGGCACTGAAATTTACGCGCAAATCGGCGGTTGGAGCTTTGATCAGAGGGGTGAGCGAAAATCGCTCGTTTTTGATAAGTGCCTCGCGGTAGTGCGCGCGAGAGACAGCGCGGAGAAAAACGGCGGCTGCGCGATCGGGCGCGGAGATGAAAGCGCGAGTAAAATTTCAAATTTCAAAGGCGGCGCGGGCAGCGCAAATTCCGAACAAAACACGCAAAAAGACGTAGACGAAATTTCAAATTTACACGCGGGCGCGCAGAGTTCTCGCACGGGCATGGACGAAGACGCGAGCTTGCGGAACGAGCGCGCGAATTTCAAATCAGACGCGCAAAAAGACGCTAGTAGCGGTTTAAATTTAAGCGAAAATGCAAAGGATGCCCGCTGCGAAGGCGCAAACCAAAACGCGGATGAGCCCGTACGTATCGGCAGGCCTACGGGGCAAAAGTGCGAGTTTTGCGGCTGCGAGATGCTCGATATGCTGCGTCTTAAGGCCGACGAGCCGCGGCTTGCGTTTTTAAATTTAAAGCACGATGCGATCTTTCGCTGCTGCCCGACCTGCGTCGGCTCGGTCGTTTACTTTTGCAAGAGAGGCGCAGACGGCGAGATAGAGCTAAGCTATAAGGGCGAAGGATTTACGGAGAGTTATTTTTCGCAAGAGGACATGGCGCGACTGTGCGATATGAAATTTAAGCTAGGCGGCGAGGTTTCGCCATTTTACGGCTGCTTTGGCGAGCTTGATACGACTGTGGGAGGCTATCCGCAGTGGGTGCAGGACGCCGAGTATCTAGCCTGCCCTAGCTGTGGCGGGACAATGAAGCATCTAGCGCAGATCCCATTCGGCGAGCTGGTGCAGGGCGAGGGCGTCATATACGTGCAGATCTGCGAGAAGTGCGAGGTTTTGGGCGGCTGCTTTCAGTGCACGTGAGGGTAGGCTTTTAAAATTTGCATCCCATGCTTACGAAAAAATAGACCTTATGCTTTTTAAATTTTAATCAAAGCGGAGTTTATGGGGCTATTTGGCCTTGGTAAAAAGAATAGGCGTAGTCAAATTTATAAGCCATAAAATTTAGCCTCGCCGGCGTTTCGCGCCATAACCAAATTCGGCTAATGAAATTTTATCAAAGTAGCTCGCACTATAACCAAATATATAAATCTAGCGAGCCTAAATTTTAAAAGTTTCAAATTTTAAATAAGCCTGCCGTGCTATATCGGACGTATTCGGCGGCAAACGGATTTACAAGCGGCGAAATTTAAACAATGCCCGCAACGGTATCCGGCATATCTAGCGATAGTAAAATTTTCATCTTGCATGCAGCCAAATTCGGCAGCATGGGCTAAATTTTAATTTACAAGCCGTGAAATTTAGTCCGCACGCATAACTTTTACTAATCAAGCATAATCTACCTACTAAGCGCCTCCGCGACATGATCCCAGCCGAGCGCTCTAGCATAATCAAGCGCGGTTTTGCCGTGGATATTTTTAGCGTTTTTATCCGCACCCTTAGCAAGCAAAAGCTCGAGCCTCGTGCGGTTGCCCGCGATCGCCTCGTGGTGCAGCATCGTGTGGCCCTCATCGTCCGTGCGCGTGATCTCGTCCGGATACCCGCGCAAAAACTCCTCGAAATTTTTCTTCGTATTGACGCTCATCGGGTGCTCGGTTAAATTTTGCGGATGTTCCTGCTGTTCGTACGCCACCAGCACGACGTCAGGATCGCCGAAATTTAACCCCCACGCCTCGTCGTGCTCGGCGTGCTCGCTCTGGCTCATAGCTTTGCGCATCGCCTGCACGCTAAAGCCGCCGTAGGTCTTGCCCTCTATCGCAAACATCCAGTCGCTGATCTGCTCTAGCGGCACCGCGACTTCGTCGCCGTTTTTGACGTTGCTTAGCACGTTCGGGTCGTTTACGAGCACGCCGCAAACGCGCTCGCCGTCAAAATACACGTCGTTTACCCACATATGCTCGACCTCGGTGCTGCCGTTTAGCTCCTGCGAAAAGGCGATCTTGACACAGGCAAAGCTAAGCGCGGGGACGATGCGGAGGCGCTCCCAGTACAGCTCGCGCCAGAAGTAGCGAAAGCTCTTTCACGCCTGTTCGAATGCCTTTAGCATCGCTTCATCTTCACCGTCCGCGTAAAACACGGGCTCGCTCTCTTTTGCGCCTTTTGCCGCAGCGTTTTCATCCTGCGCGCCTTTGCTATCGCTATCTTTCGAGCTCGCGTCATCGCCGCCGAATGGTTTTTTAAATAGTCCCATTTGCCCTCCTTAAATTTAGTTGAGATTCGTATTGTATTTTAAATTTACTTTCATTTGCCTGATTAAAATGGTGGGCAAAATTTCACCACGCGAGCCATATAGCGGAGCGCAGAAGAGCAGGGCGGTTTTGCAGCTCGCGTTCCGCGCCCGCGCAAAAATTAGCTATAATTGCGTTTAAATTTAATTAAAGGAGAGATTATGGGGCTATTCGGTTTGGGCAAAAAAGCTGAAAAGGCGCAAATTCCAAGCACTTTTGCCGGCAGAGTGGATAAATTTTGGACGGAATTTAGCGGCGTGATAGATGAGATCAAGGCCGATTTGGCAGCGAAGGAGTTTGAAAAGGCGATGCGAAAGACCGACGAGAAGCTTCGTATTTGCCTTGCCGAGCCCTATTTTATGACGGGGCTCGTGGGCGATAAGCTCGATCTGGTGCTAACTCCGGAGGGTATGAGGCACCGATTATTTTGGCTAAGCTTTATCAAAAACGCTATGCCTAGGCAGCTCGAATCCAAAATGCGCTGCACGCTTGGAAAGCCGCGTGCGCCGCGAGGTATCGGCGGACTTGAGATGTACGATACGCGCGTGAACGCCGAGGAATCGATGATCTACGCGCAGTTTAACGAAAGCGACGTGGATATTAAAATTTACAACGAAAACCTAGCGGCTCTACTCGCGCAGGACGAGGGTAAAGCCTATAATCTTAGCTTTATCCTGCTTGACAATATGATCGGCGAAACGGCGATCATAAATACGCTAGGCGAGCTTGAGGTACTGGCCCAGCCCAAAGAAAACGGCGTGCCGCTAAGCGAATTTGCCGATCTGGTCGATGAGAAATTCGGCGAAAAAGCCGCGCGCGAACCGCTAAAGAATTTTTTCAGCTACGAGATGGAGCCGCGCGGTAGCGAGGTGCGCGAGGACGTTATCGTGGGCACCACCTGCCTAACGGCCATCGTAAATCAGTACCTAAACGGCGAGCGCGACGTCTATAATGAAGCCTTTGAACTTGGCATTAAATTTTGCTTTCTTAGCATTGATAACGGCGACGACGTGCAGGCGGGCTTTGATCTGCGAAACAAGATCGAGGACGAAGAGCTGGAAGGCTGCGGCTCGTTTCTGGAGATAATCGGCGGCGCAACCGGGCAGAAGCGCGCATACATCGATCTCATCTGCTACGACGAGGAAAAGCTGAAAGAAAAAGTAAGCGAGCTTTGCAAAAAATATGGCGCAAATATACAAATCCACGACTTTAAGCGGTAGCGACTTTGGTTTTTACCGCTACTAAAATTTGCGACTTAAGCGGTAGCGGCCTCTGTTTTTGCGGCAGATAAATTTGAAATTTTGCGCCATTGCGGAAAATAAATTTTAAAATTCTACGTCGCCGCGTAAAATAAATTTAAAATTTGCCGCGCCGCACGCTTTTTGTGCGATTTTGCCGCTCCATTGGCATGCGGTAAAATTGAGCGAGCCGTGGGCTTACGATATAAATTTTGGCGATTTAGCAGTAAATTTTAGTAAAATTTGCGAGGTTCGCAGCGCAAATTTGCAGCGATAAAATTTTGCGTTGGCTTCGGCGCAAAGCGCGCCGATTAGAAAGCTTTTGAAAGATAAAATTTTAGGGAACGAACATGAAAATTATCTCGAAATTTAAAGATAATTACGATTTTATGGTGTCAAAATACGGGCTTGACGAGACTTTGGTCTATGACCGCAGAAACTCTACTCCAGTCAGTGCGGACGAGCTATGGAGGCTTGACGAAGGCGATAAAAAGGTCTTTGAAAGGAAGCTTAGCGGGTACCGCTTTATCGGCGGTAAATTTATAAACTGGAGTAAAACGGACGTAAATAAGCTGCCGCGCCTGCTTCACTCCGCAATTTTCATCGGCAAAAATTTAGTCCATATTTTCGCCTCTCAGGGTAAAATTTATACAAGCCTAGAGTTTGACGAGACGGAGTTAAGAAGGCAGTATCAGAAGGACAGAACTTTGAGCTTTAGCGATGGATTTCGCGTCCATATCGTCTCGTGGCTAAGCAAGATGATCGGCAAGCAGGCTACGCGCGAGGAGATTCTGCAGCTCGTGGCGCTAGAGGGCGACCGCAAAACGACGCTAAAAAATATTGTTCGTGACGATAAAATTATAAGCAAAGATGAAATTTTGAGCGCCCCAATCGTATTTTTTAAGCTCACACAGAACATTCACACCGCGGCGATAAATCCACAGCTTGGCGCGATGAGGTTTTATCTGGACGCCGATTTCGTCTGGCAAAGCTTAGTCGAGTTTTTATCCGCCAAAAAGGACGCCTCTGCTCCGGCAGGCACGATACCAAATGATATAAAAATTGCCAGCAAGGGCTTTGACGTAAAGCGCTCATTTCGCCCAAAAATGAAATAATTCGGTTCATGCGGCAAATAATCCGTACAATCGTCGCTAGAATTTATCCCTCTTTACTTCGCTGTTTTGACGCACCTCATAAATCGAGCGAAATTTTATAAATTTTTATAAGTTTCGACGAGCAAGCGCACGAAAGCTTAGGCACAAAATAAAATGTGGATAAAATTCCGCAAAAGTTCTTTCGCAAAATTTTAAAAGAATTAAAATATTTCCTTGAGGAATTTTAGAATTCCGCATAAGGCAAATTTACAAAAATCTCGTTAAAAATATAGAATTTCGTGAAAATTCCGCAAAATTCTAAAATTTTACCGCAGCGGCGTCCATCGCGCGCATTAGCCGCAGCATTTGAATGTGTTCGAAAACGTCGTGCGTGCGGATGATCGCGGCGCCGTTTAAAGCGGCGATCTGATGCAGATACAGCGAGCCTGCGAGCCTGTCCGCGACCGCAGAGGGGCTGTAAAAATCGATAACGCTCTTTCTGCTCGCGCCCACGAGCAGCGGGCAGCCGAAGTGCAAAAAATGCTGCAAATTTTTAATCAGTACCAAATTTTGCTCGGCGGTCTTGCCAAAGCCGATGCCCACGTCAAGGATGATCTTTTTAAGCCCCTCGCTTCGCAGCTGCTGCAAATTTTGCGCAAAAAACTCATCTATCTCGCCCATCAGATCGTCGTATTTTGGTGCAAGCTGCATATTTTGCGGCTTTCCTTGCATGTGCATCAGCACGTAAGCGGCGTCATAGCGAAGCGCAAGCGGGGCAAGAGCGAGATTTGCGCTGATGTCATTAATGATACTAAAGCCCCGATCTAGCGCAAATTCCAAACAATACTCATCGAAGCTATCGAGGCTAAATTTAGCCTTTTCGTGCAGACGCAGGCGGTAAATTTCGCTCACGATGTCCTTTATGCGCGCAAACTCCTCATCCCTACCGCAGTACTGGCTGCCCGGGCGCGAGCTTACGCCGCCGATGTCGATAATGGCGGCGCCTTGCTCGATCATATTTTCGATCTTACAGATCGCCTCTTTTAGGTTTGCCGCGCGGCTTGCGGGGTTGAAGCTATCGGAGTTGATATTGACGACGCCCATTATTTCGCAGCTTTGCGGCTTAGCAAATTTCTTGCCTAGAAATTTCGCGAGCTCTTTTAGCCCGAAATCCTGCAGCGCTTCTTTTTGCGCTAAAGCTTCGATCTGGCGGTCGTTTGCGATCAAAACCGCGTCCGTATCATTGCGCCCCAGGATCACCCCTTCATTGCACGCAAGCTCGGCACCGATGCTAAGGGCGTCTTGTTTTAAAATATTCGCCGCTGGCGCTCGCAGGTCTTTTAGATAGAAAAAGTTTAGACGCGATTTTTTCTGCATTATCGCTCGTCCCGCATTTCGCACGCCGATACGCTCGCAAATCAGCGCGAAATCGACTTCGTTTGAAATTTTATAAATTTTCATCTTTTCTCCTCGATCATCAACAGCAGCGGAGTAAGCACGGCATGGGCTTTGGCGTTGTGCTCGGCAAGATAACTCAAGCGGTCAATCCGCTGCAGCTCATCGCCGCTTAGCCTAACGCCTGCTTCGAAGCACTCTAGCGCGATCTCGCCGATGAGTGCTTTTAGCGCCGTTTTATCCAGCTCGCCCTTACGCTCCAGCGCAATCTGCGCGTCGATAAACTCCACCGCTTCCTTTAGGCTGAGCCTGGTTAAATTTAACCCGGTGCGGTATCTGGGCTTTCGCACGCAGAGATTTTGCACCACGAGGCGCGAGCGGATGGTGGGCAGCAGGGCGTTGATGAAGGGGGTGATCAGGAAAAACACCGTATTTTTAGGCGGCTCCTCTAAAATTTTAAGCAGAGCGTTTTGCGCCTCCTCGCCGAATTTCGTAGCGGCGATGACGATAATCTTATCCTCGCGCTCGGCGACGTAGGCTTCGTCGATGATCTTTCGCGCCTCGTCGATCTTGAGTTCGGTGCTTTCGAAAAACCTTAAATTTTTGCGCGGAATTTCGGCTAAAATTTTATCTTTAAAGCCCTCATAATCGTTCGTTAAAACGATCTGATTTATGATTTTCAAAGCACCACTTCGTCAAAAAGCACGGCGTCGATGCTTTTGTCTAAAATTTTAAAAAGCTGGATAAGTTTGAGATCCAAGCTCGGATCGCTCTCGCTCATGTAGAAGCTGTTTTGCAGCCTCTCGTCGATGAGCCACAGATAGCTGTCCTCGTGGCTTTTGGCGATTTTGGCTAGCGGATGGTTGCCGTTGCCGATGTAAAAATATATAAAGCCGTTGGCAAACGCAAGGCTTAACATATCGTTTAGCAGCAGCGCGTCCTCTAGGCTATTTACGCCGCCGCGATAAAGCGAACGCAGCGAAAAAAACGGCAGCAGCGGGCGTGAGTTGGTCGAGGAGTTGATCTTTTTGATGATGTATTCGCTAAACCAGCTTCGCTCATCATCGCAGATGACGATGAAAGCAAAGCCGTCGTGGAGGAATTTTAGCTTTGATGCTAAAAGCGGCGTCCAGTCCTCCTTGCGATCCTCGAGCCACTCAAGTCCGGGCTCGGAGCGCATCGCCGTGACGCTCCAAGTATGCAGATCCTGCATTATTTATCCAAATCGTAGGCTTTATGCAGCGCGCGCACGGCGAGCTCGCCGTATTTGGCCTCTACGATCATCGAAATTTTAATCTCGCTCGTGGAGATCATCTGAATATTTATCCCTTCGTCCGCGAGCGTCTTAAACGCCTTGCTGGCTATACCGCTGTGGCTTTTCATACCTACGCCCACTAAAGAAACCTTTACGATATCGGCGTCGGATTCGATGATGGAATTCGGATTTGGATTTACCTCTTTCATTACCCTATAGGCCGTCTCTAGCTCGTTTTGCGGCACGGTAAAGCCCAAATTCGTCTCGCCGTTTCGTCCGATATTTTGCACGATCATATCGACGTTGATCTCCTTGCCCGCAAGCGCGGAGAAAATTTCAGCCGCGACGCCGGGGCGATCCTCTACGTTTCTAATCGTAATTCTTGCTTGATTTTTATCCAGTGCAATGCCGCTAATTACCGCATCTTCCATCTTTTCTTCTCCTGTTATGAGTGTTCCTTCATGATCGTTAAAACTGCTTCGCGTCACCAAATTTACGTTTAATTTTTTCGCAAGCTCAACGCTTCGATTTTGCAAAACCTTCGCCCCCAAGCTCGCAAGCTCAAGCATCTCGTCGTAGCTGATGCGATCAAGCTTCTTAGCTTTTGGCTCGATGCGCGGATCGGTCGTATATACGCCGTCTACATCGGTGTAAATTTCGCACAGATCGGCATTCAGCGCTCCTGCGACGGCGACTGCGCTAAGATCGCTTCCGCCTCGCCCGAGCGTAGTTACTTCGCCTGCGGTGCTGATGCCCTGAAAGCCTGCGACGACGACGATTTTGCCCTGCTTTAGCGCCTCTTGCATACTTTTTGGATCGATAGAGACGATGCGAGCTTTGGTGTGAAAATTATCCGTCACGATGCCCGCACCACGCCCGCTAAATGCGATCGCAGCATAGCCCTTGGCATTTAGCGCGATAGCTAAAAGTGCGCTCGTGACGCGCTCGCCCGAGCTTAGCAGCACATCCATCTCTCTGCCTACGGGAGTTTTAGTAAAAAATTCCGCCTGCTCGATGAGCTGATTAGTAACGCCGCTCATCGCAGAGACGATTACCGCGACATCGTGTCCTTCGTTTTTAGTCTTTATCACGCGCTGCGCGACCGCCTCGATCCGCTCTAGCGTACCGACGCTCGTACCGCCGTATTTTTGAACGATCAGCATTAAATGTAACCCTCCTCCTTAAAATATTTTAAAACCGTCGCGTAAATCGGCTTTTTGAAGTGATTTACGTGCCTTAAAACCTCATTCGCGCTTACGAATTTAAATGCGTCGAACTCCGGAAGTTTGGTATTGATGTTTATATCGGCTAAGCTTCGCAATCTCACCAAAAAATACCTTTGAATTTGCCCGTCGTATGGGCGCATCTTTTGAGCTACCCCATCGGGAAAGTCGTAGCTAAGCCACTTCGGGCACTCAGCGATGATATCGACTTTGCTTGTTCCGATCTCCTCACCTAGCTCTCTGCGGATCGCCATCTTAGGCGTCTCACCATCGTCGATACCACCTTGAGGAAACTGCCAAGCGCCTTTGATGTCGCTTCGTTGCGCGATTAAAATTTCGCAATTAAACGGATACGAGGGCGAAAGTACGATTGCAGCGACATTCGGTCTGTAATTTTTCTCTTTTTCCATCTCGTTTTCTCACAAAAAATTTCTCAAAATTTTACCTAAAAATATTAAAATTTGCGTTAAGAGGCTTAAAATTTATATAAATTTTCAAATTAATTCGCTAAATTTTGCGACGTAAATTTAGCCCATAGGACCGCCCTTGCACATCTACATCCACGTGCCGTTTTGCGCCTCCAAATGCCCGTATTGCGCCTTTGGCTCCTTCAGCGATAAGTTTAGCCTCGCAAAAAGCTACTTTCGCGCGCTAGAGCTTGAGGTACGCGACTTTTTGACGAAAAATCCGCACGCGCAAATTTCGACGCTTTTTATCGGCGGAGGTACGCCAAGTGCCGTGGATGCGGGGCTTTACGATGAAATTTTTGCGCTGCTTGCGCCGCATTTTACTGCCAAAGCCGAAATTAGCTCGGAAGCTAATCCAAACTCCGCTAGCCCCGCTTGGCTTAGGGCGATGCGAAAGCTCGGCGTAAATCGCATCAGCTTCGGCGCACAAAGCTTCAACGACGCCAAGCTAAAGTTCCTCGGTCGCGCGCACAGTGCGGCGCAGATTTTTCTGGCGGTGCAAAATGCCAAAGCGGCGGGCTTTGATAACATAAACTTAGACCTAATCTATGCGAGCAAATTTGACGATAAAAGGAATTTGAAATTTGAAATGGCCGAGCTTGCGCGCTGCGAAGTGCCGCATCTAAGCGCCTATGCACTGAGCCTTGAGGAAAACACGCCCTTTTTCGGGCGCGAAAGCTTTAAAAAGGAAAGCGCGGCTCTAGCTAAATTTCTCTTTGCTTTGGCAGCTGATAGCGGCTTTAATCAGTATGAAATTTCAAATTTTGCCGCGCGCGGACTGCGCTGTAAGCACAATCTAGCTTACTGGCGCGGCGAGGATTACGCTGGGTTTGGGGCATTTGCGGTCGGAACTAGCGGGCAGGTGCGCCTTAGCTCGCCTACGAATTTACAAAGTTATATTGCAGATCCGCTGCAAAAACAGCGCGAAGTTCTAAGCGCGCAGGATAAAAAGCTCGAGCGCATATTTCTTGGGCTGCGCTGCGTTTTGGGATTTGAGGCGCAAATTTTAGACGCTGCGGAGCTAAGCAACGCGCGGCTGCTCGTGCGCGAAAAAAAGCTGAAATTTGCCGAGGGCAAATTTTATAATCCCAACTTTTTGCTCGCCGACGAGATTGCGCTTTTTATCACGCAAGAAAGCCGTAATGGGCGCTAAATTTAAGATTAATGAAATTTTAGTTAAAATACGCCACTTTTTACGTTAGGAAATTTTATGTTTGGTATCAGTATGCCTGAAATTACGGTCATTTTAATCATCGCGATAATCGTGCTGGGGCCCGAAAAGCTTCCAAAAGTGCTGGTCGAGCTTGCGAAATACTTCAAAGTCATCAAAAAAACCATCAACGACGCAAAATCTAGCTTCGATCAGGAGCTTCGCATCGCCGAGCTCAAAGAGGATGCCAAAAAATATAAAGAGAGTATCACGCGAGCAAGCGAGGGCGTGCGCAAAAAGCTCACGTTTGAGGAGCTCGACGAGATCAAAGGCGGTATCGACTCGGTCAAAGAGACGCTAAATGAGGGGCTAAAAGACGCGGAAAGCTCGCTTAAAGAAACGCTTAGCTCGGACGCCGCCAAAGACGCGTTAAACTCTGCGGAAGTCTCGGCGCAAAAACAGAGCGAGACGGCAAATTTAAAAGCAAATTCGAGCGGAGAAAATTCCGCGCAAAGCTCTGCCCGCGCCGCAAACTCTACGCAAGGCTCCGCCGGCAGCGCAACAAATTCCGGCGCTGAAAGCAAAAGCGCGAATTCGAGTGCCGAAAACAAAGGCGAAAATTCTATGCCGAGCGCAAGCGGCGGCGCGGAAAATTCTGCACAAAATACAAATGCGAATGGCGAAGCGAAAAGCGGTACGCAAAATGCAAATTTAAACGGCGATGCGCAAAATTCTATGCAAAATTCCGCGCAAAATAACGATACGCAAAAATCATAATGAGAGAGAAATTTAATGTTTGAAGAGCTAAAACCCCATCTAGCCGAGCTTCGCAAGCGTCTGGTTATCTCCGTGCTTTCCGTCATCGTCCTTTTCGTCGTTTGCTTCGGCTTTTGGGAGCAGATCCTAGGTCTCATGACGCGCCCGCTAGTGCGCGTACTTCCCAAAGGCAGCGAGATCATCTTTACCCAGCTTGGCGAGACCTTTTTTACTGCGATGAAGGTGTCGTTTTTCACCTCGTTACTTCTAGCAATGCCGATAATTTTCTGGCAGGTGTGGCTTTTCGTAGCGCCTGGGCTTTACGACAACGAGAAAAAATACGTCATCCCTTTCGTTAGCGGCGCGAGCATTATGTTCTTTTTAGGCGCGGCGTTTTGCTATTTTTTCGTAATCCCCGTCGCATTTAATTTCTTGGTAAATTTTGGCGCCAAGCAATTTACTGCGATGCCTACGATCGGCGAATATGTAGGCTTTTTCGCTAAGCTCGTCGTCGCATTCGGCATCAGCTTCGAGCTTCCGGTGGTGACCTTTTTTCTCGCCAAGATCGGGCTTGTGACAAACAAAAGCCTGAGCGATTTTTTCCGCTACGCAATCGTTATTATTTTCATCTTTGCAGCGGTCATGACGCCGCCAGACGTGCTTAGTCAGTTTATGCTCGCAACTCCGCTAATTGCGCTTTATCTGCTTTCAATCTTCATCGCCAAAATGATAAATCCGTATAAGCAGGAGGATGACGAAAGCGAAAATTCCACGGACGTAGCGCAGGCGTGAGATGGCGGATCTAAATTTAGTTGGCAGCTACGATTACGAGCTTCCTAGCGAGCTCATCGCAAGCGCTCCCGTCATGCCCAAACAAAGCGCGCGCCTACTGATCTACGACCGCGCCAAGGAGCAGATCACGCACGCGCACTTCGGCGATCTGGCGGACGCCCTGCCGCCCTGCGATATTATTTTCAACGACACGCGAGTGATTAAGGCGCGCCTATTCGGTCACAAAAATAGCGGCGGCAAGATCGAGCTTCTGCTAAACTCGCCGCTTGAGGGCAATAAATTTAGTGCCTATATTCGCGGCAGCGTCAAAGTAGGCAGCGAATTAAAATTTCAAAGCGGTCTTAATGCGCGCGTTTGTGAGCTTATGGAAGGTGGGCTTCGCATCGTGCAGTTTGAGCGCGGCGGCGAAGCTTTAAACACCCATGATGTTTTTGAAATTTGCGAACGTATCGGCCACGTGCCGCTGCCGCCGTATATCAAGCGCGCCGATACGAAGGAGGATGCGAGCTGGTACCAAAGCATATTCGCGCGCGAGCAAGGCGCCGTCGCTGCACCCACCGCGAGCCTTCATTTTAACGATGCGATGCTAAACGACCTGCGCAAAAACCACGAAATTTATTTTATCACGCTACACGTAGGCGCGGGCACCTTCAAGCCCGTGGAAGTAGCGGATCTGCGCGATCACAAGATGCACGGCGAGCTCTACTCCATCCCGCCGCAGACCGCGCAAATTTTAAAAAGCGAGCGAAAAATTTTAGGCGTGGGCACGACCGTTACGCGAACGATCGAAAATTTTGCGCGCAACGGGCAAAGCAGCGGGATCTGCGAGCTGTTTTTGCACCCGGGCAATCCGCCGATAAGACAGAATTTTTTGCTTACGAACTTTCACCTGCCCAAATCCACGCTGATAATGCTCGTAGCGAGCTTCATCGGCCTTGAGCGCACGCTTGAGCTCTACCGCATCGCAGTGGAGCAAAGATACCGCTTCTACTCCTACGGCGACGGGATGCTGCTGCTATGAAGGTCGTGATTTTAGGCGCTCTGGCGTTATTGGCTGCGACGACAGGCTTTGCGGCAAGAAAACTTTTTGCTAAAAAGCCCGCCGTAAGCGGCAAAATTTTCTCCGCTGCGCCTAAAGCCAAAGAAAGCGATTCCGTCGTGCCTAGACGCGAGGATATCGCGCAGATCGATATTTTAAAAATTTTAAAATTTCAAAGCGAAATTTTATTTGAGGAGTGCACGAAATACGACAGTACGCTATATCTTAGTTTCCCACCACAGCTGCCGCGTATCTACGGCGGCGAGGTGCTAAATCTCACTAGCGCGGTCTTTGACGCGTGCGAGTTTTTCCTGCAAAATATCGCTGAACCAATCCGCGTAAGCGTGGAATTTAGCAGTAAGGAACTTAGAGCGAATATGAGCTCTATCAAGCTCGATGTTCGCGTAGGCATCGATCGCGAGCTAAAGGATCCGCGCACCTATGCGCTTAAAAGTGCACTAGAAAGCGCTGCTAGCACGGATGATGAGTATCTTACTTCGGCGCAGACCCATTTGCGTGCACTCGGTTCGCATCCGAGTATTGGAGCCGACGGGCGCGGAACCTTTATCAAAATGGATGCAGTACTTAGCTGCTTCGCGCAGCAAAGTTTTAGCGCCAAAAAATACGACTACAACGTCATAATCACGCATAAAAACCGCGCGATCTTCGAGGAGCTGCGAGATTTTTTGAGCGGGCTTGGTTGTGACGTGATGCCAAACTCCAACTGGGAGAGCGCGAAGAGACATCTTGGCGACTTCATCTACGTAGCCGACGTCGTCATCCTCGACGCCGAGATCCTGCGCGCCAATATAAGCGAAATAAACTACCTCAACGCGCTGGAAAAAGATGGGGTATTTTTTATATTTTTGCTCAAAAACAAACACTCGCTAAAGGTGCTGGAGGGGCTAAGCTTTAAATTTTTCAAACTCGAGATGCCATATTTCTACGACGAGTTTTACGCCACGCTCGACATCATCGAAAAGATCAAAAACGATGAGAATTTCTTGGGGCTGTAACGAACAGGTAGCGATAAATTTAAAACCTAAGAGATTGAAGTGCTATATTTTGACTTAGATTGGATTAGGGGCAATATAAAAGATAGCGAATATGCTTTAAGAGAGCGGCGGTACGAGGCGTATTTAGCAGGGCTGCATAAAAATATGCATACGCTAGAAAGAATTTTTGCGGGCATAAGCTTCAACGATGCGCTATTGCTACCCAAAAAGCAAATTAATGAAAAATTGCATTTGAAATTTTACATCGGAGATTTGCAAAATGGATATTATGAACTAAAATGCGTTATGAGCTCGGATCAAAGATGCGACGCGGCGCCCGGCGAAATAATAACGAGCGAGATATTTTACGAAAATGGCAATTACCGCTTCTCTTTCATCCTTGCCTGTCTGAAGGAATACGCCGTTAATTTTTCCAGGATAGATAGCCTTAAATTTAACGCGATTTCGCAAAGAAAATATAGCCGCGAGTTTAAGAAATTGAAACTTTCATAGTAAATCCAAACCTCGGTTTTTACGTATAGAATTTCATCCACTAAAGATTGCCGCCTCAGTATTTATCTCATTTACAATCCAAAATTTAAAACGCTAGCGAGCTAGGTTTTAAGAGGTATGATTTTGATTTAGGCACGAGCTTTCTGACAAACGATGTGAGCTTCGGAGGTATAAAAATTTTAGTTTTTCGTGACTTAGAATGTGTCGCGTACTTCAGGTCAAAGCGTAGCGATGTGAGATAAAATTTTGCTCGCTCGAGTGCTGAGGCATTATGCTTTTAGAAAAGACACAAAGTAACGTAAATTTAGCTGTGCCTTGTAGCTGAAATCCATTAAATTTAAGCCAGAATCATTCGGCGACAGTGTCATTCGCCAAACCCTCTAAGGCAAAATCTCTAAATTTAAGTTCTGGACGTCATATGCAAGCAGATTTCCTTCTGCCCTTAAAGCATTCAAATCATATTAAAATTTGAACTTCCAAACGAACCTAAAGAAATTTTGACAATCACTACGTTGCATTTAAAAGCGCGCTCGATAAGAGATATAAAAAAACTAGCAAATTTTAAAATTTAGCCAGGCAAACTTTGCTCGCGATTTAAATTTTATCTTCTGCCCTCTTTTTTAGCCCTGACCGCCTCATAAAGTTCGTCGATCGAGGTTGCAGACGAGCCCGAATATTTCTGCGCCGCTTGCATGGTCTTTTTGCCCCATTTACCATCAATCATCACACCGTAGCCGCTAAACATCAAACTACGTTGGATATAATAGACTTTATCTTGCTGCGTCATATTTTGTTGCTTCTGCACTTCGCGCTCAGCATCCTTTGCCTGCTCTCTCTCATAAACGGCATCAGCCGCTAAATACCCCAGAGTCAAACTTACCGCAAGAGACGCAATTATCATAAATCTATTATTCGTATTGCATATAATAATTACATATAATAACCAGGTCGCGATACAAAATACTATATATCCTGCGGCAAAAGCAATAGTGGCATTAAAAGCGCTGAAAATAACCATAGCGGCAGCGATTAAAATCACTACCGCAAGCCCTTCAAGTGAAGTAGCTGCCGCAATAATGAGACCCAATAAAAAGTCCATAAGCAACCTTTAAAAATTTAAATAGCGAGACTTTCTGATTATAAATTCAATCGGAGAGTTTTAGAATTTAACCGCCGATTGGGCGATGAAAAATATGCAAGATTATTCGACATGTTTCATAGTCCTATGAAATTCCGGGCTATGATCTCTTGCTAGCGCAAAAGAATATAAAACCAAAATCGTACCGATAGAGATGAGAAAAACATCTTGAATTATAAAACCAACTCTTATAAGGACACGTATTCCAAAAACAAGACATACCACGCCTATTAAAAATTTCAAGAACCATGCTCTACTATAAGAGATTTCCGCCTGACATCCACTGCATACGATTGCGCCGTATTTGATATCGTCTTTGCCACAAAATGGACACATTAAATGATCCGGATGTTCATTCTCTGCCAT
>NZ_CALIST010000001.1 GCF_938041645.1 uncultured Campylobacter sp. | reverse complement strand
TCGAGGCGGCAGATGGTTGCGATTATTGTCGAGCGGGCGACGGTAAGCCGAGCTTCGAGGCGATTTTTTGAGTTAGAAGCTAAAATTTTGCGCAAGCTAGACTTCTGCTTGCAGTTGCGAGCGCAAGAGAAGCAAAATTTCTCTCAAAAGCGCTCGCAAAATGGGCCTTTTGAAAAAGACGAGCCGCTAACGAATTTGCCCGTCTCCGCGGACGACGTATTTATAGGTCGTGAGCTCCCTCACCCCCATCGGCCCTCTGGCGTGCAGCTTTTGCGTGCTGATGCCGATCTCGCCGCCAAATCCAAACTCGCTGCCGTCGCTAAAACGAGTCGAGGCGTTGGCGTAGACGACTGCGCTGCCAACTTCGTTTAAAAACCGCTCGATGTTTGCGTAGTTTTCGCTTAAAATCGCGTCCGAATGGCCGCTAGAATGCGCATTTATAAAGCTGATCGCCTCATCCGCATCCCGCACGGCGCGCACAGCCAAAACGAGATCCAAAAACTCGGCGCCAAAGTCGCTCTCGCTGGCAGGCTTGACGTTTTTAGCGCCTCGCAGCTCCGACTCGCACGCGCCCAGTAGCTGCTCGCTCACGCGAAACTCGACCTCCGGCATCTCGCGCACAAGCTCAGGCAAAATTTCGCCCGCCACGCGCTCATGCAAAAGCACGCACTCTACGGCGTTGCAGACGCTTGGGCGCTGGGTTTTGGCGTTTTTGATTATCTTTGCAGCCTCGCTTAAATTTGCGCTCTCATCGACGAAGATGTGGCAAACCCCCGCGCCCGTCATGATGATCGGCACGGTCGCGTTTTGCGCTATAAAGTCTTTTAAGCTCTTGCCGCCGCGCGGTATCAAAACATCGATATACTCGCTCATTTTCGCCATTTGCGCTACGACTTCGCGTTCGGCGCTCTCCACGAGCTGCACCGCGCCCGTCGGTAAGCCAAATTTCGCCCCGGCTTCGTTAAATAAATTTACTAAAAAGATGTTTGAATTTAGCGCGCTTGCACTGCCTCGCAGGATCGCTGCGTTGCCGCTTTTTAGCGCCAGAGCCGCCGCGTCGATACTGACGTTTGGACGGCTCTCGTAGATGATGCCGAGCACACCCAGTGGCACGCGCACGCGGCTGATTTGCATGCCGTTTGGATGGCTCCAGCCGCCTAGATTTTCGCCCACGACCTCTGCAAATCCCGCCACTTCGCGCACGCCCTGCGCCATCGCCTCGATACGGGCGTCGGTTAGCCTTAGACGGTCTAGCAGCGCTGCGTTCAAGCCTGATCTCTCGCCGTTTGTAAGGTCTTTGGCGTTTGTCGCTTTTATCGCGTCCTTTTGTGCGAGCAGCTCATCCGCCACGGCGTTTAAAATTTCAAATTTAGCCTTGCTACCAAGTCTCAAAAGCTCGCCGCAAGCGGCCTTTGCGCGCTTACAGATATCTAAAATTTCGTTCATTTTCGCTCCTTAATCTATAAATCAAATCGCATGCTGCGTATAAAAATGCCGCGAGCGTCGCTTCTATCGCGTCTAAAATTCCAGTGCGTCTTATTTTTATCCGCGCACGACGGCTTAAATTTAGCACGCTTTGGGCCATTTTATTTCGGATTTTCTTGCGTCAAAATTTCGCTTACTCGCCAGGCATTACGCCCAACCTTCTCATTTCAATTCGCGCATAGCGCTTTTACGTAATCCGCCGGCTCATATCCGCGCAGTTCAAAAACGTCTAGCTCGCCGTTTTTATCGGCGTCCGGTTCGTCAAATTTTGCCGTCCACGCCGCGCCCGCCAAGAGTAGTGCAAAAAAAAATATAATCTTTTTCATCTACGCCTTCCGTTTGAAATTTTAAACGCACAGAACACGGCTAAAATTTCATTGCAGCGCGATATTATCCGCGTGGATCGCGTCATCGTCGCTTTTGTAGCCTAAAGCCTGCTCTATCTCATCGCTTTTTACGCCCGCTATGCGCGCAAGCTCGCAGCTTGAATAGTTGCTAATGCCGTGCGCTAATAGCTTGTCGTCCGCCATGCAGAGGCTTACGATCTCGCCGCGCTCAAATTCGCCGCGCACCTCCGCAATCCCGACCGCAAGCAGGCTTTTGCCCGATTTTATCGCCTCTGCCGCCCCTGCGTCGATAATCACCGCGCCTTTGCTAATCGCGCCGTATGCGAGCCAGTATTTACGCGAGCTAAGCCGCGCCGCGCCCGCGCTAAAGAGGGTGCCTACCTCCTCGCCCGCCGCTATTTTAAGCAAAATTCCGTCCGTACGCCCGTTTGCGATGATCAGACTCGTGCCGATCTGATTTGCCATTTGCGCCGCCGCGATCTTGGTCGCCATGCCGCCCGTGCCGAATTTACTGCCCTCGCCGCCTGCCATTTTGACGACGCGCTCGTCGATTTTTTCGATAAAGCTTAAAAGTTTTGCGTCCGCGTGCTCGCTCGGATTTTTGTCGTACAGCCCGTTGATGTCGCTTAAAATCACGAGCAGATCAGCATCGATTAGCCCTGCAACGAGCGCACTTAGCGTGTCGTTGTCGCCCACTTTGAGTTCATCTGCTACGACGGGATCGTTTTCGTTTATGATCGGCACGATGCCGCGCGAGAGTAGCTCCGCGCAGACGTTTCGCACGCTAAGATAGCGCACCCTGTCGCTAAAATCGCCTCGGCTTAGCAGCAGCTGCGCGATAATGCAGTCGTGCGCCCAAAATAGCCGCTCGTAAAGATGCATCAGCGCGACCTGTCCGACCGCTGCTAGAGCCTGCTTGCGGCTTAAAATTTTAGGTCTTTGCGCGATGCCTAGCAGCCCCATGCCCGCGCCCACGGCGCCCGAGCTTACCAAAACCACGCAAAAGCCCACATCTTTTAGCTTGCAAATTTGCGCGACTAGACCTTTGATGAGCCGCTCATTTAACGAACCGTCCGCGTTCGTAAGCGTCGAAGTACCGATTTTTACGACGATACGTTTTGCGCCGCCCAGAAGCTCTTTTCTACCCATTTTCCGCTCCGAAATTTTTGAAAATTATATCGAAAACGGCTTATTTTAAATTTTATGTTTTGAGCTGAGTGGATGCGAGCTTTGGTTAAAATTTATTCCCGAATAAAATTCGGCAGCTTCCAAATACGAGAGATAAAATTTTTTGGGTAAAAGTTTGATTATAAAGTAGTCGTATTTGGCGTAGTAAATTTTCTTATAAAGCGTAGAGATGGTCTGTCTATGAAGATCATAACGGGAGTCCGACTCCCGTTATCGTGTGAATTTTGCTGGCTTAAAATTTGCCGAATTCTTGCTAAAGCGCGGCGTTGAGACTTAGTTGCATCTCTACGTCGTCGCTAACGAGCAAAATTTTCTTCATTTTAGCCTACTTTTTGGTGGCATTGCCTTCTTTATTTTCTACTTTCGGCCCCACATAATCCTCCCCAAAATATGCCTTCTTTATCTCTTCTTTTTTGATTGCGGCTTTCTTTTCGTAGATTTTGTATTCAGGCTTCCAGTAGTTTAGCATATTGTTTAGCCCGCTGTGGCCTACCTCGGCATGACAGCTAGCGCAGGTTAGTTGCTTATCCGTATTTAGCAAGCTTTGATAGTGAGCGTGCATCTTTTGAGCTTGCGGGCTCGTTAGCTTATTATCCACCAAATTCGTATGGCAGCTAACGCAACCGTTGTCAAATACGAAGTGCTCTCTTTTTTCTCTATTTTTATGCCAGTCTATAGCCTCCGGGTCTTTGAAGAAATGAATATATCCCTCCATCAACCCGTTTTTAGCTTTAACTAAGACGTATTTGGCTAGGTTGTCGTGAGGTATGTGGCAGTCTACGCATTTAGCCCTTACTCCGCTTTTACCTTTGCCGCTATGTACGTCGTTACTATAAGCTATAACCATAGGATCCATCTCGTGGCATACTACGCAAAACTTCTCTCCGCTAGTTTCTTCTAGGGCGTAATGCACGGGAAGTACCACTAAAAACCCTATAATGCCGCTTGCTAATATAATAAGCGCTAGTACTTTCTTTGAAATTTTCATGGCGTTACCCCCATCCATTGCGGAACTTCGTGTTCGTGGCACTCCGTGCACATATTGGTTGATTTTTTATGCTCGTTGTGGCACTCGTCGCAGTATAGCGTAGGGCCGTCGTGAACCGAGTTGTGGGGATTTGCTTTTAGCAGATCCATGTATTCTAGTCTTTTAGCTATCTTTTTCTTGTCGCCGTGACAGGACAAACAGCCTTTATCGCCTATGGATTTAAATTTACTAGCGTCGTTTCCTTGTCCTTCGTGACAATCAAGACAGGTGAAGCTTAGCTTTTCGTGATGAGGCTTTAAAGGGTGTTTGGCTCGCAGCTCGTCGGTGACGTTAAGATCTACTAAAGACGTTATCTTTGCGCTTGGTGCGCCTGCGCTAAATGCAAAAGAGCATAGTAGCATAGATGCGCACAAGGCGAGAAACGCTTTGTGTTTCATGCGAATTCCTTTCGGATGTCAAATTTACAAATTTAACTGCAAATTCGGCTTTAAATTTAAAAGTACCGCAAGCCGAATTTTCAAATTTAACTTTAAATTCAGCCTGCGATTAAAATAAAATTTGCAAGTATTTCTAGGCGATTTTTGGGGTTGCGCGGCTAAAATTTTGCGCAGGCTAGACAAAATAGTCTGTCAAGCAAAATTTTAGCAAGCTCCGCAAAAAGCGTCCGAAAGACGCCGAAAATTAGCCTATATTCTCTCCTGCGATCATACCGAATGTCAGACAATCTGCGATCGCCACGCTACCTAAGCGGCTAGCTCCGTGTACGCCGCCTGTGATCTCGCCTGCGGCAAATAGTCTTGGAATCGGCATCTCTGTTTGTAGCGAGATAACCTGGGCTTTGGTATTGATATCGATACCGCCCATAGTGTGGTGGAGTTTTGGCGTACCGCGTATAGCGTAAAAAGGCGGTTTAGAAACGTCATAGCCGTCAGTAGTAGTTTTATCTAAAGGCTTGCCAAAGTCATCATCTTTGCCTGCTTTTACGAAGCCGTTATAGCGCTCGACGGTCTTTTTTAGCTCATCGGCTGGAATTTTATAAAATGCCGCAATTTCATCGATGCTATCAAATTTTTTTAAAATTCCCGAATTTAAAGGCTTTTCGAGCTGCTCGGGAAGTAGGGCTTTTACGCCGTTTGCGTCGCAGAAATTTATCGGATAGTTGCCGTCGGTACCGATGACCTTAAACATCGCCTGAGCCCTAGTGCGGCGGTCGGCTAGCTCGTTCATATAGCGTTTGCCCGTTTTAGGGTTTACCGAGATGCCGTAGCGGAAGCTTGCATTTACGTTAAACAACGAACCTACTCCGAAACCTTTTTCATCTGGGCAAGCCCATGGGCCAAACTGTATCCAGCTTAGCTGCACTGGAGTTGCGCCGATCCTAAAGGCTTCTTTCATCGCGCCCGCCGTAGCGCCGGGATGATTTGTGCTATCCGTTTCTTTGGTTATCGAAGGGTCTTGCACCTCTCTAAAAAATACGTCGCGACAAAATCCGCCCGCTGCCAAAACTACGCCTTTTTTGGCTTTGATCGTCTTTTTCTCGCCGCTTGTATTTTCGACATCGTCTTTTAGACTATTTGGGTCAAATTTGTAGTTTTCTCTGATAATTACGCCCTCTACGCCGCCATCCTCGCCTAAAACGAATTCATCAAATTTTGCTCTTTGTCTAAGCTCCGCATCCTGTAAATTTTTAAAATACTCGACCATCGGCTGAACGATGCCCGAGCCGCTGCCGTTAGTAGTTTGAACGGTTCTTGGGACGGAGTGACCTCCCAGATGCGAGAGTTTATCTATGTATTTTACGCCGCATTTTATGGTGAGCTTATACGCGTCTTGCGCGCGGGTAGCGATGGTATCGATGAGATCGACGTGGTTTAGGCCCCGACCCGCTTTCAGGCAGTCTTTGATAAAAAGCTCGTTGCTATCTTTCACGCCCTCTGCTTTTTGTTTGTCGTTATTGGGCACTGCAAATAAGCCGCCGTTGATGACGCTGTTGCCGCCGATGCGACCCATCTTTTCAAGGATCAGCACCTTATTACCCTTCTCGGCTGCGGTGATACCTGCTGCAAGTCCTGCAAAACCGGAACCAACGATAACTACGTCCCACTCTTCGTCAAATTTGACGTCTTTAGCGTTAACCGCAGCATTTGTGTTTACGGAGCCGAGCGCTAAAGCACCCGCGCCAACTAGGCTCATTTTGAGTAGATCACGTCTTGAAACGTTTTCCATGATGTCTCCTTTATTTTACCGTTATACGGTTTTTTTGATGCCTAATTTTGGAGTTATTGTACCAAAAGTTAAATAAAGGCAAAATAATATTATTTAAAAATTGTTTTTAAATTTTAAAAAACCGCCGCCGCTAAAAAGCCGCTTATCGGCCACTTGCTAGTTCTAAATTTAGACAAATTTTAAATTTAAATCTCTACATAAAATTTTGTGCGCTATGAGAGCGTGTATCCTGCGCCGGATAAAAGACCCGCTAAAAGGGGGTCTTCATTTCTCGCAAAGCTTGCCGCATGCGTCGGCGCGGCATCTGCTGCAGTGAATCATTTGGTGAATGGAGCCGCCGATTAGCTTTCGCATGCTGCGAATTTCTTCGTTTGATGGCGATTTGATATTTGCAAAAGGGGTGCCCTGCACGGGGATCATCGCCATGCAGTTCATGATATCGGCCTGCCACTCTTTGGCCTTTTTCGCGATTTGCGGGACGTGATCCATATTTACGCCAGGTATTACGACCGTATTGATCTTTACGATCATGCGGGCTTCTTTTAGCTTGCGGATTCCTTCCTCTTGGCGCTCCCCAAGAATTCTAGCGCCCTCTTCGCCGTGATAAATTTTGTTTTTGTGGCGCACCCACGCATAAATTTTGCCGCCTACGCCCGGCGTTACGGCATTAACGGTCACCGTTACGTGGCTCACGCCGATCCGCACGATATCATCCACATGCTCGGGCAGGGACAGGCCGTTTGTGGATAGGCAAAGTAGGGCGCGAGGGAAACGGGCTTTACATTTTTCAAAAGTCGCTAGGGTCTTGTCGGCATCGCACATAGGATCTCCGGGCCCTGCGATACCGATGACAGAGATATCCTGTCTAAATTTAAATAGATTTTCCACGTATAGCGCGGCCTCGTCCGGGCTTTGCACCTTCCCCGTTACGCCGGGTCGATTTTCGTTGGCGCAGTCGTAGATGCGGTTGCAAAAATTGCATTGGATATTACAATGCGGAGCTACGGGAAGGTGCACACGCCCGTAGCTCGCGGACGCTTTTTTGCTAAAGCACGGATGGTTGTCGAAGGAGGGTTTGGCGAAAAAATTCATTAATCTTTTTTCCTTCCGAATTTGATGGCGTCCACGTGGCAAACATCCATACAATCGCCGCAGTTCGTGCAGTTCATCTCGTCCGGTCTCGTGCCCATTTCGCATTTGCGTAAACAGGCGTTGCAGTTGTCGCAGGCGTCTGTTTTATAAACGCGAAATATTGAAATTTTACGCAGTAGCTCCATTATGCCGCCGCTAGGACAGGCGAAGCGACACCATAAATTTGCTACGATCAACGACGCGGCGATAAGAGCTACGACGACGGCAGTGCGAACCGCCCAGTACCAGTCGGAAAATTTAAAGGACATGATAACGGCGTTGAGATACTCGTCGCTGGTGCGGATAGGGATCATGACGCGAGGGTTGCCGTAGATAAAATATACGCCCGCGCTAAGCAAAACGGCTAGAACCATGCCTATTTGCGCATATCGTAGCTTCCTGTTATTTTTTAGCTTAAGCTTGAAAGCGGCAAATTTGCCCAGCATTTGATTGACGAATCCGCCCGGGCAAAGCCAGCCGCAAAACGCGCGCCCGAGGAAAATAACCAGCACGGGGATAAACAGCCAAAAGCCGAAAAACACGGTCGCGATCCGCCCCCAGCACGTAACGATCGGACAGGATTGGCAGTTTACGAAAGGCACGATAAATGGGCATCTAAAAATCCCGTAATACGCCCATTGTCCGATCGCGCCTATAAAAATCAGCTGCACCAAGCGACGAATTTTAGTTAGCCTAGAGACTTTTTTCATCTTTGCCATATTTACGATACTAAACATCTTTTACACCAAACCTTTCTATGAGTTCAAGCCCGCGCGCCGAATGGATGGAGGTAAAGCCGTGCTGCTCGAAAATTTCCTGCCCGTCCGAGCAGACGAAGTCCGCAAAGTCGTCGGCCAGCTTCTCGTCCTTTACGTACTTCATGATATTTAGCGTAAAGGTAAGCGGCCCGGGCGGGATGAGTTTCTCGTCGATAGGCATATATTCGATCTTGTCTTTAAACCTATCGTGCGTCGTTAGGCGCTTTTCGATTATGGACGCATCGCCCTTGCCATCTACCAGATCGCACATCATCTGGATGACGCATGAGCCGTTGGCGACCATATTTTTCATAACGGGCCTCGTGAGACCTGAATTTTTCAAAATTCCCTTTACCGGTCCGCTACCCGGAGGCGATGCCCTTAGCGGCAGCATCACCCGCACGCCGGGCTCTGCTAGATCCTTCAGATCGCGAATGCCCGCGGGATTTCCCTTCGGCACTACTAAAACGTAGTCGGTAAAACATAGCGGTCTAAAGCGGAGGCTAAGGCCAGCCTTACGCAGTTTTTGAGACAGCTCCAAAACGCGAGCGCCGAAAACCTCCGTCTTGCCTTGCAAGGCTAGCAGCGACTTTCCGAGCGCACCCGCAAAGGCGCCGGTGTACTGGATATTATGTCCCGTCCTTGACTCATAAATGGCGTTTAGCTCGTTAAATGCTTCGGACAGTCCTCCGCACGACCAAACCTGCAGCGAATCGGGCTTAAACGGCGTGAAGCCGGCGAGCATCGATTCGGGTCCGGCGATGGCTGCCGCTGCCAAAACTCCTTTGAAAAAGCCGCGACGAGATTCGTCTATCTCTTTAAATTTCATCTAACCTCTCCTTTCTTTGGTTTGTTTTTAAATTTAGAAAATTCTTCATTTTAAAATTTAGAGCGACCCGCTTAAAGCAGCTCTATAAACGCCTCTAAGCGCGTTCGAATTTGCCCGACGTCTTGCTTGGAGTAGTCAGTCTCCAGACTCATATAGCTTACTCCCGCTTCTTTGCTTGCCTCCTTTATTTTATTTGTCTCGATCGCGTAGGTGTGACAGCCACTTAGCACGACGTCGATGACACCGTCTGCTTGATATTCGCGTACGAAATCCTTGATAACCTCTGAGCGCGCGTCGTTTTGATACATCACCGAACATGGAATTTTAAGGTAGCGCTCGGCGATATTTGCGACTAGATCGCCGCTTGTTTCTACTTGGTTTTGATAGCCTTTGGTGCCGGAGCAGTTTTCAAAGGCCACCACGTCCGCGCCAAGATCTTCGATCTGCTTGATAACCTTTTCATACACGCCTCCGCTTGGACAGCCGGTGATAATGATCCGCTTTTTGCGAGTTTTCGGCGGCGTCATCTCCTTTGCGGCGGCTATGTAGGCGCGTATCATTTTAAGCTTCTCCTGCTTGTCGTATATGAAGTCGCTCGCAAATGAAATTTGATGAATTTCGCTGCCCGCTACCGGCATCGGATTTAGTTTGCCAAGCTCTAAAAGCTCCAACATCACATCGCGCTCTTCGTTGTAAATTTGCACCGCATCGAGCAGCGCTTCATCGGTGATTTTCGTATCAAATTTTTGCTCTAAAACTTTGCGAAATTCCCTAAGCTCGTCGGTAAAAAGCTCCAAGCTCTTGCCGTCTCTCATATTCGGCAGTTGCAGCACGTGGACGTCCTTGTGCTTTGCCAGCAGCTCATACATCTTTTTCTTACCGTCGCAGGTCGTTTCGCCTATGACGAGATCGCTAGCGTTCATATAGGGGCATTTTTTCGTAACCGCGTAGCCGTAGCTTGCTTTGATTAGCGGGCAAAGATTGCGCGGAAGCTCGGCATGAGCGGCATCTATCGGGCTTTCGTCATAGGCGCAAAGCCCAACCGGCACGGCGCCCGCGGCGTAAATAAGCTCCTTCGGCGAATAGGCGCAAAACATCCCAACTACGTGTTTGCCTTGCTCTTTTAGATCGTGCAGAGCCATTGCGTTACGCTTTTTAAGCGCGTCAAAATCCATCTTCATCTCGTCTCCTTTGAAATTTCGTTTGCTTTGCGTGCGCCGATAAGCGAAGCGCCCATCGCGCCGCAGTAGATTGCGTTTTCGTGAGTAAAAATTTCAGCCCCCAGATGCTCGCCTAGAAGCTGTTTAAAGAGCGGCACGTTGCTAAGCCCGCCGCTTAAAAAGTAAATTTGATTTTCCAGCCGTTTGATGAGTGAGGCGACCTTGTGCGCGGAGGAATCCACGATGGCGTAGGCGATCTCGCTAGTTTCGGCTCCGTTTGCGCTTAGCGAGACGATCTCGCTTTCTGCAAAAACAGTGCACGTTGAGCTAATTTTAATCGCGGGATTTTTGCGGGCGGTTTTGTAAATTTCGCTAAGCTCAAGCCCCAAGCGGCCCGCGCTGATCTCTAAAAATTTGCCCGTGCCCGCCGAGCATTTGTCATTCATGATAAAATCCGCTGGTTTGCCGTTTTCTATTTTGATCGCTTTGGTGTCTTGCCCGCCCACATCGATGACGGTGCAGTCTTGCTCAAATAAAAAGTGTGCCCCAAGCCCGTGGCATAAAATTTCGCTCATGCTAAGCTGCGCGTACTCTACGCTGACGCGTCCGTATCCCGTAGCCGTCACTAAGCCCTCTGCGTAGCCTTTTTGCTCTAAGGCTTGCTTGATCTGGCGCGCGACCTTGACCGCGCTAAAGCCGCTTGGCAGCAAAAATAGCTCGCAAAATTCGCCGCGTTCGTCCATAACGGCGACCTTTGACGAGGTAGAGCCGATGTCGATACCGATAAAATGCATAAAATTTTAAATCCGTCGAAAAATATTTCTACGCCGTAGAACTTTGATTTGAATGTTAGTCTTTTTAAGCTTTTAGACTGCTGAAATTTAGCGTAGGCTTGCGGCGCGGATAAAATTTAGCTTTGCGCCGCATTTGAATTGGTTTTAAATTTAGATTTAAATTTAGCGCTCGCGGGCGATTAAAATTCCGCTTAAAATCACCACCGCAATGCCTGCTAGCACGATCGGACCGGGCAGATGATCGCCTAGCATAATGCCGAGTGCCATGCTAAAGAGGATGTCGCTATAGCTGATCGCAGCGACTATGCCCGCTTTGCGCGAAGCGGCGTAGGCGCGCGTCATGTAAATTTGAAAGTAGATCCCGCTGACGCCCAGAAGCGCCACGAGCACCCAGCCAAAAAGGCTTGGCGGGTTGAAGTAAGCAAGCCTCGCCAAATCTGCCCCGCTGAAAAGTCCTAAAATTTTAGCCTCGCTACCTTCAAGCACCCAGCCCGTTATCATCATCGTAGCACTTAGAAAGGTGGCTGACGAGACAAAAACCAGCACGATGAGGTTGGTGGCGTAGTGTTTGCGGAGCTCGCGCACGCTCGTGTATGCAAGCCCCGCGCACATACCGCCGAAGATTCCCACCGCGTCGGTTACGCTGATGCCGATGTGCGGGCGCACGACGAGTAAAATTCCGCCAAATCCGAGCAGTATCGCAAACCAACCCTTAGAGCTTAGCTTTTCGCCTAAGAAAAATGCCGAAAATAGCGCGGTGAAAATGGGCGCCGTTTTTTGGAAGGTAAAAGCGGTGCCAAGATCGATGTGAGCGATGTTATAAAAGGTCGCTAAGATACCGCAGCTGCCGATAAAGCCGCGAAACGCAAGCAGCCACGGCTTGCCGCCCGGGCCCAGGTTTTTTATCCGCCGTAGCGAAAACAGCACGATCGCGATGCCTACGACGTTGCGGAAAAACACGATCTCAGCGCTACTCATCCGCTCCGCCATCACCTTGGCTAGCGCGCCGTTTAGCGCGAAATAAAAGCTTGCTACTAGCATATAATAAACGCCCAGATGTTTCAGCCAAAACGCGGAGTAAAGCTTCTGCTTCACGCCGTCCTACTTTCGGTTCGCCACGAGCGCGCCCGCGGCGATGATGAGCGCCATGCCCCCAAGTGCCATGAAACCGGGCAGGGCGTCGCCTAGCAGCAGCCCAAATAGCGTCGAAAAGATGATGTCCGCATAACTGATCGTAGCTACTATGCCCGCTTTGCGCGTCGCGGCGTAGGCCTTGGTGACGTAGGTTTGATAAAATAGCCCCAGCAGCCCCAGAAGCACAGCAAAGAGCCAGCCCTGCGCGTTTGGAATTTTAAATTTGCAAAGCATAAAGCTCAGCGCGGGCGCGTCTATAAATTCTGCCGCGATCATAAGCGCTACGGGCATCAGCGTGCCGGCAAGAAGCGCAGAGAGGATGATCGTATCGGAGCTATAGTATTTGCGCAGCCCGCGCACGGAGGTAAACGCCATCGCGGCGAATAATCCGCTTAAAATTCCAAAAATATCGCTCGGCTGCAAGCCAAACTGCGGCTGAATTACCAAAACGATGCCCACAAAGCCTAGGCAGACCGAGAACCAGCCCATCGCGCCGAATTTTTCGCCGAGGGTAAAGTACGCGATGATCGCCGTCCAAATGGACGCCGTTTTTTGAAAGGTAAATGCCTCGCCGAGGCTGATGTTAGCGACGTTATAAAAAAACACCATCAGCCCCAAAATCCCGATAATGCCGCGAAACGCGAGCGTAAAAGGATGACCGCCCTTGTTTGCGAAGCGCGCCATGCGGGGACGAGCCTTGATTTTATAAAGCAGGATCAAAAGTCCGGGCAGATTGCGAAAGAGCACGACCTCAAGCGATGAAATTTGCGCGCCCAAAAGCTTGGCAAAAACGCCCGTAAGAGAGTAGTAAAAGCACGCCATCAGCATATAATACACGCTTAGATGGTGCAGCAAGAAGTTGTTGTATTTCATCGCGCCCCTTTAAATTTGCGGAATTATACACGCATAATGATTAAATTTTAATATTTCGCCGTTTTAATATTTCGCCGCGCCGCCTACTTTTGCACATTTGGGCGCGACGGCTCGGTTTTGTAATTCGGCGCTTGTATGCGCGGAATAGTCAAAATTTACGCAGCTGCGGGCTTTTATACTTTCGTGTAGTTGTGTCTGTTTCGCGCTTCGGTTGCTAGTTTTCTCGCCCAGGCTTCGGTATTTAAATTTTATGAAATTTACGCACAGTCCCGCCTCGGCGATATATTCGGCGATGGCTCGCGCCTTGGTGACTTTTTACGAGCGGCGTTTTGCTAGTGTCGCGATAAAATTTCGCTAAATTTAGCGTCTAAATTTTATAAAATTTTGCTGCTTCCTTTCGCTAGCGAGCGCGTAGAATTTGGCTTTAATCTATTTTTGGTTATAATCGCGCCAAAAACTACAAGGACGAACGTGAAAAGTTTGATCATCATCGGGCGCCCCAACGTCGGCAAGTCGAGCCTTTTTAACCGCCTAGCGGGCGCTCGCATCGCCATCACGAGCGACGTTGCGGGCACGACGCGCGATACCAATAGAGCCGAAGCCGAAATTTTCGATCGTCGCGTGCGAGTGATCGATTCGGGCGGCTTGGACGAGGCCTCCGAGCTGTTTGCGCGCGTGCAGGCTAAGACGCTAAGCGAGGCCAAGAGCGCGGATTTGATAATCTTTATGACGGACGGCAAGCTGCTTCCGAGCGATGACGAGCGGCGGATATTTTTCTCGCTGCAGAGACTTGGCAAGCCCATCGCCCTAGCGGTCAATAAGATCGACGGCAAGCGCGACGAGGAGCGCAGCTGGGAGTTTAACGAATTCGGCGTTAAATTTTTCCCGATCTCCGTCTCGCACAACAGCGGCATCGATGAGCTGAAAGAATGGATCTACGGCTTTTTGGATCCTGCGCCCGTAAGGCAGGACGAGGATGAAATTTTTGATGATTTTATAGAGGGCTTTAACGACGAGGGCGAGCCGAAAGAGGGGCGCGACGAGGAATTTTACGCTAGCAAAACCATCGGCGTAGGCATCATCGGGCGGGTGAACGTCGGTAAATCAAGCCTTCTAAACGCGCTTGTCGGCTCGCAGCGCTCGGTCGTGAGCGATTATGCGGGCACGACGATCGATCCGGTGAACGAAAGCACGGAATTTGGGGGGCGCTCACTCGAGTTTATCGACACGGCGGGCATTCGTCGTCGCGGTAAGATCGAGGGCATCGAGCGTTTCGCGCTAAATCGCACCGAAAAAATCTTGCAAAACTCCGACATCGCGCTTTTGGTGCTTGACGCAAGCGAGCCGCTAAACGAGCTGGACGAGCGCATCGCGGGACTTGCGGCTAAATTTGAACTAGGTCTAATCATAATTTTAAACAAATGGGATCTTTGCGAGCGCGATTACGACGAGTTTTGCCGCGATCTGCGCGATAGGTTTAAATTTCTTTCCTACGCGCCGATCATCAGCGTCAGCGCGACGGACAGGAAGCGGATACATAAAATTTATCCGCTCATTTTGGAGGTTTATTCAAATTTCACGCGCAAGCTCGGCACCGCAAGGATCAATGAGGCGGTAGAAGCCGCGATAAAGGCGCATCCGATACCTCGCGAGCGGGGCAAATCGGTTAAAATTTACTACGCCGCGCAGATCGGCTTTGCGCCGCCGAAGATCGCTCTTGTAATGAACCGCCCAAGTGCGCTACATTTTAGCTACAAGCGCTATTTGATGAACAGGCTGCGCGCGAGCTTTGCTCTTTCGGGAAGTCCGCTAGTGCTGCTGCCGCGCAAAAAAGGGGAGAGCGATGAAGGGCGGTAACATCGTGCTCATCGGCTTTATGGGGGTCGGCAAGGGCACGGTAGCGCGGGCGCTGGCTGCGCAAAGCGGGATGTTTGCGCTTGATTGCGACGATATGATCGAAAGCTACGCCAATAAAAAGATCGGGCAAATTTTTAAAGAGCAGGGCGAGCAAAGCTTTAGAAAGATGGAGGCGGGTCTTGCAAAATTTTTAGAAAAGTCCGTCCGCTGCGCCGTGATCTCCACCGGCGGCGGCTTTTACGCCGTGAAAAATTTAAATAAAATCGGCACCGTCGTGTATCTGAAATCAAGCTTTGAAGGGATTATTGAACGCTTAAAAAACAGCGAAAACGCAGAGAAAAAATTTGCCAAGCGCCCGTTGTTAGCGGATCTACAAAAGGCCGCGGCGCTTCACGCCGAAAGAGACGGGGCGTATGAAAAAAAGGCCGACATCGTAATCGACGTCGAAAATAAAAGCGTAAAAAAGATCGTAAAAGAAATTTGCTCCGCCTGCGACGGGCTAAATTTAAAGGGGAAAAAGATGTCTAAGCAGAAGTGCTCTGGCGGCGGCAAAAATTCCGAGCCGCACGGCAAAGAGGACAAAAGCGATAAGCTTAAAAAGAAAGAGGTGCTAAAGCAAAAGCTGCGCGAATTGATCGAGGGCTTAGAGCGCGAGGAAATTCCAAAGCGGGTGATCGCGTGGCACTTCGATCTTTACGAGCCTTACGTGCTTGAATTGGCGGGATCGAGCAGCTTTGATGCGGATGACGACGACTGGGCGTGCGAGGACGAGGATGAATTTTATCCGCAAAGCTCACGCTTGCAGCTTGAATTTTTAAATAAGCTTTCGTGGCGACAGGTTTTAAAACTGCTCGTGCAGGCTCTGCGCGAGCTGCGAGAGCAGATGCCTGGCGCTAAAATTTTTAAGTGCAAGCACGTCGCTGCGGGCTTCGTAGACGGCGATCTGATTTTGATTTAAAGGAGCAACGATGAGAATTTTAACGGGTCTTCAGCCCAGCGGCAAGCTGCATTTGGGCAATTACTTCGCGAGTATCAAGCAGATGGTGGATGCGCAAAATGCGGGCGAACAGATGTTTATGTTTATCGCAAACTACCATGCGCTCACCTCCGTAAGCGACGGCGCAAAGCTTAAAAGCTCAACCTACGAGGCCGCCGCGGCGTTTTTATCGCTGGGGATAGATCCTAAAAAGACGGTGTTTTGGGTACAAAGCGACGTGAAAGAGGTGCTGGAGCTTTACTGGATTTTAAGCGGATATGCACCGATGGGGCTGCTCGAGCGGGCGCACGCATACAAAGACAAGATCGCAAAGGGCTTTGAGAGCAAGCACGATCTGTTCAGCTACCCCGTGCTGATGGCAGCGGACATCCTGTTATACAGCGCGGAAGTCGTGCCTGTGGGCAAGGATCAGATCCAGCACGTCGAGATCGCCCGCGACATCGCGCTTAAATTTAACAACGCCCACGGCGAAATTTTAACTATTCCGCAAGCGCGCATAAATGATGAAGTAGCGATCGTGCCGGGCACGGACGGCGCGAAGATGAGCAAGAGCTACGGCAATACGATCGATATTTTTGCAGATGCTGCGACGCTAAAGAAGCAAATTTCAAGTATAGTAACGACCTCCGAGCCGCTAGAAGCGCCTAAGCAGTGGCGCGGATGCAATGTCTATAATATCGCGAAGCTGTTTTTAAGCGAGGCGGCGGATCAAGCGGCGCTGCGGGCTCGCTACGAGCGCGGAGGCGAGGGGCACGGGCACTTCAAGGCGTATCTAAACGAGCTCGTGCTTAGCTACTTCAAAGGTGCGCGAGATAAATTCGAATACTATCAAAGCCACCGCGAAATTTTAGACGAGATGCTAAGACAGGGCGCGCAAAGGGCGGCTGCGACGGCTGCTTCATTGATGCAAAAGGTTCGCGCCGCCGTGGGGATTTATCGCTAAGGAGAGTGAGATGACGGATTATGCTAGAGAAATTTTATCTGACGGCAAGATGCTTCGGCAGAAACTGGAAATTTTCTTGCAAACTCCTAGTAAGGTTGAAATTTACGCACGCGCCTGCGAGAAATTTTTCGCCGCGGGCAAGCAGCGCGAGTTAAATTATGTAAGCACGTGGAGTTGGTGGGGATTTTTCGGCACGCTGTTCTTTTTTCTGTACCGCAAGGAGTATAAAATTGCCGCAGCCCTATTTGCCGTTGTATTAATTTCCTGCTTTATTCCGTTTTTGGATGAATATGATAGAAGTATAGGAATGGCGATTAGCGTCAGTAGCGGAACTATGGCGAAATATTTCGTTTGCTATAGTTTTGTTTCATTGCTGGATAAACAGGACGATGAAGCCCTAAGAAAGGGCGGCGGCGTGAATAGATGGGCGATATGGCTCGCGGTAATATTTTACGCTTTGGTCGCAATCGTGTTTGCGCTGATAATTTCAAACGGCGGCAAGGCTTAGTCGTTTTAAAGGGCTTCCGCACTTAAAACGGCTAAATAAATTTTAAAAAGGAGTAAGAATGAAAGCGATCGTAACGGTGATCGGTAAGGACAAAGTTGGCATTGTAGCGGGCGTTTCAGCCAAGCTCGCGCAGCTTGGGCTAAACATAGACGACATCAGCCAGACGGTTTTGGATGAGTTTTTTACGATGATGGCGGTGGTTTCCAGCGAGGAAAAGCAGGACTTCACGGCTCTGCGCGAGGAGCTAAACGAGCTAGGCGAAAAGCTAAAAGTAAAGATCAACATCCAAAGCTCGGCGATCTTTGACGCCATGCACAACATCTAAGGTGCCGATATGGACATCAAAAACGTAACCGAAACGATCGCGATGATCGAGGAGCAAAATTTCGACATCCGCACGATCACGATGGGCATCAGTCTGCTTGACTGCATCGATCCGGATATCGACAAAGCCGCGGAGAAAATTTACGCAAAAATCACCGACAAAGCCCGCGATCTGGTAAAGGTCGGCAATGAAATTTCAGCCGAGCTTGGTATCCCGATCGTAAATAAGCGCGTCTGCGTAACGCCTATCGCCATCATCGGCGCGGCGACGAACGCTACTGACTACGTGCCGCTTGCTAGAGCGATGGACGAGGCGGCGCAAAAGATCGGCATCGACTTTATCGGCGGCTTTTCGGCGCTAGTACAAAAGGGCTACGCAAAGGGCGATAAAATTTTAATCGACTCCATCCCGGCCGCACTTGCCGCGACGCAGAAGGTCTGCTCGTCGGTAAATATCGGCTCGACAAAAACTGGCATAAATATGAGCGCGGTCGCCGATATGGGGCGCGTGATAAAAGAAACCGCGCGACTTTCGGATCTTGGCGCCGCCAAGCTCGTCGTGTTCGCCAACGCCGTCGAGGATAATCCCTTTATGGCGGGCGCATTTCACGGCGTGGGCGAGGCCGAGGTCGTCATAAACGTGGGCGTCAGCGGCCCGGGCGTCGTTAAACGAGCGCTTGAGAAGGTGCGCGGGGCGAGCTTTGACGTGGTCGCCGAGACCGTAAAAAAGACGGCGTTTAAGATCACGCGCATCGGACAGCTCGTAGGTCAAATGGCGTCTGAGCGGCTGGGCGTGAAATTTGGCATCGTCGATCTCTCGCTAGCTCCGACTCCGGCGGTGGGCGATTCGGTAGCGCGCGTGCTTGAGGAGATGGGACTAGAGCGCGTCGGCACGCACGGCACGACGGCTGCGCTTGCGCTACTAAACGACGCGGTCAAAAAGGGCGGCGTCATGGCCTGCAACCAAGTAGGCGGGCTTAGCGGCGCGTTTATCCCCGTCTCGGAGGATGAGGGCATGATCGCCGCGGTGCGTGCGGGCTCGCTAAATTTAGAAAAGCTCGAAGCGATGACCGCGATCTGCTCGGTGGGGCTTGATATGATCGCGATCCCGCAGGATACGCCCGAGCAGACGATCGCCGCGATCATAGCCGACGAGGCCGCGATTGGCGTGATAAACCAAAAAACGACCGCCGTGCGCATAATACCAAAAGGCAAAGAGGGCGACACGCTGGAGTTTGGCGGGTTACTCGGCAGCGCGCCCGTGATGAGCGTAAATAAAAACTCATCGGCGGACTTCATCGCCCGCGGCGGCCAGATACCCGCGCCTATTCATAGTTTTAAAAACTAAATTTATAAAGCCCTCCATAAAAGAAATGGAGAGCTTTAATGGTTAAATTTAACCATTAGAAAATAGTTTAAATTTGAGTTATAATCTTTTATAAGAACTTAAATTTTTTATAAATAACCAGAAAGGATTTTAATGTCATATGTTCGAACAGGTAGAGTAGATAAGGCAGTAGAAACTTCAACTCCAGTATTTTTGTTTATTATATTAGCAATGTTTGCTTTTGCGATTTCACCAATTACATTGTTGATAGAGCTTTATTTTCAAAATAAACTATTAAAAATAAGGCATAAAAAAGATATTATATGGGCTTTAAATTCAACATATTCATTTTGGATTCTTATTCTTGGACTATTTGTAATTTGCCTATTCGACCTATTTAATAAATATAGGTCAACTATTATACCGTTGATAGTATTAATTTTATTGCTAATTCCACATATAGTCTTATCACTTAAATACAAAAGTAAATTTAATCGGTTTGCTAGATTAAAAGCAATAAAAAGGAAAATCAAAGCACAAAAGGAAGCCGATATGATTTTAAAGCAACAAAAAGAGGAAGAAAGAATAAAAAGAGAAATTAATAAAATGAATTGTTAGATAAAGTCTACTTCAAATTTGGAGTAGAATTTATCTGCACTCCCGCATTATTTATTGGTATCGCGCAAATAAGGAGGCAAAATGCAAGGAAGTTTCAAAAGCTCCGGCGGCGACTTCGGCGGTATGCGAAACCCCTTCAATCGCGACAAGCTCGCAGACGCAAGGCGCTTCGGCATCATATCGGCGGCGCTTATGCTGATTTCTGCGCTTACGGAGCACCTACCGGGCGGCGAGGGGCTATTTAGCATCAGGGCGTGCCTGGGTCTGGGCTCGCTCATCCTTCTTTACCGCGCGGCGAAAGGCGTCTCCGAGCTTGCGGGCAGCGATACCGTCTCCAACGTCAAATTTATAATTATCACCGCGATTGCCTACGCGGTTGCTTCGATATTGCAAAATCGCGCCCTCACGATTATCGGCGCGCTGGCGGTTCTGTTTTTCATCGCTAGGCTCTATTACGGGCTGTATAAAGACACGCAAAACGCACTATTTCTGATCGCCGTGGGGGTTTCGTTCGCGGGCGGCATACTGTCCGTCATCTCGGGCGACGGCTCGCGCATATCTGTGCTGATGGACTTTGCGGCGCCTGCGGCATTTTTGTTCGCATGGCTTCGGACGGAAAAAATCGCCTAGAGCTTTTGTGCCTGCCAGCCTAAGAAGTGAGCCAAATTCTTTCGGCGCGGATTAAATACAGCGCGCAAAAACGAGCGCGGCATCAAAATTTTAAAAGACGATGCGAAAATATGGAGCGGAAATAAAATGCAAAAAATGGCTTGGAAATTTGGCGAGCTTGAAAAAGTCGCGACGGACGAGGGCTTTATTTGGTACGCGGAACTGGCGCTAAAAAGCGAAAGCTCTAGCAAGGTGCCGTTTTGCCTCGTGTCTGCAGATACGGCGGATGTGGACGATGAGACGATTTCGCTTGCTCGGCGGATCGCCCGAAATATCGATCGGTACGTAAAAGACGCCCTTGCCTTCCTGCGAGACGAGCTTAGACGCGAGTATCGTTTGGGCGAGGATGAGCTTAGGCTGCTTGAAGTACCCGTTTGCGATCTGCCGTTTGAGCTCCCGCAATGCACGTTTTACGCGCGCGATACGCAGTGGCTGCTAAGGTTTGCCGAGGGCGAGCTTGATATTTGCGAGCCTTTCGGCATCGGGGTGATTTTCGAAGGCGAAAGACCGCTGCGCGTGGAAAATTTAGAGCTTAGCAGAGAGTATTAACCGCGGATAAAATTTTAAATTTAGAGATAATTTTAAAATTTACGCAGCGCGCAAATCGGCACACAATGGCGCGCTCCCGCAGGTAAATTTAATCGCGGCTCGTTATCCTTTTTGAAATTTTGTGGCGCACTGCAGCGGCTAAGATACGCTTCGATAAACGCCATCTAAATTTCATTTCCCGCGCCGTTCAAATACTTCGTTCGTGCCCTTAAAAACAAGCGTTTATGGCGGCGGCGCAAATTTAGGTGCAGGCAGTCTTGGAATTCTGCGTAAAATTTTGAAAGTATCCGCGCACAACGGCGCGTAAAAAGTACGCGCAAACTCGGCGTCTGAGTGCATGTCCGCTCGTAGCCGCTACGGATTGAGCGAGCGAAGCGACAGAATTTAAACGCAGGCGCGCGCAGGAAAAAGTCGAAGATAGGTGCGGAGAGATGCAAAAAAAGCGTAAAGGCGCGCAGCGGTATAGAGTAGGGTAGTGCGGGCTGCCGCAAATCGGGCTCGTAAATTGCGGATCGAAAGCGGGCTGAAATCAAAAGCTCGGCGCGCAAATTTGCGGATAAGGAAGTCGACGAGAGCAAAAAGCTCGGCGCGTAGATTTACGGATCGGGCGTCCGGTGCAGCAAGGGCGCGGAGTGTAAATTTAGCGAGAAAAATCAATGTATAAATTTCGCGCGCAAACTATCTTAAATTTAACGAGCAAATTTTAAAACCCGCCTCGCAGAATTTCACGACTAAATTTTACGCTTTGCCTCGCAGCATTTAACGCGCAGATCGCCCAAATTTACGCTCTGCCTGACGATATTAGGCGCGCAAATTTCGCTCTGTGTTATGCGCGCAAATTTCACGTTCTGCCCGATGAAATTTCACGTGCAAATTTCACGATAAAATTTCACGGCGCTTTTAAGCCTTGCGATTTACAGCTTCCTAAGCTTCGCGATCTCATCGCGTAGTACTGCGGCCTTTTCAAACTCCAGAGCCGCTGCGGCTTCGAGCATCTGCTTGCGAAGCTCCTTTACGATCTTGGCGCGCTCGGCGGCGGGCATTTTTTCGAGATTGGCGCCCTTTCTTAAAATTTCGGTGCCGTCCTTGATCTTTAGGCTCTCTTCGATATTGCGGCTCGCAGAATGCGGCGTTATGCCGTGAGCGCGGTTGTATTCATCTTGAAATTTACGGCGTTTTTGGGTAATATCGATCGCCTCTTGCATCGAAGCGGTGATCTTTTTACAAAACATCACGACCTGCCCGTTCACGTTTCGCGCGGCTCGTCCCATCGTCTGAATGAGGCTGGTGCGCGAGCGCAAAAAGCCCTCCTTATCGGCATCCATGATCGCGATAAGGCTTACTTCGGGCAGATCGAGCCCCTCTCGGAGCAAATTTATACCGATTAGCATATCGTATTCGCCGCTGCGTAGGCCGCGGATGAGCTCGTTACGCTCGATCGCATCGATGTCCGAGTGCATATATTTGACCTTAAGCCCTAACTCCAGATAGTATTTGCTCAGCTCCTCCGCCATCTTTTTGGTTAGCACGGTCACTAAGATTCGCTCGCCGCGCGCGATGACCTCCTTCGCCATATCGTGTAAAATTTCGACCTGGTTGTCGCTATCTTTTAAGACGATCTGCGGATCGAGTAGTCCCGTCGGGCGCAGTATCTGCTCATATACGGCGCCGCGGCTAAGACCAAGCTCGTAATCATTTGGCGTTGCGGAGACGAATAGAAATTTAGCCTTTTTATTGATAAACTCATCAAACATCAGCGGGCGGTTATCAAGTGCTGATGGCAGGCGGAAGCCGTACTCTACGAGCGTTTCTTTTCGGCTACGATCTCCCGCGAACATCCCGCGAAACTGCGGCAAGCTCACGTGGCTTTCGTCGACGATGACGAGATAGTCCTTGCCCTTGCTCTCATAGTAATCAAAGAGCGAATAGGGCGTCTCGCCCGGTTTTTGACCGGTCAGATAGCGCGCGTAGTTTTCGATCCCCTTGCACATCCCCGTAGCGCCCAGCATCTCAAGGTCAAACTCCACTCGCCCTTTCAGCCGCTGCGCCTCGACGAGCTTGCCCGCGTCCTCGAAAAATTTCAGCCTCTGCTCAAGCTCCTCCTCGATCCCTTTGATCGTCGATTTTAGGCGCTGCTCGCCCACGATGAACTGGCTCGTCGGGTAGAGAATAAATTTTTTGGCACTTTGCGTCTTTTTGTTTTCCAGCACGTCCAGATGATACATCGCCTCTATCTCGTCGCCGAAAAACTCGACCCTAAATGCCTCGTCGTTAAAATACGCGGGGTAGATGTCGATCACGTCGCCGTTTACGCGAAAATTCCCGCGATCAAAAAAATCGTCGTTGCGTTTATAGCCCATATCGACGAGCTTGCGAAGTAAAAATTTAGTACTAAATTTTGATCCGATCTCAAAAAATAGTACCATGCCTTTATATTCGGCGGGATCGCCCAAGCCGTAGTTTGCCGAAACCGACGCCACGGTGATGACATCGTCGAAGCTTAGCAGGCTCGCCGTGGCGCTTAGCCGCAAGCGCTCGAGTTCTTGATTTACGTCGCTGTCCTTTTCGATGAAAAGATCCTGCCTGGGGATGTAGGCCTCGGGCTGATAATAATCGTAGTAGCTGATGAAATACTCGACGTGATTTTGCGGGAAAAATCCCTTAAATTCGCTATAAAGCTGCGCCGCGAGGGATTTGTTATGCGTCATTACGAGTGCGGGAATTCCAAGGCGCTTGATGATATTTGCCATGCTGAAAGTCTTACCCGAGCCGGTAACGCCGAGAAGGGTTTGGTATTTGTTGCCGCTTTGAAAGCCTGCGACGATGCCTTCGATCGCTTTTTCTTGATCCTCGCTCGGAGAGAATTTGCTCTCGATTTTAAAATTTTGCAAAATTTTTCCTTTTTTAAAGCCAAAATTGGGTAATATTTTCATTTAAATTATATCAGAAAAGGCGAAATAATGGAATCAATCTTTGACGAAGAGAAAAAGGTCGAGGGCTTAAGCAATAAAGTAGCTGAGCTGATTAGACGCTATAGCGAAGCTAGAGACGAAAACGAAAAGCTACGCACAGAGCTAGCAACGGTCAAGGCGCAAAACGAGGCTTTGGGAATGCAGCTTGGCACGCTAGAAAATGATCTGGCGTATCGCAAGATGAGCGACGAGGATCTAAGCAAGCAGATCGACGATATTTTGGCAGGCGATAATTTGGGCGAGAAATGAAAGAAATTTCAGTTCAGCTGACGAGTAAGTCTTTGACGAAGAAATACGCGATAAGCCTGGATGATGACTTTGCGAAGGTCTTCGGCAGAGACTGGCGGATTTTAACTCGCGGTAGCGATCATCTGGATGCGGGCGAACTGCTTGAAGCCTATATCCAAAAAAGCTACGAAAATTTTATGCTTAATAAAAAAATAGATGCCTTGGTAAAGGACATCGACGAAGGAGTAAAATGATGAAAATGAGAAAAGGTGCAGCAGTAGGCGGCGGCGTAAGCGGGATAATATTTTTAGCGATCATAATTTTCGTGATAGTAAAAATAATATATCCTAAATTAAGCGGTGCTAAGGATGAGGTTTTAGTAAAAGCCTACGCAGTCGAGCTTGAAGGCGTATTTAAAGATATACAACGTGACTATCTAAATCAAGGAAATTTTCGCGAGCTAAAGAGCATGACGGGCTCCAGACAGTTTAGTGATAGCGATCTAGAAAAAACCGTCACTTTAAATCAATCCTTTGACTACGGTGTAGGACCGAAACTCAAAAACGATATGATCTTTTGCGCGACGATTACCTTGCGTCAAGATAGTGATGGATATTTTTTCGAGACCTCGAATATCAATCGCAACAGGGAGCGATGCGAAGCATTTCATAAAGATACGACTTATATGAAGTTAAATGGCTTTAGAATAGGCAAATAATTTTTAAAATTTAATCGCGCGACTGCTATGGATTCGTAAAGCGTCCGTGTAGCAAAAGCGCGATAGTGCTAGTGAAGTGCGATAAGCTGTCATTGGCTCGCACCTCGTGCCAAAAGCATGCTAAGATCTCAAGAATTCATCTTTATAGACATTTTTTAAAATTTAGCTTTAAAATTGGCATTTTTACATTTATATTGACAGCTTATCGGCTAAATTTTAATCATATTTTAGTTTGTAATTCATATCGGTCATGATTTATGCTATTGCGGTTAAATTTATGAAATGGGTGCTTTGAAGCTCAATAGGCACCCTGATTATGTTATACGCTGGACTTTGTTAAATTTATGAAATGGGTGCTTTGAAGCTATGCCCCTCGCGTGACGCGATGCGAGCTGAGATTTACGAAAAGCGCCTTATAAAACAAGCGTATTAAAGCAAAATATCAAGATCATCTTAAATTTATGAAATTTGCACCCTGAAGACGCGCGGAATTTTATCAGCACGGGCTTGGGCGTGAGTTTTAAAATCTCTCATAGAATTTTATCGCCGATTCTCAACCGCCGATTTGATCCATTTGCGTAAATAATCTAACTGCTGCGGCGTATGGAACCAATGCTCGCCGTTTTTCATAACGCTTAAGTCGCAGTCGAACTTCTGCGCGAAATTTCTAACGATACAAAGAGGCGTCATATCGTCGTTTTCTGCGTATAGAATTCTACTGGGCGTTTCCCACTTAGTGATCGGATTGTTCAAAACAAAACTCCAATATTCCCAAAAAAGCGGTTGCCCGACATGAGTCAAAATCATCCGCTCTTGCTTCAATCTCTCCTCGCTAACGCCGGCCCTACGCATAATATTTGAAATAACGTATTTCATATCAAGTATCGGCGAGACGAAGAGGCAGTCGCTAAGCTTTTCGTCGCGAAAGCTTTGCAGGCCGAGCCATGCCCCTAGGCTAACGGCAAACAGCGCGACCTCGTCCCAGCGCTTCTTTGCATACGATAAAATTTCGCGAAATTCCAAAATAGCGCGCCGCGGATCGCAAGAAGCGGGCTCGTGCCGCCTCTGTCCGTGCCCCGGCAGGTCAAAGCTAATTACCTGCCGGCCTTGCTTGCAAACGACGGAAGCCAAAAGCTCCGCATCCTCCTTGCTTCCGTCTTGCCCGTGAGCGTAGATATAGGCCTTTTCCGAGCGGCTCCCCCAAACGGCGGCGGGAATGCCGCGTATCTCAATCGCGCTCTTTTGCATTTTTCGTTCCTTTAAATTTTTGCGTCGATACCCGCATTTTGCGGCAACGTCGCAAACTTAAGCGATAAATATTGCCAAAAATTTAATAGCACGCCCTGCTAGACTGCCTGCGATTAACGATAAATTTTAAAATTTTACGCGCGAGCTGCGCCTACCGCTTTGTTTTAAAATTTAGCCGCACAAAATTTAAGCGGTATAATTTTGATTCTTGCAGCGCAATTAAAATTCTATATCGTAGGAATTTTGCGCCGTCAGACTGCAAAAATTCTTGCTACGAAATTTTATATCGCAATTGCACGCGCCGTGAAATTTGCGTATTAAAATTTTCACGCCGTAGAATTTCGCGAGCCGCGAAATTTAAAATTTAAGGCCACGCAAATTTTATCGCAACTCGTGCAAAATTTTAAGTTTGCTTTATTTGCAGGCTACGCGAATAAATACCGCTTAAATTTTAAATTCCAAGCGTGCTCACGTCTCAGAAGTTAAAATTAGCGCTAATTCATAAGCCGCGCTCAAGATGTGGTTTTTAAAATTTCGATGCTTGATAGCGCCCGTAATCGCGCTGTGTTTGCTGCAATCACGCTGTGTTTGCCATGAACACATCCAAAAAGCTTAAAAAATCAATCCTGCGGCGCCGAGCTTGACCCCCAAAGAGATAACTATCAAAACCCCAAGCCCCGCGAAAAAGCCCGCCAG